>CAYVZI010000020.1:2663-2874 GCA_964456475.1 uncultured Candidatus Saccharibacteria bacterium | reverse complement strand
AGTAAAGAAGAAAAATAATTTAGAATTACAACATACTAACTTACTGTATTAATTTGTTTATATTCTTTGATAACTTCAATTACGTTTGGAGCAGAATTTTCAGGGAGTTTATTAATATCAAACCAATCCCATTCTACAATATTTTCACCTGGTTTTATTTCTCCAATTCGTTTTGCAAGATAGTGAATAAGAATCACTAATTTCTCTGGAT
>CAYVZI010000020.1:1943-2653 GCA_964456475.1 uncultured Candidatus Saccharibacteria bacterium | reverse complement strand
ACGAGCATAGGTTTGAGGGGTTGTATAATTTCAACCTCAATTCCCATTTCTTCCTTTACCTCACGTTTGCAGGCATCTTCGAGCGTTATATCAAAAGATTCGACTTCTCCACCTGGGAAAAGCCATGGTGTAATTTTACCATCTTCTTTTTTCTCTTTATTAAGCAAAACTTTGCCATTTTCAATAATGACTGGTCCTGATGCGATGATTGTTTGGGTGGGTAGATGCATATAGGGGTATTGTAGCCAAGAAGCAGAAATATCTCAAGTAATCGTTGACTTTTTTGCCTAATATATGCTATTTTTTACCGAGCTTGTTTCTGCAAAGAAATAGGCACAACCCGTCACAACAGGAGCTCGCAATGAACTCGTATTGGATTTTGTGGTACTTCTGCAACCTCGGACCTTCCATGCCTATGGAGCATCCATTGCTCCCTGAGCATTCGGAGATCAGGGCCGAGAAGCCCTCCAACATCACGAAGAACGCTGGAGCCGCCATCCTCCCCAATGGGAACCCACGCCAGAACGGTCGACCGTCCAAGCGCCGGTCGAAGTCTCGGCAGCTGGACCAGACCGTGTGTGTCGTGGATGGCTCGATCGGCACCAAGGCCGATCAGTCCTACCAGGCGTCTCGTACGCCGAAGCACCAGCAGCGGGGCCGCGGCAAGTGGCAGTGACGTTTCTGATGGGGCTTGTGCGAACGCACAGGTC
>CAYVZI010000020.1:714-1933 GCA_964456475.1 uncultured Candidatus Saccharibacteria bacterium | reverse complement strand
TAACATCTATATGCTTGTAATAGAGCTTATTTTTTTATACACAGCCTTGACAAAATGACATTTTTCCTGTATCCTGTTTCGGTGCTCGGTTCGATTTACGAAAATGTTAAGTGTTTCGAACCTAGCCGTTACTGGAGGAATGATGGCTGTAGAGTGGAATGCAAAAGAAGCCCTGCCCAAGCCTACTCCGAGCTCCAAGAGCATGGAAGAACGATTCAAAGAGTCGTACCCCCATCAGCTGAGCAGGGTGATAGAAGCAAATCGTGCAGTCAATTCGCCGCACGATAGTTCGCCTCCCATCAATTCGCGGTATGACCGCAATCCCTGACGTCTACACTGTGCGGAGAATGTCATGTCAGAGCTAGAAGGAAAGTGCCGTGACCGAAGCCTCAACAAGCGAGTCGCCATTCGTGGGCGCTCGAACCAGATGGTAGAGAGCGCTGAAGCGCGGTCGGAGAATCTGATCCACATGTTAGACGCGTCGACCAACGGTCCTGCGACTGAAGTCGCACGCCCGCACGAGTCGGACACGAACATGCGAGTCTAAGACTTCACACCTCCGGTTGCCGGGCGCTGCACACACATTGTGCAGTTCCTGGTTCCCGTTCTCAAATTAAAAGAAGCTCCCAATAGGAGCTTCTTATGTTATTTCTTTAATCATGTACGTTCCTTCTTTTTTGTAACCAAGCTTTTCATAATACCCACGCACACCGACTCCTGAAATTACTGCAAGTTTGTGTACGTTATTTTCTCTGGTAATACGCTCAGCTTCAGCCATTAATTTTTTCCCGTATCCTTTGTGCTGACTGCCGATGGTTTTTGTTTTTCCGATTCCAATCATCTGACCGTACACATGCAATTCGCGCACAAATGCAGCGTCTTGCAATTCGGGAAGTATTTTTTTTAATGCTACGACCGGCGATGAATCTGGAATTCCATTAGAGTGGGGGATACGAAGGCGAAGAAAACCATACACCGCAATTCGATCTTTGTCTTCCATTGAAATGAAGTATTCCGTTCCACCAATGGTTTCATAGGTATCTACAAAAAGTTGTGGCTCAATATCTGGATCTATCTTGTCTTTTTGTCGATAAATTTCTCGACAACGCAAACATTCACAATGCTTTCCTTCTTTTTTGAGTTGATATTCAAGCATCTCGCGTAAGTTGGTGATGATATTTCCATTCTCAATTTCAGTAGCTGGAATATCACGAATAAG
>CAYVZI010000020.1:0-479 GCA_964456475.1 uncultured Candidatus Saccharibacteria bacterium | reverse complement strand
AGGCAAATCAGGCATGAAGTGTAGATCAACTTTGAATCCAGCTTCACGAAGAAGGTAAATAGCATCCCGAAATTGCTGCACCGTGTGACCACGATTGATCAGTTTTAAAATTTTGTCATCAGTTGCCTGGAGTCCGAGTTCGATTCGAGTACATCCTTGGAGACGCATGTGATGAATTGATTTTGGAGAAATGGCATCTGGTCTGGTCTCAAGTGTGAGACCGATAATGCGATGCCCAGTTGATTCATTGATTGTTTGCTCCTGCTCTACAGCGATTTGCAAATCAGTAATAGATTTGTCATTCCAATATTCTTCGGGTGTAGGACCAAGTGGAACTTCTCGGCTAAAGTCGTTACATGCTTTGAATGATTCGAGAATGAACCAATATTGGTACTTGAGCGGATATGCATTCCAGGTTCCACCTTTCAAAATATATTCGATTTTGTCAGTAGGATGACCATTGATTTCGAGCATATCAA
>CAYVZI010000019.1:2452-3352 GCA_964456475.1 uncultured Candidatus Saccharibacteria bacterium | reverse complement strand
TATCATTCAAGTTCTAGTATTTATTATCTGTATAATTTTAGGCAAATTGATATACACTATATGCCTCATGTGAATCTATATCATTAATTATCTGTTTTTATCCTTCTCCTTAATGATTCATAACTCTTTCTATTTTTTTTGCCAGTCTTCCATTCCAATCTGGTTTAGCTCCCGTAATTTCAGCGAGAATCTGCTTTTGTTTTTCACTCTCACCATGAGATTGCGGGTATTCGATATATGAAACAAAGGCATCATCGATGTCTTCTGCCAAGTAGCCATTTGGATCTATTTTTACCTTGGTTATAGACTGCAGCTCTTGAAGACTAACTAAATTAGGTGGATCTTGTTTTAAGAGAGACCGATACCCCTCCAAGACATCCTGAGAACTAATTCGAATTTCAAGCTCACTCGCTTTTAAGCGATCGATAAGAGTTTTTGATTGAGCTACATCACCGCGTCGAATACTTAAACGTAGACACGCTATCGCTTCTTCTTTTACTTCTGATATTGCAATTCCACCAGCGTTAAGGTATTCGAGCGCACCGAGGTGTTGATCATCAAAAAAAGAACCGTATTTCAATAACTGCTTCGCCTCAGTAACAAGCCTAGGCCTCACTCGCGGATCTCGCCAAAATTCTTTTGGCAATACGTTCAATGTATACAGATCATATTGATTTAATACAGCAGAAGCCAATGTCTTAAAATCTGCATCTGTTAGATCACGAACAACAGACTCTTTACTTTCACCTTTTTCATCCTGCCATTCATGTGCCAATACATACAATATATATTGATGTACCTCATTTTCTATATTTGGCTCCTCTCCGGGCTCATGGTCTGGACGAATCAGTTCTTTTCGTTTCAATTTTATTTTTTGATGATTCTCGTTCGCTAGCCTTT
>CAYVZI010000019.1:1304-2442 GCA_964456475.1 uncultured Candidatus Saccharibacteria bacterium | reverse complement strand
CCCCCTCTCCCACGCGTACTTCCATAAAACCCCGCCGGGATTGCCCTCTCGCAGGTTCTTTTCTATATTCTCCACTGAATGGGTTTGTTTTCATATACCTCTTTTTTTTACGCTGCAGATACCGAGCCTTCGTCATCGCCAGGGATAGGAGGATAGTGCATCCCTCGCTCGATCAATTCTTCAGACATCTTGCTGCACACCTCAATCAAGCGTTCCTTTGTGAGTCCGATTTGTTCAAAAGCCCTCCCTTCGCCCAGACCTTGTACATATCCACGAATAAACTCTTTTGCCGTGATTTTTCGGGTTTCGGAACTATATTTTCCTTTTAAATTTTTCAGCAGTCCGCGTAGAGAGAAACACATGTCACGAATGTCTTTTAACAGACAACGAGGAATTCCAAATTCTGAGTCCGGCGTTTGATGGAGGCCGATAGCTGGATCGATAAACAGACAGCCACTTTCGGTTTCTCTGAAGGCCGGACGACTAAGATACGGCCCATCTTCATCACCTTTTTCACCCCATTTTTGCTTGTTTTCAGTATTTCCGGTGAAGACTTTCTTTTTCACAACTTCGCTAATCGAATCTAAATCGACGACTTCACCCGCCAGGGTCAAATTACCCATATGCAAAAACATATGCACCAAACCCTCGTGCTGAAGAATCCCAAGGTTTTTTCCATACTCCATACCAATACGTTGCAGCCAATGATCAATTCCTGCTTTTGTTTCGGCCGTGTACCCACCTGGCAGCTCTAAACCCTTGGCTTCATTATTCAAACTCTGACATGCCTCCGTCATCATATCCTGCGCCTTTTCCGGCTCTTCGCTCAAATCACGAACTCGTAAAGCAGAACGCATCAAGCGAACTAGGAGCACCGGCTGAAAATTGTCACGTAGATCACGAGCCATCGATACCAACTCCGCACGTTTTTCTTTATTTGTTTCAGCTCTAGCTATTTCAACGATGCGGTCGATATTCTGTTGTTTAAAATCCGTCGTAGACACCTCTTCCCCGTCTAACACCAGACGATGCAGACGATATACCGCCGCGACTGCTTCGGTGCGCATACCAGCAGCAGACAAACGATCCGCAATCTTTACGGTAAAATCGACCGAGCGCTCATCCATAAGACCCATCG
>CAYVZI010000019.1:0-1294 GCA_964456475.1 uncultured Candidatus Saccharibacteria bacterium | reverse complement strand
CATATCCCCACGGCGTCTCTTTTGAACCCGTCAGGATATACGCCTCTGGCTTATGAGCTAATTGCCCCTTTGGAACGCCGTTTTTCTTTGATTCATAGGTCTCTGGAAACTGAAAACCAGAACCCTTCAAATCAAGCTGACAATACACATGATGTCGCTTCGCATCTTTTTCATGAATAATGGTATTTACACCAAGATCAGCGCTCCGATGATGGTAATCAAGGACACGTAATTTCATCGGTCCCGACTTTCGATCTAAAAACAGACACAAATCTTTTGCATCAAATGGAAATTAAATGCGTGGATTTCTATAGGTTTCTTCAAGAGCGGATTCGGGCAAATTACGGAAACGTTCGACAGCGAACGGATTGTGCTCCATACCTGCCATTAGTATACCATTTGGAGCATAAAAAATCGTCCCGGATTTCCGGGACGATTTTTCGTTTCATTTACCGAAACTTGTTTTGTTTTTTATCAAAGATGACCGTGCCCAGCGAAGGCTGACTGTACTCGAACAAGCTATGCACTTTATATGTCACCGTTTGATCATCTTCTGATTCACGGACAAGAGACACATCTTGATTTTTACGTAATTCTGCAATAACCGGATCCTTCCGAATAACCTTCACCACCATGTGCTCGCCATATGCATCCACCCGATACAAGCTATTGATACTTGGATCGTAACCATTATTATCTGTCGCATCTACATCTGCAAAGGATTCAGAAATCGTATATGCCAGGTCTCCATTAGCTGAAATACCAGCCTTCATGCCGCCAAGTTCAAATACAAATTGCTTGCCGTCATATACGGGAACAGCGAATTGCACTGGCTCATATACGTCATATTTACTTACACATCGCATCACCATCGGATGCGGCAGAGACTTACTCTTTCCATTCACTTTAATGGCACGCAAAGTCGTCGTAGGCGTTGGCACTTTCGGATCGTATTCATCCGAATTAGATAATCTATCTGGCTTACCGCACTGATCTTGAACCAAGCTAAGCTCCATTTTCTTACTGCCAAACAGGAGACTTGCTGTACTTGCCTTGTTGTAAAAATCTCCGGTTTTACTTGAAGCGATAAATTTTCCATCTTTACCGAAATAGATTTTTTCAAGATCACTCACAGCTTCGCCAGGAGAAGTAAACTTTGTAATAACAACTCCGCCTGACCAAGCTTCTAGTTCCTGTCTGCCCGCATATCCCGTGCTAATAGGCTCGTCCAAAAGCTGTATCTGTTTTTTATAGCCATCGATATACCAAACTCTCTCTCTTTGATCCCAATTCA
>CAYVZI010000018.1:0-6157 GCA_964456475.1 uncultured Candidatus Saccharibacteria bacterium | reverse complement strand
CAAGACGCCGGAACAAATGTTGACCAAGTGATGCAAAGGTGTTGACTCTTATACGGTAATATCTATTTAAGCTTTGTTTTTCAAGCTAATTAGCCTAGATCTTGAAACAAGTTCAAGATGACCCAATTCAGGGGTATTTTTTGACTCATCGCAATTTATGTGTATAATAGGTGCCTATGGTTATAACACTAAAAGCTACAGCACGAGATGCTGGCAAAAATCTTACAAGTATTCGCGCAGAGGGAAAAATCCCTGCTGTTGTGTATGGTGCTGGTCAAACAAACACTCCTATTGCAATTGCGATGAATGACTTTGTAAAAGCCTACAAAGAGGCTGGTGAATCAGGAACACTTACACTTGATCTTCCAACAGGAAAGGCAACTGTTCTTATTCATGATCTCACGCTTGACCCAGTACGAAATACTCCTATGCACGTAGACTTCCTTGCGATTGACGTTACGAAGCCTATCGAGGTTGCAGTTGCTCTTGAATTCGTAGGAGTTTCTCCTGCAGTGAAGGGTAGTCTTGGAACTCTTGTGAAGCAACTTCATGAAGTTGAAGTTCGCGGTCTCTCAAAAGATATTCCACACAACATCGAAGTTGATATCTCAGTACTCGACGTTGTTGATAGTCACATACTCGTTTCTGACCTTAAGGTGCCAGCTGGTGTTGAAATTCTTGCAGATGCAACGGACATTATTGCTACTATCGCATCAGTAAAAGAAGAAGTGGATGAAGCTCCTACAGCAATCGACTTCGACGCTATTGAAGTTGAGAAGAAGGGTAAGAAGGATGAAGAAACAACTCCTGCGGAGTAGTTTCTTCATCAAATAAGCAATTACTAATTAACAATTCGCAATGGCCCGGTTCCGCTACGCGAAACCGGCCTTGTGTTTTTGAGCATTTCATTCTTAATTCCTAATTTTTAACTCCAAATTGGCCTGTTTTCATGGTATTATAAAAACAGGCCTGTATGGAGGTCTTTTCTTATGAAAAAATATTTTTTACCAAGTTTCTTGATAATAACGATGCTGGCGAGCTTTGCGCCTGTTGCTCAAAAGACTGCATATGCAGAATTTGACTGTTTGACTCTTACTTCGAATGCGACTTCAGATCAAAGAGCGTATTGTCAAAATCAAATCAATTCGCTCGAGGCTCAGCTTAAGGAGCTCAACAATCAGCTTGCAGCTCAAAAGGCCAACTCTGGAACACTCGCTGGAGATATCAAACTTCTCACAACTCAAATCAACGCTAAAAAGACTGAAATCAAGGCAAAACAACTGAAAGTCGCACAGCTTTCCGAGTCGATTACCGAAAAGAAGACGGCGATTATTTCACTGACAGATAAAATTCAAAATCAAAAAGAATCACTCGCTCAGCTTATTCGTAAAACCAATGAAATGGACAATAGGTCTACTGTTAATTTCCTCCTTGCGTCTGAGTCCCTTTCATCATTCTATTCTGACGTGAGTCGATTTGAAACTTTGAAGGCGGAAGTCAAAGCTTCGGTAGACAACATCAATACAATCAAAGGGGTGACAGAGGCAACAAAAGTTAATTTGGAAAAAGAACAGAATAAAACGCTTGATGAGAAGCAAAAACTTGCAAGTATTCAAAAGACTATCGAGCAAAACCAGGCCACTCAAAAAACACTGCTTTCAATCAGTAAAAACAAAGAAACTGAATATCAAAAAGTGATTGCCGCCCAACAGGCAAAGGTGGCGCAGATCAAAGCCAAACTCTTCAGTCTTGCGGGAGGAGGACAAGCTATTCGATTTGATATTGCTCTTGCTTATGCCGAAAATGCTGCAAACAAAACGGGTGTTGATCCTGCATTTGTCCTCGCTATTCTTACTCAGGAATCAAGTCTTGGAAAAAACGTTGGACAATGTCTTTTGACGAATACTGAAACAGGTGCAGGGGTGGGTGCAAATACTGGCAAACTATTCTCTAATGTTATGAAGCCTACACGCGACGTTCAACCATTTATAGCTATTACAAACAAGCTTGGACTTGATTGGAAATCTACCCGTATATCTTGTCCTATCGCCGGAGTTGCTGGTTGGGGTGGTGCAATGGGTCCTGCACAGTTTATTGCATCAACCTGGAAAATATTTGAATCACGTCTCAAGGTTGCTCTTGGGCACGATGCGAATCCTTGGATGGCGCAAGACGCGTTTATGGCGAGTGCTATGTACCTTACTGATCTTGGGGCGGTTGGGGATAGTTATAGTGCTCAGATACGAGCTGCGTGTAAATACTATGGACCAGGCGGTAGTTCGTGTTCGTATGGTAAAAGTGTAATGAATCTTAAAACTGCGATCCAGAGTGACATTGATTATCTTAAGCAATATGGGGTTTCTCGACGATAAATAAGGTTTCAATGTCTAAGGACTAATTTCTAATGACTAAAAAACAGCCGGCTCGCTAATGCGAACCGGCTGTTGCTTTATGCAACTTTTTCTATAACTTCATCTGGTTTTGTCTTAAAAGGAATATCCTCACGACAGCTACATAAATTGTATTGATCGGCGTGTTCGAGGCAAACAGGGTATCGAAATCCTGTCCCATTACAGTTGATCCAAATATGCGTAGAAACATAATTTTGGCATTCACTGATAATGCATTTATGATCGGATCGATCAGGACAATTAAATAGTTGTACCCATGGTCTATTCTTGAATTGTTCTAATTCACTTTCAAAAATCTCCCATTTTGTAAGTGGGGCGTGACCTAGGACAAAGTCTGTTCGCGAGCAGTGAATTCTACCATGCTCACGTTCAGGATAGTCGTATGAGCCAAGATTACGAATGCCAATTTTTGTTTTTGTATCAATGAATTCAAGTACAATATTCCAGTTGTCGTATTTTTTATCAAGCTTATCGAGAGGAATAATGTCATATATAAAGGCTCTTTTTCCTTTAAGCCAATGACCCTCCTCGCAGTACGTTACAGGATCGCCTGTTTTTACTTGGTATGCCATATGTAGTTTTTCTTTATTTATACTCCTATTTTGAGGCTTGTCAAAGCAAATTTCGTATGCTAATATAGTTCTCGTTATGCAAAAAAATATTCATCCAACCCATTATGCAACTGCGAACGCGACCTGTGTCTGCGGGGCTACTTACGTTGTAGGTTCTACAAAAGATACTCTTAATGTTGAAATCTGTTCAGCATGTCATCCTTTCTACACTGGTAAGGAAAACATTCTCGACACAGCAGGACGTCTTGATCGCTTCAAGAAGCGCCAGGCTACAGCTACTACACTCAAAGCAAAGAAAGCTGCTAAGTAGCGACTCAAAAAGAAGCCGACCTGTAAAGGGAGGCTTCTTTTTGTTTGTGTTGTATAATTGTTTTGTATTATTTAGACATTAGAAATTAGTCATTAGATATTGAAACTCACCCATGTCCCTCATCGATCGTCTCCCTGAACTCAAAAAAGACCACAAGACCTCATATCTCGCCGAGAGCTATGAGAAGCTTTTGCGTGAAGAAGAAGTGGTCCGCGAAATGCTCGGTGGAGAAAGTGAACTCCATGACATGGCTGTCAAAGAGCTTGAAATCATTGAAAGTGGAAAACACGGCATTGAAGCACAAATAGCTGCAATCGAAGAATCTGAAAAAGAAGAAGAGCAATTTCCGAACGAAGTCGTCCTTGAAGTTCGCGCCGGTGCGGGAGGGGATGAAGCTTCGCTTTTTGCTGCCGAACTTTGCGGTGCATATCAGGCATATGCAGAAACCCAAAAATGGAGCTGGAAAAAGCTCGAAGGCTCGGCTTCAGACGTGGGTGGATACAGAGAAGCCTCATTCGAGATTCGAGGAAAAGATGTGTACAAACAAATGCGATTTGAAACAGGAACACACCGTGTTCAGCGTATTCCAGATACCGAAAAGAACGGACGTATTCACACTTCCACGATCACTGTAGCTGTCCTTCCGATTCGTAAGAAAGTGAAATTCGAAATTAATCCGAGTGATCTTGAGATGGAATATTCACGTGGGGGAGGAAAGGGTGGACAGAACGTCAACAAAGTGGAGACGGCTGTTCGACTCATTCATATACCGACAGGGCTTGATGTGCGTTCTACAAGCGAACGTTCACAGCTCGCCAATCGCGAAAAAGCGATGGAAATTCTTACCGCAAAAATCCAAATGCTCAAAGAACAGGAGGAACATGCAAAGTATTCTGCAGAACGAAAAAGTCAGGTAGGTACTGCAGACCGAAGTGAAAAAATCCGCACCTACAACTTCCCGCAAGATCGCGTTACCGACCATCGCATCAAGCAATCTTGGTCAAACATTCCGGGAATAATGGCAGGTAACATTGGCAAGATTATTGCTGCACTCGAAGAGGGTGAGCATGGGGAAGGGACCCATGAGCAAGACCTTGAGCGTCCGTACTCGGATGAGAAAGGTGTACAGTCCCGGTACGGGAAAGAAGGTGATGGCGATGCTGATGATGAATAAAGAAAGAGCATGGCTTCTTCGGGATAAATATCACGGAATAGAAACGCCTGAATTTTTTGCTGATCTAAAAAAAATTGAAGACGGAGAACCTGTCGATTACGTGATTGGTTTTTCAACGTTTTTGGGTTGTCGAATTGACCTTTCATTTCGACCTCTTATTCCTCGTACTGAGACTGAGTATTGGGTGGAGAAGGCGATAGAGGAGCTTAAGAAAGCTTTTGGTGTTGATTCAAAACTCCACGTGCTTGATGTTTTTTCGGGCAGTGGATGTATAGGTATAGCTCTGCTCAAAAATTTTTCAAACTCAGTCGTGCATTTTGCGGATATTGATGATTCTGCACTTCTCCAGATTAAAAAAAATCTTGAACTGAATTCCATTGATCCAAATAGATACGCAATTTATAAATCAGATGTGTTTGACGGAATTCCAACTGGAACAAAATATGATGCCGTATTTGCAAATCCTCCATACATTTCAAAAGCCAGCAAGCAGAAAATGACTGATTCTGTGCTTGCGTACGAGCCACACCAGGCACTTTTTTCCGGTGAAGACGGACTCGACTTGATTCGGACAGTATCCAAAACAGTACGGCCGTTTTTTGCAAAAACAAGCTATATTTTTCTTGAACATGATGATGAACAGGTGAGTAGTATCGAATCTATACTTACAGGCACTCAATTTACGGAATATGAATTTCACAAAGATCAGTTTGGGCTTTCACGTTGGGTGGTGATTAAAAACCCACTCGGGTCATCTTGAACTTGATTCAGTATTGCCTCAATATTCAGGTTATTGTACTATGTAGGTAATTATTGTTCATGTTGTTCTAAACTTTGTTTCTTATGAAGAAGAATTTAATCGGAGGCACTGGCCTTCAATATGGAACTGGTGGAGACACCGGTTGGGGTCGCGAAGCTGATATACGTAGAACGGCCGACATTACTACTGGCGCACTCTGTGATGTAAACGACAGAGACTGTGAATAAGTTTTTTGTTTAACCCAAGTTCTGTTATGGCAACAGCAAAAATAAACCCGTATTCTTACGGGTTTTCGTTTGCTTATTTTACTTATTTTGTCATCATGCTATACTATTTTTAGTAGTTAGTTTCTCATGTGCGCCTTGTTACGCAACGTGTACTGTGCAAACGCTCTACGTGAAGACCATCGAAGGTTTTCAATTAATAGGTTTCGCGCGTGCGACGCACTTTTCGCACAGTAAATAGTATGGCAAAGAAGCTTTACGTTGGTGGTATCCCTTACTCATCAACAAATGACGATCTCAAGGCACACTTTGAGACAATTGGTCCAGTTGAATCTGCGACTATTATCATGGATAAGATGACTGGTCGCTCAAAAGGTTTCGGTTTCGTCGAAATGACAAACGATGCTGATGCTGACACAGCTGTTGATTCTATGAACAACACTGACTTCCAGGGACGCAAATTGACTGTTTCTCCTGCACGTCCACAAGAAGCTCGTTTTTAATTTTGTATAATTAAGAACTCAAAAAAAGAAAACCTCGCAAAATGCGAGGTTTTCTTTTTTTTGATTGCTCGAATAGATTTTTTTTGGTATAGTGCTTTTGACCCAAAAAGGGTCGTTTTCTTGTGTTTTTAATACATAATATGCGTGCGTAGTTCAGTGGTAGAACGCTGTCCTGATAAGACAGAGGTCCTAGGTCCGATTCC
>CAYVZI010000017.1:0-7947 GCA_964456475.1 uncultured Candidatus Saccharibacteria bacterium | reverse complement strand
GGGGGGGGGGCGAGGGGGGGGTTTTGGCGCCGGTCGCCCAAAACCCCGCCTGAATCTCAGGCACGCTCATAGCCCTCTTTCCCGAGAGAGAATGAAGGATTTTCTTAGTAAAATCAGGCTTTTTTGACATGCACCAATAATATCATATAATCCGTATGTTCAACAAGTATTCAGCGGTCACGAAATACTTGTCAAAAATAAATGGAGAGTATATAATCGAAGCGTGGATGCATTTAAATCAAAATTAAATAGTCTCAAGGAAGAAAAAAAGTTTTTACGCGATTCAGCCACTTTTTATCCAGGGGCAGGTTCTGAATCTGAAAGAGAAAAACTTGAAATTCTTATTAATTCTTTAATCGAGCGATTAATTCAAAAACTTGAGTATATCGACAAGAAAGGAATTCTTAACGAATTTAAAATTTCTCTCGATTCAGCGAACGATTTTGATACAGAAAACAGAGAGCAAATATGTGCCTATCTTCAAAAAATAATGGATATATTTGGGATTGAGAGCTCTGATGGCTTACTGAATAAATGGATGTATGGTTTTTAAATTATCAAAAATTAATCATTCGTATAAAATCAAAACATGATAATAGATTTATTAGGAACAAGAGACGAGAAAGAAGTCTTATTCAAGTTTGGAGAATCTCTTGACTTAGGAGGGCCAAACGGAAATTATTCACCCGACGTTAGCAAGCCTAATTCTGGATGGGGAATGAATTGGAACGCATTAAATGATTCGCTTAGTTGCCTTGATTCCGGTGGAATTTGGGGAACAAGTAAAAAATTTGAATTTCCTCTTAAGCTAGTTATTAAGAATAGTTTAGATTTTCAAAAATATAATTCAGAATCATTTAAAATTTTACAAGAAATTTTGTCAGACAAAACGGATCAATATAAATTAAGAAACAAAGAATTTAGTTTTGAATTTATTAGCTAATTTATACAATCATATGTCAAAAATCATTGGAATCGACTTGGGTACAACAAACAGCGCTGTCGCTATTATTGAAGGCGGAGCACCAAAAATTATTGAAAACGCAGAGGGTATGCGAACTACTCCTTCTATCATCGCGCTCGCCAAAAATGGCGATCGCATGGTCGGAGTCACTGCAAAGCGTCAGAGTATCACTAATCCAAAGAACACGATCTATCAGATCAAGCGCTTCATTGGTCACAATTTCGATGACCCAGAAGTGCAGAAGGATTTGAGTATGATTCCGTTTGAAATGCGAAAGGCTGATAACGGCGGTGTGGAAGTAAAGATGGGCGACAAATTCTATCGTCCAGAAGAACTCTCAGCAATGATCTTGCAAAAGATCAAAGCGGATGTGGAAGCTCGTCTCGGCGAAACTGTCACTGAAGCTGTCATCACCGTGCCTGCGTACTTCAACGACGCACAACGCCAAGCTACAAAAGACGCAGGTAAGATTGCTGGTCTTGATGTGAAGCGTATCATCAACGAGCCGACCGCTGCCGCACTCGCATACGGATTCAACAAAAACAAAAATGAAAAGATTGCCGTCTTCGACTTTGGAGGAGGAACATTCGATGTCTCTGTTCTTGAAGTAGGTGATGATGTTATCGAAGTGAAGTCTACTGATGGTGACTCGCACTTGGGAGGTAAAGACGTCGACCAGAAAATCATGAACTGGCTTGCAGAAGGATTCCAGAAAGAAAATGGTATCGACCTTCGAAAAGATCCACTTGCTCGCCAGCGTCTCGATGACGCTGCTGAAAAGGCAAAGATTGAACTTTCAACTGCTATCGAAACTGAAATCAATATTCCATTCGTCACTTCAGGTGAAGCAGGTCCAATGCACTTGGTTCGCACAATGAAGCGCGCAGAACTCGAAGATCTTACTCGTGAATATATCGACCGTGCAATGATGATCACCAAGCGTGCAGTAGAAGCATCACCATTCAAAGTTTCTGAAATCAACGAAGTGATTCTTGTTGGAGGACAGACTCGTATGCCGGCAATCATTGCCGCTGTAGAAGCATTCTTCGGCAAGAAGCCACACATGGGCGTGAATCCGGACGAAGTCGTAGCTCTCGGTGCTGCTGTGCAAGGTGGAGTCTTGAAGGGTGAAGTACGTGACGTGCTCTTGCTCGACGTGATTCCACTTTCTCTTGGAATCGAAACTCTCGGAGGTGTGTCTACAAAACTCATCGAAAAGAACACCACAATTCCAGCGCAGAAATCTCAAGTATTCTCAACCGCTGCCGATAATCAGACCAGTGTGGAGATTCATATCTCTCAAGGTGAACGTCCAATGGCTGCCGACAACAAATCACTCGGCAAATTCATTCTCGATGGAATTCCACCAGCACCACGCGGAATGCCACAAGTTGAAGTTTCGTTTGATGTGGATGCCAACGGTATCTTGAGTGTCACTGCAAAGGACAAGGCATCAGGCAAATCTCAATCTATTCGCATCGAAGCATCATCTGGACTTTCAAAAGAAGAAATCGAAAAAATGCAGAAAGATGCTGAGCTTCACGCCGATGAAGACGCGAAGAAGAAGGAAGTTGCCGATGTGAAGAACACCGCCGATATGATTCTCTTTACCGCAGAAAAAGGTCTCAAGGATGCAGGCGACAAAGTGCCAGCTGAAGTGAAGACTGCAGTTGAAGAAAAGATCACTGCGCTCAAAACTGCAAAAGAGGGAACAGATATGGAAGCAATCAAATCTGCCACCGAAGCCCTCTCAAACGAAATGATGAAGATCGGCGAAGCGATGCAAAAAGCAGGTGCTGCTCCAGAGACTGGAACGACAGCCGAACCTCAACCGGAGGAGATCAAGAATGAGGAGAACGTGCAAGACGCGGAGACAAAGTAAAATACGCTCGCATAAATTTTTGAAAGACACGAAAATTTTTTACTAAAAATTTTCTCCTTCCGGCTCCAGTCGAGCCTGCAGAGGTCTTTCAAAAATTAAGTTCGCTCCACCGAAAAAATCCCGAACGACGGGATTTTTTTGTTGTCTTGACTTGTATAATGCATTGTGTTAGAATGACCTAGAACTTTAAAAACTAAAAAACATGAACTGGTATTCCATTTTCTATTGGCTCACAGTAGCCGACGGCGTAAAAAGATTCCTTGACACTGCAAGCGATATCTTTACTTTTTTTGCAATTCTTACCTTTGTCATTTTGGTGATTACCATGATTGGCAAAGCAATTCAAACGTCTAGTAATGATGTTAAAAATGACGAAGAAGAAAAAAAAGATTCAGCATTACGGGGGTGGAATTTGGCCCGAAGTTTTTCTGCAAAACTTTTCTATCCGTTTCTTATACTGGCAATTATTACCTGGTTGGGATATGTAATGGTTCCTAGTAAGAAAGATTGCCTGCTTATAGTAGCCGGTGGTGCTGTAGGAAACTTTATAACATCGGATACTTCCGCAAGGCAGTTACCTGCCGATGTGACAAAATTTCTTCACATGAGCCTGAAGAAAGAAATTTCAGAATTAAATGATGATGCCCGTAGAGAACTCGGTGTTCAAACTCCAAAAGAGCGTTTGATCGACAAAGCAAAGCAAATGACAAAAGAAGAGCTTATAAGTTATCTTCAATCTGATACAACCATAGCCAAAGAATAATTGCGAAGAATATAATTGTAAACAGGTTTCGAGAAATCGAAGCCTGTTTTTTATTTTGTTCAATATTCATTACTAAGGTGCTTGACAAAATAATTCTAAATGGTAATTTAGAGCTAAATAATTCTATATGAGAAAGATAGATTTGATAGCAGCAGTATCCAAGAAGACGGGTATCCCAAAGGTTGATGTACTTGTAATTTTGGAAGCTTTCTTTAAGGAATCCAAAAACCATTTGGTAAAAGGTGATTCAGTACATATGCCAAATCTTGGCGACCTCATTCTTAAAGAATGTTTAGTTAAAAAAGCGAGACACGTAAAAAAGAATACACAAATAATCGTACCAGAGTGCGTCGTTCCAAAAATTGTATTTAATCCCGATGTAAAGGCGGAAATAAAGAATAGAACAAATTTTTATAAGCGGAGTCAGCAATGATTCCGTTTTTATTTTGCTGAGTGATACAATATAAATATGAAAAAACTCTTACTTATTATAGCTCTCGTTATTGGTGGTTACTTTATCTGGAAATCACCTAAGCCGGTGACTGCTCCGGTGCAGGAGAGCACCACTCAGGCGGAGATGACTACGTCTATATCAGGTGCTACAAAAAATGATGCAGGTGATTTCGTATACAAGAATGAAGGGGAATATGCGACTGTTGAGATTGAATATCCGGCAAACGAGAATGTGAAAGCGCAAACTGTGATGGAAAACTGGATCAAGGAACGCATTATCTATTTTTCTCCAAGCAACACCGATATGTTTGACGCACGAGAAATGACGCGTTTAAAAGCAGACGGTCGTAAATATGCGATGGATATCGAATACAAAAAATATTCAGGAGAGAATAGTGTTTCCTATGTGTATCAGATGTACGAAGATACAGGCGGTGCTCACCCAAACACCTATTACAGAACATTCACATTTGATGCTTCCGGCAATACGATTGAACTTGCAGGATTATTCAAGACCGACACACGCTATCTCGACCGATTGTCAAAAATTTCTTACGACTATTTAGTGAAAGATCTCGCCAAGCGATTCAGCTCTCCGCTCGATGATGGACAGATTGATATGGTGCGCATGGGCACATCACCAACACCAGAGACATTGCAATTCTTTTATGTCGACGGAACAAATCTTGTGCTCATCTTTCCTCCATATCAAGTTGCTGCATACGCAGCAGGTGTTTCCACGGTAGCAATTCCGATGGATAGTCTTAGTGATATTTTACTAAATTAGTGCGCGTGATTGATTGACAAAAGTAGTATTCTAGGATAGATTGAATGTAAGTTGTCCCTCCAAGGTTACCGTTTAGAGCTTCCCAGTCAGATTGATGGTTTCTGGCTTGGGAGGCTTTATTCCAAAAAGAATTTTTTGTGTGTTGTGTGAGTAATCGGGTTAGTAAGTATGAGCTGCAGGATTCTTCCCGCGGCTCTTTTTTATTGGTCTAAAAAACAGCACATTTCTTTGTTGCTTCGCTCGTTTGTTTCCGCGGAGTACGTTCAGTACACCTTGGTCACAAGCCTCGCTCGCGCCTCGAACTGTATCTATTTTTTACAAGACCAATTTATTGAATATACTGTATACCGTATACCAAATACTGTATACTGAACTTCATGACTCAAGCTCAGGCACTCAATATTATGAAGACCGGCGTCAACGTGTATCTCACCGGTTCCGCTGGTTCTGGAAAGACGCACACTCTCAGACAATACATCAAATGGCTCGATGCTCATGATATTCCGGTTGCTATCACTGCTTCGACTGGTATCGCTGCGACACACATGAACGGTCAGACAATTCACGGCTGGGCGGGAATTGGCATTCGTGAATCGCTCACTGATTTTGATTTAGAATTACTCGAGCAGAAGCCGTATCTCTGGAAGAGATTTGAAAAAGCCCGTGTTTTGATAATCGACGAAGTTTCTATGCTCCACGCGCACCGACTCGATATGGTCGAGCGGGTGTGTCGACGATTCAAAAGGAATGACTTGCCATTTGGTGGAATCCAAGTGATTCTCTCTGGAGATTTTTTTCAATTGCCACCTGTTACGAAGACTGGATCCGTATCTGCACGGCAGGCAAAGCCTGCCGTGCCTCAAGGTGAACTTTTTATCGATTATGATTCAGGTTCTGTCATTCCGGACTCCGATCCGGAATCCATTATGAGCGACATGGTAATCCATTCTCGTTCCTGGAAACTCATGAAGCCGGCCATTTGCTACCTCACCGAACAGCACCGTCAGGAAGACAATGAATTCTTGGAAATCTTAAATGCTATGCGCGCGAATGCTGTGGAAGATACACACAAAGCACTCGTCAAAGGTCGCATGAACGCCGAAAATGTGGGAGCACTTCCGACCAAGCTCTACACGCACAATATCGACGTGGATGCGATCAACTATGCCGAACTCGCAAAGATTGACGGTGATCCAAAAGAATTCGTTATGGCGGGTCGTGGCAATGACATGATCATCGAAGCACTCAAGAAATCCTGTCTTGCACCAGAAGTACTCAAGCTCAAGATTGGAGCCGAGGTGATGTTCATCAAAAACAATTACGAAGAAGGGTACTGGAATGGCACACGTGGAAAGATTGTCAGTTTTGATTATCGAGGCGAACCGGTAGTTGAGATATATGCCAACGGCAAACGCATCACCGTCGGTGCGATGGAATGGGAAGTCGAAGACAATGGCAAAGTGAAGGCCAGTATCACGCAATATCCGCTTCGTCTTGCCTGGGCTATCACCATCCACAAGAGTCAGGGTATGAGTCTTGATTCCGCTGAGATCGATCTCTCAAAAACATTCACCTACGGTATGGGATACGTGGCTCTTTCGCGTGTTCGCACGCTCGCCGGCATTCGACTCGTAGGCTACGCCGACAATGCGCTCGAAATGGATCCAGTCGTACTTGCGCTCGATCAGAAATTGCAGAACGATAGCGATGACAATGACGCGCTCTTTGGCAAGCTTTCAAAAGAAGAACAAGAAAAACTCGAAGAGCAATTTATTCTCAAAATGGGCGGCAAGATTTTTGTTGAGCCTTCTGTGTCATCCCGGACTCGATCCGGGATCCATGCGGGCAAAAAATCCACCGCCACTCCCGAATGGCTCGAAAAGATGGATAAAATCCGCGCCGAATATCCGAATGCGGGGAAGCCATGGCAAGATGAGGAAGACTACGTGCTCATACAAGAATTTGAAAAGGGAACATCACTCGACGAAATTGCAAAACTATTAGGCCGTAAACCCGGCTCAATAAACCTCCGCCTCGTCGCAAAAGGCCTCGTAGAACCCGACGCCGACACCAAAGCCTTCCTCGACCGCCAAAAATCCGCAAAAGCATCCAAAACACCAAAACCCAAAAAACCCAAGAAAACCTAATTACACTCAGCCGGTGACCTGGTCACCGGTTAGGTCACCGGTTATTGTTGTTGATATAATAAATAAGTATATGTCACAAAGATCCACTATTCTGGTAGAAGGTGAATTTTATCACCTATATAACAGAGGGAATAGTAAACAATTAATTTTTCTTGATGACGAAGATCGTAATCGATTTATAAAGCTTTTGTATTTGTGTAATTCTGATCAAAAGTTCGATTTTCGAGACGATATTGTAAATAAGAAAATTGATGCTTTTGATTTTGAACGCGGTAATCAGATTATTGCTATCGGTGCATGGGTTCTAATGCCGAATCATTTCCATCTGTATGCAACAATCAATCCCGGTGACCAGGTCACCGGGATTGAAAAGGTGAAGAAAGTGAACGCAATTTCGTGTTTTATGGAAAAACTATGTAAGACTTATTCAAAATATTTTAACAAGAAATACCAACGAACAGGAACCTTGTTTGAGGGGAAGTTTAGGTCGGCACATATCGAGAATGATAATCAGGGGAAGTATTTGTTTTCATATATTCATTTGAATCCAGTGAAGTTGATTCAGAAGGATTGGAAGGAGAAAGGTATTCGGAGTGTTGAGGAGGCGTTGGAGTATTTGGATGGGTATGCGTGGAGTAGTTATGCTGACTTCAAGGGTAAGGAAAGAGTACAAAATAAAATTTTAAATATTGAAAAATTTCCAGAGTATTTCAACTCTATTTCTGAATTCGACACAGAGATTCTTGATTGGATTACATATTCCCCGTAACCGGGTTACGGGGAATTAAAATTTGACATTAGAATAGAGGGATATATAATTTGCGTATGTACTCGGTACGCAACAGCCTTTTGTTGTTTGTTCTGACATTAAGCTTTTTTGCGTTTTCGTTTTCACTCGTAATACCTCATGCATCGGCCGCGACTAACGTCGCGGCCGATGTCGTTTCAGAT
>CAYVZI010000016.1:3596-8315 GCA_964456475.1 uncultured Candidatus Saccharibacteria bacterium | reverse complement strand
CAAGCAAAGCAGTAAAATTCGGTGAGATCCGGCTCCGAAATTTTGCTCGTCGCCACTCGCAAAATTTCTAGCCGCCGGACCCACGACACGCCGTGCTCGGCGCGTAGCCGTGGGTCCGTTCGAATCTCACCGCCTCGCGCAACGGCAAACCGGCTAAGTCTTTTCAGACTTAGCCGGGCCTTTGCGGAGGCGGTGAGATTCGAACTCACGGTGCCTTTCGACACTCCTGTTTTCAAGACAGGTGTACTAAACCACTATACGACGCCTCCGTATTTATTCAGTTGTGTTCCAATACAGTACATTATTTTAGTATATTTTTCAATCTTTTGTGTTTTTGGGCTCATACTGTATACCGCATACCAAATACTGTATACTGGGCTCATGAAATATATGGGAATTGACTATGGAACAAAAAGGGTAGGGATTGCACTCTCGGACGAGGGCGGAACGCTTGCTCGGCCGGTTGCTGTGCTTAAAAATACCAACGCATTACTCGACGAAGTACAAGAAATCATTACCCGAGAGGGTGTAGGGAGTATCGTCATTGGAAACTCTGAAGGCAATAAGGTCCAGAATGATATCAACGAATTTATTGGTCAGATTACACTCACGACTTTTCTTCCTGTCGAGCAAATGAACGAAAGTTTTTCTTCGTTTGAAGCACACGGTAAAAAAGGCAAAGAACAAACTTCTGCACGAATGACAAAAGCTCCTGGTAAGCCCGATGATCTTGACGCGCGAGCGGCTGCAGTGATTCTTCAGCGATTCTTGGATAAAAATAGTAGAAATTAAAAGTAATACTGTATACTCGAACTATGGACTACGTCTCATATGATGAATTCAAAAAAATGGATATGCGAATCGGCACGATTCGCGCCGTGGAGCCAGTAGAGGGGACAGACAAGCTTTTGAGGTGTCAGATTGATTTTGGGGAAGTTGTGGAAGCTGTAGTAGAAGAGGGGGCAGAAGTGCCTGAAAAATCTTCTACATCAAAATTTCGTCAGATTGTTTCTGGAATACGCGAATATTTTCCTGAATATGAAAAGCTCGTAGGTAAACAGGTCCTCTACATAGTAAATCTCGAACCGCGCACCATTCGTGGGATAGAATCGCACGGAATGCTCATGGCAGTAGATGGAAAAGACGGCAAGCCAGTATTCCTCACTCCTGAAGTCGAAGTTGCACCGGGCGCAAAAGTACGATAGTCGGACTGTCGTATCATTTTGTATTACTTTATGAACTTTAAAAACTTTTAACTTTAAAACTTATTTTTATGGACACGCTTCTCCCCTTCATTCAAGCAGCAGGATATATTGGTGTCTTTGGTATAATTTTTGCCGAATCAGGGCTTCTTATTGGGGTTATTTTTCCTGGAGATACGCTTATTTTTGCCGCAGGACTTCTCGCTTCAAAAGGATTTTTCAATATAGAGCTTATTCTCGTGGTTATGTTTGCCGCAGCGGTCATTGGTGATTCTGTTGGATACTGGATCGGTAAAAAATTTGGACCCAAAATTTTTAATAAAGAAGAATCTTTTTTCTTTAAGAAAGAGTATGTTGCCCGAGCCCAGCACTTTTTTGATAATCATGGAAAGAAAACAATATTCTTGTCGAGATATATTCCAATCGTACGAACATTTGTCCCGATGCTTGCCGGTGTTGGAGTTATGAATTATAAAACATTCCTCACGTACAATATTTTCGGTGGGCTCGTCTGGGTTTTGTCACTTGGTCTTCTCGGATACTTTTTGGGAGAGCGAGTAGAAAATATTGATGCATATATTTTGCCAATCGTAGCTGCGATTATAGTTCTCTCATTTTTCCCGGTCATCAAACACTATATTGAATATAGGATTCTCAAGAAAAAGAATAATTCACTCACTCCATTGCCGTAACGTGAACTAACGCTGTTTCAAAAAAGCACGCACGCGAGTATACTATATCTGTAATGACTGAAAAAAGATTTCATAATTTTCTTTTCTCTGCCCCGAAGTACATATTGTTGCCCGCTGTCGGTATAGACATTTCAGACCGCAACATAAAGTACGCTGAGCTTATTCCTGTTGGGCAGGGGTATCGCTTAGGTAAATATGGCATCGTACCAATACCACCCGGAACAATCGAAAACGGGAAAATCATCAATGGGACTAAACTTCAAGAATTGTTGACTACATTAGCCAAAGAAAATAATTTTTCGTTTGTACGAGCCGTCCTTCCCGAAGCCCAAACCTATTTTTTTCAAATCACCATTCCCGACGCTGGAACTGAAGAAGCTTTGCGAAATACAATAGAAATAACCCTTGATGAACACGCTCCGATTCCAGTGCTTGAAGCCGTCTTTGATTTCAAAATTGAAGAACGTACCGACACAGAAGTCACTGTTTCTGTCGTGGTAGCTCCGCGCGCTATCGTTGAGAGTTATACAGATATTTTTACCAATGCGGGGCTCACACTTCTTTCACTCGAACAAGAAGACCAAGCCCTTGCTCGGTCAATAATCACAAACGGTGATGAGAAGACTGTTCTCGTGGTTGATTTTGGAGAAGTAAAAACCGGCATTGCTGTTATTCGGGGTAAACGAGTATATTTTACGGCAACAGTGAATATGGGTGGTCAAATGCTCACAAAAACTCTCGTGAGTCATTTTAATATCTCGGTTGAAGAGGCAGAAAAAATGAAACGCACGTACGGCCTTCGACGCAATTCTCCTGACCAGGATTTCTTTACGTTACTTATCAACAATATTTCTGTACTCCGCGATGAGATAAACAAGCACTTTATTTATTGGCACACCCATCCAGACGAAAAGGGGAACCCTCGTCCTCACATTGAAGAAGTTATCCTGATCGGAGGAGATTCAAACCTTGTCGGATTGCCAGACTATCTCGAAACGAGTTTGCATGTGAAGACGACTGTCGCGAATGTTTGGTCAAACATTATTTTGCCAGAGCATGGCATCCCCGAGATTCCGCTCGGAGAGTCGTTGGCATATGCAACGGCTATAGGACTTTCGCTAAATGAGTGGGATATATAATTATGAGTAATCTTTTGCCACAAGAGTATAAAAAATCGATTGTACGATTGTATCGTAAACGCTTTTTGAGCATTCTCTTTTTTATGTTGGCTGCCTTTCTCTTTGCAGGTGTTGGATTACTTATACCATCTCTACTTCTTTCAACTGGAAATGAATCAACACTACAAAAGCAAAAAGAGTTACTAAGCCTGCGCGAAACGACGGCGATTGCTCGTTCTCACAGTTCTTCAATTTCTGCAATCAATCAAAAGCTCAATGTGTTTTCTACGAAAGTTCCAGAATCTCCAATCGTTCAAGGATTCATCAAGCCGATTCTTTCGGTGAAGGGAGATCAAGTGCAAATTCAAAATTTCAATTTTGAATTAACATCGAATTCAACAACTTCGGCTCGAGTCACTGTTTCTGGTGTGGCTCAAAGTCGAGAAACGCTGCTAGAATTTACTGATAGGATTAAACTGTTGAAAGGAATACATACCGTAGATTTGCCGATTATGAGCTTTATAAAAAATGCGAATGTTACATTTACTATTTCGGCAGGAGTAACACTAGAATAATTATATGAATCTTTCTTCATCTAAGCCATTCAAAAAAACAACACTCGCACTCGTCCTGTCCATTTCAGGTATGCTCATTGCACTTGGGTGTTATCTTTGGTTTTTTTATGCAGTAAAAAAATCTACTGAACATACAGCACATCTTCAAGATGAAGTGAGTGCATTGCAGACGCAAGAAGCAGAATCTGAAAAATTGAAACGTAATGTGGCCAATACAATAGAACAACAGAAGGTGCTCACGTCGTATTTTATCGACATGAATGATCCAGTGTCTTTTTTTGATACGATTGAAGGATATGGAACAAGTGTCGGAGTAAAGACTGTTTTTACAAAGGTTGAGGTCAAGAAAGAAAAATTACAACTAGCCGCATCTCTTACGGTAAAAGGTACTTTTTCAGGTATTTACAATTTTTTGCAATTACTCGAAACTGCTCCATACGAATTTGTTGTTACCCGGGTAGATTTGCAGTCGGCTGTACCGATTGGTTTGGAACCGGTAGGAAAGGGAACGCATACCTCTGGATGGGAGGCTAAAATAGATATATCGGTAATGAGTATCACTGGTATTCAATAATAAAAAGCATGAACACAAATCCGCAACAAAAATCAAAGTTTCAATCCGCACTCGGAGCATTCTTTTCGTTTCCAGTCTCACCACGGAGACAGTTTCGTCGGCTGATGTTTTGTTTGTTTGGGATGCTTATTCTAATTATTTTTGGGCATATGTATCTTTTTAATCGAGTTGCATCACGCAATATTTTTCAGTCGACAGTAGTTTCTGCGACAACTGCACCGGTCATCAACGAAAAAAAGCTTGGCGACGTTCTCTCTCGCTATGAAGCAAAAAGTAAAAAGCGCATGGAGTTCCAAATGAATCCGGTTGTGGTAAGCGATCCGAGTAGGTAGGGGTGTGAGGGAGAATCTGTGGTCACGAATATTTCATTTTTCGTCACAAATGAAATTTCTCGACTACCCAAAGGGCACGCCGGGGTGATTACACTCTCGTTGCCCGCCTCGTGGTTTTTTTCTGCTGAAAAAACATCACTGTGGCTGACACCAGTACAGAAAAACAGCCAAGCAGTTGGCTGTTTTTCGTCTGGTGTCCCCGGTTGGAATCGAACCAACAATAGCG
>CAYVZI010000016.1:0-3586 GCA_964456475.1 uncultured Candidatus Saccharibacteria bacterium | reverse complement strand
GGTTGGGACAGGAATTAGGTATTCGTGCCGAGGGACTGGACGTCTGGGCTGGGCGATCTGATCACGGACAAGCCTTGCTCCAAATTCCTGCCGAACAAACCTATGCGTATGCAGAGGTGTTATCATTGGCGTTGGTGTATTTACCGTAATAGTATAGTGTCCCCTCGGTTGGAATCGAACCAACAATAGCGGCTTAGAAGTCCGCAGTTATATCCATTTAACTACAGGGACATAGGAACAGTGTTAGTCTACAAAAATAGCTGGCGAAATGCCAGCTATTTTTGTATTTGTGCGCGATGCAAGACTCGAACTTGCGACCCTCCCAGTGTAAATGGGGCGCTCTACCAACTGAGCTAATCGCGCGTTCCAATACTGTAGCAGAAAGTAGAAAAAAATTCAATGAATACCTGTACCCTTGATAATTATATTGTATACATTATACTTTACTTATGAAGTTACAGGAACGTAATAAAGCTATATCTTTAAGAAAACGAGGTTTAACAATCAATGAAATAGTTGCAGAAACCAATTTTTCTAAAGCCAGTATTAGTACCTGGGTTCGCCATGTGGAGCTGACAGAAAAACAGAAACAAAGAATATCACAAAAAGGGCGAAGTCTTCGTTCTGTTGAATTAAGACGGAAGTCTCGTTTGGTGAATGAGCAGAACAAAAGAAACATAATTCGAGACATGGCGAAAGGGGAAATTTTAGGACTTACACAAAGAGACCTTTTGTTTATTGGCGCAATGCTCTATCTTGGGGAGGGAAGTAAAAAATCGAAAGGAAGAGCGGCTATTGCCAACAGCGATCCCACTGTTATCCAGATTATGATTCGATTCTTTAAAGAAGTATGCGGAGTTCCTCATGAAAAACTACGGGGGCATATCCATATTCATTCTCATTTAAACATTAAAAAATCAGAAATGTACTGGTCTTTAGTCTCCCAAATTCCAATCAAAAAATTTTATAAAACCTATTCTAAAAAAAGTATTGCAAGTTTGAATAAAAAAGATAATTTACCGTATGGAACTTTTGAATTGAGTGTGAATGATACCAAACTCTTTTTAAGAATTATGGGCTGGATCGAAAAAATTAAAGAACTAGTCTTGGAAAAAGAATAATTTGACTACTTTTTGGAAAGTAGTTTGAGTGTGTTAGGATATGGGCTATGGAAGAAATAAAGCCTTATAATATTGAGAAGGTCGCAAAAATTGTCGAATCAAAAGAGACAATGAGGCTTCTCAATTGTCTTCAGACTTTGGAATTACATGCAGTTTCTATTGGTGAGGGCGGTAACGCTGATGTGTTTGTGGCCGAAGAAACTCCATTCAAAAAAGTGTGCCTCAAGAAGATAAAACAAAAACCTCAAATTTTATCGAACGATATTGATCAAGAACATAAATATCAGATTATGGCTCGAGAGGCTGGAGTTTCCACCCCGCTCCCGCTCATTTCCTTCGAGGCTGAAGGAAAGAAATACTTGATTATGGAACGTGTGGATGGTCATACAATACTCGAGGTTCTCGAAAAACCATCGCTTCTTCCAAAAAAGTTTGATTTTGCTGTTTTTTCAAAAGCTCTTGATGATTCAATTAAAAAAATGCACGACTCAGGATTATATCATCGTGATTTGCATTCAAAAAACGTGATGATTAATAAGGCGGGAATGCCGGTCATTATCGACTTTGGGACAGCAACAGTCGGCTCGGGGAGTGACTTCACTTATGAAGAAAGCGTCTCAATGTATAATCCGACTTCTGATCGGTATGAACAAAAAACAGGCTATTTCAAGGATGACTTAATGATGGTTCGAAATCTTAAGGCAAGTCTCTCAAAGGTAAGTGCATATTGACTAAAAAGTTAATTATTGCTATAATAATAAAAATACATCATATGATCATAAGCCCGGAATTTGAAATAAAAGCAAAGAAAAAATACGAGGACATGAAATCTAAAGGCCAGAATGAAGCTCAGTTTGATGAATCCTTGGGTGACATCATGTTGTTTATTAATGAAGAACCTCTGTTTTGCTTGGCGACCTTTGAATTTGATCAAGATAAAATTTATATTGGTTCAAATGAATCCGTAACTATGCCATAGGTTTTCCTGTGGCATTTTTTATACAAATCATGGAAATACCCATTCTCTACGAAGACAGCGATTGTCTTTTTATAAACAAGCCGGCTGGGCTTTCGGTACATGCGGACGGAAAGTCTCCCGTGTATACGCTTGCCGATTGGGTGCTCGAAAAGTATCCCACGCTTTTTTCCGTGGGTGAGCCACTTTTGGTTCAACATAAAGGGGAGGAAATAACGATCCCAAAACCAGGGATTGTGCATCGACTCGACAAGGACACTTCGGGGGTGATGGTGATAGCCAAAAATCAGAAGACGTACGAATTTTTCAAAAAACAATTTCAGGATCACAAAATTCAAAAAGTCTATCACTGTTTTGTGTATGGCTGGCCAAAAGAAAACTCCTTGGATATTACGGATTCAATAGGGCGTGATTCGGGAGACATTCGTAAATGGACGACAGGGAAGGGGTCACGTGGTATTACACGTCTAGCTTTTACTCATATTGAGATACTAAAACGTTTTGGAAACGCAGAGTATGAAGGTAAGGGGAATACAAAAGATGGAGTGTTCTCTTTTGTTGAAGCACGACCAAAAACCGGACGCACGCATCAAATTCGGGTGCACTTGCGATCAATCAATCACCCGATAGTCTCAGATTCGCTCTACGCTCAAAAGAGGGAAAAAGCGTTAGGGTTTGAACGGCAAGCTCTCCATGCTCGTGAGCTTGGAATCACTCTTCCCGGGGAGAAAAAGACGACTATTGTTGCTCCATATCCTTCCGATTTCGACAATGCCCTGAAATCTTGCGGTTTTTAGCTCTTTGTGTTAATGTATCTCGGTATTTACGAATTAAAGATTACTCGTTTCAAACGAGCTCACACCCAACTATATGGCCCTAAAACTCACCCCAGTCAATACAGACGACCGCAAGGCACTTGATTTCGCATCAGGCGATACAGTTCGCGTATGGGTCAAAATTCCAGAAAAAGGCAAATTCCGTCTCCAGGCTTTTGAAGGACTTGTACTTGCTCGCAAGCACGGAGCAGAAATCGGCGGAACTTTTACTGTTCGCAAGATTGCTTCAGGTGTGGGTGTGGAACGTATTTTTCCACTCTACTCTCCAATGATCGATTCTATTGAAATCATCAAACGTTCAGGTGCTCGCCGTTCAAAACTCTACTACGTTCGAACAAAAGCTGTCCGTGATGTTCGCAAGAAAATGAAATCAGTTCGCGTTGTAGCAGATGCCACACCAGACGAAGTAGAAGAAGCTCCTGTAGAAGAAACAGTAGCAGCGTAAAAAGGCTAAAACAAAAAAAGACAAACCTTCTGGTTTGTCTTTTTTTTGTTCGCCCGACCAGTAAACTGGTTTAGGGGGATTTTTGTTTGAAGACTTGTTTTGACTGGCAAAAAAGTGAAAAATGTATTATACTCGCCGAGTCACTATGACACCTGCACGGGTGGCGAAATTGGTAGACGCACTACCTTGAGGTGGTAGCGCCCGCAAG
>CAYVZI010000015.1:0-9910 GCA_964456475.1 uncultured Candidatus Saccharibacteria bacterium | reverse complement strand
ACCTACGACCAATCGATTAAGAGTCGAGTGCTCTACCAGCTGAGCTATGGGCGGAAATGCTGGGTAACGTGACTGAGTATAGCTTGTTATGACTTGTTTTTCAAGGGTGTCTTTTATTAAAATGTAATATTGGCAGACGCTATATGTTTTAGTATAATTATCTTAATTATGGCAAAAAGACAAAGCAAGGTAAGAACTACATGGGATAGTAATCTCGCTTATGTAGTCGGAGTCATCGCATCTGACGGGAATCTTTCCCCTGACCTTCGACATTTAAATATAACATCTCTGGATTATGAAATGATTCAGAATTGTAAAAATTGCTTAGGTATCTCAAACAAAATTGGTAAAAAAAGTCGAGGTGGATCAAAAGATAAAAAATATTTTGTCTTACAATTCGGTGATAAAAATTTTTTTGATTTTTTGCTTTCGATTGGATTAACACCGAAAAAATCATTAACTCTTGGACCATTAAAAATACCTCAAAAATACTATTTTGATTTTTTGCGAGGCTGTATTGACGGAGACGGAAATATATCTGTGAGTAAACATCCGGAAAGTAAGAATATTCAGCTGCGAATACGCTTATGTTCCGGAAGTATTACATTTCTTGAATGGGTTCATTTAATGAATATCAAGTACGGAAAGATTACTGGTGGTTATTTCCAAAAAAGTAAACGATCTTCAGTGTACCTTCTTTCTTACGGGAAATGTGATAGTATGACTTTGTTACTGAGATTGTATTATGATATAAATGTTGTGTGTCTCAATAGAAAACGTGAAATAGTAGAAAAATATGCCGGAGTGGCGTAATGGTAGCCGCGTCAGTCTTAGGAACTGGTGGAGCAATCCGTGGAGGTTCGAGTCCTCTCTCCGGCACAAAATGAAACTACACCGAAAGGTGTTTTTTCATTTTGTGCTGGAGAAGCGAGACAACTTCTTGTCTCGCGTGAAGACTTGAAAACCGCAGTCATATTTTGTCAGCAGGCAAAATGACGAGGTGGGGTCGCAAAAATTCCGAGTGGCGACGAGGAAATATTTGTGACCAAGCCATATCTCTCCGGCACAAATTTATCAAAAAACACCTTAAAATAAGGTGTTTTTTGATATCTCTCTGTCTTGACTTTTCGTCCTAAATGCGGTATAATCCGCTCAAATCTGAAAATAGTAAGTTCGCGTAAAAACCGAACTGAATCAACATAATTTCATAACTCATTAAAAACAAAAAAAATGGAAAGAGAGAAGAATATTGTCGCAGTTAAAATACTGGGAGCTATTGTACTACTTGCAGGATTATTGTTCGGAGTCTGGCAGACCCGAAGAATCCTCAAGCGATACTGGATTCCCCTATTCTTACTTATTTGTGTAGTCAGCTCAATGTACGTCAATCCAGTAATTATTGGATTGATATTTACCGCAATTATTTTATGGTGGTGGTTTAGTCTCATTGATATCGCTTCTGGAGAAATCACAGACCTAAAAAATTTAGGTGGAGGCTACATGGGCTCAGTTACCGATCGTATTCCGGGGCTATTTATCAATTCGCCTCACTCGATAAATCACGATGCTCGATATGACGACTGGGACTTGATTCCCTTGCGTGACGAAATCAGAAAAGGAAGGGATGATGAACCATATCGCGTATATGCGTGGGGGTATCCTGGGTATGAAAAAGTTGAGAATTCAAAATCAGATAACGAATTTAAAGATGACAGACCCTGGTTTGAACGTAAAACTGGCAAACACTTTGGTGGATTTTACCCGTTTTGCAGAATAATGAAGCAAAAGGTAATCAAACGTAAAACGGTTCCCGCAGGCAGTATTACGAAAAAAATTACAGGTAACGCAAATGATCCTGATAACTACCCTGAATACAATCTCGCGTGGACAGATTTTCAAAAGGAGAATGCTTTGATTGAAATGATCATCTATGTAAAGAGCCGTAGAATTATTACAAGAGAAATTGTAATAATTCGTTCCGCTGAAACTGGTTTTAAGGCTTCTGTAATAAAGGGCGTCCATGATGCCGACAAAACAGAGGTGCATGCAGAAACGAACAGCAAAAAGGGTTATGTTGATGAGTTAGTGCGTATCGACATCCCAATTGTTCACCAAGTTCAGGTTACCAATCCGTTTAGGCTTGCAACAAGGACGACCGAGCTACAAGGACCGATAGACAGTGTCACAAAGGCTAAAGGTAAAGACTATGTAGCAGCTAATACGATCGACTCAATTCAAGCAGACCCTCAAAGTACTGAGGAGTCTAATTATAGAAAGAGTATGATGTCTATGAATGGCGACTGGAAAGAGAATGGTGATGATTACTTTTTGACAGATGGTTTACGGAAGGAGTTCGGTTGCATGATTGTTGCCAGTTATTTTACTGGGTGGAGCCCTGCTGATGCTCAAAGCGAAAAAATGATCAACACAAAACAGCAAGTTTACATCTCGGAAAACGACAAACTTGTTGCAACAAACAACGGTATTGCAGCTGGATCAGAGTACGAGGAAGAGATCAAAAGAAAAGGAGATGCAGATGCGAATTACCTCAAAAAAACCGGTAAGGCGCTAGCCGATAATCGCAAACTAATGGTGGAAGCTGGACCAGAACCAACCATAAAAGCATTCGCAGATGGGATAAAGAGAGACAATGGCGCGGTAGTTTTAGATGGAACAACTGTAACAAAAATCCTTAACATGGATGAAATGTCCACACCGAAGCCTCAACCGACGCCAAAGAAGGATGAGAAAGTTACAGAGAAACCCAAATCTTCACCTAAAAAAGAAGGAGGTACTAATGAGAAACACTAGCAATTTTTTCAGAAATCTTATGGAAAAATCCGCTGGTTTGTTTGATTCAACTGGTGATTGGTTCAGAGATTTCTCTGGACCAATCATTTTCATTGCAACAGTTTTTATTGCACTTACTGCTCTAGCAATCGTTAGATTCTTTTATACAAGAAAAAAAAGCAAAAAGGTAATAAAAACTAAGAAGGAGCATAAACCAGTCGAAGAAGACAAGTCCAAGGAGAAGGAAAAAGACAAAAAACCGAAAGAAGACCACCATCACGAACCAAGCTGGTGGACAAAGTTTTTCGCTAGGACAATTGCAGTATTTTGTATTTTGTATTTTTTTCTGATCTGGGTACCGGAAGCAAAACAGGCGCTTAAGGATAAATATAATTCGATTATGAATTCAGAAACCAGTAGTAGCGAAGAAGATCCAGACGGACCTCTTTCGGTACAATACACACCGAAAGAGGTCGTGGTTACGAGTTCGGGTTTTACAAAAATTACAAGCGAACTACGCGACTTTAAACTATCTATTTCAGGCAGTAGTTGGACTGTGTTTGTTTCGAATGTTGATGGCTCAAACGAAAAATCATACGATCAAGACCATCTGGGCGATTTAAAGCTTGAGGGTCCTCATCGATATCGCTTTGTTGCCAAAGAAGGTACCGTGGCAGTATTAAAATATACGTACGTGCCACATAAATAATATAAAAAGCGCCGGAAATCCGGCGCTTTTTTTCTTGCACAAATTATGAACTACGTCCCTGGAGTATGACCAATACCGAGCGTATTTTCAATCAGTCTCAAAATCATAAATACCGAAAACATAATAAAGATCCCAATAATACCCCACATCATGTGACTCTGGCCGATTTCTCGCTCGTCAGCTTTGTCTGCGTTCATAATAAATTCAACAACTCCGTAGAGAAAAACAGCAAGCGCTACCGCAAACATGAGGACAATGAGTGGGTTGATTACGTAATAGTTCACTCTTCCTACAAATCCTTCCACGACGGCAGAAGTCTCTGCATGAGCAACGGGCAAACCGATATAGTCGAGAATATTCATACGTAAATTATATAGCAAAACAGGCACCTCGCAAAGCGAGGTGCCTGTTTAATTGTGCCGTTTGGTATATCCAACTAGAATGTAGGGAGAATTCCTGGACCAGTACTGTTGTTTACTCCAAAAGTATTCTGGAGAATGCGCACAAGACCCCAAATACTGAAGATAACTGCAAGACCGATGATTCCGTGAATCATGACTGACTTTGCGTTACCCTTTTCTTCACCGTCTCCAGCGATAACAAACATGATGATACCGTAGATGAGATATGCAACACCAAAGAGAATGAGCACTGGAACTGCAATATTGATTATGCGGTAAATCTGACAAATGACTGTCTCAATACCCTGATTTGCAGAGTTTGTGTTACACACTGCAGTCGACGATGAAGCGACCTGAGCAAATGCCAATAGTGGAGCAAATGCACCAAGTGCGATAGCACTAATACCTCCTAGTTTCTTTTTCATAATATACATACTTCTCATTAATAATAATATGTTCCCAAAGTAATACAAAAATTATACCATAAAACAAAGCATACAAGTCACTCCTGTGGATTGTGGCTAACCGCAGGCAGCCACAATCCACCAATTACGAATTAAGAATTAGGAATGAAATGCATTCAATTCTTAATTCCTCATTCTTAATTGGCCTTAGGCCACTACTTGCTCGCCGGTAATGATGGAATAACATTCATCACACCAAATGTATTACCTAGGATTTCTACAAGACCCCAAACACTAAACATTACGGCCAATGCAATAATCCCCCACATCATAAACTGTTTTCCATCTTCCTTTTCGGCAGACTCTTCGTTCCCGATAAACTTTACGATTCCATAGATAAAAACGAGGATAGCGACTGCAAACAATAGTGGAATAAACGCAGTCTGAATCAAACATGTACCAAATCGCAATACTCCTGCAACCGTACTTGTTCCGGTCTGAAGCTTGCCATTAAAGCCTGCACAGTACGAACCGGTATATTGCAATCCTTGAGTAGATGGTTGTCCTGGGTCGGTCACAGGCACCACCGCGTACACAGGCTCACCAAATGACAGTAGGACGAGTACAAAAAAACTAACGAGACTTATTTTTAAAACATTGTTGTGTGCTATTTTTTTCATTTTGAGTGAATTATACATACGATACTAACCAATAATAGCCCCGACCGTGTTCTCGATGACATGAGCGATACCACTTGCAGCAACGACGATCACCGCCCCAATCAATGTGTAGGTCAACGTTTTTTTGGCTTCAGTAATCTTTTCGGTATTTCCACGACCAATCACAAACAAATATCCAGAATAGATGAGCATGAGGACCAGAACTGGAGTGAGGAGTACGACAATGGAATTGAGTATCTTATCGAGAGCTTTTACCATATCAGTCGATCCTGAACCGATAGGATTTTTTAATTGGAATTGGTCACTGATGTCGGTATTCTCGTCGATTTGATTTTTTGTGCCTGTTTCGGTAACTGTTCCTGTTTTTATTTTATCACCAGGAACAGTCCCCGTTTCTGAAACAGTCCCTGTTTTTGTTTCTGCGGCAAAAACAGTATTTTGAGCATAAAAACATCCAGCAAAGAAAATCATTCCGAGCAAAACACCTCCTAATAAAAGTTTTGAGTTTAAAAACAATTTTTTCATTTTTATAGTATACCAATTCATATATACAAAAGACTAACTGACTATTGAAACAAGTATCCCCTGCACAAGCTGTGCCAACCCATACGCACCGAGCACGATTGCCGCTCCGACGATAGCATAAGTCAAGGCCTTTTTGGCTTCGCCAATTTTCTCAATATTTCCACGAGCAATAACAAAGAGGAACCCTGAATACAAAATCATAATCACAACCACAGGAAAGAGGAGTTTTGCAACGGCTTTCAAAACAACGGCAACAAAACTTGGAATATCAGAAGCTGTCCGATGTAAAGGATTTTTGAATTCAAGATTAATAGATAGACCATTTTGCGAAGTTCCAGTTCCTGTTTCGGTTACAGTGCCAGTTTTTTGATCGGAAACTACAGGTGCAACTTTCGGCGTTACCTTCCCAGAACTTACCCAACTACTCACCCCGACAGAATTTTCTGAACGAACATAGAATGTGTACGGCGTATCATTGGTAAGCCCTGTGTATGTATATGTATATCCACCAAATCCTGCAGTGGCCGGAGGAACACTACGACTCGTTTTTTCGAGATCCGCTATACCAATACTCGTTGAAACAACATACTTTGTAATTGGTGTATTTCCATCAGATTCTGGAGGAAGCCAAGTAATCATTGCTTGCTTGTCGCCCGCAACAGCACTGACGCTCTGGGGAGTATCTGGCTTGGTCATTACTGTCGAAGCGCCGGCATAAGGCGTCACAGGACCGAAATCATCACTAATAATACCAGTCGTTGGAAGACCATCAGCGTCCAACACTCTGATTCGACAAGTAAACTTATGATCATTTACCGCATCAACATAAATAGGAGACTCCGTCCCTTTTGCACTATGTGATGTCTTTGCGGCGTTCGTGTCATTACAAATTGCTTGAAACGAATAGTTGGGCTTAGCGTACGGAGATGTAAACGCCACCTTAATCTTGGCATCTCCGGCGGTCAATGTAAGTTTGATCGAAGGATCCATTGCAAACGCAGTCGATGCAAAAAATAGACTCCCGAGAAAAAGTACCGTGGTGAGTATTTTTGTTTTCATGTTTTTATGCTCTCGTGATTTCATATATGTATTAACTATAAAATACCGGGAAAATCGTAGTGTCTACACCGAGACTCACGAGAATCGTTTTGATAAGAAGCCATGCGAGTAGTGCAATAACCAATCCGCCTACCGCCTTTGTCATCATTCCACGAGCCTTCGTAACATTCTCAGTCGAACCAGCGGAAATAAGAATGAGCCAACCGCCATAAAGCATAATTATTACAAACACAGTCGGTGCAATGAGGAAAAGCAGGAGATTGATGATGTCATTCACCATACCGAGCAATTCCGGAAAACCACAGGCTTGTTTACCACTTGCAAGAAGTGGTTCGCCGAGAGGATTGTCTGATCGTTGACCCTTGAGCCCACATTTTACCAACGAGCTACTGTCAAACAAGGTAAATGACGGCACAGTAGATACAGAAGACGATACAATCGTAGATGCATTGTCTACTACAGCAGTCGGTGGTGTAGGTAATGTCGTAAAACCAAGTACAGAACTGTACGCAAGCTTCCTACCCGAATTGTCGTATGCATCACCTTGCAATACATAATAGTAATACGTATTAGATTTTAGATTTGGAATTGCTGCAGTATATATACCGTTTGCAAGCTTCATAGGTATCGGATTCGCCAGCTTGCCAAAGATTTCGCCATAGATAATAGATGGATTTTTTGCTCCATCTGAGATAACCGCTTGTATCTCCGCACTCTGGTGATCAAGTTTGTGTACATACAGATTTGCAGACACTGGCAATGTCGCAAATACATTCATTGTAGAGAGTCGAGTCTTATCGTCGATTGATGACACGGCGATGTAGTGATATGTACGCGCAGGTACAAGTCCTATCAAATTACAAGTAAAAGTCCGGTCTGTTCTGACTGATGGATAGCATTTGTCGTCGAAAACACCTGGCGTTTTTGTATCGAGATAAATAACAAAAGTCGGAGTAAATTGCGTATATTTACCGACAATAGTCGCTTTATTTTGAGTAATATCCTTTACCGCAACCTCATTGAGAGCACCATTACCCACGACTTTACTGAATTGAGGTGGAATAGCATAGATTACATCTGCAATCGTTGTTTGGGCATGAGTAGAAAAAGTAGAAAATAGAAAGTAGAAAGTAGAAAAAACCACAAAAGTAAGTATGGGTAATTTTTTATTCTTGAGAATTCCTGTTTTTATGTATTTCATTCTTAATTCCTAATTCCTAATTTTTAATTAAATCAATTTCCACCCAATCCTGCGAGTTCTGCAGCAGCCCGTGCGATTGCCTGGTCAGTTGTAAGTGCTGAAGAATTGATGTTGCCAATAAGATTACTGAAAATCGTATTTGAGATGATTGGATTCGGATCAACCCAAACCTTTTGCACCAATGTTGCATCATAGAGAAAGCCGAGGTATGGATCAGATGTTGGCTTTACTGCCAATACATCCCTACGCACCGGCGTAAGCGCCGCACCTTGTTGCAAAAGATTGGTTAGTGACGTTTGTGCCGCCTGTCCAGACAGAAGTGTTGTCGCAGTATATGACAACAATTGATTTGGAGCCGCTTTTGGAATAGCGAAACCGTAGATTGCACCAGTGGTGAGAGTATTACCGGTCGGTGTTTGCGGAGGTAGCGCAATGCCAAAATTTAGATTGGGATTCTGTGCGCGAATAATAGGAAGTTCACTCGCCGTTCCGAAATAGTACGTGAGCTTACTTTGAATAAACAGATTGCGATCAGATGGAAGACCTGCATTCCATGAATATACCGACTTGATTGGATTAGAAAATGACATAAAGAAATCGGTTGCCAAAATTGCTGAAGCATTTTTGTTGCCCGTTGAAACTGGTCCGAAATCAACAACGAGTGCTCCGTTGTTTATCGTAACAAACGAATTGCCTGACTGCATAAAAAGAAGTGCCAATATATCCTTTGGGTGAACAATATTCTTATATGTACCGAGAGCTGCACCTGATTGTGTAATAGTTAAATCGCTTGTTTTCTTTGTTGTTTTTGTGACAGTTTCCGCAAATTCAGTCCAGTTTTTTGGAGGAAGAGCAATTCCTTCGTTTTGCAGTAAGTCTTGATTGTAATACATCACCAAAGGATCGGCTGCCCAAGGAATCGCCAAAGCTCCATCAGTATCCATAAAGATATCTGCTGCATCAACAAACGTGCTCGTAAAAGTCTGAGCCGGAAGCGAAGTAAAAGGAATATGGGTTAGTTTATTCTGAAAACGCCACACAAGATTGTTTGGGAGCAAGACAAGATCAGGTGGAGTTCCTCCAGCAATCGACTCGACGAGTATTTGGTCGAAAGTAGCTGTATCTTTCTGTATGTATACAATATTTATCGTTGGGTTTTTGGTATTAAAATCAGAAACAAACGGGATCATCGCACTCGAATCAAGCGTACCCCACACTACAACACTTCCTTCTGGGGCAACTGTTGTACTTCCCCCGCCGCCAACGTTCACAATTCCAGAAAAAACAAGAAACCCGAATACTCCGGCCACAATAAATACTGTTATAAAAATAAGTTTGAAATTGGACATTTATAAGTTTATAAAGTCGAAAGTTTATAAAGTTTGTAAAGTCGTGCATTTATTCCTACTTGATAGACTTTATGAACTTTACAAACTTTTAACTTATTGGTGCTAACGCACCAATATCATACCATAATGACATTCTCCTGCATCAATATCACATTCTTTTTTGAAACCATGTCGTCCAAACAACGAGACTGCAACGTCTTCATTGATCTTGTGTTTTGGATGAGGTCCACCTTGTACACCTTCATGCCATTCAATGAGCAAAATTTTGCCATCTGGACGAAGTAATCGCTTTGCCTCAAGTATCATTCCATTACGATCGTCGATTCCGTGAATCGTATTTGCAATTATAATCCGATCAAGAGATTCATCTTTGAGCGGTACACCTTTTGGACGAGAAAAATCCCCCCAAATCGGGTGGATATTTTTGTGCCCGCGCAAATGCGCTTCGGCGACCAAGCGTGAAAGAATTTCTTTTTCAAGATCAACAGCAAATAGTGTGCCTCCTTCCAGACGACGCGCAGCGGTCAGTGCTATGTGCCCTCCACCAACTCCAAAATCTGCCACGTCTTGTGCGCCATACACTCCAAACTGTTTGAGAACATGATTTGGATCGAGAAATGCCATGTATATAGTATAGCAAATCTCCGCCTCATGTCATCCTGAATTTACGAATTAGCAAATTCGCGTATGACACTTCAGGATGTCCCGGTGAATAAATGACTGCGAGTTGCTCAGTAACGTATAAGAGTCAACACCTTTGCATCACTTGGTCAACATTTGTTCCGGCGTCTT
>CAYVZI010000014.1:0-12135 GCA_964456475.1 uncultured Candidatus Saccharibacteria bacterium | reverse complement strand
TCCGCCCATAGCTCAGCTGGTAGAGCACTCGACTCTTAATCGATTGGTCGTAGGTTCGATTCCTACTGGGCGGACAAGTAGCTATGCAGAAGACCTGGTAGAAAAGTGGTAATTCAGGGGACTGCAAATCCCTCATCGCGAGTTCGATTCTCGCCCAGGTCTCATTGAAAAAATGCTTTTAGCATGTTTTTCGATTGACCTAGGAATAAGTGAATTTCTTCACTTATGTCGGGAATCGCAAGACTTTTCATTATTGAACTTGCGAGATTGAAAAGTACCTGGCTATGTAATAGCCGATTCCCGCCCAGGTCTCCATGTGCAAATTTTGCCCGAGTGATGGAATGGTAGACATAGGGGACTTAAAATCCCCAGCTCGTTAAGGGCGTGTGGGTTCGACTCCCACCTTGGGCACAAGGCAAAATGAGCAAATTTATTTGCTCATTTTCGCGCTTGTGCCAGCCGTAGCGATGTTTGGCTAGCAAGCCAAACCGCGAGGCAGGGTCGTGAAAATTTTTTTTTGACGAAAACAAAATTATTACTGACCACATATGACCAAGAGCGAATGAACTGCTTCATTCGAATGCGGGAGTCGAAAGACTTTTCTATGTTTTATTTTTAAAACGAGAAAAGTACCTGACTACGTAGTAGTCGACTCCCATCTTGGGCACAATAAGAAAGAATCACAAACATATGTTTGTGATTCTTTCTTATTCTTTCAAAAGGGCATTGATGTGATCACGTTGTTGCTCACCGTGGTCGGCGATGATTTTGAGCGAGGGGATTGCTCGTGAGCGAATCTTTTCACGAAGCACTTTGCGGAGTTCGCCGAGATTTCGTTGTACGAAGTCGAGAGCCGCTTGCTCTTTGTTTACCGGGAACACAGAAATGAATAGTGTTGCACCATTACCACGCTTGGTGAGTACTGTGTGGGTGACTGTGATGAGTGCCTGGCGATTGCCTTCACGAAGAAAAAACTCCGCAGCTTCGCGTGTAATAGCATTCTCTAGTTTTTCGTTGTGGTCGCGGATTGCCATAAATAATTAAACTCTAAATTCTAATAACTAAACTCTAAAGGATTTATGCATTTGGGCTTTTTAGAACTTAATGCTTAGAATTTAGAGTTTGGCTATTACAAAAGTTACTCCGTAACTTTTGTAATAGCTTCTATCATATCTCCCGGCGCAATTTCGATACGGCTTTCAATGAGACATCCGCACGCAAGTCCTTCAATGACATTTTTTGTTTTGATTTTGCTTTGTTCAAGCCCCACAATCGTACCGGTACCGATTTCGTTTTCTCGGCGAAGGATACGGACATTGTTACCGACTGCGATTTCACCGGTTTGCACCGTTCCTCCTACCACTTGTCGGTCTTTGGTTCTTCCAAAGATTTTTTGGGCTTTCAACACTCCTCCCACTACAAGCTTTTCGACTCGTGGTCGACGTTCTTCGATGAGTTCTGTGAGGAATTCTGAGAGTTTGTAGATGATGTCGTATGTATAAACGGGAACTTTGGTTTGTTCGTTCATTTCGCGAGCGCGAGCATCCATCTTTGCATTGAATCCAACGATGATAGTATCTTTGTCTGCACTCGCAATACGAATATCATTTTCTCCAATAGAACCGACTCCAGCGGTTAGTATTTTCCAGCCAACAGTATCTTTTTCAAGTTTTTTGATTTCTGAAACTACCGCATCCGCTGTTCCGGCGGTGTCAGTACGAATAATGATCGGAATGCGCTTGATCTGGACTTCGCCAGGAACTTTCTTTTGAACTGGTGAATTTTTTTGTAAAGAAAATTCTTTGGCAGCTTTTTCGGCTTCTCCTTTGGTTAGAAAACTTTGAAAGAGTTCACCAACAGGTGGTATTTCACTCCATCCGACGATTCCAATTGGTTGTGAGAGAGTTGCTTTATCGATTGTTTTACCAGCATAATTTTCGATCATGCGAGTGTTTGCGATTGCAGAACCACATACAAGGAACATTCCTTTTGTCAGAGTCCCGTCTTGTATTATAAGAGTAGCGGTAATACCACGACGTGAATCGAGATGACTTTCAATTACAAGACCTTCTGCTCGGGTGTTCGGGGTACCTTTGAGTTCAGCAATATCTGCCACAAGAAGGATTGTTTCAAGGAGCGCGTCGATGCCGACACCAGTTTTCGCAGAAATTTCAGCGAATGGAATGTCGCCTCCGAAACCCTCCAAGTAAATTCCTTTTTCAGCAAGATCCATTTTTACTTTTTCTGGATTTGCATTTGGTTTATCGATTTTGTTGATAGCTACAACAAAAGGGATGTTTGATTCAACAATCGTTTTCCATGCTTCAATTGTCTGAGCTTTGACTGAGTCTTCAGCTGAAACTACAAGGATCGCGATATCGGCAGACTGGGCGCCGCGATTGCGCATTCCCTTGAATGCTTCATGCCCTGGAGTATCAAGAAAGGTGATAGTGCGATCATTTCCTTCTGCGTCATTGTGCGCGACTTCGTATGCAGAAAGATGCTGAGTGATACCACCCGCTTCTCCATCTACGACGCTCGTCTTTCGAATATAATCAAGAAGTGTAGATTTGCCGTGGTCGATATGACCCATAACCACCACGATGGGCGGGCGAGAAATTGTTTCAGTATTTGTTTTTTCAGGTTGTTGGTTAGTCATTAATTTTTTGTTGAATCAGTCGCATCATGCCATGCATCGGTGATTACCGAAGATTCCTCTGGTGTGAGTTCAATATCTGATTTTCCTGCGATGACTGGTTTTGCAAAAACACTCATGCGTTCGCGAGAATAAAGCGAAGAGAAAACGACGCCGTCTCCTTTTTCGTTTATAATAGCTACAGCAAAACTTTGTGTCCCTCCCATATCAGGAAAAGGATTGAAGCGAATGAGCTTGACTCCACGACCAAGTTTTTGCAATTGCTGATCGTGACTTACGAGATGTTTGTCATGAAGTTCTCCTTGTTTTCCTAGATACTCGACTCGGGCAATCACATCTGCCATGAGAGATTCGAGAGTAACCGCCTTTGATCCCTTGAACAATTTTCGCATTCGAATCTCAATTCGAATGACGAAAATGAGGGCAATCGCCATCAAAATAAAAAGGACACCAAAAAGGAGGGTGTTTGTACTCATACGGGGAGGAGTATATACTAATTTTAGGTATAAGGGAACAGGTGTAAGGTGTAAGGATTCCAAAATACGAAATGAAGCTATTTAAACAAAAGAGAATATATATGGACTATGCGGCGGGGGCGCCGGTTTTTTCCGTTGCATTAAAAGCTCGAGAACAGGCAGAAAAACAGTTTTCGAATGCAAGTTCAATTCATAAAGATGGTGTGCTGGTTCGCGAAGCTGTTGAGACTGCGCGAAAGAGTATTGCTGAAATCTTGCATTCTGGTACTTCAGAAATTATTTTTACTTCTACCGGAACTGAGTCCGATAATCTGGCAATTCTAGGCGCGATTGATTTTGCTGTTATTGAGGGTCAAATTCTGAAGCCTCACATCGTCACTTTGGTCACCGAACACCCGGCTGTGATTGAACGATATAAGAATCTTGAAAAGAAAGGTGTTGAAGTTACGTACGTACCCGTATCGTCAGATGGATTAGTTGACCCGAAAGATATTCGTGATGCACTTCGACCTGAAACGATTCTGGTATCTGTTATGTATGCCAATAATGAGATCGGAGTGGTTCAACCAATTCGAGAAATTGCAAAAGAAATTCGGCATTACAGAAAAGCTCAAAGCTCAAAGCTTAAAGCTGAAAGCTTGAATGAGCGGTACCCGCTTTTTCACACTGATGCATGTCAGGCTGCGGGATATATCAATATGAATACTGAACAGCTCGGCGTAGATCTCATGTCATTTTCGAGTATTAAGCTTGGTGGAGGGCACGGAGCGGCGGTTTTGTATGTGAAGCGAGGGACACCGATTATGCCGATACTGTTTGGCGGTAGTCAAGAGCGAGGCTTGCGCCCTGGAACAGAAAACATGCCGGCAATTGTGGCACTTGCGGCTGCACTTACTGAAGCAGAAAAAATGAAAGAGAAGGAAGTTGCGTTTCTTCAAATATTGCAATCATATTTCATTTCGGAATTACAAACACTTTTTTCTGGTATTCGGATTAATGGAAGTCTCGAATACCGCGTGCCAAATAATGTACATGTTTCCATTCCAAATATTTCAAGCGAGCTTCTCGTACTTGAGCTTGATGCAAAAGGAATCAGCGCATCTGCTGGAAGCGCGTGCGATAGTACCAAAGATGTCGGTTCCCATGTTCTCGAAGCGCTGTATGGAAAAGATGATGCAAAAGTGTGGGGTAGTGTGCGATTTTCTTTTGGATATAAAACAACAAGGAAAGAAATCAATTCAGTTATGAAGGCGCTCAAGCAAATTGTTGAGAAATATAGCCGATTTACACAATAATTCTAATTTGACCGGTATGATATACTGGACGTATGAATGAAGAAATCCGACCAGTAGAAATAAAAGACCTCAACAAAACCCAGCTTATTTGGCTTGCGGTACTACTTTCATTCGTCGTATCTATTGCGACTGGAATTGTAACTGTGACTCTTATGCAACAAGCTCCAGCTGCAGTTACTCAAACAATCAATCGTGTTGTGCAGCAGACGGTGGAGAAGGTGGTACCGGGCTATACTTCAACCACGACTCAAACAGTGGTTGTAAAAGAAGACGATCTTGTAGTTGATGCTGTCGCAAAAATTCGTTCAATTTCCTATCCATTGTTTACCAGCAAAGAATCTACGGTCGCGGTTGGCGATGTGCATTTGCTTGGATCCGGTATTTTTTTATTTAACGATACAAATATTGACATAGAGAAAACATACACAATCGAAATTAACAAAAACTTTTTCGAAGCGAAAGTTGTTGGGATGTCACCACTAGGTTTCTCATTGCTTTCGGCACCTGAATCGATTGTGAGCACAAAAACACTCGAGTCGGCAGTATTTGTAAAAGATGGTGAGGTGAGTGCCGGACAGACAGCGGTGACCGTATCTCGAAAATCAATTCGCAAAGGAATTGTGCAGGCTATCAATAAAATGACAAATGAAGAAAAGAATAGTTGGAGTGAGATATTGATCGATCCAGCAGTTTCTCAAATGTTTGACGGCGCTCTTGTGGTGAATCTAGATGGTGCGGTTATGGGAATCACAAAATCACGAGGGGAGTACGGTACTATTATTGTAGGATATGACGCGATTACAAAGCTTGTAGCAAAGCCGACAATTACGCCACCAGTTATTGTTCCACCGACAGTTGTGCCACCGTCATCGACTACTACGCCATAATTGACTTTTCCTTCAAAAATGTTATTATGAATTTAGTATTCGTGTCGCATTTTCTACTTACTACTAACTATTTTCTACTTTCTAATTTATGCCTCCATTCACTCATTTCACAACGAAAGCCAAAGAAGCAATTCGTCGTGCACACGAATTTGCGATAGAGCGCGGTCAAAACCACGTATCTTCACTACACCTTCTTGGAGCATTGCTCACCCAGGATGAATCAATGGTCATTTCCATTCTCGATAGGCTCGAGGTTGATACCGTCTTGCTTACTGATACACTTCTTGAGTCAATTGAGTCTCCCGAAACAAGTCAGACGCTCTCACCTTCATACCAAATTTATCTTACTCCGGATTTGGCACAAGCCATTGAAGAGTCATCAAAGATTGCTGCTACACTCAAAGATGAGTTTGTCTCGACCGAACATTTGTTCCTTTCTATTTTGTCTGTCCCAGGTGAGACCAAAGATATTTTGACAAAATTCCGATTGACGAAAGATGGGGTAATGAAAGTGCTTGAAGAACTCAGGAATAGCGATGCTGGCGATATTGAGTCTCCAAAGAAAATGCGTATGCTCACCAAATACACTCGCAATCTTACCAAGCTTGCTCGTGAAGACAAGCTCGATCCAGTAATCGGCCGTGATACAGAAATCATGCGCATTATGCAAATCCTTTCTCGTCGTACAAAAAATAATCCGATTCTTATTGGAGAAGCAGGAACTGGAAAGACTGCTGTGGTAGAAGGTCTTGCAAATCGTATTGCGAAAGGCGACATATCAGAAAGTCTCAAAGACAAAGAGCTTGTTTCTCTTGATCTTGGTTCACTTCTTGCTGGCACGAAGTATCGCGGAGAATTTGAAGAGCGCTTGAAGCAAATAATGAAAGAGATCGAAAAGGCAGACGGAAAGATTATTCTTTTTGTTGATGAAATACATACGCTCGTCGGCGCCGGTGCTTCTGAAGGTTCGCTTGATGCATCAAATATGCTTAAGCCTGCACTCGCTCGTGGAGAATTGCGTGCGATTGGTGCGACAACACTTAAGGAATATCAGAAATATATTGAAAAAGATCCTGCACTCGCACGACGTTTTCAACCTGTATTCGTAGATGAACCAACACCCGAAGATACAATTGCTATTTTGCGCGGACTCAAGGAAAAATACGAAGTATTCCATGGTGTTCGAATTACCGATGACGCGATCGTCTCTGCGGTTCAATTTTCGACTCGCTATATCACCAATCGTTTTTTGCCAGACAAGGCGATCGACCTCATCGACGAAGCTGCATCTGCACTTCGCATTGCACTCGAAAACAAACCACCAGTTCTTGAAGACGCACATCGCAAGGTGATGCGTTTGGAGGTCGAGCGTGAGGCATTGAAAAATGAAGAATCAAAAGAAAGCAAAAACCGTATAAAATTCATCGAAAAAGAAATTGCGAATCTGAAAGAGACAACAAAAGAAATTGAACTAAAATGGCAAAATGAAAAAACATTGGTCAGTGAAATTCGCGCGCTAAAAAAGGAAAACGAATCGCTCAAGTTGGATGCTGATAACGCAGAACTTCGCGCTGATTTGACAAAAGCCGCCGAAATTCGTTATGGACGCATTCCAACGATTCATAAAGAACTTGAGCAAAAACTGCTTCGCTTGAAAAAACTCCAAAAATCTCGCCGAATGCTCAAGGAGGAAATCACGTCAGAAGACATTGCTGAAGTCGTCGCTCGTTGGACCGGTATTCCACTCGTTAAGATGTTGGAAGAAGAACGCGCAAAGCTCGAACGCATGGAATCTGAGCTCAATAAACGTGTCGTTGGGCAATCTGATGCAATCAAACGTGTAGCAGATGTAGTACGACGTTCACGTGCTGGAATTTCCGACCCAAATCGTCCGATTGGTTCATTTATTTTCCTCGGTCCGACTGGTGTTGGAAAAACCGAACTCACCAAGGCTCTTGCTGAATTTATGTTCAATGATGAAAAGGCTCTCATTCGCGTTGATATGAGTGAATATATGGACCGTCACAGTACGAGCAAGCTCGTGGGTTCTCCACCTGGATATGTGGGTTATGATGAGAGTGGCCAGCTCACAGAGGCGGTGCGTCATCGACCATATTCAGTCGTGTTATTCGATGAAATTGAAAAAGCACATCCAGAAGTATTCAATATGCTTCTTCAAGTACTCGATGATGGGCGTCTCACAGATGGAAAGGGTCGCGTTGTAAATTTCAAGAATACGGTGATTATCATGACAAGTAATATTGGTAGTCAGTTCATCGAAAAGATGGAATCAATTGGTTTTACCAATAATTCTTCTACGCATGATTACGAGCAAGTAAAAGGGAGAGTCCTTGATGCACTCAAAGAGCAGTTCCGTCCAGAATTCCTCAACCGTATAGATGAGATTGTATTGTTTGATGTTCTCGGAAAGGAATCGATTCGAGATATTGTTTCCATTCGTGTAAAAATCGTTGCTGATCGACTTGCGACAAAGGGTATATCGCTAGAAATAACAGATGAAGCACTCGATGTGCTTGCCAAGGAAGGATACGATCCACATTTTGGTGCACGACCGCTCAATCGTTTGATTCAAACCAAAATACTCAATCCGGTAGCTTCATATATGATTGGAAATAGTATTGCCAAAGGCGACAAAGTACTCGTCTCTGTCAAAGACGATATGTTGGTTGTAAACAAAAAATTGCTTCCGAAAAAAGTCAAAAGTATGATTACTACTCGAACCCGAAAATCTGTCTAAGTACACTTTAAAAATACACCTACAATCAATGTGATTGCAGGTGTATTTTTTTTGTGGATAAGTAAAAAATATTGTCTCTAGGTGGTGTATAATACGAGTGTATTATGTCATCACTGTACCAAAAAAGCATTACATTCACTCAGCACATTCTCGGCGTATTCGTGATGTATCTTCTCATTGTTGCGTTGATTTTTCCAGCATCTTCAGTTTTTGCGATTACGTATACTTGGACAGATCAGGCTGGTTCTGATAATGACACATGGAATGATATTGCAATATCAAGTGATGGAACAAAGCTCGTGGCTGTTGCAGGTAGCGGTCTCGATACTAGTAATATTTATACGTCACCTGATTCGGGTGCAACCTGGACGGCCCAGTCGGATGCAGGTCTTAATGATTGGAGGGCGGTCGCTTCTTCTGCTGATGGCACGAAATTAGTCGCCGTTTCTTTTGGAGATAATATCTATACGTCATCTGATTCGGGTGTAAACTGGGACGAGCAAACAGACTCAGGGGTAAGAAACTGGTTTGATGTTGCCTCATCAAGCGATGGAACAAAACTTGTAGCTGCTGTTAGTGGAGGATACATTTATACATCGACTGATTCGGGGGTAAACTGGGACGAACAGACAGGATCTGGGTCGCGTGATTGGCATGGAGTAACAATATCTTCTGATGGTACAAAACTTGCCGGAATAGTGTGGGATGGTCGAATCTATACTTCTACAAATTCAGGTGTGGATTGGACTGAACGAGCAAGTGCTATTGGAAACAAGCCTTGGCAATCGATTACTTCTTCTGGTGACGGAACAAAGCTCGTTGCTTCAGTCTCGAGTGGCAGTGTATATTACTCAACCAACTCTGGAGTAGATTGGACAATTCAAGGAGGTACTGCAATTGATGCTCAAGGCGTCGGTGCTTCGTCTGATGGTTCTGTTTTTCTTGCAGCAGATAATAGCGCCTATATCCATGTCTCGACTGACTACGGTGCAACATGGACAGCTCAAACCGACACCGGGACGCGGAATTGGATTACGGCAGTGGCTTCATCTGATGGAACAAAAGTTGCTGGTATTGTTCATAATGCTCATATTTGGACAGCTGTTGGAGTTTCGAATACCGCCCCAGATGTTCCATCAAATCTTGGCACTCCTGCTTACACAACCGGAGGTTCTGTTGCAAGCAATCAACCACCACTTGGGTTTGATTTATCTGATCCAGATGTTGCTGATACGGTGAAATATCGAGTTGTGGTTTCTCTCGCAGCAGATTTTGCCACAGCGGTTGTTGATTATACCTCCGCCCTTGCTGTTCAAGGTGCAAAAACTTTTACTGTAGGTCAAGCTGCGGGTAGTGGTACGTATGCGACAGGTTCAGAAAGTCAAACACTCGCCGATGGATCGTATTATTGGAAAGTAAAAACAATCGATAGTAGTGCTGCAGAATCATCGTATGTAACCGCCAATTCGGGTAGTGTCGCATTTATTGTTGATACAGATGCTCCTGACGTGGTGTCTGTCACTTCGAGTTCTGCAAATGCAACCTATGGTGTGGGTTCAGTTATTCCAATTCTGGTTACATTTAGTGAATCAGTTACTGTGTCTGGCACTCCACAGATTGGTCTTGCAACAGGGACTCCAGCCAATACTTATATAGATTATGCGAGTGGGTCCGGCACTAATACTCTCACTTTTAATTACACTGTTGCGTCTGGAAATATATCAGCTGATCTTGATTATACTGCTGATAGCTCTCTGGGTCTCAATAGCGGAACTATTATTGATGCGGCTGGAAATGCTGCGGTTCTTACACTGCCTACCCCAGGAAGTGCAGGATCACTCGGGCTTAGTAAAAATATTGTGATACACGGAATTCCAGTCATTTCTGAAGTTACTCCTGTTCCAACGCCTTCGAATGATACTACTCCGAGTTACACTTTTACTACTGATACTGCTGGAACTATTTCATACGGAGGTTCGTGTTCTGGTGCGACTACTGCTACTGTCGGATCAAACACACTGACCTTCGCCACTCTTTCTCCGGGTACATATGTAAACTGTACAATTACTGTTACGGATTCGTTTGGTACTGCGAGTAATATACTTACTGTCTCAAGTTTTACGATCAATGGATCAGGTGGTGGTGGAGGTATTATAATTATTACTCCACCAGCACCGAAATGTACTGACCCCGCTGCTCTCAATAATGGCGGTTCATTGCCGTGTCAGTATCCAGTTAAATGTACTGATAGTAAAGCCGAGAATTTTGGAGCTACAGGGTCATGTACCTACAAGGAAAACGAGAAGCTCTGTACTGACCCTGCTGCTCTCAATAATGGCGGTTCGTTGCCGTGTCAGTATCCAGTCAAATGTACTGATAGTAAAGCCGAGAATTTTGGAGCTACAGGGTCATGTACCTACAAGGAAAACGAGAAGCTCTGTACTGACCCTTCTGCTCTCAACAACGGTGGTTCATTGCCGTGTCAGTATCCAGTTGATGAAGATGAATGTACAGGATCATCTTGTGATAAACCCTGTGAGGGAGATGCTTGTGGCGAAATAATTTCTGATATTGGTGACACTGGTACGGATGGTGGAGGTGATACGATAAAAAAAGAGACTGTCATTTTTAGCGGAGGAATTGATTGCGCGTTTGTTCTTTCTAATACTGATCCGAGTACTGTTGATACAGTGCTTGAGGCGACTCGTCAAAGTTATTGTGAGACCACACAATCAATCAAAGTTTCGGCAAAGAAAATTGCTACAATTCTTTCTTCTCCTGAAATAAATAAAGTTGAAAAGGTTGTTACTACAACTGGTGTTGTAGCTGGAACCGCGGTTACTGTTACTACAGCACTTTTCTTGAACCCAATTTCGTTTTCAGAGATTCTTCTCATTCCGGTTCGTCTTTGGTCTCTCCTAGTGACAGCTCTTGGTCTTAAGAAGCGCCGCCGTCCGTGGGGAGTGGTGTATGACTCTGTAACAAAACAACCACTCGATCCAGCATATGTCACGCTTCGTTCGGCTGAAGGTAAGGATGTCGCATCTTCACTCACAGACCTTGATGGACGATTCGGGTTTGTGGTACCTGCTCCAGGAAATTATGCGCTTGTGGCACAAAAGACGAACTATACGTTTCCTTCGCAGTCACTTGTGGGACACGACCACGATGAATTATACCGAGACTTGTATTTCGGTGAATATTTTACAGTGGCAACAGCGGGTGAGATTGTGATTCGCAATATCCCAATGGATCCGGAAAAATTCGATTGGAATGAATTTGCCAAGAAGGGTCAGCACCTGATGAAGTTTTATTCTTCTCGCAATAAGATTCTATTTTTGATTGCCGATATTTTCTTTGGGGTTGGATTTGCTGTGACGTCTGTTGCAGTGATTGCCGCACCAAAAGGTTACAACATTGCATTGTTTATTCTCTATACTATTGTGTATTTCATCAAAAAGTACGGTGTGAAGGCACGTACGTTTGGATATATTGCTGATAAAAATACGGGGCTTCCGCTATCATTTGGAATTGTCCGTGTGTCATATGCAAGTTCTGGTGTGGAGGTAATTCACCGTATTACCGATGGTACCGGTAAATATTACTGCTTGCTTCCAAATGGAGAGTACGTTGTAAAGATTGATCGCAAGATGCCAGATGGAACGTATCAGACTGTGGCAGAAAAGATTCCTGTAAGTGTGACAAATGGGTATTTGGCGAAGACGTTTGAGGTGTAAAATTTGACTCGGCGAAACATACACATTCTTATTTTAAAGGCAATCCCATAAATTTCTGCTGAAATTTTGGGCACGCTCGACCGCCGTCTTCCGCGAGACCTTTAAAATAAGTGCGTATATGTTTCTTGCCTCGCTCTCGCTGGTAGCCCAATTTGCGATTGAAATATAAGCAAATATATGTATACTGTATGGGTTCTAGTTGAGTTGCGTCGGTGGTGGAGTGGTCTATCACAACAGACTGTAAATCTGTCGGCTTCGGCCTTCGTAGGTTCGAATCCTACCCGACGCACAAGGAAAACCCCGTGGTGAAAGCCACGGGGTTTTGC
>CAYVZI010000013.1:518-12670 GCA_964456475.1 uncultured Candidatus Saccharibacteria bacterium | reverse complement strand
TTGGTTATTAAATCATTAAACTATCAAAAAATTCTTTCTCAGACAGGAGAAGAAACTATAGATATTGGTACACCTGTAGCAGGAACTCCATTGAGAGGGGTTTGTGGTATGGGGATGTATAATTTCCTCATTAACTTCAGTTAAACGCAACAACAAAAAGAGCAACAAATTATGTTGCTCTTTTTGTTGTTATCTTGCGCGCAAAGTTCTAGCGTCTCAAATGGGTTGATTTTAAACCTATTAAAAATACTTAAAAACTAAGCATCTCGTGCTATCACGATTTGGCGGAGGATGTGAGATTCGAACTCACGGTCCCGTGAAGGACGACGGTTTAGTAAACCGTTGATTTAAGCCACTCATCCACGCCTCCGTATTAAATTTTCAAGACAATTGCGGAGACGGAGAGATTCGGCTATTACTTAGCCGGGTACTTTTCTCGTTTTGTAAACAAAACATAGAAAAGTCTTTCGAATCTCCCACGCACGTGAGGCAATTCACGTGCTCGTCTCCGCGGTTTTTCAACTGCGTTTCAAACCTGCGGAGACGGAGAGATTCGAACTCTCGGGGGCGATTAAGCCCCGCCTCCTTAGCAAGGAGGTACCTTAAACCACTCAGACACGTCTCCCTGGACTATCACACTTTAGCATAAAGAATATTCTTTTTCTACCGAAAAATGGTAATCTGGTCTTATGCAAAAAATACCACTTGGTATTGTTCACGGACGATTTCAACCCCCGCACAATGGGCATATTCGTTTTATGCAAGAAGCATTCAATCGTGCAGAACACGTAATTATTGTAATTTGCACACCAGATATTTGTACGGAAGAACAAGCGGAGCGCACGGGGTACCCGTGCGCTCCGCATATGAATCCATTCACCCACCAAGAGCGAATCGAAATGATCACACTCGCTTTGACTGATGTAGGGATTCTAAAAGAACAGTTTTCATTTATTCCCTTTCCAAGTGATTATCAAAATATTGAAGTTCTGGTTCCAAAAGATTCTGTATTTTTTATGAGTGTCACAAGTGAGCATGACCAGAGAAAAATTACGTATCTTGAAAGTAGAGGTTTTCATATTGAAACAATTTTTTCATTACCCGAAGATGCCGACCGAGAAAATGGGAGCGCAATTCGAAACCAAAGCGAAAACTGGGAAAACATGGTTCCAGAATGCGTGCTCGAATATATAAAAACACTCGATTCGGTTAAGCTTTGAGCTTTATACTTTAAGCCTTATACTGTCCTTATGACTACAGAAGAACTAACCAAAGAAAACGAAGAGCTTCGTGCAGAAATCGCCGTCAAAAGCGATCTTATTTCCATTTCAGCCCACCAGCTCCGCACAAGTCTCTCGGCAATGAAATGGATTCTCAAAATGTTCCTCGATGGAGACTTCGGCGCACTCACTGGCGAACAAATCAGTTTTATAACCAAAGCATACGAATCTGACGAGCGCATGATTCGACTCGTCAATGAAATGCTCTCGGTCAACCATTCAGAGGATTCAATTCAATCGATACACCCAGAACCAACCGACATTGTGAAACTCATTGACGAAGTATTCTTTGATTTTACGGGTGAATCATTCAAAAAAGGCATTGAGCTCATTTTTCTCAAACCGACTTCCCCACTCAAAAACATAGTACTCGACCCAGAAAAAATACGTGTCGTAATTCAGAATCTGATCGAAAATGCCATCAAGTATTCGAACAAAGGCGGTCGCGTTTTTGTGAACATCGCCGACAAGGAACAAACAATTCAAATCTCTGTACGCGATACAGGTATTGGAATTGAGGACGAAAACAAAGACAAGATTTTTGGAAAATTTTATCGAACCGACAGTGCAAAGAAACAAGACGTTGTCGGATCAGGTCTTGGGCTTTACACAATCAAACGCATTGTCGAGAATCACCACGGCAAAATCTGGTTTGAAAGCTCGTTTGGCGAGGGTACGACCTTCTTTGTTGACCTTCCAAAAAATGCTTGATTTTTACCTATTGCCCCTTGTTTTTTTTCATAGTACAATCACGACATGAGTAAAAAGATACTAATCGTAGAAGATGATTCATTCCTTCAGGGCTTGGCTTCAACCAAGCTTGAAAAAGAAGGTTTTACTGTGCTTGCAGCATCAAGTGGAGACGAAGCAATCAAACTTCTTTCAACCAACACACCTGATTTTATATTGCTCGACCTTGTGCTTCCTGGAGCAGATGGATTTACTGTACTCAAGAGTTTGCGCGAAAATGCAGCGACAAGCAAAACTCCAGTGATTGTATTTTCAAACCTTTCTGAAGACAAAGACATCAAGCAAGCAAAAGACCTCGGCGCGACTGACTACATGGTCAAATCCAACTTCACACTCGACGAGCTCTCAGACAAAATCAAAGAAATATTGAAATAAGTAATTAGGCTCTAGGCTTTCGTAATACACCAATGCCCCGCTTTCCTTCGGAAAGCGGGGCATTGAATTTAAAAAAGGTATAGTGTATCGTTCCCCATATATGCAAAAGACAAAAATCGTAGCCACTATCGGTCCAGCCACTCAGTCGGAAAAGATAATGACCACTCTCCATAAGAATGGCGCAAACTTTTTCCGTCTCAACATGAGTCACGGCGACCACACTACCCACCAAAAGACAGTCGATCTCGCGCGAGAAGTTGAACAAAAGAACAAGACCTTCATCGGTCTTATCTGCGACCTCTGTGGTCCAAAAATTCGAATCGGGGATTTTGTAAACGGAGAAATCACACTTGTGAAAGGTAAAGCATTTATCCTCACTACCCGCAAAATTCTCGGAGACGAAACGCAAGTCTATATCAATTACCCAGCCCTAACCAGAGACCTCAAGCCTGGCGATACTATTCTTCTTGAAGATGGCAAGAAAAATCTCTTGGTAACAAAAAAACTGAACGATACCGACCTCGAAACAAAAGTGATTTATGGTGGTATCACAAAATCCCGCCGAGGAGTAAATATTCCGAATGCAAATCTTTCTATCAGTACCCTCACACCAAAAGACAAAAAAGATGTCGAATGGGGTGCAAAACAAGACTTTGCTTACTTTGCAATTTCGTTCGTACGAAATGCAAAAGATATAGAAGAACTCCGAAAACTTCTCAAAAAATACAAATCAAATGCAAAAATAATTGCAAAAATTGAAACCCCGGAAGCAGTCCAAAACATTGATGCGATTATTCACTCAACCGATGCTGTCATGGTCGCTCGTGGCGACCTCGCAATCGAGGTTGGTGCTGAAAACGTCCCCTACATCCAAAAGCAAATCATCCGTAAGTGCAACGACGCCGGAAAGCCAGTCATCACAGCCACACAAATGCTCGAAAGTATGGTACGCAATCAAGTACCTACTCGTGCAGAAGTCTCGGACGTAGCCAATGCTATTCTCGATGGAACAGATGCAGTGATGCTTTCCGAAGAAACGGCTGTCGGAGAATTCCCGATTGAAACAGTGGAGATCATGGCACGCACCGCACTCAAAGCCGAGAGTACAATACTCACCCACCGTCGTATCACCGTTGCAGAAGACAATCTTGTAGACAGTGTTTCTTCATCAGTCGTACACGTCGCGGAAGATATCAACGCCAAGCTCATTGCAGTACTCACAGAATCTGGAGGCACAGCTCGCATGATTTCGCGTCATCGTCCGACCCAGCCAATCTACGCCTTCACTCCACACACACATGCTGCTCGACAAGTCATGCTTTCGTACGGAGTCACTCCAATTCTTACTGGCATTTTCGCCGGTGTCACAAGTGCAACTACCGGTATTCAGAAAGAATTACGCGCACGCAAGCTCGTAAAAAAAGATGATCACATCATTCTCTCTGCTGGTGTTCCCTTCGGCCAACCCGGCAGTACCAACATGATGCTCGTGGTTACTATATAGATATAAAAATACCCCGAACTATCGGGGTATAATGCAAAAATCGGATAAGCTATTGTCCACTATTGTCCACCTGAATCTACATGGTATGGTGAAGAATTCTCTTCGCGAATTTTCTGTATTTTATTTACTTTTTCTTCAAAATTCTTATCTTTAACATTGTTTATAGGGTCGTACAAAATCTGATTGTTTTTCTGTGCTTCTTCTACAATTTGCTCAGGTATTTTGTTTTGGCTATCCATAAAATATATTTTTTATTACTTTACAAAATACCTGTATAAAGTCAAGAAGGTATCATAAAGTAAAAGTCCCGCGATGCGGGATTTTTACTTTATCGGTATACTGTTCATATGCATCTCACCGATCCGCTCAGCTCACACTTCCGTCTTCAGGAAGACCAGAAAAAGGCGCTTCTTCGCCTTGGTATCAAAACCATCCGCGATATCCTGTACTACTTCCCCGTTCGTTATACCAACGTATCCGAAATCAAACTCATCCGTGATCTCGTGGTCGGCGACACAGCAACGGTCTACGGAAAGATAAGTAAGCTCAAAACACGCAAAGCATTCAAGAGCAAGATGCCAATGGGCGAAGCTACAGTTGAAGACAGTTCGGGAACGATTCCTGTCATCTGGTTCAATCAAGCCTATATGGCCAAGATGGTGCACGAGGGCGATTCTGTTGAACTCTCCGGTAAAGTTGCCGAAGGAAAAAACGGACTCTTTCTTTCAAACCCAGAGCTTAAAGAAAAAAATAGTTTGCCGATAGATACTCACGGCTCTCTCTTTGGCAAAGATAGTGGCGAAGTGTTCGGCTTCCCTATCTATCGCGAAACTCGCGGTGTCACATCACGATTCATCTATCACACAGTGCAAAAAATTATCAAAGAAGGACTCGTCAAAACAATTCCCGAATATATTCCAGCTGATATTCTGAAAAAATATAATCTGCCGTCACTCAGTACCGCACTTGTCTGGATGCATTCACCAATGACTGAAGACAATGCGAGTTCAGCTCGTAAGCGATTCTCATTTGAAGAAGTATTTTTTATCCAACTCGCGCGCAAAATCGAACGCGAAAATTATCTGCAAAACAAATCATTCCCTGTCGTTGACGACCCAAAAGATATCGAGGATTTTGTTGGACGATTTCCATTCAAGCAAACTGAAGGACAAGAAAAAGCCATCCGTACCATGCTCGAAGATATGGCGAAGCCGCATCCAATGGCTCGCCTTCTTGAAGGTGACGTGGGTTCGGGAAAGACGGCAGTCGCTGCGACACTCGCATACGGAGCAATCAAGACTAGACCGCCTAAAACGCCGCAGGCGTTCGGCCGACCATTCGCTAACGCGAATGGTTTAGGCACGGCAAAGTTTGACAGCTTACAAGTTGCTTACATGGCCCCAACGGAAATTCTTGCGACCCAGCATTTCGAAAACTTCATTCAATACTTCAAGCACACGGGAATTTCTGTGGGCCTCATCACCGGATCCGGCTGTCGTAAATTCCCGACAAAAGTCGCAAGCGCTCAAGTGCCATGGACCAACATTTCACGCACGCAATTGCTCAAATGGGTCGCTAATGGCGAAATCCCAATCCTCATCGGCACGCACGCACTCATATCAAAATCGGTGATCTTCAAACATCTCGCACTCGCCATCATCGACGAGCAACATCGCTTCGGCACCATGCAACGCAAGAAACTCGTGAGCAAAGAAGGTTTCGCTCCGCATCTTCTCTCAATGACGGCAACGCCAATCCCCCGAACGCTCGCGCTCACAATTTACGGAGACCTCGACCTCTCCATCCTCGACCAAATGCCTGCTGGACGAAAACCAATCATCACCGAAATTATTCTCCCAGCAAAACGCGACGAAGTGTACGACTTCATCAAAACAGAAATGAAGAACGGTCGACAGCTCTATGTGATTTGCCCTCGCATAGACGAGCCTGATCCCGAAAAAGAAGGTGCCGTCCAGGCACGCTCAGTCACAGCCGAAGCCGAACATCTCCGCAAGGTATTTCCCGGATATTCTGTCGGCATTCTCCATTCAAAAATGACTCCTGCAAAAAAAGATGAAGTGATGGAAGATTTTTCTTCGCACCAGATTGATATCCTTTGTGCAACATCTGTGGTGGAAGTGGGTGTGAATGTGCCGAATGCAACGCTCATCATCATCGAAGGAGCTGAACGATTCGGCCTTGCTCAACTGCATCAACTTCGCGGACGGGTCATCCGTTCAAATCACCAAGCCTATTGTTATCTCTTTGCCGAATCAAAATCGGCCAAGACTGCCGATCGCTTAAAAGCCATCAAAACTGCCAAGAATGGTTTCGAACTCTCCGAACTCGATCTTGCCCTCCGCGGTGCCGGCGAGCTCGGCGGGACAAAGCAATGGGGTATCACCGACCTCGGCATGGAAGCCATCAAGAATATCAAAATGGTGGAAGCCGCACGCGCCGAAGCAACAGCAATCGTAGCCCGTGACCCCAACCTCATCGCCTACCCCCTCATGAAAGAGTTGGTGGAGTCCAAAAAACAAGAAACTCATTTTGAATAAAAACAAAACCCGCTAAAAGCGGGTTTTGTTTTTATTCTTAAATTTACAAAATCAGAAACGAATTCGAAACGGTTGGTCGTCCGGCTGGTGACCAATTGAACAATATCATGGTGCTCATGTTCAAAGCAGTCAATCCAGTCATGCGAATTTTGAAACTATCATCCATTGGCGCGAGTGGATCGATATCCGCAACAACTTCGATAGAGTTTGTAAGGCTTGATGCTGGAATTGTTATTGGTGACGTAGCTACAAAATCCTGCGTGCGCGGTGGGCCACTCGGTGCTGGAACCATAGTTCCAAAAGCGACTCCGTTTACCAAAACTGTAATATTTTTAAGTACAGGGGCAGTGTATGCAGCAATAGCAGAACCCCCACCTGGAATATTTGGCACAAAATTGAATCGAAGTGTTTTCAAGTCATACGAACAGGTAGAATCATTATACAAATTAAACTTAGCTACCGTTGCTCCGAGATCTCCCCGAGTTACTGTCGTTGCTGTAAATGAAGCGTCTGCAACTGGATGTAATTTTATTCCCATACAAGCACCCGTCATACTGTTTGCAACAGCTCCGGTATTTAAAAGCGCGTTTTTTTGCTGGTTTTGATAAATAAGGTATCCAGCAATTGTGATTATAATGATAAGAAAAATTACTTTTATTCCGTTATTCTCGGGCTTACCCCACCATGATGAATTCATATGATTAAATGTTTCGTTCCAAAAAGAAACAAAGGATTAGATACTAATACAGATAGTATATCACTTTTATTTCCATAACTCAGCGGACAAAAATCAAAAAACACCCACATGGGTGTTTTTTGATTTTTGTCCGCCCTCCACGATTCGAACGTGGGACCCTCTAGGTATAAGCTAGATGCTCTAACCAACTGAGCTAAGGGCGGTTGCAGAAATAGGTTACCTTATTTTAAGTCTAAAAACAAACTACTTTATTAATACATCCTGTATATATTTTAGCCCCATCATTACTTTCTCACACAATCTTGCATCATCAACAGTTATAGTACATGTACCCTGCCCAAATCCATTGTGGTATGTAATTGAAGAAGATAAACTACTTTTAATGTATGATTTCCTAAACTGAGATAGTGGAATATTTAATTCTTTCGACCAATAATTTTCTTGCTTTTTAATATTCATATCTGCATACAAGTGCAAACTTACTTTCAATTTATCTGCCGGAACATCGAATTCTTTAAGCCATATAATATAGAACTTAAGCATTTTTGGATTTGTATTTGTAAGACAGATCGCAGAATTTTTTGTTTTTGTTCCTTCAGCCCAATATAAAAAGAACCCTGATAAGAATAATTCCCTCTTTGAAAGCTTAGATATTTTTTTAGATATTTCTTCAAATGCGATACTGAGCTTTTTTTCTTTTTTCTCGCGCATCGTATTTCGATATCGCTCAATACGAATCGGGCTATTAGCACGCAACTGCTTTATTCTACCTTCAGAAAGAGGCATTGAAGACAACCACCCGCTCAATGTACTTTTGCTTACGCCGAGCTGTATCTTTATTTGACTATAACTGAAGCCTTTAAGTCTCATCTTTATTGCTTGTTGTCGTAAAAGTTTATTTACCATATCGTACTATCAATTATAGCATTCAGTAATCTTATATCAATAGTAAGCATGTATTAACAAAAAAGTTCCCGTTAGGGAACTTTTTTGTATTACGCCTTCGCAATATCCGCAATCACATCACCTTTTTTCTTGAGTTTAATTCCATGGGCTTTAATGATTTCTTCGTATTCAGGCTGTTCGAGTTCTTCCACTTCTACGAGTTTGTCTGCAATTGCATCGAGACATTTACGATTGTCGATGAGTACTTGTTCTGCTCGTTTCAATCCTTCATCCATAATTCTCTTCACTTCTCCGTTGACCATCGCATGAGTTGCTTCCGACATATCACCATCAGCTCCCGCTCCACCGAAGAGTGTTCGTCCTCCGTCACTTTCAAGAGCGACCGGTCCGATAACATCACTCATTCCCCATCGCGTCACCATAGCACGAGCGAGTCCTGTTGCAACCTGTAAGTCATTTGACGGACCAGTGGTGATATCACCAAAGACTATTCTCTCTGCAGCAAATCCTCCGAGTGACATCGCAATGTCATCAAGAAACTCTGCCTTACTTTGCAGCTTACGTTCCTCAAGTGGAATCTTCATCGTATAACCGCCAGTGCGTCCGCGAGATACAATCGAAATTTTGTGTACAGGGTCAGCATGAGGCAAGACTGACGCAATGAGCGCATGTCCCCCTTCATGATATGCGGTGATTTTCTTTTCAAGCGGAGAAAGCAAGTGGCTCTTGCGCTCCGGACCCATCATGACTTTTTCAATAGAGCGTACAAGGTCAAACTGCGAAACTTTTTTGCGATTCTCGCGCGCGGCAAGAATGGCACCTTCGTTCATAAGGGAAAAAAGGTCGGCACCAGAGAATCCACTTGTTCGTTCTGCAATCACCGTGAGATTCACATCTTCAGCAAGCGGCTTTTTCTTGGCATGGATCGAAAGGATTTCTTCACGGTCGCGACGGTCAGGAAGATCAAGCATCACGCGTCGGTCAAAGCGTCCTGGACGAAGAAGCGCTGGGTCAAGTACGTCACCTCGGTTTGTCGCCGCCATCACGATCACTTTGTCATTCGGGTCAAAGCCATCCATCTCCACGAGAATTTGGTTGAGTGTCTGTTCGCGTTCATCATTTCCGCCACCCACGCCTGTACCGCGCACACGACCAACAGCATCGATTTCGTCGATGAATATAATCGAAGGCGACATCTTCTTTGCCTTGGCAAAAAGATCACGCACGCGCGAAGCACCCACTCCCACAAACATTTCTACAAATTCAGAACCGGAGAGATGGAAGAATGGCACGTTTGCTTCACCTGCAACTGCACGCGCAAGCAATGTTTTTCCTGTTCCCGGACTACCGGTAAGAAGCACACCCTTTGGAATACGTGCACCAATATCGAGGAATTTTTTAGGATTACGAAGAAAGTCCACAATTTCTTTGAGTTCTTCTTTGGCTTCTTTTGCGCCAGCAATATCTTTGAAAGTTACTCGGTTGTTCGCGTCATCCGGATCGGTCATGCGAGCTTTTGATTGACCGAAGGTGAATGCTTGCATACCACTTCCCTTCGCCTGTCGTGTGAGGAACCAGAAAAAGAAAATGATAACAATGACAGGAAGAAGAATAGGAATAATGTTGAAAAACCAATATGAAAATCCACTCTCTGAAATTACCGTAATATCTACTGCCCCGAGCTGTTCCGATGTAACACCATAGTTCTTAAGAGTTTCAGAAAGCGATGCTTCTACTTCTTTTTTTGCAGTGATAACACTCTCGTCTTTACGTGTTGCTGTAAGTGAGTCACCATCAACAGAAATCTTGACCACCGTTCCAGCACTCACATCCTTGGCGAGTTCAGAAAGTGAAACGGTCTTCTTCTCGACAGTCTTTCCAGAGATGAAGATATATGCGGCCGTAATGAGCATGAAGACCAATATTGCCATGGCAATATTCTTGGAAAACTTAGGAGCTTCAGGTGTTTTACCTTGTGGCTTCTCGTTTTTTTGCGGTTGCGGCTGAGTTTGTTTTGACATAAATATAAGGCACTCAAATAAGATGAATGCTTGGGCATTATACATGAAAACTGGGGTTGGGGTAAGAAAAAAGGTAGCTTTTGCTACCTTCATTTATATGACATTATTTACATTTGCTTTGTACAAAATCCTCTCTGAAAGCTATAAACCAATCGTCATATCCCCAACCCTCATCAGTCGCTTCATAGCAAAGAACCTCTTTAACTCGATCGGCTGCAGCTCCATACGCTCCGTCGTTTGTAACAAACGATAAAATGTGAGGTGCCATATTTCCATTCACATCACGAACCAATGTGGTTCCCATGAAATTAATTGTTTTGAGCCCAGGTCGCCTAATTCCAAAATGTGAATCCTTCCACTTACGAATAACATAGTTCTCATGTTCTATATTTTGCGCTATTGCCCTCATGTGGTGAATGTCCAGTGGAACAATTCCTTCTTTTTGTATGGCATAAAATGCATCCATCCCAGATATCAACTCAGATGAACTCTTGGTAAACTGTTCAAAATAAATATCAGTCTCCAAATCAAATGAGGATATTTTTGCCGCCATTGAATTCTGGTGCAAAAGTGTAAAATTAGTCCCAATATTATTTTTTGTTTTAAAAAGATCAACCAACCGTATAGGTCTACTGCGATCAGCAGTAATGCGAGTATTCAAATTTGCTTGTACCATAAGATTTGTTTTTCTAAAGACTAAAGTAATTTATCTTTTTGTCAATATACAGAAGAAAGAGATGGGTAGTAGAGGCTCCACTCTCAAAATATGACATATAAAAAAAGCCTGAAAATTCAGGCTTTTTACTTTTATTTTACTTTTTTACTAAATAATATTTCTCTTTCTTTTTTGCACTGATTCCCAGTTGTGCTTCTCTTTTTCCAAAGCAATACTTGGGTCAATTTTGAAGTCACGTCCATTTTCACGAAGGAATGCAACCATTTTTTGTGAAAGTGGAGTATGCCAACCACAACGCAGTTGGTCGTCCTTAAATCTATGACCACATCCCGTGCAAGAAGTAAGAGATAGACCGGCGCCACAATGAGCACAATTAAATTGAGTATACCCGCCGCGCCCTCCCTTAGTTTCAGCGGAAATGAGGTGATCAATAGTCATCTGAACAATCGCATCATCAAATAATTCACTTTCGGGCTTTGAGTGATCATTTATTATTTCATTAAGATCACGAGAAAGTGCGAAACGAAGAACGGTTTTTGTGCGCGGATAGTTTTTATGATGAACATCGTTCACAAGATCGGTTGGATCCTGAATATAGATTTCCATAACACAATTCCAGTTATCGAGAACGAGTTGATCACCCCAATTATCCTCAGCAAATTTCATTGCCTTGTCCATGTGTTTGTATGAAGAAAATACATCGCCCTGAGATTTGCCATCTGCGTAAGATTTCAATGTTCTGCCGGCATATGCCCAACTGAGCATTGATGGGTAATTTTTTTTTCCGGTAATACTCGCGTCTATTACACTATCTTTCACTCGCGAGACTGTGATCTCACCAACTTCTTCCTTCCTAAAGGATACAATTTGGAAACTGTTACGAATAAGAAGTGATGGGCAGGCGACGTAGCCGGAACCGGTAGTAAAAGCCTTAACGGCTTCTTCCGTCGTGAGATGAGGGCATAATTTTGCCATGTCTGCAGGCGTGGGACTTTTAATCGGGAGCTGTCCTAGAATGGAACGATACTCTTCTCTTTTCATAAAAAAATTTTAAGGAATTTTATACTACAATACCTTTGTAGCAAGGGTACCCAATTTTTGGATAACTTATTTATTATAGCATATATAAATTATAAAGTCAATGCTAGAATAACCTTGCATTGCAGGGTTACTTGAAGGATGGACAGTAGCGAGGTCACGAATATTTTGTTTTCCATCGAAAACAAAATTTCTCGACCCCACCTCGCGGTTTCGTGTGGTCACGAAACATCGCTGCGGTCGGTTCGTTGCCCCCCCACGAGACACGCAGGTGTCTCGTTCCCGTTCTCCACAAAATTAAAATACCGCCCAAATGGCGGGATTTTATTTTTGTGGACTTGTCAGGG
>CAYVZI010000013.1:0-508 GCA_964456475.1 uncultured Candidatus Saccharibacteria bacterium | reverse complement strand
AACCGCTTAAAATCCTATCTATCTAGCTTCTGGGACTACTACCAAACCAGTGTTCAATTACAGAAAGCCCTTGAATTTGCTTAGTTTAAGAATCTTAGTTAGCCACAAGCCAGGTATATAACAGGAGTTATTAGAGAGAAGTGTAAAACTGGGGATGTTAATAAAAGTAAAGTGTATTATAATTAAAAAACCGTGGATAAAAAGGATTTTTATACATCCCAGCAAGTAGCTGAAAAGCTACAGGTCAATGTGATGACCATTTATAGATATATTGAAGCTGGCAAACTTAAGGCATATAAGTTTGGAAAAGAATTTAGAATATCCTCAGCAGAGTTTGAGAGATTTCTTAAAGATAATGAGGTCAAAAAATAGTATTTATGAATAAACTAAAACAAAAACTCGATAGTATTTTAAAAAAAGAAGAATCATTCCTGGATTCAGAGACTAAGGGTGTTAACTATTCCAAGGTTAAAGATTCTGCAGACCGAATTGATGAAAAGTTGATTGA
>CAYVZI010000012.1:0-16482 GCA_964456475.1 uncultured Candidatus Saccharibacteria bacterium | reverse complement strand
AGTAACGGAGGAGTTTATTAAGGTTAGCTAGGCGCGAATGGAAACCGTGCCGATAGTGTAATGGCACAAGCTGGCTTAACTGTAAGAGGTACATCTCAAGCAGATACGAAAGTAGAACATAGTGAACCGACAATTCGCATTAGATGCGGTTGAAGATTAACGGATAAAAGCTACTCTAGGGATAACAGGCTAGTTCCGCCTAAGAGTTCATATCGACGGCGGAGTTCGGCACCTCGATGTCGGCTCACCATATCCCGGGGCTGGAGAAGGTCCCAAGGGTTTGGCTGTTCGCCAATTAAAATGGTACGCGAGCTGGGTTCAGACCGTGAAGGTCATTAATTTCAGATCATAAGAATCATATAGCAATATATGAGGACTACGAATTGTTGTTGTGATCTTCACAGTCTGAATCCGTCGAGGTACTAACGACATCATAAAAAATGAAGTAGCTGTTATATAAAAATATTGTTCCCAGACAATATTGGAAAACTGAAATCAACAACCTTGCACTGTGGTGCAAGCACGGCGGCTCATGATATTCAAACATCATGAGAGAAGCTGACTTATATCGGTAGAACCCCATGCGGGCAATACCGAGGGAAGGAGAGTGAATTAAGAATTACGAATGAAGAATTAAGAATTGAATGCAACTTGCATTTCATTCCTAATTCCTAATTATTAATTCCTAATTAATTTTATCGCCCGTAGAGACTAAACGTCAGCAGTCTTCGCAAGAAGATGAAGCTATAGTCCGATCCCTCAAGTAATTGAGGTTCAGTTTAAATACTGATGTAAAACGTGGATGCGTGAGACAGGTTGGTCTCCTATCTACTGCAGGCGTTCGAATTTTGAGGAGATTTGTTTCTAGTACGAGAGGACCGGAATGAACTGACCTCTGGTGTATGAGCTGTCACGCCCGTGGCATTGCTCAGTAGCTACGTCGGGCACGGATAACCGCTGAAAGCATCTAAGCGGGAAGCCGTCTCCAAGATTAGAATTCGCAGAAGGGTCGTAAGAGATGATTACGTTGATAGGCATTAGGTGTAAGCACAGTGATGTGTTCAGCCGAGATGTACTAATTGCCCGATTTCCTATTAGGAACTGTGAGAATCACGAATAGAGCATTGCTCTAAACAACGCGAAAGCGTATATATACAAACGACTTCTTAGTTCGTAACCGAATTGTAGAAGTCGCCGTCCAGCGAGGCTTTAATAAGCCGAGTCGGGCAAAAAATTATTGAGATCTGGAAAAATGTTCTTTTCATATGGGTTGGTGGCGGAATGGTAGACGCATCACACTAAAAATGTGACGGAATTAATTCCATAGAGGTTCGAGTCCTCTCTGCCCATCGAAATAAGCGGATATAGCTCAGTCGGTAGAGCACATCCTGACCAATGGATGAGGTCCCCGGTTCGATCCCGGTTATCCGCTCGTATTTATCGGGGAGAATTTCTCTCCCCACATTTTTCCAGATCTTAATAAAAACGAAAAAATTCAAATTCATTATTTAGTTTTGGTGGCTTAACGGCAAGGTCACACCTCTTCCCATTCCGAACAGAGAAGTTAAGCTTGCTAGTGTCGATGATACTCGAAAGGGGAAAGTAGATAGCCGCCAGAACTAAGTAATGAATTTTTTCGTTTCAGAGGGTCACACCTCGTCCTTACAGGACCTGTCCAGTCATTGGACTTTTTTGCGTGAGTACACTTTAAAAATTCTCAATGACTCTTGCACTCGGGGTCCCTTTCCCGAGCTCACCCATTCCGAACAGAGAAGTTAAGCTTGCTAGTGCCGATGATACTTGAGGGGTTGAAAGAAGGGTAGGGACCCGTCTTCCAAATCCGGACCGTAGCGACGGGAGGCGGGGTCGCGAGCTTTTTCAGCAGAAAAAGACTTGTGACAGTAGATAGCCGCCAGAACAAAATATTTAACACAAAAAATAAACCACTCTCAAAAAAGTGGTTGTTTGTATTTTTTCCCGCCTGTACACAGGAAGGAATTGAGGGGTGGTGCATTTTTATAATTGGCATTATACTTGACGCATGGATAATTTGCCAGACGCGCCACGGGCACGAACAGGCCTTTTTGGTCAGATAGCCTGGAGTGCTTTTCTCGCGCTGCTTCCAGGATTTTTTCTCGGCGCCTTACTGCTCATGAAATTCGGCGAAGACGCTGGTCTTCGTGCTCTTCTCGAAGTGATGGCTGCTTCGCTTGTTTTCTGTACAATCGTTATATTTTATATCCGAAAGGCAGTAAACCGGCACCTTCGGCCGGCCGCTGACAAACTTGTAGCACAACTTCCTCCACAGGAACATCAAATAATTTTTCTGCCGCTTAAAGATGGGCGAACATGGAAAGATAAGGTCCGAACGATATGGTGGGCGATCGGCGTCAATGCATCTGCCGCTGTTATGGTATGGCTTATTGTTTACTCGAACACGTTTACTTCTGACACCAAACAAATACTCGTGCTTCTCGCCGCGGTATACGCTTTCGTGTTCAATATGTCTTTCTGTATCCCGAGAACGCTTGTTCTTGATTTTGCACGGGAAAATTTTATCTTGAAATATGATAATACCTATCAAAAAACGAACACGTATCATTCCTTACGTACTGCGCCCTATGCACCCAATATGCTTATCGCGGTTTCCGTCGTCGCGACAGTATATGTGGCATTTGCTGCACAAGAAATTCTTGCCGTACTTCTTGTCGGAGATGCAATTCTCTACGTGTGCATGATACTCCTCTATAAATGTCTTGTGCCTCGTGCGCGACTCTCCTCAGTTGAAAACTGGATTGTATCAGTACCGCTCATGTTTTTTAAACATAATATCTATTACACAAGAGGCTACGTGCTCAGCTTTTTCGACGTAACCTTTTGTTCGATCATCCTCGGCTTCTGGGCAGTCATCATCCACCGACTCTTTCTGTCGTAGTGTTTCCAGTACCTAAAGTAATGGGAAAAGCCGCCAGAACATTGTATTCGATTCTCTATTAAAAAATGAACCACATAAAAATGTGTTTGTTTGTGTTGTATCATTCTAAGCTTGTTTCAGAATCTAGGTTGATTTTTTCAATTTGACACCGACCTAATGAAAGGGTACTATTCTGGTATTACTTACCTAACACAGAAATAATATATGGGAATTGAAGGCATGCCGGAAAATGATAAACAGAGTATCGTTCATGGTGTAGAACATTTGGAAGAATTAAGAAAAAATCAACTGCTTGCTCCTATTCCTGAAAGCATTACGGGGAAAGCGCGTGAACTCTTGGAAGATTCTCGGTCTGGTAAGGAATTATCGAAAGAAGATGCGGAATTTCTCGACAACGAATTGCAGAAATTAGGTCTTAATCGCATCCACTTTTCTTAACAATGTCTGAAATGAGCAAGCCTTGGGCTTGCTCATTTTTTCTAAACCCTAGAACCTAAACCCTAGAACCTGTATAATAAACTCATGTCTTGGGCTGCGCGGCGTCGACTTATTATTTTTTTCATACTCATTGTCTTCTTTGGAGGACTCGCTTTTTTGCGTTATAAGAAGGATATTTTTCGCGCGCCGACATGCACAGACTTGAAGCAGAATGGCACTGAGACCGGAATCGATTGCGGTGGAAATATGTGCACCAATTTGTGTACATTTGAAGTCAAAATTCCAACTGTATTATGGTCACGATCTTTTGCTATTACCGACTCTGTGTATAATGCGACTGCGTATATTGAAAACAAGAATGATGCGGCGACAAAATCGATTGGATACGAATTTCGTTTGTATGACCCAGCCGGTGTGCTCGTCGCACGCAGGGAAGGCTCAGCACTCATTCCTCCACTTGGACGGTATGCGATAGTGGAGACGGGGATAGCGGTCGGAAATACTTCGGTGAAGCGAACTACATTTGAATTTTCAAAAACGCCTGCACTCTGGGAAAAGATTCCTGAATCAATCGCAAGATTGCGAGTCAACACAAGTAATATCTTTTTTGATGATAGTGGGGCAATACCGCGACTCAATGCGCTCCTGACCAATGTTTCTCCGACGGTGACGCTCAACAATACATCTGTCGCTGCGATTTTGTATGATGCAGATGATAACGCTGTTAGTGTCTCGCAGACACTGGTTCAAATTCTCTCACCAAATGCGAGCTCTCCAATTTTCTTTACTTGGCCACGGTCTCTCGGAACGTCTGTAATTCGACATGAGATTGTACCTGTCATTGATGTGTTCCACACACAATAAAAACTAGTCTGAAAGTCGAAAGTCATAAAGTCAATTCAAATTCATTATATTCGGGCTGACTTTCAACCTTCAGACTTTCGACTTTTGACTAATCCATTATGAATCGTGAAATTTCTCAGTATCTTCAAGAAAACACTCGAGCCGAAAAAATCGGCTTGCTTGGCCGTATCGATTGGATGCTCTTGCTTTTTGCGTTGCCGATCACGATTGCTGGACTTGTAACGATGCAGTCGTATGGAGCGGGGAGTGCGTTCTTTGACCGACAGCTTGCCTGGCTTGCGATATCACTTCTCGTCTTTTTCTTTTTTTCACTCATTGATGTAAGTGTATTTAAGAAGACCAAAGTTCTCGTGATTACATTTCTCTTTTTTACTGGACTTCTTCTTCTTGTTTTTATCATCGGAAATACGGTCAATGGAGCACGAAGTTGGTTTTCACTTGGCGGGTTTTCGATACAGCCGTCTGACTTCGTGAAGCTTGTCCTTATCCTCATTCTTGCCAAGTATTTTTCCCGTCGACATGTGGCAATCGGACAAGTGAAGCATCTTTTTGTTTCGGGAGCGTATGCGCTCATCCCTTTCTTCTTGGTATTCCTTCAGCCAGACTTCGGTACGGCCATGATTATTGGATGTATTTGGCTCGGTATGGCGCTCGTGGCCGGCATCCGCAAACGACATCTTGCACTCCTTCTCGGTGTGGGGGTTGTGGCTTTTGTTGTACTGTGGAGCTTCGTGTTTGCTCCGTATCAAAAAGCGCGCATCACGAGTTTTTTGCATCCACTGACGGATATTCACGGAGCTGGATATAACGCGCGCCAAGCGGTAATTGCTGTGGGTTCTGGAGAGATGTTTGGAAAGGGGGTAGGGTATGGGACTCAGTCTCGATTACGCTATCTGCCTGAATATCAGACCGACTTTATTTTCGCAGCGTTTGCGGAAGAATGGGGATTCGTCGGTGCAATGCTCTTACTTCTCTTGTTTGGATTATTGCTCGCACGCATTCTCACGGTGGCACTGCATGGCGAAAGTAATTTTGAGGCGCTCTTTGCTGCGGGTGTGATGATACTGTTTATATCGCAAATCCTGATCAATGTAGGAATGAATATGGGAATATTGCCGGTGACGGGAATTACACTGCCCTTTATGAGCTATGGGGGATCGCATCTTATAATGGAATTTGGCGCGCTCGGAATACTCTCGTCTATGCGTCGTAATAAACGACATTCAAGACCGGAAGACTTGACCAAAGAATTTGAGGGACTTTAGGTCCCCCAAATTCTTTGGAAATCCTAAGTTCTAATTTCTAATGTCTAAAATAGCCCTAAAAAACGGGTTATTTTTTGTATTTGACTTTTGATATAAAAAGTGATATAATATATATAAATTTATAATTAAATTCATAAAAAAACAATAATTATGGACGCAGGTTTTAACGAAAACGATCTCATCGATCCTCTCGATGAATATTCCCCAACACACAAAGATGTTGAGGGTTATGTAGGTATGGGTTATAGTCGGTCGGGAGCAATATGTTCCCTTCGAACCACAAACAAAAACCGGGCGGAAAAAGAAGAAAAAGAGTATTTTGAGACCGCTGATGCTAATGATCAAATCCGCAACGAAGAGGAGTGGGACGAGCTGGAGGGCAAAACAAAAGAACCCCATCATCCTGCGGACTATAAGGAATATAACTCCTAGTAATGTAAATGCTGAATATTGATACCCTGTTGAATGACAGGGTATTTTTTATGCTAAAATCATGATTATGCAGATTATTGACGGACGGAAAATTCGAGATCAGATACTGGGAGACTTATTTGCCCGAGTGCAGGCATTGCCTTCGACCCCGGTTTTTTGTGATGTCTTGGTGGGTGAGAGCGAGGCATCTCTTCAGTATGTCCGAATGAAGGAACGCATCGCAAGGTCGCTTGGGATTGATGTGTTGCCAGCGGTATATCCGGAATCAATCACGACAGAAGAATTGGTCGCGGAAATTCGAAGAATTTCCGCAACCCCCCGCATGGCCGGACTCATTGTTCAGCTTCCGCTTCCCGCACATATTGATACACAGGAGGTGCTTGATGCCGTCCCTGTCTCTATCGACGTGGATGCAATTGGTCGCGAAGCTACGAATCTTTTTTATTCCGATCAACCGCAATTTATTTTTCCAACTGCGGCAGCAATTCTTGCCGTACTCGACACACTCAAAATCGACCTCTCCGGTAAGCATATTGTCGTGCTTGGAAAGGGGGTTCTGGTCGGCAAGCCGGTCACGCATCTACTCACAGGACGTGGACTTCGCGTGACAAGCGTAGACAGTTCAACTCCAAACCCAGAACGACTCATTGCCGATGCCGATGTGCTGATTTCAGGAATTGGTGTAGCAAATTTTGTGAAAGGATCAATGCTAAAAAAGGATGTGGTAGTGATTGACGCTGGCACATCTGAGGCAGGAGATGCGATTTCCGGTGATGTTGAAACTGAATCAGTTGTAGGCGTTGCCAGTGTGGTCTCGCCAGTGCCAGGAGGTGTGGGGCCTGTAACTGTGGCGATGCTTATGAAGAATGTGGTGATATCAGCGGAAAAGAAGGGTCTAGGTTCTAGCGTCTAGGGTCTAGTAAATAAATTACAAAATTACATGCATTGTTCTAGAACCTATGAACCTAGAAACTAGAACCTAAATAAATTATGTTTCCAACTATAACCAATTTTATAACCGCATCAGAGCCGCTTTCACGAGTGTTGTATTTTTTTACGACAGTTTTTCCAATTCTCGTGATCGTTGCGAGTTTGGTGTATATATGGAAGCGTCCGCGAATGGAGCAGGGGATATTCGCGCCTGTTGAAAAGATTGTCGATCGAGCTACTGAACTCTTTCGCCTGGGAATTATGTTGGTCGCAGTTTGGATTGCGAGCGCGCTGTTTAAAATTGCATTTCAAACACCTAGACCTTTTTTGACCACTCTCAATCTACAGCCACTTTTTGAGCTTTCAGATTATTCTTTTCCATCACAACATGCGGCGATTTTTGCTGCGCTTGCCGTATTTATATTCAAAATCAATCGTCGCATTGGAGTATTTGTAGGTGTGACAGCAATCATAATTGGCGTTGCTCGGATCCTTGCGGGAGTGCATACACCGGTTGATATTCTGGGTGGGTACTTACTTGGCGCACTGTGTGTCGTTTTTGCTGATTGGAAATTTGGACGACAAAATAATACTGTTACACAAAAAAAATAGGCACCTGTGGCGCCTACTCAATTATTGTATTTTTTTAATCTGCCGTTATCGGCGAGATTGTCTCACTAATGTACGTATTTTTTTTAATTTTTGTTATCTTATCTTCCTTCTTCGATAAAAGGAAAATATACGTACTGTCTTCCATTTTGACGGAATAATCCACGTCGTCTACGGTAGGATGACCGTGTTCATTTATCATTTTTTCCAGTGCAAGATACTCCTTTTGTGGAATGAGATATTCCTTTTTTGAATAAAATGCGTCTTGAAAGAGAACAAATAATACTATTGCTAATCCGATTGCTGCTAGTGCTGTTTTCATACAAAGTTCAGTTTAATTTGCCAATATTATAGCACCATTGAGCTATAAAGTCAATGTTAGTACAAGTCCCAAATCTGTTGCTTTTTACCGCATATACCATTAAAATACGCTCACTATTATGATTAAAAAACGAATTCTCGCAGTTGTCGTCCTTATTATTGGCGTGTGCCTTGCTTTTTTTGTTTATAAATCAGAACCGGTCAATGGTCAGGCGCCGGCAAAGCCAGCAATTTTGACCAATTATTTTACCAAACACCCAATGCCGTTCAAGCTCGGCCTTGATCTTTCGGGTGGAACTCATCTTGTCTACGAAGCGGATGTTTCAAAAATCCCATCAGCTGACGTTTCGGCTTCTATGGAAGTTCTCCGTGACGTTGTGGATGCTCGCGTAAATTCGAAACAGGTTTCTGGAGTTCTTGGAGTTCTCGAACCACTCATTCAAATCAAGGAAGGTGGTGTGGGTGGCAGTGAACAACTCATCGTCGATCTTCCAGGTGTGACTGATGTTGAGCAAGCACAAAAAACTATCGGAGCAACTCCGACTCTTGAATTCAAATTGCAAGGTGATAAATCTAACGAGCCTATAGAGGCGACTGTCGATGAAAACGGTAGTGTTTCTTTGGGTGACCTCAATCTCGGATATTCGTACATTGATACTGGTCTCACTGGTCGGTATCTCAAGACAGCAAGTGTTCAGTTTGATCCAAATACAGGATCTGCGTTTGTTGCTATTACTTTTGATGATGCAGGCGCAAAACTTTTTGAAAAAATTACCAAGGAAAATATTGGAAAGAATCTTGCAATTTTCTTGGATGGACAAATCCTCTCTGCTCCAACAATCCAGACTGAAATTAGTGGTGGCGAAGCGGTAATCACTGGAAACTTCACACCTCAACAGGCAAAGGCACTCTCAAGCTCTCTTTCTTACGGCGCGCTTCCTGTACCAATCAAGCTTGTTTCAAGCGAGCTCATTGGTCCATCACTCGGTATCGCTGCAATGCATGACGGTGTGAAGGCTGGAGTGATCGGATTCATCGTAATTGCACTCTTCTTGCTCTTCTGGTATCGACTCCCAGGTCTTGTTGGCGTGCTTGCACTTGCTTTGTACGTTGTCATTACACTTACCATATTCAAACTGTTGCATGTGACGCTATCGTCTGCTGCGATTGCTGGATTCATTATTTCTATCGGAGTGGCGGTGGATGCGAACGTACTCATTTTTGAACGTATTAAGGAGGAACTTCGCGGTGGACGTACTGTGGCAGATGCAATTACTGCCGGATTTGATCGAGCGTGGCTTTCTATTCGTGATTCAAACTTCTCAACCATTATTACTTCGCTCATTCTCTTCTCTCTATTTGCAGGCTCATTCGTTCGTGGATTTGCGATTACGCTTCTCATTGGAGTATTGATTTCGATGTTTTCTGCGATTCTCATTAGTCGCTTGTTCTTGCGAAGCGTTGCGACAAAAGAGGGAAGTCGCGTTACCAATTTCCTATTTGGATCAGGATTCTCGTCGGCAAAATCTAATGCAGTATCAATGAAGTAATCTATGTTTATTATCAAAAACAAATTTGTTTTTCTCACTATCTCAGCAGTTATTGTGCTCAGTTCGATTGTTGCCGTAGCGGTCTATGGATTGAAACTCGGTATCGATTTCAAAGGAGGAACACTTCTTGAAGTCAATTACACGAATGGCCGTCCTGATACAGGAGCGATTGTGGAAGTCTTGAAAAAGAATTCTATCACTGATGCAATTGCGCAACCGTTGGGTGAGTCTGGTCTTTCGATCAAAAGTCGCCCGCTTTCTGAGTCAGAACTTCCTACGCTTGTGGCCGATCTTTCAATAGATGGAAAATATCCGCTTACAAAAACTTCATTCACTTCAATTGGTCCTTCAGTAGGAAAGGAATTGAGTCAGAAGGCTATTGTTGCCATTATTGTGGTGGTTATCGCAATCGTGCTCTATATAGCATTTGCGTTCCGTGGGGTGTCAAAACCGGTTTCTTCTTGGAAATATGGTTTGATTGCTGTCACTACTCTTATACATGATATTGCGATTCCTGCCGGAGTATTTGCGCTCCTCGGACATTTCCATGGTGCCGAAGTCGACACACTATTTGTGGTGGCGATTCTGACAGTGCTTGGTATTTCGGTTTCAGATACAATCGTGGTCTTTGACCGTATTCGCGAGAATCTCAAAAACCATATTGCTCCGACATTTTCCGAGACAGTCGGCAAAAGCTTGAGTCAGACATTTGTTCGTTCAATCAACACTTCACTCACAGTGATCATTGTGCTTGTTTCGCTCTATTTCTTCGGACCATCAACAACGACCAACTTCGCTCTCGTGCTTATTGTGGGAATGTTCTTCGGAACGTACTCATCAATCTTCGTGGCAAGTCCTTTGCTTGTAATTGTGGAAGGATGGCAGAAGAAATAAGGTTCTAGTTTCTAGGGTCTAGGTGCTAGTCTTCTCAAAAGTCACGCACATGCGTGGCTTTTGTCTTGGTATTTGTCTAGAACCTACGAACCTAGTCCCTAGAACCTGGGGTATGATATAATCCATCTATGTCTACAACAATCATAATTCTTATAGTGCTTGCAATCCTTATTATCTGGTTCATAGGTGCATTTAACGGTTTTGTAACGCTTCGCACACGCACGCAGGAAGCATGGGCAGACATCGAGGTCCAACTCAAGCGTCGCTATGACCTTATTCCAAATCTTGTGAACACAGTGAAGGGTTACGCAACTCACGAATCTACTGCCTTCGAAAAAGTAACCCAAGCTCGCGCAGCTGCGATGGGCGCAAAGACAGCAGGAGAACACGGAAAGACTGAAGCAGTTCTCGGTCAAGCAATTACCGGACTTTTTGGAATTGCGGAAGCATATCCAGATCTCAAAGCGAACACGAACTTTCTTGAGCTTCAGCGTGAACTTTCAGATACTGAAAACAAAATTCAAGCTGCTCGCCGATTTTACAACGGTAATGTTCGCGACTTGAACACAAAAGCACAAAGTTTCCCAAGCAATATTGTGGCCGGAATCTTTAAATTCACAAAAATGGACTTCTTCGATCTTGGCGACAATGATGCCGCTCAACAGCCTGTAGAGGTTAAGTTTTAATAACAGCTTATAGCTGTTAGCTTATAGCTTAAAAAACCACATGCAAAACTCAAAAATAAACACGATCTTACTTGCTGTTGTAATCATTCTTTTGGGAGTTGGTCTTTGGATGATAAACCAAAATAAGACAAGCGATATAGGTTTGGAAGCAACACAATCTCCGTCCGACTTAAATCAAACAACAAATAACAATACGGACTTTACTCCAAACGATACAGCAAATACTGGTATGGAAACTGGTGCGGTCACGCTCAATTTGAGTAATCCAAATGTTGGCGTGTATACGATGCTTTTTACAAAGGAGTTTGATGAGCCGGCAAATTATGCTGGACATTTCCGTCTTGTTGCACCGGGTTGCGGATCAAATTGCTTTACACTCTTTGCGCTTGATAAAAATACAGGTGAGACATACAAGATTGGAAGCGATTGGCAATATGACGCTGACTATCGTGTGCGAGGGAATGAAATAACGCTTGTGAGTAAAGGAGGTGTTGTTTCAACATATACATTCAACGAGAAAACTCAAAAATTTGAGAGTGTCACAGTTCTTCCAATGATAACAGGGGATACAAAAAACCTCGTTTCGTTTTCGATAGCCCCCGGTGCAACTGTTTCTGGAAAGATAACAGCGACCGGTTCGATCAAAGGAGGGTACTTTTCCGAAGCCAATATGGGTGTGAATATTCTCGACGCGAATAAGGCCACACTGAAACAAGGAAATGGAACTGCTACGAGTAATTGGATGACCAGCGATCCCGTCTCATTCACTACAAAGCTCGATTTCACTGGCATTCCTGCCGGCTCGGGTTACATTCGCATCAAAAATTCTAATCCAAGCGGGGATCCTATAAATGACAAATATATAGACATCCCAGTAGTTTTTAAGTAGTTGTGTGGCAAAAACCTAAATCAATCATATGAAAAAACTACTTCTAGTTATTTTTCTCGGCACATTTCTTTTGGGGACTGTGCCGGTTTTTGCGGAGACCAGCGATCGTTCCTACTCCTACCCAAATATTGATTTTGTTTTTCAGGTGAATAAGGATTCGACCGTCGATGTTGAGGAGACAGAGACATTCAAATTCAATGGTGAGTATCACATGGGGTGGCGCACGCTCCTTACGGATAAGGTTGACCGCATTTCTGATGTCACTGTGACTGATGTGGCAACAGGAAAGACTCTTGAATACACAAGTCGTGAGCTCGATAAAACGAATCCGGCAAGCTGGGGAAAATACACGGTCGCTTCGAAGAACGGCGAGAAGAATGTGATTTGGTACTACAACGAAAAAGACAGTGAACACTCATGGAAAATCAGTTACAAGTTGCATGGCGCCATTGGATTTTATAAGGACCATGATGAACTGTATTGGAATTTACTGACCGATTTTACTGAACCAATTGATCATATTTCGGCAAAGGTTATTTTGCCGAGTGATAGTACTATACCGCCACTTTTTGCAATATATCGATCAAATACTGGCAGTAGTTTTCCGGTGACAAAAGATCAACTAGATAGTCGTACGTTTGTTTTTACAGCAGATGCTGTGATGTCAGGTGAAGATGTTACTATCGCGCCAGGCTGGCAGAAGGGGATCGTAAGTCAATCATTGTACTATCGTGATGTCTTTCTCTCGTATTGGGGAGGTTTTTTTGCTTTTCTTGCCATACTATTTTCTTTACTATACTCGATTGTTCATTGGTATATATTGGAGAAACGGCCGATGAAAAAGATGACGATAGTTCCGCAATACGAACCGCCAAAAAATTTGCCGCCTGCCATGGCTGAAGTTGTTTTAAATGAAATTATTGGTAGAAATGCATGGCCGGCTACGGTTGTTGATCTTGCTTGCCGAGGCTTTCTTACGATTGAAGAAGATGAAGAGGCAAATAAGAAAAGTCAAAAGAACAGACGTATTGTTCAGGTCATAATCGGATCGATTATTTTGTTGATTTTTGTTTTGTCTGCCTTTTTGAGCGGAGGTGGACGGTTGGCACTTATTGTTATGAGTGGGGTTATAGGATTTTATGCATTTATTTATTTTTTGGCGAATCGTAGAATTTCTAAGAAGATGCACTATATATTGCGAAAAACTTCTAAAGGAAAAAGTAGTGAAGAGAAAAGCATACTACAAGATTATGAAAAAGAATTTTTCGAAACCATTTTGCTTACTGATGAGTTTAAAACTGCCGATATGGCAAAACATCCCGACATGGGAAAGGCGTTGTATCTCGGATTGAAAGAGGTTGAAAAAACTCTTTACTCAGAAACCGAAATAGATACAAAGGCGTATGCAGTTGCTCCGAAATTCCCCTGGTATAAAGCAGCAAGCTTTGTGGTTGTTTTGATAATTATACGAATAGTTGCTACTCTTGTTCAAGATTTTGGACCTTCATTCCATGGGTTTTTCTTGCAGATCTCACTTTTTGTTGGAGGACTTCTGATTGCTTTTCTTATTACAAAAAGCAGATTGGGTAACACTCGACTCAATAAAGAAGGTATGAATCTCAAAGCAGACTGGCTTGGTTTCAAGATGTATCTTGAGACAGCTGAACGGTACCGAATGCAAAATCTGACCCCAGAATTGTTTGAGAAGTATTTGCCGTACGCGATGATTTTTGGAATTGAGAAAAAATGGGCGAAAAATTTCGATGGCATGAATATGCAACCTCCAACCTGGTATCATGGTCACGCAGCTGCCTATTATGCAGGCTCGCATCATTCAGCGGCCATTTTCTCAGCTTCAAGTTTTTCATCATCTTTCAGTTCAAGTTTTGCTTCCTCATTTTCTTCTTCTGGCGGAGGTGGTGGTGCCGGTGGAGGTGGTGGTGCCGGGGGTGGCGGAGGAGGTGGAGGGGGTGGAGCAAGCTAGGTCACATTTCGGAATCAGATGCGTTATACTAGTGATATGAAAAACAACAATACAATCATCGCAATACTCGTGCTTATTATCATTGGATTCTTGGCTTATACGTTTTATAAAAAGCCTGCTGTGACAACACCTCCAGTCACACAGACCCCCTCAATGTCGGGTGATGTAGGGAATTTCGTTTCCTTCTCGATTGCTCCTGGCACTATAGTCTCCGGTGTTATGGTTGTGACCGGTTCGGTCAAAGGCGCATATTTCTTTGAGGCCAATATGATCGCCCAGATTCTTGATGCTAATAAGAACGTCCTTAAATCAGCTCCAGCTGCTGCTACTACGGATTGGATGACGAGTGATCCCGTTTCCTTTACTACGACGCTTGATTTTACCGGTATTCCGGCAGGGCAGGGCTATATTCGCCTTCATAACGACAATTCGAGCGGAATGCCGGAGAATGATAGATTTATCGACATTCCAGTTGTGTTTCAGTAGGTGTTTGGTTTTTGGTGTATGGTGTTAGGAAATACATATAATGGAAAATAACAATCCCAAAGTTATCTCGTTTCGAGATTTGGTAGTTTGGCAAAAAGGGCTTACTATAGCTAGGGAATCTTATAAGTTATGCAAGCTCTTACCAAAGGAAGAGCAGTTTGGTTTGATATCCCAAATACAGCGCTGTGCCGTTTCTATTCCTTCAAATATTGCGGAAGGTAGGGGTAGAAGTACCGCAAAAGACTTTGCTCAATTTCTGCATATTTCTCAAGGTTCGCTGTACGAACTTGAGACCCAGCTTCTATTAGCAAAAGAATTATATAGTGTAGAAATTGAACAGATAATCCAAGAAATACACATCGAACAAAAAATGCTTTCAGGCCTGATTAAAAACCTAAAACCAAACACCATACACCAAAAACCATGAGTTCTCTTTATACTGAACAATCAAAAAATATTACGAAGACTTGGATACTGATGTCCTGTGTTTTTCTTGTGGTTGTTGGACTTGGATGGTTTTTTAGCTACTACTTTCAGGATCCTTCGATTCTCGTAGTTTTTGCGATCTTTGCCATTGTTCTCCAAATCGTCTCGTACTGGTATTCGGACAAGATTGTGCTCACGCTCGCTGGAGCGCACGAGGCTACCCGTGCGCAATACTTTGACCTCTATACTATTGTAGAGAATCTTTCTATTACTGCAGGCTTGCCCATGCCGAAGCTCTACGTCGTGGAAGATCCGGCTCCAAATGCGTTTGCTACTGGGCGCGACAAGAATCATGCAGTGGTTTGTGTCACGACAGGACTCCTTCCTCTTCTTGAAAAGAACGAACTCGAGGGTGTGATTGCCCACGAACTTTCGCATATTGGCAATCGCGACATGTTAGTCTCGACAATCGTTGTTGTACTTGTTGGATTCATCGCAATCATTTCTGATGTATTTATGCGAAGTATGCTCTTTGGCGGAATGCGCGATCGCGACAACGACAGCAAGGCAGGTGGCATTCTTATGATTGTGGGTATAGTTCTCGCTATCCTTGCTCCGATCATCGGAATGCTCATGCAGCTTGCCATCTCACGCAAGCGCGAATTTCTTGCTGATGCGTCCGGCGCGCTTCTCACTCGATATCCGGAAGGTCTTGCAAACGCACTACGAAAAATTAGTCAGCACAGCCAGCCATTGCGTCGTCAATCAAGCACCATTGCTCACCTCTACATTGCTGATCCGACTGGAGGGAAGAAAATTTCCGGAATCGCCAAATTGTTTATGACGCATCCGCCGGTGGGTGATAGAATACGAGCATTAATGGGCGAGAAGGCAGATTACTAATATATAAGCTAGTGCCTAGCGCTTAAGCCTAGTGCCTATAAAAATATGCAACCAGTATTTACAGTTCGAAGTGTGCTTAACGAGTCGTTTGAAATCGTCAAAAAGCATTTTTGGGCTATTGTGGGTCAATTCACGCTTATTTTTCTTTGTTATTTTATTTTGGCAGCTGGATTTGAAAGAATCTTTTTTCTGAATCTTTTGGTGATGATGGTGTACACATTTGTGATTACTGTATTTGGTCTTTCGTATGTCAATAAAGGAAGATTCCATTTTGATGACCTACTTCACTATTTTACTTTGAAGCGTTTTTGTTATTTCTTCGCAACAATGTTCCTCTATGGCTTGGCCGTGATTGGGGGAATGATTCTTCTTATCATCCCGGGTATGATAGTTGCTGTGATGTTGGGATATGCAAAGTACGAAATTCTTGAAAAGGATATTTCTCCAATTGAAGCTTTGAAATCAAGTCGCCGTATTACAAAAGGGTATCGCTGGAAAATATTTTGGCTCATGTTTGTTTCTGGTATTCTTGTGTTACTCGGGGTGCTCTGTCTACTTGTTGGAACACTCTTTTTTGTTCCGCTTGTCATGATTGCTGATGTTGTTTTGTATAAAAAAATATCTGCAATTAGTAAGGAGGCTTCGCCAGCTCCGACCACTGAAACAGTTGTAGAAGAGTCTCCAGTTGATGCAGTAGAAGTTGAAGCAACACCAGTGTAATATTTAGTTGTTTTATGCTAAATTTAGCCGTGCGTCCTTCGGACGCACGGCTAAATTAACATAGGGAGAGGTGCGTGAGTGGTTGAAACGGCAACCCTGGAAAGGTTGTGTAGCCGAAAGGTTACCGGGAGTTCGAATCTCCCTCTCTCC
>CAYVZI010000011.1:0-18537 GCA_964456475.1 uncultured Candidatus Saccharibacteria bacterium | reverse complement strand
GTTCGGAGCTGTAAAAATCTTAAGTCGCCTACAAGGCGACTTTTGATTTTTTAGCTCCCCGGGAATAAGCAAACTTCTTTGCTTACGGTAGGGATCGAACGCCACAGCGATGTTTCGTGAGCACACGAAACCGCGAGTGAGAAAGCATGGGATGCTTTCGCAAGGACGCAGAGCGACGGCTCGAGTCGGGATCGCGCAAAATCGCAACAGCGATTTATGTGTGATGGTGCCCAGACAAAGGTGAGCGACGGCGAACCTTTAGTCGAGGGAGATAAATGTACTCATGTCCCTACCCGGGGAGTAAATTTGACTATATAAGTTTTATATGCTATTATGCGAATAATAGTTTTTTTTGAGATATTTTATTGATGACCATAGAAGATACAGTGTCTTTTATCGTCATCAATAAAATCATGAATATGATTAAACATAGCATAATCACTCGAAAAGGTATCATTAATCTGAAGGGTCATCAAACGAGTAATCAGTGCGCTAAACAAGGACATGAAGTTTATCATTATGAATTAAAAGTCTTGTTTACAAGTGAGACAACACTTAATTCAAAAGGATGGATTATTGATCACCAACTTTTCGATGATGCCGTACAAACTGTGCAAGTGAACAGTTGCGAAATAATGTCAGACCAAATACTTGATGCGACTGAAGCTGTATTAAAAGAAAACACGTTGGATTGTGTTGGTATTAAATTAAAGATAAGGCCAGCATTTGTCATTGAGGAAAATAGTGCTTATTTTCAAGAATTACGGTGTCATAAGGAAGATACCCTTGCGATATTAATTGCACTATAAATAGCATAAAACAATATATCTTATAAATATTGTAAGAAGTCCAATCTATTTCGGACTTCTTTTTTTATGTCGTTTTAAACACTCTCCCTTCAATTTCATCAAAATCATAATCTGTCGGAAACTGCTCCTCAAACATTCGCATTGCCGGTTCGCCGGCATAGTCACCACGTCTTGATGCATAATGCATGGCGAGAATCATTTCTTCCGGTTCGCCGACGCAATCAAGCGGCTTGAATCCCTCAATGCCAAGAATACGTTTTATCATTTGAATACGCTTTGGATCAGCATAGAGATCGGCGCCAAACATGCTGACCACTTTTTCTTTTGGCAAAAATGCTGAAAAACAGGCAAAGAGGAACACGCACTTCGCGCATTTTTTACACCAATACCCAGAAGGCTTGAGATACTGCACGAACTTTGGAAGCCAAAAATAATTGTTACAGCTGGTGACATCGTGGAGGTATTGCGGATACTGCACAAACTGCTTCACAATCTCGAGTTCACTGTATTTTCGCAATAGGGAGGTCGTTGAAATATCTGGTGTGATATATCTCTGTATGTAATCATTAATCATCTTTTCCGCTTCTGATGATTTACACCATTGGTGGTTTACTTCGAGTCCAAGATAATTAAAGTTGCCGAAGTCGGCACTCTTTTCGTTGGAAAAGACGATTGAGTTGTAGCCGAGTAGTTCGGCCAGGAGTGTGGCGACAAATGTGAAAGTGGAGACCGATGGGTATGCGTTTGATATTCCCATGAGCGCCGAAATTTCATTCATCCATTTGTCTCTACGACGGGTCACTGTGATTGTCTTTGCTCCAACGAGCGCACCGATACGCTTATGCGCAGGCGTTGGTGCGAAGGCAAAAAAGTCGAAAGGAGTACCCAATGCTTTCAACAGTTCGGCGGAGAGAATGGAATCTTTGCCTGCACCGTTGAGGAGGAGCGCTCGTCCTGGTCGTTCAAATCGTGTAGCTGGAGTCGCGACAGCAGAATCATCATACGGAAACGCGATGAGATCGTGGAAATCCATCTTCATGTCATAGAAAAATTCTCCTAATCCATTGAGATAAAGCGAATTCCAAAAATCTGCTTGTTCACGCGTGAGCAAAAAGTTCTTGATGTGAATATTCTTGGTAGGGAAGACACACCAATAATTGATGCCGAGCATGATGAGAAGTGCTTGTAGAGTGGGCTCCAGCACTTCTTTCGGAACTTTGTCCCATGCTTCCTTTGGTATATCTTTCAAATACAGTTTATCGGTAAAAGTTTTCGTTATTCCAAAACGAAACTTCACCTGGTAAGTGAAGGTCACAATTGAACGCTTTTTATTGATTGTATATTTGCCAAAAGTGAATGATTGTGCGCGCAACATTTTTATATAATAACATAACGGGATCGGGTTTGACTTATTAAAAAATTGTTGTAATCTATACTCAGATACGTTTTTTGACAGGTTTTACTGATGACTACAGTAGGTTTCGCCTTTTGTGGTCATCAGTAAAATATAACCAATGAAAATAATATTAAAAAGAGCCGCCTACTTAATTCTGCTTGTGATCTCGTTAGTAATAATGGCGGTCAACGATTTCAAACATTCATTAAAAATACCACCGGGTGTATTTTCTGATAAATGCTCTTCTGGTAAATGTGTGAACAATAGCGTATTGAAAAATAAGTGAACAGCTTGTTATTAAAACTAAAATCCCCAAACGGGGATTTTTTACTGCTTTATCTATGTGTGCACCCGGCCCAGCAACACGGGCGGCGCATTCCACTGCTTAATTTTGAGAGACCTTTTTTGATGCGGATATTTCTTGTTTCTTCTTTTTTGCCGGAAGTAACCCAGCAAATCCATTCGTTGCGGGCGAGGGGTGTGGTGTCTTGCCATGTTGCAAGCGCTTTTGGGTTTTCCTCAAGTGCTTTTTTAAAATCAGTTGGTAGTTTATGAACTGTGCCACTAGTAATAGTCATGTGTCCATTTTATCAAAAATCAAAAGAAGTATATAATCAAAATATGAAAAAAACCTCTCTCATTTTACTCGTTCTTGTTCTTGCGGTGGGATATATTATTTTTGATTCGTATTCTCGTCGAGAAAATACTACCGTTCAGGTTTCGGCGCAGGATTATAGAAATGCAACCTATGTCATTGATGGGAAGCCCGTTACTCTTGTTGATGGATTGTCTGAAACGGAAGCGGCTCCTGGATCTGCGACAAAAATCATTACTCGTTACTTCGGCAATGAAGTGAAGCACGATCTCAATGATGATGGTCGCGAAGACGTTGCGTTTCTTTTGACTCAAGAAACTGGAGGTAATGGCACATTCTTCTATGTTGTTGCTGCATTGAATACAGAAAATGGATATGTTGGCTCGCACGCTCTCTTTCTTGGCGACCGCATCGCTCCGCAAACGACGGAGATAGATGAAGGCAGAACGACTGCTGGAACCAACAAACAGAACGTCATTGTGGTGAATTATGCCACTCGCTTGCCGAATGAACCGTTTACTACTCGACCATCTGTAGGTAAGAGTATCTGGATCAAGCTTGATCCGGCCACTATGCAATTTGGAGAAGTGATACAGGATTTTGAAGGGGAATCGAGATAATAAAAAGCCGCGATTGCGGCTTTTTTGTTTGATGAAATTATTTGTTATTTTTTACCAGTTTTTGGTGGCACTTTTACGTCAGGCTTAAAGGTGATTGTCAGCGGCAGTTTTAAATAATTTGTGTCTGTCCCTGTTTCGCTACCTTTATATATATGGATGGGTAATTGTCCACGATATACTTTTCTTTTACCGGTATATTCAAGCAACATTTTTGCGTTAGAGACTGTTACCGTAATAAATTGTTTTCCTCTTGCTCCCCCGCTTGCTATATTTCGCGCAACGGCTTGCGTAGGAAAGCCGTCGCTGTAGACGTTATAGCTATACGTAATAAAGTCGTCCGGCACGATCGTGAACGTGAATGTCTTGTCTTCCTTGCCCTGTATCATGGTGAGCTCGATTGAGCACGGATCGGTGGTGTACCGGTGCCCGTCAACAATAATAGTCGGACAGCCCTCTTTCTCCTGTCCATAGACAGCGAGAGAAGGTGCGGTTGCGAATGCCAGTAAGGCAAACAGAAGTGTTTTTTTCATTTGTATAATTTTGTTTCATTATACATATTTTGGTGTATATGTCAATATTTGATCCAATCGTTTTGTCCGTATTCTTTGTAATGCTATACTGCAATTATGCAAAAAATAGCTACACGAATATTTATCGGTTCCTCAATCGCATTCGGACTCATAGGGATGCTCATTGTTCTGACATCTCCTTTTGCGGCTGATACCCCAGACACTCCCTTGCTTGAACTGCTTATGAGATGTTTGTTTGCAACAGTGTTTGTCATCCTGCCATCATTTGCGCTCAGTATTGCTGGTAAGTATTTGAACAAATAGGGGAATCTTCACAAAAAACACCTCGTCGACGAGGTGTTTTTTGCATCGATCGGATCAGTACGATTGCTTGACTTTGTATTCTGATTGTGATATAATATTAAAAAATTCTCTCATGAAAAGAATAGTAGTTACGATTGTAATTTTGCTGTTTGTTGCATCAAAAATACAAGCACAGAAAAGTATTACCGGAATTGCCATGAATTCCATGGTGGTTGATTCTTCAGGAATAGTTCATATACCTGGAGCAGTCATTTCGCCAATTGTGCCAATTGGCAAATCAAAATACGATGTTTGGGGTTTTGTTTTTGTTCAAAAAAACTACCTCGAGATTGTTGCCGGAGTGGCACGTAATATTGGTAATTTTGGATTTGGTCTTGCAGGTGGACCGGAGTTTGTTCCGGGAAATACTCAGGCTCGTCTTGCGGCGACAGTATACTATTTCCGCGGAAAGGACTACGTGTATGGATACGCTGAGACCTATGTAAACGGAAGTGGATTATGGTATCTCTTGTATTACGATCGTACCGTTAGTGACTGGTTTACGGTCGGTCCGTACATTCAGTATGAATCCGGTATTGGGGGACGGTTGAAACTCACAATACCAAAAACCCCAATTTCATTGTGGGGCGCAATTGGGCACAAAGGTGCCGTTTTGGGTATTGAGTTGTATTTAGAAAAAAAGAATGAAAATAAAAAAGCACCGTAATCACGGTGCTTTTCTTTTGTGTGTACTGATTTTTAGTATAAATGTTTTTTTGCTCCACAGCGACAACCGTATGGCTTGATGAATTCATCGAAGTATTCCTTGCCGTAATCATACTCGAGTTCTTCTTCTGCTTTGATATTGCGGAGTGCAAAAATGAGAATGTGACCTGCGCGAATCTCTACTTCACAATTGGGTTTACATGAATGATTGAGATATCGAGCAATATTTTTTCGGTCAGTACCATCAACAAAACGATTCTTGTTTGTTTCAAACAAATATTTTCCACCGCGTTCATTTGATTCTGCCAGTGTGAGGATCGGTCCTACATACTCTATGACAAAACCACCTTTCTCGATTGGTTCGAGCGTCTTCATGCCAAGCCCGGAGTGTGATTTTATAACCTTAAGGGAACGTTTGATTTTCTGATATTTTTTTGGAAGCATAACGAGCAGTATACAGTATTTTGTATACGGTATACAGTATGAATTCACAGGTTTTGACAATAATCAACAATTCTTTTATAGTACCCAACAAAGGGCGACCCGCTCGTTAGGGTAAATACACACGCAGTGGAAACGAAAATCAAACAAACGACGACTTTTGTATCAACTCTCCATCCGGATATGAATGAGTTTTTGAGAAGACTTGAAATAGCTCTCACTAATTTGCCAGGAAATCCAAAGCCATCGTGTAAAGGATTCTATATTGCGTACTATGACAGGCACAAGAAGGCAACAACAGCGGAAAAGATAGGATTCGTTCCTGATAGTAAGGATTTTCAATACTTACATTTTTCTCTAAAGAAGGCGACCCAAACTTTGTTTCTAAACAAAATTCGTTCAAAAGATTTCGAGAATAGCGACTTGGAACAATATGCCGGAGGAGTTCAATTGGCTAACGGTTGTGCTGGTGTTTCTGGACATGACCCCTTGGTTGACGAAGCTATTGCAATACTGTGGCTTACCCATAAGGAATTCATATTCAATTATGGAACACCGAATGTATTTACGATTTTATCAAAAGCCGCCATGCTCATTGAATACACGGTTGCGTCAGATAATACTTGGGTTGGAATTATTGCTGACCGGATTGTAATGGCAAATTAAAAAATATGATGTAAGAAAAAAAGCCCCACAAGGGCTTTTTTTATGCTTGTTTCAAATGTTACACTATAAATTATGTACATACGTATCAATGCCACTCCGGGAGCCAAAAAGGAGCAGTTCAAGCAGGTGGCACCGGACCGGTACCATATTCATGTCAAAGAACCGGCAGAGCGGAATATGGCCAATAATCGAATCAAAGCCCTTCTGGCGAGGGAATTGGGGCTCAAGGAGGGGGTTGTCAGGCTGGTTTCGGGTCATAGAAGTCCACATAAGATATTTTCGATTCCAGATGAGGCGTAATCCACTTGCAGTGATTTTGGTGGTGGTATAATAGATATATGATTACATACAAAATCACAGGGGATAACGTGCCAATGACAGAAGCAGATCAGAGTTATATTGAAAAGCGATTTTCTCGATTTGATCGTTTTATCAAAGGTGATTACTCAAAAGAGATGACTGTGGTCGTTCGAAAAATGATTGAGCATGAGCGCGGCCATGCATTTAAGGTTGATGTTTCATTTACACCTGCTGAACATAATTATTTTATTGAAACTGAACAAAAAGATTTTCACACCGCTGTCGACGTTGCCAACAACGAACTTTGGCGCGAAATTACAGGAGAGAAGGGACGTAAGAATACTCTCTTTCATCGCGGAGCGAGGAAGCTCAAGGAATTACTGAAAAGAGGGTCTAGGGGTTAAGGTTTAGTAATACAATTCAAATACAAGAATACAAAAGACCGCGCTCTGCGCGGTCTTTTGTATTCTCTAACCCCTAAAACCTAAACCCTTCACAAAATCGCTGTACGCGATTTCGTGCTTGCCTTCAGGGAGGACGCGATCGATGATGAATTGGTTGTTTTCGAGATGAGATTGCGTGATGATTATACGCTTGTCATCTTGGAAGAAATACGTGCGAGGCCATTCTATGTAGGCACGGAATTTTCGATAATTTTCTATAGCATCACCAGACGGATCAATCAGCCCATCTTCTTTTTTGATCTTCTTCGAACGAGTGGCGAGCGAGTCGTCTTGTTCGCGGAGTGTTGCTTCGCCAGCAATGTATTTTGGCAAAACTTCTACCAGAAGTTTTGCGCCGGCTTCGGTGAGCCGTGCGCGAAGTTCAGGAGTAGTTTCATTTTCTCCAACTGAAAGTGTTTCTTCGGCTATGATTGGTCCTGAATCAAGTTTGAATGCCATGACTTGGATTGAACTCCCGGTGACCTGGTCACCGGCAAGAATGGCAGACTCTGTTGGTGCGGCTCCGCGGTATTTTGGCAGGAGGGAATAGTGGACATTCAAAGTCTTGTGCTTAGGTAAGTTGATTATATTTTCGGGAATGATACTGCCGTATGCGACGACGATTGATATGTCCAAGTTGAAAGCTGAAAGCTGAAAGTTGAAAGTCTCATCCAGCTTTGCTGGCTGTAATACAGGAATACCATGAGCCTCGCCCCAGAGCTTGGCTGGAGTTGCGGTCATGATATTACCGCGTCCTTTTGGACGGTCGGGATTTGTGATGATTACACAAGGAGTCATACCTGCATTGTGTAATGCATCGAGATATACGGTTGTGAGTTCGGGGGTACCCCAGAAGGCAATTTTTTTCATTTCATTCATAAAATTGCAAACTCTAAATTCTAAGTTCTAATTTCTAAAAAATCCTTTCGAGTTTAGGATTTAGTTTTTCGAGTTTGTGCCCCTGGTACTTCACCGGGAGCAACATTGCGTGCTTTGTCGATAAAGAGTACTCCATCAAGATGATCTGTTTCGTGTTGGAAGATGTGTGCAAGTAAACCACCTGCTCCGCGGGTGAATTTTGTGCCGGTGTGATCGTATGCAGTTACTGTCGCATGTGTAGATCGCTCTACTTCACCCCATAGTGGTCGTACAGAAAGACATCCCTCATGCATCCATTTTTTTGATTTAGATACTTTTGTTACAACTGGATTTATATACACCAAATCGTCAACGACTTCTCCTTCCGGCAGTATTCCATCTTTTTTCCATAGGGGATGCAAGACTTTTCCAGCCACTACAAAAATGCGAAGCGATACTCCAATTTGTGGAGCTGCGATTGCTACGCCATCGCCTTGAGTAGCGAGGGCTTTACCCATATCACGAAGTACTTTCTGTATTTTTGCAGATTGAATATCCTTGAGTGGTACCTCTTTTGCAATTTCACGAAGAACAGGATTTTCTTGTTGTACAATTTTTGTTGGCATTTTGTATTTTCTAGACCCTAGAACCTAGACCCTAAAACCTACTTGAGTCCTTTCATGTATTCTCCAAGCTTACTCTGCTTTACGTTTTCTTGTGAGCGAGTTTCCATATTTCGGACAATCACAGTCTTGTCGATTGCTTCCTTTTGTCCGAAGATGATTGTGTATGGAGCACCAGATTTCTCGGCCATACCAAGCTGGGCGCCGAGCGAATCTTTTGAAAGAGCTTGCATGATTGGCACATGTGCTTTGCGGAGAATTTCGATGATATTGAGCGATTTTAACTTTGCTTCAATGCCGAGCTGGATGAAGTAGACCTTCGGTTTCTTCATGATTCGAGGCATATGTTTGTTGTACCAAGGCATGCCGACAATACGGTCAACGCCGAGTGCAGCACCAATTCCTGGAATATCTTTTTTGCTTCCAAGTTGTTTTCCGAGATAGTCGTAGCGTCCTCCTCCAGCAATTGTTGTGCTTGTACCATCACCTTGATCGACGATCACTTCGAATACGGTACGGCAGTAGTAAGAAAGACCGCGTACAAGATTTTTGTTGATTGTATATGGTACTTCCATTTCTTCGAGATACTCGAGCACTTCTTTGAAGTGTTTTTTACAAGTAGGGCAAAGGAATGACACACATTCTGGTGCACCTGCATTGATTTCGATTGTTTTTTCTTCTTTTGAATCAAGAATGCGAAGTGGGTTGGTCTTAAGTCGTTCGCGATCGATCGCTGGAAGATTGTTCAGATGTTTCTTGTAATACGAAATGAGTTCTCGAATATATCCTGGACGGCAATCTTTACAGCCGATTGAGTTGATGTCAATTGAAGTAGAAGGAGAACCAGCTTCATTGATGATCGTAATTATAGTTTTGATTACGAGAGCATCCAAAATACTCTTTTCTGAGCCAAGCGAGTCAATATCGAATTGATAGAATTGACGGTAACGTCCTTTTTGCGGATTGTCGTGACGGAATGATGGTCCGTATTGATAGAACATGACTGGTTGTGGTTGAGCATTCATGCCGTTTTCGATGTATGAACGCATGAGACTCGCTGTGTGTTCTGGGCGCATTGCAAGATGATCTCCACCTTTTGTGCGAAGGGTGTACATCTCCTTGTCGACAATATCAGTGCCTTCTCCTACGCCTGAGGTAAAGACATGTTCGTGTTCAAGTACTGGAGTTTCAATTGGCTTGAAGCCGTAGTACATCGCGATTTCCTGAGCTTTTTCAAAGAAGCCCTGGAAGAGGTAGTATTCGTCACCCATGATGTCACGCATGCCTTTTGGAGCAGCGAGGTCACCGGTAGGTTTTTTTACAGTTGATTTTTTTGGTGTGGCCATAATCTAGTTAGTAGAAAGTAGTTAGTAGAAAATAGAGATGCATTTGCAATTCGTATTTTATCTACTTTCTACTTTCTATTTTTTACTTTCTAAGATAATAAGTGTGTTCTCCGGGAAACAGATCGATTTCGTTTAGCGGAAACAGTCGAATGAATGCGCGTCCAGTAATATTCTTTTTTGGCAAGAGACCCCATCGACGGGAATCAAAGCTGACCGAGCGATTGTCTCCCATTACAAAGTAATTTCCAGGTGTGACTTCCAGTGAGACGTTTTCGATTGTTGACTCTTTATTTAGGTACGGTTCATTAAGTGTGAATCCATCAGGATATTCGTCATTGCTGATGGTAACGACACCATTTTTGACCGTAACAAGGTCTCCAGGAATACCGATGATACGTTTGATGTAATATGTCTTCATTTCGAGCGGCGGATGAAATACTATGACGTCGCCTCGATGGGGCTCTTGGAATCGATATGACAATTGGTCAATGATGAGATAGTTGGAGTTCTGGAAGGTGGGCACCATTGAGGTTCCTGATACGATGAACGGTTGAGCAACGAAGTATCGCACACAAAATACGATGATAATGACGATTCCCGCAAAACGAACAAATTCACCAGCATTATGCCAAAAGCCCTGTTTTGCAGGGGTTTCTCGACGAACTGCATCCACTGGAATACCTTCGCTCGGTTGTTCATTGTTGATTTCCATGGTGCCATTGTAATACACATATGCTATTGACACCAATCGTATTTTTGTGTCTTAACAAAAATACGATTGGTGTCAAAGTTGAAAGTTATAAGGTTATAAAGTTGAAAGTGGTTACATGCGGGTTACTTTATAACTTTATGAACTTTAAAAACTTTATAACTCTGTTATCATGTACCCATGATAACAGTAATCGGGTTGGGAAATCCTGGAGAAGAATATGCAAACACTCGCCACAATTGTGGGCGAATTTTGTTGCAAATGATCGCAAAGAAGAACGATTTTTCTGATTGGAGGGATGATAAGAAAGCCAAGGCTCTTGTCTGTGCGGGAAAACTCAGCACGAAAAAAATGCAATTTGTTGCACCGGACAATTTCATGAATAATTCAGGTGGATCGGTGAAGCCGTTTATTGATTCAAAAAAAGATTTGGAAAATTTGGTAGTGGTCTATGACGATCTCGATTTGCCAGTTGGTAGAATCAAAATTTCATTTGATCGGGGAGACGGGGGACACAACGGACTTGCTTCAATCATCAAAGTTTTGAAGAGTCGCGAATTCGTGCGCATTCGCGTAGGAATTTCTCCAGAAACTCCAGGTGGAAAACTCAAGAAACCATCAGGCGAAAAGCCAGTGATTGATTTCCTCATGAAAGATTTCAAAGATACTGAAGTGGCTGAGCTTAAAAAAATCGCAAAACGCATAACGGAAGCACTTGAATGTTTCGCAACTGACGGGAAAGACAAGATGATGAGCATATTTAACTAGGTTCTAGTAAAAAAAACTCCGAGTGGAGTTTTTTGTATTTTCACGTTTCTTTTCTTTTTAATATAATACCAATGACAACTGCGATTATAATATACGCAATTAGTGGTCCATTTATTACTTCACTTAATGATACTATGAGCGTATAGTAACCGTCTTTTCTTTCTTTATCGGTACCAAATAACGTTACTTCGTGGTCGTGGATTTTTTGAGATGCCTTAGCGTATATCAGACCAAAACATAAGCCAAGAATCAAACAGACTACAAGAGTAATTACGATTTTGTCAGCCTTCCCTCCTGTGCGTTGAAATTCATAAGCGGCTGCAATTGCAAAGGGAATAAGCATTGGAATCCAAAACTTTAGCCTATAGTTCATATGTATTTTCCTATATTATACAATGAATTAATTTAGATTGCAATATTAAAGACAAGGTGATGAGTTTGTATAACTAGTCTTTTGTAATGTAAGAATAAAAAAACTGGTGTTTCAAAATGAAACACCAGCATAAGTTTTTTAGCCAAGATAATTTTTTAAAAGTGAACTTCGGCTACGGGTACTGAGTAGAGAGATGGCTTTATCTTTGATTTGTCGTACACGTTCTCGTGTAAGTTCGTACTTTTCGCCAATATCTTCGAGGCTCATTTGTTTGCACCCAATCCCAAAATAAAGACGGATAACCTCTTCTTGTCTTTTAGGGAGAGTGGATAGAACTCTATTGACTTGAACTTCCAACGATTTAGTATGCACGACATCAACATCTGCATATTCTGAATTTGTATTTTCAAGCATTTCAAGCAATGAATTTTCCTCGCCTTCTTTTGTTGCAGCATCAAGCGATGCATGCCGCCATTGAAAAGCAGTCATTTCTTCTACGAAGTATTCTGGGATATCAATCAAATCAGCTATTTCTTCGACGCTCGGTTCTCGTTCATACTCTTGTTCGAGTTGAGAGAATGCTTTTTCAATTTTATTGGAAAGACTGATTTTGCTTGTGGGCAACCGAACAATACGTGAATTTTCAGCGAGGGCTTGCAATATTGACTGACGGATCCACCAGACTGCATAGGAAATGAATTTGAATCCACGTGTTTCATCAAAACGTGACGCAGCTTTAACTAATCCAAGATTTCCTTCATTAACGAGGTCATTAAGAGAGAGTCCTTGGTTTTGGTACTGTTTTGCAACAGAAACCACAAAACGCAGATTGGCTTTTGTAAGTTTTTCCAACGCGCGTTGGTCACCTTGTTTTATCTTAACCCCGAGTTCTACCTCCTCCTCGGGTGTAATTAATTCAATTTTACTGATTTCTTGCAGATACCTTTGAAAATGTTCGGAGTCCCTTGTTGTAATAGATTTTGTGATTTTGAGTTGGCGCATCGGAGTAGTTTTTAATGAGTGATTTTCAATCATTAAATTAACATATATACGGTGATTTGTGAAGTGCAAACTCCCCGCACGGCATATGCCGTGCGGGGAGTTTCATTATATTTCGGTTTTCTAGACCCTAGAACCTAGACCCTAAAACCTGGATAATTTAGCTTTTCTCGATCCACGTAAGCGTCATGCGCTGTTCCTTTGGGTCAAAGAGTGTTACCTGGAAGGTATAAGTCTTTCCAAGTTCGAGCTTCTCACGAAGCTTCGCTTCACTACCGAAGTTTGAGTGGTGAACGAGTCCAGCCACACCTTGCTTGATAGAAACGAGAGCACCGTGCTTGTTGAATTTAATGACCACACCCTTGATGATGTCACCCTTTTTGAGTTTGCCATCGAATTCGTTCCAAGGATTGTTCTTGAGTGCCTTGATAGAAAGAGAGATCTTTCCTTCGCGGATATCAATGATCTTTGCCTTGACCTTGTCGCCGACTTTGTAGAGTTGGCGTGGATCTTCCACGAGACCCCAGTCGAGTTCAGAAATGTGTACGAGACCTTCAAGACCTTCTTCAACTTTGAGGAATACTCCGAAGTCTACGATGCCAGCAACTGTTGTTTCGAGTTCGTCACCCATAGCGTACTTGCCGACAACTGCCTGGCGTTCATCGCTAGATGACTCTTTTTCAGAGAAGATAAGTTTGCCGTCTTTTGGAAGTGCAGAAACGATAGTAACGTTGATCTTCTTTCCAACGAGTTTCTTGAGTTCTTTCAAGATCTTGTCTTTGTCAGAGTCTTCAACGCGAGGATAGTGATCAGGCTTGAGCTGAGATGCTGGAAGGAATCCTGCGATACCTTGCCATTCAATGATGAGTCCACCCTTGTTTGCATCCTTGACTGCGAGTTCAAAGATCATGTGTTCTTTGATTGCCTTTTCAGCTTCGTTCCAGATGAGAGCCTGTTTTGCTTCCTTGAGGGAGAGCTCGACATAACCGTCTTCGTTTTCTGTTTCAACGATTTTTGCCTTCACTACATCGCCGATGTTCATCTTCTTGATGATTTCACGAGCGTTGCGGAATTCGCGTCCATAAATAACACCGGTTCCGTAGACGCCGAGGTCAATGTAGACTGCTGCTTTTTCGATGCCGATGACCGGTCCTTCGATAAGCTTCTCTTGTGAAAGAGGAGTGGTGCCACGGTCGAGCATAGTGTGAATCTCGTTCAAGATTCGCTCAGGAACTACGACTGGCTCTTTAAATGTATCTGTCTTTTTTGCCATATAAAAATAAAAAAATCCGCCTAATTGCGGATAACTCTAGGAGGTACTCAGGTATTCCCGAGGGGTTATTCTCCTTGAGGATTTCCCACGAATGCGGGAGTCCGACTGGTAATGGAGTGATACTACTATATATAGAGGGTTTTGGCTACTTGACACGTTTATTGTATAAATGCTTTAATCTCAAAAAATCTACAGTTATGCTTATATTAAAAAATAATAAAAAAATCGCCAGTAACGTTACTCTTGATGAATGTGAGAGAACCTTACTCACACCCGGTGATATTATTCGGGTTTATGTTAATGAAACCAAGGGCTATAAGTATATTACCGCCGAACGCCCCGTATTAGGTGATGATAAAAAAGTAATTTTATACTTTCCTGTTCTGGATATGAAATTAAATATTACACACGGAAGTCAGGTTAGACATTTCTCTAATAATTATACAGGATATCAAACGCTTGATCTTTTACTTGCTAGTACCATTTTTAATTTGGAACTGATAAACAATCCTGATATTCCTGAATATGAAAAGCACTACAAAGTTTGTCAATAGACATTTTTGTGAAGATATAAGAAGCAATTTTACTGACGTAGAATTGCTTCTTTTTTTATTGCCCAAAATCTAGTATAGTACTCTCGTATTAAAAACCGTCGCATTTTCTACTTTTTACTAACATATTACAACAAGTGAGGAGCGGATGAATATGTATACACATTCATCTCGTCCGAGCGCCGTTGTAATAAAGTAATCTTTATTTTCTACTTTCTAATTTATGATTATCACGTACTACGGCAACCAGTTTTTCAAAATCGCCCAAGGCGATACAGTTATTGCAATTAATCCACCGGTAAAATCATCGACCAAATTCGGTTCAGTGCTCGCGCTCTCGACCACACAACATGCTGATTACAACGGTTTTGATCGAGTGACTCACGGCGACACGGTTCCATTCTGCATCACCGGTCCCGGCGAATACGAACATTCAGGCGTAGCAGTGCAAGGAAAGGGAACAACGACTACTATTGATGGCAAAGAATACAACACCGCTGTCTATTCATTTGTATTTGAGGATACGAAGCTTGGATTCCTTGGACCGATTTCAAAACCACTTCTTGCATCCGAAATGGAAATCCTCAACAACTGCGATATTCTTTTCGTGCCAATCAGTAGTCTTGGGGCTGCTGCTGCCAACAAAGTTGCGGTGGCGATTGAGCCAAAGATAATCATTCCGATGGACTTCACTCCTGAGAACCTCAAGACATATCTCAAGGAGGCCGGCGAAGACAAAGTAGAACCACTCGACAAACTCACTATCCGCCGAAAAGAAATCGAAGCAAAGGAAGGGGACGTAATTGTATTAGCTGAAAACTGACCTTCGTAATAGAAGGTCATCCTGAACTTGATTCAGGATCCAGGTCTTTTTTGTATTTAGTAATCTGGATTCCCGGTCAAGCCGGGAATGACACGAACTCATGGAATCCGAAACTTTTCTTCAACATTTACGCAGTAAGCCACTTCATGTACGTCAGCGTATGGTTTTTGCCGGTGTTATTTTGATGTCACCCGTACTTTTTTATATTTGGTCAGTCACAAATACTTTGAGTGACACGACGACACTTTCAACAACCGATGTTGTTCGAGATACTATTTCTGATACTTTCAGTAATTCTCTCTACGAAGACACATTTGGGACGGTGAATTTTGGTAATTTTCAAACTGCGAATTCGATTCAATCAAAAAAACAAGAGTCACCTGATGTTCAGCTTGATACAGAAACTTTGCCCGCGGATGAATCTAATGACACGATTATTGATGAATCAGCAAGTGGTATGTAATCACCCAGTATGGTAAAGTAAATCCATAAAATTATGGCCTCAAAAAATCCCAAAAAACAACCAGAAGAAGAATCAGTAGTTGTTCCTCATGTGAATGTGCGACCGGTTGGCATTAGTGCCGAAATGCGCACTTCATACATTAGTTACGCGATGTCGGTCATCACTGCTCGTGCTCTTCCTGATGTTCGTGATGGTCTCAAGCCGGTACACCGCCGTATTCTCTACGCAATGAACGAGATGAACCTTACTGCATCTGCCAAGACCAAAAAGTCTGCAGCGGTAGTTGGAGACGTGCTCGGAAAATACCACCCACACGGTGACGTGGCTGTGTACGACTCAATGGTGGGTATGGCGCAAGACTTCACACTCCGTTATCCGCTCATCATCGGCCAGGGAAACTTCGGATCAATCGACGGCGACAATGCTGCGGCGATGCGTTATACGGAAGCAAAGATGAGTAAACTTGCTGGTGATCTTTTGAAAGACCTCGAAAAAGAAACCGTAGATTTCCGTCCAAACTACGATGGCACCATGAAAGAGCCAATCGTTCTTCCCGCTGGATTCCCGAATCTTATATTGAACGGTACGCTCGGAATTGCGGTGGGTATGGCGACCAACATTGCTCCGCACAATCTTACTGAAGTGCTCGATGCAACGCTTCACCTTATTGAAAACGAAGAGGCGACTACAGAAGACCTCATGCAATTCATCAAGGGTCCAGACTTTCCAACTGGTGGAATCGTGCACGGAACAAAAGATATGCTCCATGCATATTCTTCTGGTCGCGGAGGAGTGGTGTGTCGTGGTGAAGCCGAAATTGTCGAGCAGAAAGCTGGCATGGCGCAGATCATCATTACTTCGATTCCATATCGCGTGAACAAGCAGAATCTCGTGATGGCAATCGCCGAACTTGCGCAGGAGAAGAAGATTGAAGGAATCAAAGGCCTTCGTGATGAATCAACGAAAGATATTCGCGTTGTAATCGATCTCAAGCAAGGTGTCTTTCCACAAAAAGTCCTCAACTATCTCTACAAACATACACAACTCGAGCAAGCATTCCATTTCAACATGGTGGCTCTTGTTGATGGTATTCCGCAGACACTTTCACTCAAAGGAATTCTCGATGAATTCATCAAGCACCGCAAGGAAGTGGTCAAGCGTCGCACTGCGTACGATCTTCGTAAGGCAGAAGAACGCGAACATATTCTCCTTGGTCTCAAAAAAGCGCTCGATCACATTGACCGCGTGATTTCCGTGATTCGCGCTTCAAAAGATGCTGCAATCGCCAAGTTCAATTTGATGAAGGAATTTAAATTCTCTGATCTTCAAGCAACCGCCATTCTTGAAATGCGTTTGCAGAAGCTTGCCGGTCTCGAACGCAAGCAGGTTGAACAAGAACTCAAGGAAAAGCAGGACCTTATTGCCGAACTCAAAGCAATTCTTGCTTCTGCAAAGAAAATGCTTGCACTTATCGGTAAAGAAATCGCCGAACTCAAAGACAAGTATGGTGATGAACGCCGCACAAAAGTAATCAAGGGTGGTGTCAAAGAAATCACTGACGAAGACCTTATTCCAGAAAAAGAATCAATGCTCGTCTTCACAGAAGGTGGATACGTAAAGCGTACCGACCCAGGTGAATATCGAGCACAGAAGCGTGGGGGAGTCGGTGTTGTCGATCTTGAAACCAAAGAAGAAGACTTCGTCACCATGCTTCTTTCTGCAAACACGCACGATGATTTGCTTTTCTTCACCAATCTTGGAAAGGCGTACCAATTGAAAATGTACGATATACCAGAAGGTAAGCGTGCCACAAAAGGTAAATCAATCATGAACTTCGTTTCGCTTTCTGAAGGTGAGCGAGTGATGTCTATTCTACCTGTTTCAAAAACCGAAAAAGGCAAAGAGCAATACCTCTTCTTGATGACCGAAAATGGTACCGGAAAGAAAATGTCTTCAAAACAATTTGCTGATGTTCGACGTAGTGGAATCATTGCAATCAATCTCGACAAGAATGACTCTCTTCGCGGTGCAAACCTTGTAGAAAAGGGTGATGAAGTCATGCTTGCCACATCAAAGGGTCAAAGTGTCCGATTCAAGGAATCTGACATTCGCGAAATGGGACGTACTGCAGGTGGAGTGCGAGCAATGAAGCTCGGCAAAGGAGACCTGATCGTCGGATTCGATATTGTAAAGAAAGAGACAAAGGATAGCGCTTCGCTTCTGGTAATGTCTGCCAACGGTCTTGGAAAGAAGACTCCGCTCAAGGAATATAAACTGCAAAAGCGTGGAGGTTCTGGAATCAAGACTGCAAAGGTGACTCCAAAAACAGGAGACTTGATAATGGCAAAGGTGATCACTGACGAACTCGAACTCATTGCTATGAGTCAGAAGGGTCAGGTGATCCGCACTGATCTCGAATCTGTCTCAAAGCTTGGACGTCAAACACAAGGAGTTTCGATTATGAAGCTTCGCGCCGGAGACAAAGTTGCCTCGATTACATGTCTTTAATTTTTGAAAAATAAGAAACCCCCTTCGTTATTTACGATAGGGGGTTTGTGTTATTTTGTACTTGTATTTTTTGATCACATCGTCACGACGGTAGGTAATAACGCCTCTGCTTTCAGGTCCCGAATTGGACATGAAGAATGTCACTCCATTCTTCTCTGAAGTTACGTGTATTTGGTTTCTGTCGAAGCGCAAATATTCAGAATTTTCCGGAACCATCATGACCTGATTGGTACCTTTGATGGATTTTGCGTGACCTTGTTTTAGGTACACATACCGTGGGTGGCAACTTGTTATCAAAAGAACACAAATTGTGCTCAATAGTATACTTTTCATAATGAATGTTTTATCTATGATAACATATTTATATATAATAGTCAATCAATCGTAATGGTTCAATACCTTTGCATCACCCAAGGTGTAAGGTATGAAAATGGC
>CAYVZI010000010.1:0-18608 GCA_964456475.1 uncultured Candidatus Saccharibacteria bacterium | reverse complement strand
GTTTTTTCTACTATGCTCCCCGGGTAGGGATCGAACCTACGACCTTAGAATTAACAGTTCTCTGCTCTGCCGCTGAGCTACCGGGGAATATATTACTCTCAAAGGAACCTCAAAATACTAGCAAAAATGAGCCCTAAATGCAAAGTATGTCTATTGCCCAAAGATAGCACTTGGTGCGTACAAACAAAACGCTGGCTGGACGTACGCTGGACTTATCGCAGTCGCGAAGAAACACGGACTTGAAGGAAAGACATATGACCTCGGAAAATCGACGACGAAGGTCGCTTTCGCTGAAATCCAAAAACAATTGAAAGATGGGCCAGTAATGGCGTCGATTCATTACAAATTTGAACCCACCAACCCAATCCCCCACCTCGTGGTGATCAATGGCATAGATGATGGTATGGTCTACTACAACGATCCGGCAGCGAAGGAGGGCGAAAAGAAAATTTCAACTACGGGATTCCTCGCGGCATGAAAAAAACGCTTCATCGTGATTCGACCAGTTACTGAAAAGAAATCGGTTGCGATACTCACTCAGTAAAAAAGTACATAATCTCCCTACCAAAAAATATTTCAAAGATACGTTCAAGCACTCCGATGCAGAAACTAATTTCCTAAATCGAGGAACAAGATATCCAGCGGAAGAATATTAGGCAGACATAAGAAAAGCCCCGAGGATACGGGGCTTTTTTATTCTTCAATAATGTAATTATTCGTCGGGGATTGGATCCCCTACTACGTAACCGGTCTCAGTTTGGATAACCCGGTAATTGGCCGATTGTTTTGTTTGACGTCGCGATCTTTTTGCCAATTCTTCTTCCGCCTTGATTTCAGCCAATGAGTCTTGCTCGGCAAGAGAATCAGTAATAATCTTATACTCAACCATTGCCCGGTCAAACCCGCTCGCCTCACCAAGTGTGAGACCACTGGCCTTGCCGTCATTATAACCGAAGGCGTAGGCATCCTTTCGTATTTTTGCCGTGTATTTCGGCGATGCAAAAAAGAATAAGATTGTAATGGCTGCGGCGCCAAACAGGAAATATATGATTCCTGGCAGTCTCCTCTTTGAGGGGCGTATTATCATTGTCTCTTCCATAAAATACGTGTTTGTTTGAGTACACACTACGTCAATCCTAGAAAAGTGTCAACCAAACAAAAAACCTCCGTGCGAAATGTTGAATTCATTTTTGTATTTTTCATAAAATAAATAGGTTTTAAATAAGAATAATAATGAGTACTTGATTTGTAATATCTTCGACAAGATAGAACAGATGTAAACCTATATGTATCATCTCCCAAAAATAGAAATCTGGGTACAAAATTGAGAAAAAAAATTACGTAAACAAAAATGGCCTTATTTATAAAGGATATTTTTGTATTTTTACAACAACATTTATGTTGTTACTTTCTTGTAAAGCAAGAAACAATGCATCATTTCAATTTTTACATGCTATACTGTAAATATATTAATAAACAAGGAAGTAATACATGGCAAAACGAAAAACCAGTGTGAGCCCAAAGAAAATGCCAAAAGGCCCACACAAAACAGCAAAGCGTATCGCGGCAAAAAAAGTGATGCTTGCAGCAAAAAAGAAACGTTCATAGTTCAAATGAAAACAACCCATTATGGGTTGTTTTCATTTGAATCCTTCGTGATTGACCGCCAAATACGTTTTCGAAAAATAACAACAACACCGAACGCGACGAGTATTATCAGCAACAGAAACCTTCCGATAAGCGTACTGATTTCCTCCCAATTATCCCCCACCAAGTAGCCAATAGAGCAATACAGTGCAACCTGGAAAATTTCTCCGATTGCTTCGTAGAATAGATACTTGCGATACGGAACCCTTCCGAGTCCCGACATTAGATTCACAGCCAGGTTTGAAAATACTTCAAATCGACTGAAGAAAATGAGGGCACCAGGGCTTTTGCGAATACGTTTTTCGATATTCTTATATTTTTCATTTTCGAGAACCTTTCCGAACCCGATTTTTCTAAGTACTGGTTTGCCGTATTTCCAGGCAAGAAAATAACCGACATTGTCCCCTGCAATATTTCCAAGTATTCCGGCAAGTATTACCCATTCGAGCGAAAAATATCCCTGACTCGCAAAAGCAGACGAAGCCATAAGTAGAATACCCGGTGGAATCGGAAGAATAAGTGCGGCAAAAAATGTAATCGAAAAAATCGCCCAATACTTGTAGAGCAATAAATACGGAAGAAGAAGCTCAATAAAATGAATCATGGTCTATTTTGAGTAATCAGCAACAACATTCTGTATAAAGAAAAGAAATTGATCACTCGCCAGATGATGCCTTCGCGCAAATCGCGCAATGGAAATATATGGATAGTTGTCTTCTCTCACGCCAAGCACTTTTTCGAGATAGTCGGACGGAAGATCAAATACGGTATTGATGTACGAAAAAGTCATCCACGCTTCTATATCTTCGGGTTGCAACGACAGAGTGCGGATGTCACGATTTTGCCAGAGTATAGACGACTCAGAGTAGTTCTCCTGTTTCAGATTCCTGATTTCCTCAGAAATCGCTTGTATCTCAAGCAACGCAAATAATACGACAATCAACAAAAGTACGGCTTGTGACCATACATTGCGCTCGATATATACATATAGCTTTCTTATTTTTTCCTTCACTTGGTATAGTATACCTGCATGAGTACCCCTACACAAACACTCACAAAGGAAGAAGGGAGGCTTTTTCGAACGCTAAATAGCCCAAAAAAAATCCAAGACTTCCTCAATACATTCAACCAAAAACCTGAAGAAAAAAATGGTCATATTGTCCGATCTCCAAGAACAGTACTTCAAACTCGTACTGCAAACTGCATGGAAGGAGCATTACTTGCTGCAACAATCCTGCAATTTCATGGTGAAAAACCTCTACTCCTTGATCTGAAAGTTGCAGACACCAACAACAAGGACGTCGACCATGTCGTCGCTCTTTTTGAAATGGATGGACACTATGGTGCAATTTCTCGAACCAGCCACGCCGTACTCCGATATCGCGAACCAATCTACAAAACGCTACGTGAACTTGTACTTTCGTACTTCCATGAATACTTCACCAACAGCGATGGTAAGAAAACCTTGCGTAGTTATTCCAAACCATTCGACGTATCAAAACGGTTTGGCACACGCTGGATTACCACAGAGCATGATATTTTTGAAATTGCTGTGGCACTCGACGAATCACCCCATTTTGAAATTCTGACAAAAAAGATGGAGCGAAACCTCCGTCGCGCAGACCCGATTGAGATTGAGGCGGGAAAGTTAGTCGAAGACTAACGTATTATTCCCCTCCTGTAACCAGGAGGGGTGGCCGGTACTCCGGACGGGGTGGTTCTTAGTATTCGCAAAATTCGTGCTAAAATCCAGGAACCACCCCGTTTTGATTACAAAACACCCCTCCTTAGTAAAGGAGGGGAATAAATACAAACCCATGCGACTTCACAGATTCATCGGAAATTTCAACTTCAACGGAAAAGAACTTATCGTAACAGACGACGAGCTCATCAACCAATGGCGTAACGTGCTTCGCCTCAAGACAGGAGATACGCTCATTCTCTGCAACGGCAAGGGCCAAGAAGCCGAAGCAATAATCGAGGAAATGAACAAAGGCGAGATAATACTCAGCCTCCAAGACATCAACACCCCAGACCGAGAGCCAGAGAAATCTGCTTCGCTTTTTTGTGCAGTTCTCAAACGCGAGAATTTTGAGCTTGTAGTACAAAAAGCCACCGAAATCGGCATTACAAAGATTGTTCCCCTCCTCACCGAACGCACCGTCAAAACCGGATTCAATCGAGACCGCTTAGAAAAGATAATCCGCGAAGCCTGCGAACAAGCTGGTAGAACAACACTGCCGGAATTAGCAGAACCGATGTTATTTGCCAAAGCAATTGAAAGTATAAATCCAACCGAAAGTGTCTTATTTGACCTTTCCGGCAGTGAGCTTTCTAGCTTTGAAGCTTTACAGCTTTCAAGCTTCTTTGTGGGACCTGAGGGTGGTTTTAGTGAAAAAGAAGTGATCCTCGCCAAAGACAAAGGCTGTACGATAGCATCTCTCGGCTCACTCACCCTCCGTGGCGAAACCGCGGCAATTGTGGCGTCATATCTTGCCGTACAAAATTAAAAAATGGCAAGTTTTCACTTGCCATTTTGTTTATATATAAATCATCACAACATATGACTTATAAAGTCGTCATTTTGCTTGCGAACCGCTTTGTTGTAAGCCCATGATCCAAGTTTCCAGAATAATACCCCAACAGATATCGTGATTGCGTAAGGGAAACCAAGCATCCAATAATGAGAGAACACCTCCCATTTGGAAAGATACAAACCATAATACCCATTCGAATATTGCTCTGGTATGGTCAGGTAGGCGTAGAGAAATGAACATGCAACAATAAATGCGAAAGATAATAATTTTGGCCATTTATCATGGCACAAAACAACTAGGTATCGAACAACCACTGGTCCAACAACCAAAGCAATTGCGATAAAAAACCAATTGTAATACTCTGGAAGTGGTTTTTCCTCTCCGATTTTCTGCCCCCACGCACCATCGATTACCCAATAATGGTCAAATTTGATTTTTGGCGTCTGCCAAAAAAGTGCAAATGGATTTTTAGGCCACACAGGAGAGTAGTTTAAAAACACTTCACCAGATCCCTTTTGCCTCACCGAGCAAGCAATGCTTGGTGCGAGAGCATGAGGAAAATCAAGTATTTTTGCTGCACGTTCATCCATAGTTGTGATTACCACAGTGCGAGCAATGACAGACTCGATAACAGAGTCTCCAACCAGACGAATTACTTCCTGTGTAGTAGTATCGTTCTTTGAACGAACATCGGAAAAAGAAAGGATGGCTATCGCCATTAGCATCAACGTTTTTTTCATTTTATGGAGTTTTATTTAACTATAAAATAGCATTTTTCTCCAAAAAGTCAAACCCCCACCGGCTTTCGCCGGCGGGGGTTTGTGTAATTGTATTAAGTATTTATCTACTTTCTACTAACTATTTTCTACTTTCTAGTTTAAGCATCTGCTTTTACACTAGTAGAAGCGAGAACATTCTCTACTTCCATCTTTTCGATACGATCCATCACAAGAAAAACTTTCTGCACATATTTTGGATTAACGCTCTTTCCATTAGCGGTTCGTCCGTTATACGTGATGAGCTTTTCCTCAAAACTCTTGCCATCGTAGTAGTGCTTGGTCGCGTCATTGTTTGCTCCAAGTGCCTTACCCACTGCAAGAATGGAATCATCGATAGATTTAAAAGTGATTTTTCCGTGACCCCATCCAAAACAGTTGTTTTTGCCTGGGATAACGAACTTACAACCAGTAGATTCGATCATAGCAACAGCTGCGAGTGACTGCCACGGGAGATCATTCTCCTCAGCAACACGTACAAGCGTTTTACCATGACTTGCGATCGGAAGGTCGTATTGTGCAAAGTATGCGTCTACTTTTGCTGCCTTAACTTCGAGATCGTGCTGTTTGTTATCAGCGACCTCACTAGCAAGGGGCCCATTTTTGTCTGGAAATATAACTGATGCAGTGGGGAGCCCGGCACCTGCTCCGAAGGGAGCAAGAGCAAGGTTCGCTGTCAAAATAGGAAAGACGGCGAAAGCCTGCATGATTTTACTGATTTTTTTTTGCATAAAGCGACAGTTACGCTCTGTCAACATATATAACTTCCCCATACGGCACACTTCTTTGTTGCTTCGCTCGTTTGCTCCCGCAATGTACACTCAAGTACATTTTGGTCACAAGCCTTGCTCGCGCCTCGAATTGTATCCGTCTGTAAAAGTTCTATTCTTCAGAAAGTATTTTCGATTTCTTGCCAGAAAACGAAAAAAGAACTTTATCATATAGCGTCAAGACTAGCTCGTTACCATATTTAAGTTCACACATATAGTATCACAGACTGATATAAAAGTCAATAGTTATACAACAAATTTAGGGTATGTCAAAAGCAGAAAACCCTTATTTTATAAGGGTTTTCTAGCAAACAGTGCTTGACTAAATGTGTCAAAAATAGCCTAATGATTTGGGTGTGGATTACTGATTTTTGCCAAGCCTGGTAATGGCTCAAGTGCATAGAGATATATCTCCGCCTCCTCGTACGGGTGAGCCCTTTGTATTGCTTCAATCACATGGGAGAGATGGGCTCTAGCCACTGTTACCTCGATTTTCTCCTCTTCAACAAGCTCAAGTTTGCCAATCGTGCCTACTGAAGGACGAGCTCCATCCTTCGGAAGATACCGAGCGATACCTTGAGTAGAAAAACTACACATTGCGTAGTTTCCTATATCTCCTCCCCCAACAGCGCCAACGGCTTGCCGAACTGCCTCAGCATGAGCATCTGGAACAAAAACAATTACTTTTACGTATTCCGAAAGCGGAGGCGGTAAGTGTTTTGGAAAAATCTTCGAAAAATCAGGTAATTGCTCGACAATGTGTTTGACCACATCGCGATTGTTGATGATCACAGTGTAGAACAACGCCAACACCATTATCATTATGAATATTTGAGTGAGGATGGACATAGGATTTAGCAAAATCGCGTCGCTTACTGTCGATTGAAACGCGACGTTTAAGCTATAAAGCTTTATAGCTTAAAAGCGAGACAAACACAATCTTGACACACAATCAAAATGAGCAAGCCCAGAGCTTGCTCATTTAAGAATCAACGCGAACTATATTTTTGACGCATGATTGGTTAGGCCCAAATCTCGCAGTATCGCAATGGCATAGTCGTGCATTTTCTTGCCCGCACTTGCTCCTACGCATTCTTCGATCACGTACGTATAGAACCCAAGATCGAATGACTCTTGAGCCGTCGCAAACACGCAATCGTTGGTATCAAATCCAACGATATGCACTTCTTGTATCCCCTTTTGCTTGAATATTTTTGTAATATCTTTATCTCCTTTCCAGGTCGAACGAGTTTCTTTTATGAGAGAAACGACATTTTTCTTTTCCCGTAGAAAATCCTGCACGAGCATGATTGAAGGTTCGTAAGGAAAAGTCCAATCCGTCTGCTTGTCCCAAAGCGAACCTTTCTCGGCATGAAAAGTAGCTTCGACATATATGTCATAGCTCTCCTGTCGAAAAAGCGTTTCCAAATTCTGCAAGAATGGACCTTTCCATTTTTTAATGAAACCGTCCTGAATATCAACGATGATCAATGCTCGTTTGCGAGATGACTTTGGGATTGGGATATTTTTTTGTTTTGCTTTCATGCAATAAAAAATACGAACGATATTCTATGAGCCGTGGCAGTGTTTGAATTTTTTGCCAGAGCCACATGGACATGGGTCATTTCTGCCAACTTTTTCTCCGCCTTGTGGAGTGTTTGGTTCTGCTGTTGTAGCTCCGTCAAATACTTCTTCATGAGAAGCGTGCAATGTTGATTGATTTGATATTGGATCCTCTGCTGGTGCTTGTCCGCCTTCTTGCAACGAAATCGTTCCAATAAGTTCTGTGACCTGAGCGCGGAAAATTGCTTCCATATCACGGAATCGGCGAAGACCTTCACCCTGGTATTCGATGAGCGGATCACGTCCACCGTAGGCACGCAGATTTACTGAAGAACGGAGATATTCCATAGACTCAAGGTGTTCAACCCAGAGTAGGTCGGTAACGTAGAGTACGATTCGGCGGAATGTCTCAAGGAATGCTTCATCACCCACCGCCTTTTTCTTTTGTTCAACAACACTTGCGAGTGCTGTATCATTTCCCACAAATCCAACAAGATACGTTTCAATATCTTCTTTTTTTGAAAGAAGCATGGTGCGACGTCGTGCATAGACGATGTTGCGCTGATGTGAAAGCACGTTGTCGTATTCGAGCGTGTATTTTCGAGCGTCAAAATGGAATCCTTCAATTTTTTTCTGAGCACTTTCAAGTGACTTGTTGATGAGACTATTTTCAATTGGCTGGTCTTCAGGTATACCAAAGCGCCCCATCATTGTTTTGATACGGTCTGATCCAAACACACGCATAAGGTCGTCTTCGAGAGATACGAAAAATTGAGTCTCACCCGGATCTCCCTGGCGACCAGCACGTCCGCGAAGTTGGTTGTCGATACGGCGCGCTTCATGACGTTCAGTTCCGAGTACATAGAGGCCACCGAGATCTTGGATTTCCTTGCGTGATACGTCCGTTGCAGGAACACCACCCAAAATAATATCGATACCGCGACCGGCCATGTTGGTAGCCACAGTCACTGCACCGCGCTTTCCGGCTTGAGCAATAAGCTCACCTTCCTTTTCGTGATTCTTGGCATTGAGAAGTGTATGCGGTACGCCAGCCTCGCGAAGGTACGCAGAAAGCAATTCGTTGCGTTCGATTGAAATAGTACCAATGAGCACTGGCTGACCCTTTTCATGACGAGCACGTACTTCTTTTGCAATTGCTTGCCATTTGCCTTTTTCTGTCTGAAAGATGAGGTCGTTGTGATCGACACGCTTGATCTCGCGATGCGTCGGGACTTCGATAACATCGAGTCCGTATACTTTTCGGAATTCTTCTTCTGAAGTGCGAGCAGTACCTGTCATTCCAGAAAGCTTCTTGTAGAAACGGAAATAGTTTTGGAATGTAATCGAGGCTGCGGTGCGAGTTTCTTTTTGAATTTTTACAGACTCCTTGGCTTCGATTGCCTGATGGAGTCCTTCGTTCCAGCGACGGCCAGGTTGCATACGTCCAGTAAAGGCATCGACAATAACCACTTCACCATTGGTGATGACGTAGTCACGGTCTTTCAAGAAGAGAGCCTTGGCACGGACAGCTGTTTCGAGGTGATGCACATACTTGATACCCTTTTCGGTATAAATATTGTCGATATTAAGAGCCTGCTCTGCCTTAGAAATCCCAGCATCAGTGAGTGATATAGTCTTGCGCTTTTCGTCTATTGAATAATCCTCATCAGGATTGAGACGAATAGCAATATCGGCAAATTTGCGATAGAAATCGTCGGATTCTTCAGCCTCGCTTGAAATGATAAGCGGAGTACGCGCCTCATCAATGAGAATCGAGTCGATTTCATCAACGACTGCATAATTGTGCGGACGCTGTACGATATCTTCCGCTCGATTCGCAAGATTGTCTCGAAGATAATCGAATCCGTATTCGTTGTTCGTACCATACGTGATATCGGCAGCATATGATTCTTTTCGTGAAGATGGTCGGAGAAATTCGTACACAACTTTGTATACTGCTACACCATCTCGCTCTGCATCTTTTTCTGTATGAGTAGGATCGTAAACAAAAGATGTGTTCTGAGAATTGATTACACCAAGCGTGAGTCCAAGAAATGCATACACTTGTCCCATCCACACTCCATCGCGTCGTGAAAGATAATCGTTGACGGTGACAACATGTACACCAAGACCAGTGAGCGCATTAAGATATGTTGGGAGTGTTGCAACAAGAGTCTTTCCTTCTCCCGTGCGCATTTCGGCAATGTTTCCGCGATGAAGTGCAATTCCTCCGATGAGCTGTACATCGTAGTGGCGCTGACCAAGGGTTCGGCGTGAAGCTTCACGCACAAGCGCGAATGCCTCAGGAAGAATCTGATCGAGTGTCTCGCCCTTTGCAAGTCGCTCCTTCAATTCTGCGGTTTTACCAGGAAAAGCCTCATCAGGCAATGCCTTGAGGCCCTCTTCCAAATCATTGATTTTCTTCACGATAGGGCGAGCTTCCTTCAAAAAAGCCGTGGTGCTCGTCCCAAAAAGTCCTGTAAATAATGCCATAGTGGGGTGATTATAGCATAAAAACGTCTTTTTGAAGGGCTTGCTTCTTGACTAGATCTTGGTCCTTTACGAGTCGTTGCAATACGTCTCTGAGCACTGAGGCTGTATGTTCTGGTATAGAAATGTTCTTAATCAAGCTGAGAACATCCGTCTCGTTACTGCTTGTGTTGTTATAGATTGTATTCCGTAAATAATCACTGCTTGGGCCGACTTGTTTTGCAATCAAAAAATAACAAGTGACAATGTTTTTTTCTTCTTGGGTGATTCGATTTTTGTTCTCAAGTTCAGACAAATAGGAAACCAAATTCGGATCAAGTTCGCCAAGCTCGCTATATATATTTGCTATTTGCTCCATCTCTTCCGTTGAAAGTTCTTTTTCAGAAAGAACCTTTTTCGCAATATCGTTCAGCAAATAGTGTGCGTCGGGTTTTACCTTCGCTACTGTTTCAATATCTGAATTAAATGTATCAGGCTTAAATTGCATAGGTTTTTTCTTTTTCGTTACTTTCGACTATCCCCTGCCCATTCCTGAGCAACAATTCCATCTGTTTGTTAAATCTACTCAAAAGAATTTGAGACTTATGCGAAATCATTTCTTCAGATGCACCCTGGAAATAATAATACCCATCACGCGTTTTACCACCTCGATCAAAAATAGTCTGTTGTGGAGTACTGTTGTCGTCAACAACCTCATATCCTTCTCGCTTCATAGCATCAAGCACACTGCGCGCATTGACTCCTGTACTATTATTCTTGCTTTTTGAATCTTCTACAACAATTGGTTTTTTCAAAAATATATTGTTGATTCGAGTAAGTGCGTTCACAAACTGAGGAGTTTGTTGATCGCTCAGAATATTTATTGGAATCCTGTATTCCTCTTTAAACTCCTCGCTCTGTACATCAACATCACCGATGAGTTTTCGATTGCGTGGAATATCAATACTTTCTCCAGTGTCTATATACTCGCCTTTTTCGTTCAAAAATCCTCCAGAAAATTCACTCGAACCAAATGATTCATTATGGTCGCGAACCGCTTGTGCGGTATCGTTTTTGAGAGTAGACCATGCATCCATTATTGCCTGTTCTTGTTCTGTGGGGCCATCTGGGTAGTATTTTTTGGCTATCTGCGAAGCAATCGCCGCATGATGTGTAGTAATTACAGCCCGTTCAAACTGCTCAAAACTATCACACGACATACCTTTAAATTCCACGCGAGCACCTATTGGCAAAACGCCTTCAAATTGTTCTAGATTTTTTGAATGTACACTTTTAACATTATTGATTTCATTTCCCGCATTAATACCAGAAACACTCGAAAGTGTCATTATATTACTTAAAAAAAGCATGTCGTCAGAAACAGAGAGCCCGCTTTCCCCACCTAAACTTATATGGTACCCGGTCGAAGCCTTTGTGTATTTTTGAAAATTAAAATCCAAAAATCCAGCATCTTGGAGAAGTTTTGTTTCAGCAATGAGAACATATGGATTATCCTTAGGTTTCGTAGCAATTTCATGAATACAATTTGAACCACCAATACCCTTTCCAATTCGAGCAGACCGACTCACTGCCTCAATATCCCTTACGTACCCAACAGCACTCGCTTCATCATACGCTTTACCGATAGACAGTCCAACTTCATATTCCATTCCACAAGTCACTCGTGCTCCGTCTGGAATATGCTCCATTGAGTACAGATTGATGACGTTTTCAATTTCAGTGAGTTTCTCGGCAAACAGTTTTTCATCTTGAAGTCCATACGCAGCTATAGCCAAGGAAAGAAGTGTTTGGCCTTTTTTGCCATAGGATTCTGTAAAATGTGAAGCCTTTTCTTGAACATAAGATGGAAGACTGTCCATTTTGTCTTTTACCCAAAATGATTGCTCAATATTTTCCAGTCGATTTCTTTTTACTAAATACTCGGGGTCTTCGGGAGTAAGGTCAAGCTCTCTTTTTGCATCGGTAAATACTGCCTCACGAACCAGTGGGTTATTCATAAAATCATATTTCCCTTCATTGAACATTTTTTTCCCCAATTGATTGAGTGAATCTTTCAAAACTTCAGATTGAAGTGACTCAGGTATGTCCATCGGGTCGATATAAAATCCTTGATTTACAATATCAATCAAGTCTTCGGTCGAAAAAACGGTCATATATTTCTCCATTTGAACTCTATGAACCATGACTTGTGATTTCATTATCTCAGCTCTCTGCGCAGACGAAAGATCGGAGAAATTTTTTCCGACAAAAGCTAGGATTTTTGATAAATTATTAAATCCAACTCTTCCACCATCAAATTCTTTTTCCAAAATCTTTATTCTTACTTCGTCAGTCAATAAAGAAGGCGGTATCTTTTCGAAGTTCAAATACCCATCATTTAGAAAATCAATGAGATCATTCGGTTCAAACATTGCATCAATCTCAGCAGCTTTGAGACTATTAAAAACTTTCAGTTTTAATCCTAAATCAAGAGTGTCAAACTGCAAATTATCCAATGCGAGCATTTCCTTGATAGCATCTTGCGTCAATGAGTCCAATTGTACTGATTGAAGTTTGCTCGAAAAACCCGCCAGTTTAATACATTTCTCCGGGATTAGATTCTTAAAAATTTCGTTCTCATTAAAAGCATCCTTGTACCTATCATAGATCCATTGTGGCATCTGGCCTGACAAAATAAGGATTGAGTCCTTTTCAGAAAAATTCCTTTCACGCAAAAATCTGGGAAAACAATTTCTTGCTGAAAAATTACAATCAGCTTTTTCTGTTGAACCCAACTTTTGAAGTAATGACTCTACCCGAACTAGATCACCTGCGACAATTGCATTTTCCAGTAACTTTTCTACTCGGGGATACAAATCGTGATTTTTATTGTAATTATCCAAACCTGGATTTTCAGTCAAAACCTCAAGTGCCCGATCTACCGGAAATTGATAAATCTCATTCTGCTTTTCTGTTCGGATGGCTGAATTAATTTTTTCGGTTAAGAATTCGTTATCCGCAGCTTCCAATCCTGCTTCACTGAGTGTTTGTGTAATAGCAACAAAAGACGGATTTGGAGCATTAATCGCCTCTTCAAGCAACATTCGTTTTTCGATTATATCTTTATTGGGTTTACTGATTTCAGACAAAAACCTCGCAGAAGGGATAGACCCTAACAAAGATTTATGTTTCTCATATGTTTTTTCATATTTATCACAGTATAAAGAATACTCATAAGGATTTGATTCCTGTAATTTGTTGAAGTCTGCAATAGTGCCGTATTTTTCAACAACTTCGTTAAGAATTCCTGCCACATCAGCCAGGGCTTCAGTAACATTTTTTTCATCTAAAACAGGTTCAATATCAGGAGTCTTTCTTGGGTTTCCGTATGAATCGTTTTCAACTCTGAAAAGTTCAAGTTCAAGAGCGGCAATTTTTTGTTCAAAGACGCCCATCAAAGCCGTCGGGTCATTGTTTTTGAGTGATTCTAAACGAGTACGAAGACTCATAATTTCAGCCCTCATTGAGTCGCTTTCTTGTTGAGAAGAATTTGATTCTACTCCGTCCTTAAGAAGCATTTTTGTAGTAGTATTTTTTAAAAGTTCAGCAGTAGAATCAATTTCGTATAATTTAGTGTTGACGCCTAAATATTCACGAATATTATCTACCAGTAATTCGTCTAGATCAAACGATTCCTGAAGTACGTCAAATTTCGTATTCATATTCTTTAAATCTGCGACACTTGAATCTATTTCGTTCAAAAAATTCTCCTGTGTTATTTCAGGATCGGCAGAAACCTCCAAAAAAGCAGATGGCTGCTCTATTTTCGAAATATTCTCACTGTTTATTGTTTCCGATGAACTCATGACTCATTAAAAAAATCATCTATACTCTTTCTCGTCATACCAATCTTCTCTTCTTCGAGTTTACGTCGGAATAATGAAAAAAGCTCATTTTTCCTCGACTTTAATTGACTCATCTGGGTATTAAAATTCTCTTTCAGAGCCTTAAATCTCTCAATTTTATCCTTATGGTTAGAGGTGTTCACAGGACAATTTTACAATACATTCTTCAGTAAGTCGAATATAAAAACACTCAATACTCGCACGAAAAAAGCCCCACAATGTGGGGCTCCTCTCGTAAGTGGAAACTGACAAAATATTAACGCTTCTTTTTTGCTGCTGTCTTCTTCTTTGCAACTTTCTTCTTTGCTGCTTTCTTTTTTGCTGCCATAAAATTTTTTTAATTAATTTTTAAGAGGCAATCAATTCCGACCACACAAAACATTTTTTGAAGAAACAATTTTTATAAAAAATAATTTCAAAAAAATATTTGTTACTAAACTAATTGCGACTACAATAATTATCACTCATACAAAACATTCACGCAATACTTTTTTGTAATAACTGTGGAAAACTTTTTATTTTTTTGTAAAAAGTTTTTGAAAAATTATTTTATTTTTATTTTTTTAAAAAAATAAATTTGTTTTATTATTTATTTTGATGATAAAAAATAATTTGTATTTTTCTTAAACAGTAATCGCTAAAAAGAAAAACTACTCAACAATGTTGAGTAGTTTTTCTTTTTAGTTCTGCTCCCACACTTTGTGGTGAGCGGGTCCTAAACTCCAACACAAATGCTTTATGTGAGCGGAGCCGTCCACCACAGAATGTGTGAACGCATTTACAATATAACATGGAAACAACAAACATTAAACCAAAAGAAAAAGAGCACGTTTTGCGTGCTCTTTTTCATCTTTTGTACCTATAAGCCGAATTCTGTACTCTTGCGAGCGACAGTCATTTATCTAGGATGCTTGTTACCAAGCACCTCAAGCGATTCTCCCGGCAAGCCGGGCACGATCTTGCATTCACGTAAGGATTTAGCCGTTTCACTCTTCAACTTCAATATATATGAAGATTTATCCGATTGCTCGGATACCATTGCCTTTCGGCTATTGGCGTCACTGCTCGCACCTCTGCCGTTACCGACGACGGGCGTTACCCGCTACGCTTCCTCATTAAAGAGGCGAATGTTCGGACTTTCCTCACCATTTCTGGCGCGACTGTCTGATACAAGGACCTACATAGTACCACCTGTGGATAAACTTGACAATGGCTATTAATTTGCTATAATTGCACTGTGAGTAATAAACACCAATAATTATTACAAAACAAATGCTTCGCAAAGCCCGCCTCACGGCGGGTTTTGTGTTTGTATGGCGCATTATTTGATACAATAATTACGGTAACTCCTCTATCAATTTAATGTGATACATCTCATTTGACAAATGGTTGTATAAATGCTATAATATATTTATGAAAAACAAGCTATTTTTACTCACTCTTGGGCTCATCGTTGCATCAATCCCCTTCGGGTTTGGAGATATTCGAACTACGTCTGCGCAGACAAGCTGTGTGATTACTTCATTTGTTTCCGGCGCTCCAAATAATTCCGTGACGAGTGGATCTTCAACCGTGCTTTCATGGAACGCGAGCGGATGTAATTATGTGACTCTCAGCGGTGGATCACTCACCGATCTTTCTCCGCGCGTACCAAGTGGATATACAACCATAGGACCAATCACCACAAACGCTACTTACACACTTGTAGGATACGGAGCAAATGCGACGAGTTCTCCAGCAACGATTACTATCACGATGGCAAACGATGTTATCACCACACCAGCTACAAATGTTGGATCAAACACAGTGCGTCTCAACGGAATCATACTGAATGCATCTGATATCTTTACTGCATACTTCAACTTGGGTACTTCGACAAATTTTGATAGAACAACCGTACCTCAAGGTCTTGCACCAGTAAATAATTTCCCTTTCAGCGATACAGTCAATGTATTGCCGAACACGACATACTACTATCAAGCAGTGGTTCGTATCGGTCAGACACTATACAAAGGAAGCATTCTTTCGTTCACGACTCTGAAAGCTGATACTGGTATTGTGTACGCAGGAAATGGAACAAGCTCTACAACAACTGGGGGTACAACAACTACGAGTACAACCTCGAGCACAACTTCAAACGCAACCAAAACAACAGGTGCTGTAAATGGAACTCAATCAACCACTGCGACAAGTCCTGTTTCGGTCACGATTTCAAACCAAAGTGACAAGATAAACATTGGCGACATCGGAGAATACACAGTCACCTACGCAAACAATTCTGGAAAAAAACTTTCAAACGTGATGCTTTCAATCGTCTTTCCACTCGGATTTGAAGTACAACAGACAACCGTTGGAACAGTTGTAAATCCATCAACAGTCACGGTAGATATCAAGACACTTGCTGTTGGAGAAACTGGGTCAGTCTACATGCAGGTACTCGTTGGAAAAACCGCTTCGACAAACACCACACTTGTAACGAACGCAACACTTGAATACGCATATCCAAACGGAACACACGACAGCACTGTGGCATACGTAATTAATCATGCAAACCGACCGAATGTTCTTGCTGGACTCACATTAGGATCAGGATTCTTCCCTACCACAATCTTCGGATGGCTCCTCACAATTATCATCATCCTCGCAATCGTGCTCATCGCTCGTCGAGTGGCAAAAGCAAAGAGTGCTGGGCACGGTGGTGGACATCATTAGGCCCAGGGTTTAGGTGTTAGGGTTTAGAAAATACAAAATACAAAAACACCTCCGCATTGGCGGAGGTGTTTTTGTATTAACTACACTTTTTTGTTTAAAACTTAACTTTGGTTCCAATTTCAATACTATTCTTTTCTGCAAATCCTGCTGGTACTTCGAGTACGAATTGTACGGGAGAAACGGGTGTGAATGACTTTGGAAATGTCTGTGGGTCAAGATTTGCAGTGATATCCACTACCTCTTTGTCGGCATTAATCCAAATGATATCAAGCCCATAACTCATGTCCTTCATCCAAAAACTCGGCACAGTTTCAGTGGGAAACGCGAAGAGCATACCCTGCCCATCGGTAAGCGGTGCCGTATTCGAAAGTCCCTGTTCTTGTAATTCGGGAGTGTTGGCAAAGGCAACTTGTATTTGCTTGTTCCCTATTGTAAGTGGATGGGTAAATGCCGGCGTGTATAGTATTTGCGAATTTTGGATATCCATCTTGGAAACAGGTTTCTTGATTGGAGGCGACATCATAAAACCAACGATCAAAATAAGTGCGAGAAGAATCGCAGATAATGTAGTCTTGAGCCATTCGGGTATTTTCATAGTGAAACAAGTATACGATATATGGAGCAAAAGAAAAACCAGCCGGGGCTGGTTTTTAAAACTAAAATATTACTAGTGGGAGATCCAATGTTTTCATTTTTGCTACAAAAGAAGCAGCGCACGGCGATCCATCAGTGAATGAAAAGCAGGGAATTCTTACAGATTGATCACCCGTAAATGATTTTTCAAAAAGGTTTCCCAGCTTAACAGCCCAAACATCGGAATTATCCGCGATCATCCCGGTGGTTGCAATATAGCAACGTTTTTTAGCAACCGGAGTCGGTGTAAAAATAAAAGTGCATTCCTTGCTGTTTGGGTCTATCTGATATCGGCATTCGAGATCAAAAATAGCCCAGCATTGTTGTCTTCCTATACCGTTTTCACCTTCACACTCAGCAATGATGATCAAAAACAATCTATCGTCAAACAGGTGGAAAAAATGCTTTCTGCCACAAGAGAGCATGTCGTGGACCTCTCCGGCTCGGATTATGTTTTGAAAAAGCCCTTCTACTATTTTTGATACAAGCTTCTGTATCTCATCAAAATTCTTTGGGAGAAGTATTGTCCCAACCGTTGGAAACGTGTGTTTGCTCATAAGCTACATTTTTTCTTCATACTACTTTTCATCAGGAATTTGTCAACAAACAAAAATACACCTCATCGAGGTGTATTTTTGTTTGAGTACTAATCTTTATTTTGTTCCGTTCGTATCCATTTTTTGTTGTCTTTCCAACAGTCCTCCAGTTGTAGGTGACTGGTAAACCTTTTTGCGCTCAATTGAGGCGCAAAAAACCGACTCCATAATTTTTCTTACCTATAAATAGGAGAAGAAAAACAGAATTCAATTTGAAGTAATCCACGAGCAGCTTCCGCTACCCGTGCCTTGTTACGACTTACTCCCTGTCACCGATCTTACCGTAGGCCCCATGAATATGGAGATTTCGGGTACTACCGGCTCCCTTGAGTTGACGGGCGGTGAGTACAAGACTCGAGAACGTATTCACCGCAGTTTGCTGACCTGCGATTACTAGCAATTCCAACTTCAAGAGGTCGAGTTGCAGACCTCTATCCGAACTGGCGCGATTTTTTAGGATTGGCTCCACCTTACGGTATTGCAGCCTATTGTGATCGCGATTGTATTATGTGTGTAGCCCAGGGTATCAAAGGGACATGCTGACCTGGCGTCATCCTCTCCTTCCTCCCAGTACTTTATCCACGAATGAATCAAATACCGTGTTGGATGAGTTATGATTTCAGTTTCAATTATCTCTCTCAAATACATTTCTACTAGTTAGTAGATGTTTTGGTTGTCGTCTTCGTAACTCCTCCCGCTAGTCTTTGCCATTTATGTGCAAAGTACTGGGCGGTCTCGTGTGACACTTGTAACACACGACGAGGGTTGCGCTCGTTTCCCCACTTAAGGGAACAGCTCAAGCCACGAGCTGACGACGGCCATGCATCACCTGTCCAAGAGTCCTTGCGGACGTTTGCATTTCTGCATTCTTCACTTGGATTTCTAACCCTGGTGAGGTTCTTCGGTTACCATCGAATTAAACCACATAATCCACTGCTTGTGCGAGTCCCCGTCTATTCCTTTGAGTTTTAATCTTGCGATCGTACTTCCCAGGCGGTTC
>CAYVZI010000009.1:0-31322 GCA_964456475.1 uncultured Candidatus Saccharibacteria bacterium | reverse complement strand
TTTGTTTACAAAACAAGAAAAGTACCTGCCGATGTAATCGGCGACCCCCGTCGTTTACTTTTTTATCTTTTACACAAACCCTAATTCCTGAAAAACGACTTCATATAACTGAACAGTGCGAGCGGCAAAGACTTGTGTAATTTCGTAATCGGATCCTTCGTGTGCAATTCTATTGCGCACCAAATGTGCCTCCCAGGCAGCCTGAATACTTCCCAAATCACCTGGAGTCATACTTTTGAGCTTATCTCCAATAGTCATTCCATGAACGCCACGTGCTTCGAGGAGATCTTCGAGAATCAAGTCGGCCTCGATAATAGCCAGACGCCAGTCTGAATGATTCGGTGAATTCACCAAATCCTGAATTTGATTCCATTTTGCGTTTTGTTTTCCTGCCTTCGTATCAGTAAATTGTGCCTGGTACTCTGCAATAGCATGCTGGAGATGATGATCCTCTTCTTTGGCAATTTCTACCATTCGTACCAGCGCATAGATAATCATCGTAATTCCCATCAAAGACAGCGTGTACGAAACAAAATAGACTGCTGGCGGAATCGTAAAAAAAGAAGCATTACCATGCAGTAAATCAAGCACACCATCAAAAAACTTCGTTGTTGTTGACGGAGAAGGATTGAGGAATGGAGTAGTAGAAAGATTGTCAAAACTATTGATATCCATACGAGCTAGGTTTTAGGGTCTAGGGTCTAGGGTCTAGAAAATTTCTAGAGCCTAACACATCTTGCCCGCTACCTAGTCCTTATTGTAATGCAATTTCAAAGAGTTTACCAATCGCAAAAAGTTCTTTGTCTTCCCATCGTGGTGCCGTAATCTGTACTGAAGTTGGAAGACCTTCGGCAGTGAACCCTGTAGGAAGTGCAATCGCTGGACAGCCTGAAAGGTTGGCAGGTGCAGAATATACATCTGAATAATACATTGCCACTGGATCGGTCATCTTCTCCCCTATCTTGAACGGCAATGTGGGCGCAGTCGGAGTAATATAAAAATCCACAGTTTCAAATGCGCGATCGATTTCTTTGGTGATTTCATTACGAAGCTTAGTCGCCTGGCGGTAATATTTTCCATCATGCAACAATGCATACATGCCAAGCACAATACGTCGGCGAGATTCTCTCCCAAAACCGTCTCCGCGGGTCTTTGAATAAAAATCAAAAAGTGATTTTGTATCGTTCGCGTGATATCCATACCGAATACCATCGAGGCGCTCGAGATTTGTTGAAAGTTCTGAAGGCATCACAACGTAATATACAGCGAGCGAGTATGGAAGATATGGAAATTCCATCGGAACAATTTCATATCCCATCTTTTTGAATGTTTCAATCGACTGTACGAAAGCTTCATGGACTGCTTTGTCCATTCCATCACCACGCATAACATCAGTTGGCACGGCGATTTTCATTGTTTTCTCCCGAGATTTCGCAACGCGTTTCTCCATTAGTACTGTCGTTCCATCAAGCGGGTCACATGAAGCAAGGGCATTGTGAATTATTTCTGCATCAGAAACTGTACGAGAAAGAGGACAAATCTGATCGAGCGAATTCGCCATAGCAATGAGACCACTACGTGAGACTGAACCATATGTAGGTTTAAATCCAACGAGACCAGTGTATGCAGCCGGCTGTCGAATCGATCCACAAGTTTCTGATCCAAGCGCAGCGAGTGCACCATACATAGCAACAGCCGCCGATGAACCACCAGATGAACCACCCGGCACACGTTCACGGTCAAGAGGATTGCGAGTTACTCCATATGCACTGGTCTGCACAGAACTTCCCATAGCAAATTCATCCATGTTTGTACGACCGAGAAATACAACACCTTGATTTATCAGATTCTGCACCGCAGTAGCCGTATACGACGCAGTATAATTTTCCAAGATCTTTGAAGCACTAGTAACGCGCTTGCCTTTGACCAACATATTGTCTTTGATTGCAAGTGGTATACCAGTGAGCAAAGTTGCGGATCCATCGGAAAATTTTGCTTGAGCGATTTTCGCCTGATCCATCACATCGTCATAGAGCTCGAGATAGGCATTGATATCAGGATTCTTTTCTTTGATTACAGAAAGATACGCATCACAAAGCTCGGCGACAGTATAGTCCCCACATTTCAGTGCTTCATGTGCTTTTTCAATAGTTAAGTTTTGTAGTTGTATTTCTTTAGACATTAGATTTAGGATTTAGGATTTTAAGTAACAAAAATTTTATTTATAAAATTTTTGTTACTTTAATGTATCCGTCTTGAGTAGCTACAGCTGACGAAAGAAGTATATCTGTATATTGACCCGATGTTGTCGTAACAACATCCTCGCGAGCAACGTTTCGATGTTCTGGGATAAAAATAGCATCATCTGGTACAGGTGCTTTTTCTGACTCATCAATATATTTGAGGGTTGCTTCCAAATCCTTTGAAAGACCTTCGGCCTCCTGGTCTGACATTGCAATGCGAGAGACCCGAGCGAGTTGTAGAATATCCTGTAATTGCATGGACTATTTATAGCATTTTTTAGGACCTATTCACAATTCGCATATATTGACATACGTAATATACGTTGTTATATTTAAAAAAATATTCCACGACATGAGTACAAGACGAGCAATGCCTTCTTCGTTGAAAATACCTGATGAATGGTTTGAACCTGATTTTTATCATCAAGCTGCACTGTCATACGCCATCAGTACCGCAAGTTGTAATTTTAGTTTTTCCTGCCATAGAATCGTGAGCACAACATACGAACACACGATACTCTACGGCGAACTTTGGGAAGTAGATAATAGTCGGAATAATGGATGGAGACTTATATACATTGGCAAGAATGAGAAGATCGGCTCAATGTATGTGGTGACAAAACCGATATCTGCTCTTGATTTCAATGACAAAACATTCAAAGCGCTTCTGGTGTCACATCTTGTCCTCGGCATGCTTCCTCCTGATGTAACGTAATGCTATTTTATAAAGTCGCCTCCACTCGAGGCGACTTTTTTACTTTTTGACAAAAATAGGTATACTGCTACTCAAATAACCATACATTATGAAAAGAGAAAAATCTAAAAAAGTACTAACGATTCACACAAACAGATTTGGGATACCAGAGGAAACAAAAAAACCAATCATTTCCGAAATAAAGGAAAAGATGCTCCACGTGAAAGACAAGCTGCTTCACCCCAAGAAAAAACAAGAAGCGGAATACAATTCGTAACCTCTCTGTAGATAAGTGAACAAGCATTTGCCTTGTTCACTTATTTTTTTATCAACGCGAGAAATTGCTCCTCATTGAGAATTGAGACACCGAGCCTTTGTGCTTCATCATACTTTGAGCCAGCAGATTCTCCTGCCACCACATAACTCGTATTTTTTGAGACAGAGGATGCGACTTTACCACCCAAGTCCAAAATCATTTTTTTTGCTTCGTCACGTGAAAGTGTGGGTAGTGTTCCAGTCAGAACAAAAGTTTTTCCGTTGAATTTTCCGCTTTGGTCTTTACGCTTTGGGCTTTCAACTCTGACCTGCTTCAAGAGGTCAGCTACTACTTTTTGGTTATGTTTGTCAGCAAAATACGTAACGAGAGAACCGGCTACTCGTGGACCGATTCCATTCATAGCCTCCAGCTCTTCACTTGTTGCATTCTGCAATTTTTCAATCGATCCAAAATGATTTGCTAAATCTCGAGCAGTTTCCTCCCCTACTTCAGGAATCGAAAGTCCGACAATGAATCGCGCAAGTGGCTGGGTACGAGCTTTTTCGATTGCTTCGATCATATTGTCAACAGACTTTTCTCCCATGCGTGGAAGTTCAAGGAGGTCACCTTTTTTGAGCGTAAAAATATCTGCACGACTTGAGATGAGCCCGGCATCAAGCAGTGAGTCGAGATTCTTTGGACCAAGATGTTCAATGTCGTACGCATGTTTGCTGGTGAAATGATAGAGTGTTCGGCGGTCTTTGGCAGGACATCTCAAGTTTGAACAATAAAGCGCGGCACTTTGTTCTGTACCTTTTGTTCCAACGATTTTTTTCGCGAGCTTCGTCCCGCATTCAAGACATACTTCTGGCATACCGAAAGCTTTTGAATTCTTTGGGCGAAGTTCGGTGAGAACCTTTACAATATCTGGAATGACATCTCCGGCTTTTTGGAGAATTACCGTATCACCAATGCGCACATCAAGGCGAGCGATTTCGTCTTCGTTGTGAAGTGTCGCACGAGACACCATTGAACCATAGACCAAAACAGGTCGAAGATGTGCCACCGGAGTAATCACTCCTGTGCGTCCAACTTGCATGATGATATCTTCGACGACAGTCGTCACTTGCTCGGCTGGAAACTTAAGTGCAATTCCCCAACGTGGAGCCTTGCCTGTATAACCAAGCGCCTCTTGATATTCAATTTCTGAAACTTTTACTACAACACCATCGATGAGATAGTCTTCCTTCTCTTTTTTGTCGTGCCAATGTTGCCAAAAAGCAATGACTTCATCAATAGTTTTACATTGTTTAAAATGCGGATTGACTCGAAATCCAAGCTTCTGTAGTTCTTTTAGCTCATCGACTTGAGTCTCTGGTGCATCAAATCCTGCATCAGAAATATCATAAATGAATGTCGAAAGCTTGCGCTCGGCAACGATTCGAGGATCAAGCTGACGAATCGTACCGGCAGTGATGTTGCGCGGATTCATATATAATTCTTCGCCCTTTTTTTTCTGCAAATCATTCAATTTCTCGAACTGACTTTTTGGCATGTATGCTTCCCCTTCGACTACAACATCAACAGGACGAGAAAGTATCAGCGGTACAGCTTCGATGGTTTTGGCATTTTCGGTAACGTCTTCACCGGTCACCCCATCACCACGAGTAGCCCCCGTAATGAGTTTGCCATTCTTGTACGTAAATACGATTTTGAGTCCATCAATCTTGAGTTCAGCAGTATAAGTCGGATTGATTGGTCTGCCGTACTTTTCGGCAAGCATCTTCTTCATGCGCGTATCAAAATCCCGCATGTCATCTTCGGAAAATGCATCATTGAATGACCACTGTGGAACTGTGTGACGAATCTTTTTAAATCCAGGCAAAGGAGCACCTGCCACACGCTGACTCGGTGAATCTGAAGTAATCAAATCTGGAAATTCCTTTTCGAGATCTACCAACTCCTTTTTCAGCGAATCGAGTGCCTCCTCGGAAATAAGCGACTCATTCAAGACGTGATAGTGATAGCGGTATTTTTCGATGGAAGCGCGAAGCTTTTCGAGGCGTAATTTAGCTTCTTGTTTGGTCATAAGAAAACACATCCAATGGATGTGTTTTCAGTATACTCGGTATAGCTATTTTTTGAAACTCTCTGTTTATGGCATCGTAAAGCTTGAATATGGCATCATACTATGTCCCGTACCACAACCATTATCTGCAGTAGATGAAATAGTATATGTTGACCCACTCACGAGTGAAAATCCAAGACCAGGATCTGTTGGGTCAAATGTAATAGCGAAATTGAGAGAACTCGGAGTCGGCATCGGAACAGGTGTTATCGAAGTTACTCTTGCTACATGTCCAACACCGAGTACACCAGATGCATCCATAATATCAAACCCTACGTCAGCCAACGGCCACCTTGGTAGTGATGTAACTGTTGTATCATCTACCAACCCAGTGAATCGAATGTTGCCGCCCGGCAAAATAGTAGCTGTTGTAGTATTGTCGAGTATTGGTATATCAACAGTCGCACATCCAACTCCACCACCGGTACCCGTTCCTGTTCCTCCATTTGGAAATGCCACACTCAACCCACGAGAAACAACTCGAGATGAAATTGTAGTGTCTGGACATTCACCTGTAGTAGAATCAACGCTTGTATTGTATCCAAATGATTGAATACTTGTATACAACTCTCCAGTAGCATATGGATCAAGAGCTGTTTTTACAATCACGTTGGCGCAGACGTCACCGAGTGGTAGAGCAAACTGGTAATTGTCTGGAAGGGTTCTAGTTACTGCTACTGGTGACCCGTTACAATTGTGAGAAGGAAGAGTGGCATCGAATGCACCGAACTTATCAAGATATAGTGCGCATTCAATTCCCGTATCAGCAGCAAAGAAGGCTTTGTCGGAATCACGGGCTTCAAGAGAAAAAACGAGTTCTTTGAATGTAATATTTGAGATACCAATAGTAACCATCAAAAGTACACTAGTAAGCAAAATCACAAACAAAAGCGCGACTCCGCGCTCTTGTCGGTATTTAGTATACGGTATACGGTATACAGTATGAATGCTCTTCTTTTTTTGATTTGTTTTTTTATTTTGCATTGCGTTTGAATTTATACTAAATACTGTATACATAATACTTTATACTCGGACGACTACCGTCGCCCTAGTGGTACCAATTAAACAATGTTTCTGTTTGAGTTACCGATCGTGTAGTGAGACCTTCTTTCCATTCCACAGTTGATTCCACTCTCACTTCCTGTGTCGTTGAAATTATATCTAATCCAGTTGTCGCATCCTTTAGTACAATACTGCGGCTAAAAATAGATGGCGTGCCAGTGTCAAATGATGTGTAGTATCCTGTGCTTGTCTCATTCAGTAAACAAAAAATAGTACACGGTTGAACATTTGCAATATCCGGAAAAGGATCACTTGATGCAGTGTTCGTCGAATCAATATCACAAGCAGTCGAGCATGGTGTACCAGCCCCGTGAGCCATTACAAAATCATCCCAACCCTCACTTTCCGTCCTTCCTCCAGATACAGCACGAACCACAGATGTATCACGCATAGCACGCACAAGCTCTATACCCTCGTCAGCGAGGAATGTAGCAGCTACTCTATTTTTTGCATTATTTACGTTCAAACTCCCTTGTGAAGCAACGGTAATTACACCAGTTATTGCGACGGTAAAAATAAGTAAAGATATCAAGACCTCGACAAGAGTAAATCCAGAGGAAGCTTGTGCAGCTTTTAAGCTTTTAAGCTTTGTAAATTCGTTTATTATTTTTTGAATTTTGTTTTGCATGTTTTTTTAAGCTTAAAAGCTCAATAGCTAAAAAGCTTCTTTTAATTATCCAATGCCCGTGGTGTTACCGTAGTACCTATTGCAAATCTGGTTTCGGTGTCTTGATAGACCACTTTTCCAGAAAGACGAATAACGACTGTGGGCTGACCCGTATCAAAACACGTAGTTCCTGTAGATGGGCAGGCTCCACGAACCATAAATCCGGAACGTGCGTAATCGATAACGACTTCTGGTGGAGTAATATTTTGAGGTTCGGCATCAGTAACTTGTTGCTTCAAAATCTTGTTCGGCGTAGAACCTACACTAGGAGTAATGGTGTATTTCAATTGAACACCGCTCAGGTCATTGAAAATGATTGTATGTGTTTCCTCTGCTGGCTCACAATTGTTTGGATCCATTGGGTCTGCGGTGAGCACAAACGGTACAGTTTCAGAGCTAGTATAACAATGAATGTTTGAACCGAGACGAATATTACGAGCCATATCTTCCATTACATAATTGAGACTATCCATTACAGAACGAGTATTTTGGCTCAATTTATGTTGTGACATTGAACCCAACACAGAACCGATACCGACAGTCACAAGAATCGTAAAAATTGCCATGGCAATCATGACTTCAACTAATGTGAACCCACGAGAATGCATGTATTTAGTATACGGTATACAGGATACGGTATGAATGCTCATATTCTTTTGATTTATATTTTTATTTTGCATTATGTTTAAATTAATACTGTATACCAAATACTGAATACTCTATACTGGAGTCTAACGACTCCTAGCATCCAGCCAAATATCCGGAAACAGTACACGCTCCCCCTTCTGTGACATGGACTGAACCTAGACCGTCAATTACAATTGTCTTCTGTATGTTTGAATCAAAACCAGAAACAAGTCCTATGTACAAGCGTTGTGCAAAAACTGTAGAACCAGTATATTCAACAACGAGTGTCGCCTTTGGAAATGGACGTATGTATGTAACATGAGCCTCTGTTGGAGTAATCGAAGTATTGCAAATAACAGTACTTGTTTCGTAACAAATTGTATCAATATAATCCCCTGTTGTGATAGTGGTATCTGAAATACATTCATTACCCACCGTAGCTACACCGCTACATCCGGTCGTAGGTGTATACATATTGTCAAAAGTACCAGAATTGATATCAGTAAAAAATATAAATTGTTTGTTTTGATCTCCCACAGGATCATTTGAAAAGTACACACCATAGCTCGGCGCTGTGGTCCCATCAAAATTGGGATTGAGCTTTCCGGCAAGGGCAGACTTTTGAGCTTCGACTACGCGCAGAGCAATATCTTGTGAAAGATTATCGAATGCTGTTCGCGCTCCAAAATCGTTAAATCGGAAAAGAACAATTGATGCCATTATGGCAAAAATTGCGATGACGAAAACGACTTCCAACAAAGTAAATCCTGAAGCATGTATTCGGTGTAATGTTTTCGGTGTAAATTTTTTCATTAGAAAGTTCCAAACATACCAATAATGTTTGAGAAATCAAGACCGGCAAAGAATGTAATCATTGTACCAAGAACCAAGAATGGACCAAACGGAATTGCAGTTTTCATTGAAACAGATTTTTTGGAAAAAAGTGACCCAAATATGAGCATAAGGACACCAACAATCGCACCGATCCAAAACGAAATGAGAACAGCAGTGACACCCTGCGACATTCCTAACAAAAAACCTATACCTACCATCAGCTTCGGATCGCCGAGCCCCATCAAACGTCCCTTTGAAGCATACCAAAGCACTACAAACGGCAACGGAATGAGAATTCCCGCCAGTAGATTCCAGACTGTTGGAATGTGGAGAACGAGCTCATTTCCGGATATACACCAAGCTCCAATAAACGATACAATCGCAAACAAGAGCGATAGTGGATCTGGCAAAATCTTGTGTTTCAGGTCATATACCGAGAGCACCGTAAGGAGACAGAAGATGAATCCATAATAGATAAAGAGTATGGCAAACAATAATGGTGTTGTAAAAAACAAAAACTTAAAATGAAAAAATAAAAAGGTGAATACAACACCGGTAGCTATTTCAACGGCTGGATACTGCCAAGAAATTGGCGTGCGACACCCTGCACATTTCCCTCTTTGAGTCAGATAGCTACCGATAGGAACCAATTCAGTCCACGCAAGAGTCTTGCCACAAGAAAAACACATTGAACGACCACCGAGTGTACGCCCGCTTCGATATCGAAGAATGACAACATTCAAAAAACTCCCAATAATGGCTCCAAAGAAAAAAACGATGATTGTGATTATTGATTCTTGCATTATTTTTATACTGAAATTACATACACGTATATGCTGATGTATTTACTACGCTTGCCCACTCAGAAATTGTAGCCGGTGCCGTTGGAAATATGTAAGTGCCGGTTTTTGACGCACCTGACCAGTCAACACAACTCGACTGACCGTCAGAGAGCATTGCAGCAAAATACCATTGTCCAGAAATAGAAGGTGTGTTCCCGTCTGATCCGTAAAAATAAGGGGTTCCACTTGGTAATCCTTTAATCAGTGGATACAGACTGTCGATAGCTGGTGCGGTGTTGCCAAACAAATTGTCTTCGAGGCCGGTAATTGGCGCGATATCAGCAACCACAGCATTGCTCCCGGTGTATAGATTTGCCTGTGAACGCATACTTGAAAGCTGCTGCATAATCTTTTTGTCGTTTGCTTTAGCGTTTTGAGAGCTCAAGAACGCAATAATGATACTTGCCAAAATGCCAATAATAGCAATGACAACAAGGAGTTCTATGACTGTAAAACCAGAAAATTTATGTTTCATATGATTAGGAAGATTTGATTTTTAATACCGTATAAATTATATCATATTGTTTTCCATAATATACAAAACAACACATCAAAAAACCGCCCTTAGGGCGGTTTTTTGTGGAGCACTAACTAACAACGTGTATTATGTACAAGTGTAAGCTGGTGTACCAGTTGAACTCATGTTAGTGAACGCAGTTCCTGTGATCGAAGTAGTTGTGAGTGCTGATGCATCAGTGTATGTTCGTGTTGCACCAGTGTAGTCAACACAAAATCCACCTGTTGATGTTGAAGCGGCAAATGCCCACTTACCAGATGTAGATGGAATTCCTCCATCCCATGAATATGCGACGATTGTTCCAGTAGGGAGACCACTGATCAAACTGTTCAAACTACTACTTGCAACTGTATCTTGAAACGGATTAACTGTACCAAGCGCTGGAAGGGTTGCTGTTCCTGCAGCAGTAGTAATAGCTGAACCAAGAAGTGTTCCAGATGGAACCCAAATCTGTGCCTGTGCGCGCATTGAAGAAAGCTGACCTTGAATCTTTGCGTCGTTTGCCTTAGAACGTGCTGAACCAAGAGATGTGAGCACGATTGTTGCCAAGATACCGATGATTGCAATAACAACGAGCAATTCGATCAATGTAAAACCTTTTGATTTTCGATTCATAATTATATTTAAACTACTAATAATTAATAATATCTCGAGGAGACTTTTCTCCCCGAAAAAACAAACGACTATTTACTTTGTAATAGAATTATTATACCACTCAGGGTCCCCCTCGTATGCAAGAGTGACTGTGGATAAAAAAGACCGCCAGGCGGTCTTTTTAGACTAATGAATACTAGCTGCGATGTTGTAAATCGGGACAAGAATCGAAGTGAGGAGTACTCCCACCCCAAGACCGAGAACCACAATCATAATCGGTTCAATAAGCCCCACAAGGGTATCAACAGCATCATCCACTTCACGTTTGTAAAACTGCGCCGAGGTCTTGAGAATTGTCGAAAGTCCCCCCGTCTCTTCTCCCACCTTCACCATCTGCACCATAATCTGTGGAATATGTTTGGTTTGTGTATGTTTTGCAAGAGCATCTGAAAATGAGCTTCCGGCTTTGACATCCTCAACTGAGGCGACAAGAATAAGTTCATACACACGAGACCCTACGATCTTGGCGGTAATTTCGATTGATCTGACGATCGAGATACCAGAACCAAGCATCGTACTCATATTGTCGGCAATTCGTGAAAGGTACAATTTTTTGTACAAATCTCCCAACACAGGAACTGAAAGTCGAACAGTGTCGAGGTAGTTTTTGCCTGTTTCTGTGCGAGAAAGATGGTAGACATACATTCCGGCAATCACAATCAGAATAAGGACAAAGATTCCATAATCGACAAAGAAGTTTGAAATGCCAATAACTATCTGAGTATAAATCGGTATTGATTCACCTGATGATTGAATAATCGAGGAAAGTTTTGGAATCACCATAACAAACATGAGCGCCATAACAATAATGAACACACCGATAACAAACGCCGGGTAAATAAGTGCGTTCTTGGTCTTGGTATTGAGTGCGTATTGTCGATCGAGATATTCGGCCAAATACGAAAATACCTGGTTGAGCTTACCTGATTCTTCACCAGCCTTGACCATATTCACATAAAAATCTGAGAATACGTCGCCATGCTTTGCAAGTGCTCCCGAAATAGCAACACCAGCCTGAATATCATCAGTGATTGCAATCAATTTTCTACGAAGGAGCTGATTGTCAGTATTTTCGGCAAGCATGCCAAACGCCTTCAACGCGGAAACTTGGGCTTCAAACAATGTCGAGATTTGTCTCGAAAGAACAACAATATCCTTCTGTGGAACACGCTCAAAAATAGCCGTACTGAGGAGTGACTTCTCTTCTACATCCTTAATAGACACAATAATAAGCCCTCGGCGCTGCAATGCTGCAATAGCAAGGTCTTTGTTGGGTGCATCAATTGCACCCTCTTTCTTCTCCCCTGTATTTGTAACGGCTTTATAATTAAATGTCATTGTTTAGAAAGTAGAAAATAGATAGTAGAAAGTAGTAAATGCGAACATAATTAGTATATCATCTTGTTGAGCATCTTGAGAATCTCAATAAGCAAAATCTGTGTTTCCTTCCTAAGGTCTTTATTTCCGTAATTTAAACGTTCTGAGACAATAAGTTGAGTTTCCAGTTCTGAAGCCGACCCAAAACTTATTCGCAAAAACTGTTTATCTTCTAAACTTTTTCTTCGACTCCCCTCTGCTATATTAGAAGGGATTGAAACTGCCGCACGTCGCATTTGAGAAATCAACCCAAAAACTTCATCTTTTGGAAATTCTTTTGTTAGTTTATAGACTTTTTCAACTAAATCTATAGATTTCTGCCAGACAGTAAGTTCTTGATAATGCATAGATTACAGCTACTTTCTACTTACTATTTTCTACTTTCTTAGAACAAATTTTACAAAATTTGTTCTAATGCTTTGGGATTCATTGAATAGAGGTATGCACTCTCCATCGTGATTTCTCCAGCACGGACGAGATCAAGAAGAGAGCGATTCATATCTACCATTCCTGATTCGGAACCAGTCTCAATTACCACATCAATTTCGTGAGTGCGTTTTTCGCGAATCAAATTTGAAATTGCATTGTTGTTGATCAAAAGCTCGTATGCTGGAACGAGTCCTCCGGTAACGCGTGGAATGAGTCGTTGTGAAAAAATGCCGAGAAGTGACTGAGCGAGCTGTGAACGAATCTGGTCTTGTTGTTCAGCTGGAAAAGAATCGATAATGCGGTCGATAGTCTGCGCAGCATTATTTGTATGAAGAGTTGAAAGTACCAAGTGTCCTGTCTCAGCTGCCGTAACTGCAGTCGAAATAGTCTCGCGGTTGCGCATCTCACCCACCATGATTACATTTACGTCTTCGCGAAAAACCGACTTAAGTCCAGTGTGAAAATCTTTTGTATCAATACCTACTTCACGTTGGTCGATGATAGAGCGCTTTTCTTCAAAGACATACTCGATTGGATCTTCAATCGTCATAATGTGCTCACTTCGTTCTGAGTTGATGAGATCAACCATCGCAGAAAGTGTCGTCGATTTTCCTTGACCAACAGGACCAACCACCAAGAAAAATCCTTGTTTTTTGCGAGCAAAAGCAGCAAGTGCTTCTGGAAGTTTGAGATCAGCGAGCGTCTTGACCTTTGGGATAATACGGAGAGCAATACCAATCTCGCTCTTATGGAAAAAAGCATTCCCGCGAAGACGGGTTGTGCCCTTATGTTCGTAGGCAAAATCGAGTTCTTGATTTGCGACAAACAAATCCACCTTCGGCTTGTCGAGTATAACTGACAAAATCCCCATCATGTCTTCTTTGGTCAATTTTGCTTGATTTACCAAAGGAATAAGCTGAGTAGAAACGCGCATTGAAGGAAATCGTCCAGATGAAAGATGCAGGTCTGAACCACCTTCTTTAATCACGATATCAATCAGGGTATCAATGAGTTCTTGTGAATTTGCCATAGTTTAGAAAATAGAAAGTAGAAAATAGAAAGTAATGAATGCCTACCGCTATATCTTACTTCATTGCCTTATTTATAATATCAGTGACTTGAGTGATAACTTCTGAAGGAGTAGTTGAAGCTTTGACAATATATCCGAGCGCACCGAGATCAGTAGCTCTCTTTATATCTGAATCCTGTCCACGGTTGGACAAGACAATACGTTTGGCATTGGGCGCAAGTTTTTCTTCTTGCATCTTTTCCATAAATTCAAAACCATCCACTACCGGCATCACAATATCCAAAAGGATAAGCTCGGGTTGAAATGTCGCATCTCCTCGAAGTTTTTCAAGTGCTGGAAGTGCGCCAAGGGCAGTCGTCACGTCGAATCCAGACTGACTGAATTTGAGTGCATACATGTCGAGCAAGAAACTATCGTCATCAACTATAAAAATTTTCTTTCCTTTTGATTCTTCCATATATGGTTTTTATTATATCATAAGTAGCATTACTACAAGTTATAAATCTCCTGGAATGGTATCTTGCCCTCTTGGCACTGCAATATCGCATTCTCGCGCATAGTCAAATACCCCTTCTTTCGAACAAGGTCATACACTTCGGTTTCTACTGGCTTTTTGAGAATAAGTGCCTGCATGTCGGCATCATTCTTATACATTTCAAAAATAGCCATACGTCCTCGTGTGCCAAGCGGACATTCAGGTGACGGGACCGCTTCTGTAAATGTGCCATTTGGCAATTTTGAGCGGAACTCTTCTGGCAAATCTGCAAACTGCTTGACCATCATCTCCTTCAAACTTTCCTGATTCTCTACTTGGTGCACTGATGATGGACAGGTAACACGAGCAAGTCGTTGTGCTACAGCAAGAATGAGCGTCGGAGCAATCAAATAAGGGTCAATGCCCATATCAATGAGACGCGGAACAACACCGATTGCATTGTTGGTGTGTAACGTAGAAAGCACAATATGACCAGTGAGCGCTGCCTGAATGGCAAGCTGAGCTGTCTCGGCATCGCGGATTTCTCCCACCATAATAATATCGGGGTCTTGACGAAGAATTGAACGGAGTCCTGAGGCAAACGTATAACCGATTTCTGGAGAAACCTGCGACTGGTTTACATCGGGAATGTGGTATTCAACTGGATCTTCAAGTGAGACGATGTTGTATTTTTCACGGTCAAGCTCATTAAGCAATGAGTAGATAGTCGTAGATTTTCCACTTCCAGTCGGACCAGTAACGAGAATGAGTCCGTATGGCTTTTTTAATGCTTCGCGAAGCATTGCCAAATGTTCTGGTGACATACCGAGAGAATCAAGTGACTTGACTCCTGCCTCAGTATCCAAAATACGCATTACGACTTTTTCGCCGTAATACGAAGGCAATGTAGAAACACGGAAGTCAATTTTCATACCATTGATCTTTGCAGAAAATCCGCCGTCCTGCGGTTTGCGTTTTTCGTCCAAACGGAGTTTGGACAGAATTTTGATACGCGCGACAACTCCAGCATAGACCGTAAGCGGTAAAATAAGTGACGTATGGAGTACTCCATCAACACGGAATCTCACTTTGACTTTTTCGCCAGTGTTTTCGATGTGAATATCAGAAGCGTGTCCTTCTACAGCGTTGTTGAGGATAACGGCTACGATTTTGATGATAGGAGCCTCCTCCACAATCTTTTCTTCTTCACCTGGCTTCAAAATATCCTGAGGATTATTGCCAACATCCACCACCAAGTCTTCAGCTTTTTCAATTTCTTGATCAAGCTCAGATATTGCCTGATCCACAGTACCAGAGAGACCTTTATAATTGGCAACAATAGCTTGAAACGTAGGTTCAGAAATTACAAACAACTTATACGGAATTCCTCCATGACGCTCAGTAATAAACTGTAGAGCATCACCTGATTGCATGTTTTCAGGAGTAGTAATTCCCACAAGAAGCGCTCCATTTTCTAACCCAATCGGCACAAAATGATAATGCATTGCTGCATCAAGTGGAATGTATTTTAGGATTTCCCCTCGTAGCACCTTCGGGTCAACAGGGCGTGTCGGCAGATTATAATACGCACTTTTTTCGGCAAGCAATGTCTGTTCCGGAATCCCATGTGCCAAAAGAGACAACTCCAAATTGCCTTCATACTTTTCTTCTGCCAAACGCAAAATATCCCCTACTTGATTTTCAGGTACCAATCCGCGTTGTACAAGTTCTTGAATGAAAGTTGCCATTAATTAGAAAGTAGAAAATTGTTAGTAGAAAGTAGAAAAAAACACCGTACGTATTGTATCACTATTTTCTATTTTCTACTTTCTACTAACTTGTTTATTTCTGTGCTGTTTTCCAAGTAACTATGTTCCCACCCACGACAACGCCGTTGATCGTCGCTCCGGCCCTTGCGTAATATGTTGTGTTGGGAATAAGTTTGTCGATCGTTTCGGCGAATGCACCTGGATTCTGTTGAGTTTTTGGTGCAGTCATTGTACCAAGCGCTGTAGTCGTACCATACTCAAACCATCGCGAAGTGGATTGTCCACCTACAGCGAGAGTTCCATTCAAAATGGTCATTGTTCCCGTAATAGAAGAGGGATTACTTGTCGAAACCTGACTAGAGACAATTGCGCTGTCGGCTCCTATTGGTGCAAACGGATTTGGACGTCCCGGATTTGTATCTTCTGGAATCGGGCGATTGAAATCTTGCAAAACAAGAAATGCTTTTGATGAAAAAATAGAATCATCGAGTTCTATGGTCTGAATGCTTGTAAGCAAAGCCAAGAAATCTGCACCTACAGTACTATTCCCCGTACTTTTTGTAGATGAAGCTGGAATACCTGCCGGAGTAGTCGTCTTTAGTGCTGGAGTCGATTGTTTTTTGCCGAAAAACATCCTGTAACCGACTATCGCAAGAATAAAAACGATAAGGAAAATTATGATATTTCGAATTATTTTGGATTTGTTTTGCATGGTTTTGTATTACTCAGTACTAACTCTTAAGCCAGTACGTATTTAGCTTTACGGTAAATAATGTCTTACCGATGTTTTGTGCTCCACTTGCCGCATCAGAATTGAAGGTGACTGATTGAATATCTACGAGTCGCAAGCTGGATTCAAGATCAGCGGTAAACTTGAGGAAATTTTCGTATGTTGCAAGTACAGAGAATTCAAGACTAAATGCACCGTAATCTGCCGTAACTGCAGCGAGGTCTCTTGTAGTGTTGATTGCTGATGCTGGTGGAATAGCAGGATTTGACCCAGGAACCACTCCTGTTTGTTTTACATCGTATTTGATAGTGGAAAGTGACAATCCGTACGTCTGAGCAATGCGCTCAATGTCGATAATCAAACGAATATTGTCTGCAGTATCAGGGAGCATCTTGGTGAGACGAGTAAGTGACTCTGGTGAAATTGAATCATATTTCAACTTAAGGGCATCACGCTCTTCCTGTAATTTTCGAGAATTGGTCAGTGCTTCAGAATATTGATCATTTTGTGCTCGCAACGTCTTGATCCGGTTGTAAGACGGGTTTGTAAACATCACGAATGACGCGATTGAGATGATGAGCAAAATGATTGGAATAATGAATCTCATATATTAGTTAGTAGAAAATAGAAAGTAGAAAATAGTAATACTTTATTGCGAAACTGGTTGAGGATTATCGGTTGGTGTTAGGTTATTGTTCGTTGTTCCTTGGTCATTGGGTTTTGGTGTTTGATTATTTGACGTACTCGTCACAGTCCCCTGCTGTGATATAAGCGTAGATACGTTGTTGGTGAAGCGAACAAGATCAGGACTCACACTAAACACAAGCTCAAATGCAACCATACCAGAAGTACTATCAAGATTGAGGTTTGAAAAAATTGGGTTACGAATATGTTTGTTCTTAGCCAACTGATCTGACTGAAGTGCAATTGAACTGTAATCTCTCGCCTTTCCACTCATGCGAATAAGGATTGGAGCAGTTTTGTCGGCGGCAGTTGTGTATGAAAATTTTGTGAATTGAACTGTCTTTAGCGTACTCGTCGACAACGCAGTAAAAATCGGAGTTACCGCAATATGATTGTCGAGTAATGTATTTGCATTTGTGAGACGGCGATCAAGTGTCTTGAGTTTGGTAATCAGTGCTGGCTCAAACGAATCACGAGCTGAACTAAGAGAGGTCTTGGCTCCATTGATACTTTTGTTGAGACCAGCCTCATAAAAATACATACCTGCTGCTGAAGCAAGTGCAGCAAAAAATACAAGCGTTGCGATAAAAGAAAAAATGGAAGTACTCGGAACAATCGGGGTTCGCTCCTCAGCCAAAGGCTTTTTTGGTATGAATGATGTTTGAAAATTAGTATCCACGGGATTAGATGAAGCTTTTTAGCTTTCCAGCTTTTGAGCTTGAAAAATACAAAACAAATACAGAAAGCGGAAATTACTCTTATATTGTAATACAAGGCAACATAATAAGAAAGCACTACTGGTGGAAAACAAAAAGGTCGGCCACTACTGTGGCCGACCTTTTTTGAAACTGATATTAGTAAATATTGATAAGCGGTGTTTTGATTGTCGCAGGTAGAGTACCCGTTGAAACACGCTGGTCACTCGTCAGGTAAATGTTTGAAGAAACCATACGAGTCATTTGCAACGCAAAATTCTTTGTACCACTTCCTGTATCAACGTTTTGTGAATCAGAAATAAGTCGAAATACAGCTGTCCCGCCTGGTCCGATTGTTACGGATGAAGTACCAGGGAATGAAAATACGAATGGGAGTTTGCTTGCCGATGGCCCAGTCGACGGAACGAGTATGATTGGCATATCAGGCAATGTTGGTGTTCCAGGAACTTGTCGCATACCATCCAATCGAGTACCGGAACCTACCACAGCAGCACCGTGTACGAGTTCAAGATTTTGGATTGGAGATGGAAGCGTATAGTAATTCGAAGTAAGTTCGAATTCCATATTTGAAACCTGCACAGGACAATCAAGAGGGTTGGTAACACGAATCGTAATCCAGCGTCCTTTCGCTACTCCACCAACACTTGTCGTCACTGAAGTTGGAATACTTGTTCCCACTTTGGCAACAGTTAGTTTATATGAACCCATTCCGTCAACACAAGGAATACTTCCCCGTCCACCACCAGGATTTTTCCCTTTGCCAAGCTGAGCAGTATTACCAAGCGAATCACTTTGGATACCGTTGTACGCAAAGTATCCAGCGAGTGCAACAACCAACACGACCACAATTACTTTGATTCCATTATATTCCGGCCCTTTCCACCAAGATTGATTCATATAGTTCATACTTGCATTTGAAATGCGAGCAAATTAATTGTAATAGACACGTATTATACCGCACTCATTCATTTATTACACATTACAGAAACTTATATCACTTCCTGTCACTGTTATTCCTCCATTCGTCGCCCATGCACGAATGTGCCATGGTTCATTACAGGTAATAATTGCTGGGACCGTAAGGGTTGTGTTGTATGAACCTGGAGCACTCATCGTACCAAACGTTACGCTTGTTGAACCTACGCCGGATGTAAGTGTCGTGCTTGGTCCATAATAAAATCCGGTTGTAGCGCTTGTTACACCAGCACCCAAAGAAAGAAGATTTCCCACAAAATCTACCGTAGTAGACGAACCGGGGTACGATAAGACTGTTCCAGAAGTTGTTGCTACTGTTGGCGGAGTTGGTGTTACCGGGCAAGATGTCGTGATAAATACTCGATTGATTCCATATACGCTACCCATTGAGTTTGTTGCTTTTGCACGGAAATTGTACGGAGTTCCGCAAGCTAATCCAGTAATATTCTTTGAAAAAGATCCTACTGCTGTCATTGTTCCAAACGATGCAGTCGAACCATAAGCAGTAGTCAAACCGTACTCAAAGACTGTAGTCGCACTCGAGATACCCCCAAGACTCGTCAGTGTGCCATTGAGTGTTGCCGAACTAGTAGTAAGAGCTGAAACAGGATCAGTGGTCACAGCTGGTGGAGTAGTAGTCACAGGACAAGCGAGTGTGGTAAATGTGCGGTCGATTCCGTATGCAGAACCCGCAGAGTTTGTCGCCTTTGCTCGGAAGTGATAGGTGGTTGCACAAGTGAGACCAGTAAGGTTTCGAGAAAATACTCCCGTCGCAGTCATTGGCTGTGTTGGAGTTGTTGCGGTCACGGTTGATCCGTACACAGTTGTTGTTCCATATTCAAACGAAGCAGTTGCGTTTGAAGCACCACCAAGACCGGTGAGATTTCCGTTCAATGTTGCAGTCGTGACACCAGGTGCAGTTGCTGGGGTTGTAGTAACCGTAGGAGGAGTAATAGTTATCGGACATGGAAGTGTGGTGAAAGTAAGTGGAGCATCATAGACCGTACCAGCAGAGTTGGTAGCCTGTGCAAAGAAAATATATGCCGTACTACAAGCAAGACCACTAATCGTTGCGTTGAATACTCCAGGCGCAGTCATTATTCCGGCCGAAGCAGAATTTGAATAACCAGTTGCAGTCGTGAGATCCCACAAAAAATCAACTGTTGTCGGGATTCCGACACCTCCAACACTTGTCAGGTTTCCATTGAGTGTTGCTCCCGTTGCAGTAACTGAAGTTGCAGCAACAGTGAGAACTGCTGGTGGAACTACAGATATTGGACATGGAAGTGTGGTGAGTGTCATGTCCGCACCATACGCAGACCCAGTAGAGTTTGTACCTTTTGCTCTATAGTGATATGTCGTTCCGCACACAAGACCAGTAAGATTGACATTGAACCCTCCGATTGCTGTCATCGGCTGAACGGGAGATGTTGCGGTAATAGTCGATCCATATGCAGTTGTTGTTCCATATTCAAATGATGCTGTTGTATTTACGGCTCCTCCAAGACTACCGAGATTTCCATGAAGAACACCGCTTATCATACTTATTGCAGAAGGAGAAAGTGTGGTGACCGTCGGAACCACAGGGCAAGGGCCTGTGGTAAATGTCATATCAGCACCATAATTTGTACCAGCAGAATTGGTCGCCCAAGCACGATAGTGATAGAGCGTATTACACGCGAGTCCAGAAACAGGAATTCCAAACGCACCAACTCCAAATGGTCCTCCAACGGTAGTAGAAACAAATGCTCCACCAGTACCGGCGACAGTCATTGCCGTACCCCAGTTGAATCCAACAGTAGTTGCATTCGCACCCCCTGTTGCAGTAATAGAACCATTGAGCGTCGCTGAAGTAACACCGACTGGAGTTGCTGTTGTTGTGATGACGGTTGGAGAAACAACGGTAATCGGACATGGAAGTGTGGTAAATGTGCGGTCGATTCCGTATGCAGTACCGGCAGAATTTGTGGCAAACGCACGATAATGATAGAGCGTGTTGCACACAAGGAGAGACGATGGACCGCCAGTAAAAGTACCAAGAACAGTTGCCGAAGCGACGGTATACGTAGAACCATATGCTGTTGTCGTACCATATTCAAATCCTTCTGAAACAGCGGTTGCACCACCCATACTCGTCAATGTTCCATTCAAAATAGCAAAAGTCATAGTAACAGATCCAGTTGTAACAGGATCGGTTGTAACAGCAGGCGGAGTAGTAGTCACAGGACAAGCGAGTGTGGTAAATGTGCGGTCGATTCCATAAGCAGAACCTGCAGTGTTTGTTGCCTTTGCTCGGAAGTGATATGTGGTTGCACAAGTGAGACCAGTGAGGTTTCGAGAAAATACTCCGGTAATAGACATTGGTTGTGTTGGAGATGTTGCGGTCACGTTTGATCCGTAAGCAGTTGTTGTTCCATATTCAAACGAAGCAGTTGCGTTTGAAGCACCACCAAGACCGGTGAGATTTCCGTTCAATGTTGCAGTCGTGACACCAGGTGCAGTTGCTGGGGTTGTAGTAACCGTGGGAGGAGTGATAGTTATCACGCATGGGGGTGTCGTAAATGTGAGAGTCGAACCGGATCCAAAGAATACGGTATTGGCAATCAACGCACGATAGTTATACGTCGTACCACACGAGAGTCCTGTAAGTGTTCTGGAAAATGGACCCGTGGCAAAACTTCCGGCAATAAGACTATCTACAGTCGCGCCGCCAGTTGGCCAATACTGAAAACCACGCCAAAGGACCGGAACACCGCCTGACGAAGTAATATTCCCGTTTATTGTTGCACTTGTTGGACTAAGCACACTTGAACCAACAGTCAGAGCTGAAGGTATTGTGGCAGTAGTACAAGAGTTTGTTGTTACAGTTGCAGGTGCTCCATAAGAGGTACCAGCAGAATTTGTGGCAAATGCTCGATAATAATATGTTGTGCTGCAAGTAAGAACTCCATGCCCTGCTCGAGCATATCTAGTACCAGTTGCTGTTACAGTTCCGCCACTTATTGTCGATCCATACACACCAATGGCAGTTCCGTATTGAACCCCCGATATAACACTGGGATCCCCACCCAAAGAAGTAATACTGATCCCGAAGTCAACACTCGTCGTGAATACCCACGAAGTCCCTCCTGTTGAAACCCCAGGCAATGTTGCAGCCGAACTCGTATTCGCAAAAAATAAACTAGAAACTAGAATTGAGAGCGTGAAAAGAAAATATTTTTTCATAGAAGTATTCATATGATTGACTATCGACACGCGAGTGTTCTAAAGGTAAGAGTCTCACTACCCGACGTACCGACTGCATTCGTTGCAATCAAGCGATAGTGATATGTTTTTCCACACGACAAGCCGGTAATTGTTGCACTCGCTTTTTGACCTACCGCGGATGCTTGGATATTTTTTTCAAATTTTGTTGTGAGTCCATATTCGAATGTGAGAGTCGCAGAATTGTACTCGTTCATTACGGGGACTTTTGCATTGAGCACTGCAGAAGTTTTTGTGATAGCACCAATAGGCAGAAGTGTGACTACAGGGAGACTCGGAGTCGGTACCACAACTGGTGCACCTCTTCGTGTGTTAATCACACGACCTGTTGAGCCAAAGTCGTTCTGCATATATTTATATACAAAGAATCCAGCGATAGCGATAATAATGACGGCAACGATAACTTTCACAGAATCATATTCCGGTGGCCACTTGGTTGGATTCATGTTTTTCATATATTAGGCGCAGATAAGATAATTTTCTGCAAAATATTATTGTAATGCATATATTGTAGGTCTTTTTGACAAAAAACCCAAATACTATTTTTGATCAAGATCAGAAAAACTATTTTTTGCGTTATCTTTTAGGCGTTCGGTAGATGAGGCTTTGATGATACTGATGATTCCAGCAAGAACCTTTGGCGAAACCGTGTCTCCAACTATCGCAAGTGCCGTTGTTTCGACTTTTTCACCAGAAGTGCCTTGGCTCTCCAAATAACCTAAGTAGAGAGTTCGCACCAAACTCAATAATTTTTGCAATTCTACAAACCGAGAATCGGTAGATGCTATTCCCTTCTCACTCAAACGAGCGCTGATTGATACCTCGTCAATAGATTGCAATCCGGCAGATTGAATAACGGCAGAATACTGTGCATCGAGATTTGTAAACAATACTTCAACTTGTTTTGCTCGATACATTCCAGTACTCATGTTTCGCAATTTTTCATAAAAAATCAAAACGATGATAGCGACAAGCCAAACCATTCCAAAGACTTGGAAAAAATTTTGTCCGTAGTTTTGGACAATAGTCAGATTGAATATGCTATGAAATACACAGGCAAGGACAAGTGCGGCACACACTCCCGCAATCTTCTGCACTCGCGGACGATAATATGTCAGACCAAGCGCAATTCCCGCAAAGCTCGCCGTGATTGCATGCATGAGTGTCGTCCCTAAATAACGCATGGTCCCTGAAAGAAATACGACTACTGTGTCAGATTCCTGGAGCGGTTGCAAAAAATATAATGCATTTTCGAATCCAGCAAATCCAAATCCGACAACCATAACATATAGCGCGTAGTCTATCGGCTCTTCTATCGCTCGTCTTCCACGTAAAATAATGAACGCAAATGCACCAAATTTCAGCAATTCTTCGGCACTTGCCCACAAAATAGTGAGCACAGTGTCATCATTGGAGAGCGTAGCAATCCATTTTTCCACCGGCAATGCGGCAATGACCATAAAAACACCTCCGACAAAACATGCGGTGAGGATTCCCCCGTGACGAGGGCGCTCGCGATTTTCGCGCGACCAAAAGTACAACCACAAGACAGCTGGAATCATTCCGTACAAAATTGCGAGCGAAAGCGTATTTGGATCTTGCGCAAATGAGAGATCAATATTTTGCATACTCATTATAGTGTAAAGCTAAAAGCAAAAAGAACCAAGGGTATTTTCAAAAACAAAACTCTTGAATTGTATTCAAGAGTTTTGTTTTATTGATTTTATTCTTACTGCTCGTTCCAACGAATTCCACGATTGATTGATGGCGTGATTTCTGTCGTATCGGTCGTATCTCCGTCACCTGTCGTTCCTGTATCAGGCAATGTTATTTCATCTTCAACAACAATCGTGACACTCTGATCAGCGACAAAACTACCATCCCAACCTCGACATCCGGTAAGTGTAAGTACATATGTTCCTTCGGTAAGTGCACCGAGTGGTCGACTATATGTCATCGGCACTTCCGGTATCATTGGCGTGAATGGCTGACGAAGTGTACTCGGCCAACCGGGCACAGAAGCGGGACTAGTCCCCCGACACGTATTTTCCACGATATTTTCTGCTTGCCAAAACACTGTTGCAGGCCCACCTGGTGGAATTGTAGCGAGTGTTCCTCCCTCATTTACATAAAACAAAATATACGGAGTCGGAGAAGTAGGCGGAGGAACTATAATACGATCTCCAGGCGGTGTTTCCTCATCACCGAATTCCTCGTCGAATACTTCATCAATCACTTCGATAATTGGAGCGGGTACTTCCCCCGAAGTGTTCTCGGGTTCAACAACACATGTTTGTTCGCCATTTACATCAATTACTGTCGTTCCGTTTGTCATACCTCCTGGCAAAGTAACAACACAAGTGCCATCGGCATTATAGAGTACACCAACAGGAATATCAGAATTACTCGCCTGTGCTCCCGCAAAATGCACATATCCGAAGAATGCGAATGTAATCAAGAATGAAAGAAAAAAATGTTTTTGCTTCATATATTATTGTATCGACTTTGTACTAATAGCCTCAAGAAGTTTCTGCGCACTGGAAGTAGATTGTGTCTTGTCGAGATTACACATACCGTTTGTCGCCGTAATGCCAGTAAGCGGGATACATTGCGATGCGTTATTCTTTGCACATACGTTCATACTGCACGTCGGTCCGGAGACAGAGACTGCAAAAGTGTAGCTTCCAGGGCCGGCTATAGTTTCCGAATCAATTACGCTTCCCTTTCCTCCGAGTGGCGCAGACTGGACTGACTGATACACAAAATAACCGAGGCCTACAACAAGAGCAACAATAAGGATTGTTTTGAGTGAATTATTTTCAGGATTACTCCAAAAATGCATATGTGTGCATTATATAGTACATGTAAACCTGAGTAAAACCGCCTCGCATCAGTAAACTGATGCGAGGCGGTTTTGTAATCTATATTTTGCTGTGATATTTTCTACGAGAAATTATTGTCCTACAAATGTCATGTCTGCACCGTATCCAGTTTTGCCAGTGAGATTATTGCGGAAAAATGCTCGATAATGATATGTCGTACCACGAACGAGACCAGTCTTCGGAATACTAACACTAAATGGTCCTACAAGATTTGCTCCGGCAACGATTTCATTTCCGTACGCAGTAGTTGCTCCATACTGAAAACCGGTAGTGCCTGAAGTCGCACCCTGATTGTTGCCGATCATACCCTTGAGCAAAAAACCTGTCGCACTTGAATAATTTGATCCGCTCGTTGAAACAGTCGGTGCTGGTCCTGCTGGACAAGCTCCGGTTGTAAATGAAACACTCGGACCATATGCCTTGCCGGCAGAGTTTACGAGAGTAGAACGAACATAATAATTCGTACCACAAGACAATCCAGTTACCGGAAGACTGAAGCTCCCTGGTGACCAAAGCTGGGCTGCAGTTTTTGCATTTCCATACGATGTTGTTGTTCCATATTCGAATCCACCCATCGCTCCGACAGCTCCACCAAAATTTGTTGCTGATCCAATAAATGTAGCATTGCTTGATCCAACTGCAGTAGGTGTATTTGTTGTAGCCGTACCGAGTACAACTTTTACATCGGGAGTGTTACAAGCAAGTGTAGTAAATTGCATATTTGTACCACTCGCTGCACTCGCAAACATACTTGCTCTTGAACGGAAATGATATGTCGTACCACACGTAAGTCCTGTCACTGGTGCATAAAATGATTGGCCAGTCGTCGCAGATCCTGCGTATGAAGCCATTCCGTATTTTTGTGAAGTTCCATAATCGAATTGCACCGGAGTTCCAACTGTACGTGAAGTGGTAATTCCTGCATCAATAACCTTACCATTAAGAACAGCTGAGGTTTTTGTGATAGCAGTGGCCGGACTTGTTGCAATCTTTACGCTAATACCAGAAGCTACTTGTCCTGTGTTCTCGAGTGAATCAGACTGCATGTTTTTGTAGACAAAATACACAGCGGAAATAAAAACAAGCACTGCGAGAATAATTTTTAATGAGTTGTACTCAGGATTTTTCCAAAAGTTCATAGAGTAATAGCGTAGGCATGTGCCGTTGCTTGATTAGTTTTTAATACTAAAATTATCGCATGTATCAAAGGAAATGCAACCACTGGCTTAGGTTGTACTCAACCTGTAGCAGTGGGCGTCCTCTGGTGGGGCAATATACAAAAAGAGCCGCGCCCATTGGGCGGGGGGTTTTGTTTTTTTTTTGCCAATTTTTGGGGTGCAATGCCCCAATGATACCCCAACTCCGGCCCAGTCTCGGCAAGCACTTTTGCGATGAATTCTGGAACTTCAACTTTTTCGAATGGATTACCATACTCTACTTCTGTACGAAACATCTCGCCAGCGTGCGTTTTGAATCCAGGAAGGAGTGCTCCAGCACCAGTGAGAATCACTTTGCTAATCGGCTTGTTGTATTTTTTCTCAAATCCCTGGATCACTGTTTGTGTTTCTGAAATGATGTAATCCACAGTAAGCTTTGCAATATCAGACACAGCCCGTCCTTCTCCCCCGCCAGTAAGTCCAATATCGCGCTTCATTGTTTCGGCTTGCGCAAATGGAATCGACATCGATTTTGAAATATTGTTGGTGATATCAGCCGAACCCTTGTTTATGATGTGAAAATTGCGAACGATTCCATACTCAACAATAGCAAGCTTCGTGCGAGAAGCACCGAAGTCCATCATAAGCACGGCGGAGAGCTCATGAGAAAAAGTAGATCGAATTGCAGAAAAAGCTTCAATCTCAAATACATCGGCAGTGAGGCCTGAGGCTTTGGTGATTTCCTGATATTTGGTAAGCGTTTCGTTGTGAATAGCAGCAACCAATACTTCGTTAGTAGCAGGTTTCAATTCTTCCACAGGAATCGCTTCGTTATAAAAGCCTTCTTGTCGGTGCGGAGTCACCCAATAATCGAGAGTGACTTCAGAAATTGGTACCGGAATATATTTGCGCGCTTCAGTTGGAACAATATTCGACAACTCTTTTTCTTCGATAGTAGAAGGGATATCAAGCAAAAACACGAGCGATGCAGATGACGGGATGGAAAATGCCGCGTTTGTTGTCACAATAGAACCTTCACGCAATGCATCAGTAACAGCTTTGGTCAAAACGTCTGTTTGCAAATTTGTCACCGATCCAACATCTTGATTTGCATACGGGCCGAGCGCAAGTGTGCTGTATGTTTCAAGCACTGCCTTGCCGTTCTTCTTTTTGAGCTCAACAAGTTTGATACTCGAAGTACCAATATCCACACCAACTGCCTGATCTACTGATCCGGAGCCGAGTGTGGAAATTGCGCCCAAATTGAATGATTGCATGATTTTGGTGAAGAAATTAGCCATGTATAAAATGAAAAAGTAAAAGATAAAAGGGAAAAATGAAGACGGATAGCACCCCCTTTATCTAAGCTACAGTATACCCTATAAGCAAAAAGAGTAAATGCGGGGCTTTTTCACCTTTTCGTTTTTCATTTTAATTTTTTAATTTGCTTTTATCGCCAGTCCATCTCGCGGAGCGCGCATGGCGAGCATCGTATGCCAAATCTTTGGATCTTCGAGGCCAAGCGCCCAGACAGAGTAACCATACAGCTTGTTTTTTGTTACCAAATTCATTTTCAAATTGAAACTCTTCTGATCTTCATACCATGCCGTGTATTTTTTGTTGTCGCGATAGTAAGTGACGTACGACACGCCAAACTGGTCAGACCAACCTTTCTTGAGATACTTCTTTGCTTTCAATACTTCAGCAATTGCTGGATAACCACGCTTGCGATCGATCGTACCTGTCTTGTCTCGCCATATCCAGGCGTAGGTTGGAATACCGAGTGACACTTTTTCTGCAGGAATTCGAGCAAGCGTGTAATCAAGCACGCTTTGAACCCAAGGTAATGATGCCACCGGACCAGCGGATTTCGAATCATCGTACGCCATAATAGTCACAAAATCGACAACAGCACCGATTGCGTGATAATCAAATGCGCCAGTCCAATTCTCCCAAGAACCCTTGCCGTATGCTTCTGGATTTTTGTCACCATCATCATGAAGTGGTGCCATTGCGACTGAAAGCTGAAGTCCTGCCTCATGAAATCGCGGTGCACTTTTTACAACGAATGCAGTATATAAGTCACGATCGGTGTGCATCATATGTTCGAAGTCATACTGAAAACCAAGGTATCCTTTTTCTTTTGACTCTTCAATCAAGGATGTGATGAGTCTATCTTGTGCTTGCGGATCGAGCAAAAAACGATGTACGCACATCTGACAAAAATCTTGGTTGATGATAAGGGGCATGATTTGCGCGCCGGCATTGTAAGCAGTCTTCAGCACATGCGCTGATGGCTCGCCGAGCAATGTGCCATCTTCTTTGGCCTCGTAAATTTGAGGCACAACAATATCCATCGAATTGATATTGGTTTTAAGTGACTGCATCGCAGACTTAGAATTCGTCACATACAATAATGCATGCGGAAAAATCCCCGGTACTGATTGCGGAATGGTTTGTGCCGAAACAAACGTCTGTGAAAGATTCGGGATGAGAAGTATTCCAAGAAATAATGTGAGTGCAGAAAAAGTGCGCACCATTCGTGAATGTTGTTGATCTATTGATGTCATGACTGTGTTCTTTCATTATACCCTATTTAAAACCTGTTCAAAATCTAAATGTGATATAATAAACTAGTCGACGTTTAGTAGGTTTAGTTTTTTCAAAACTACTATGAAAATTTACGGAGGACACGGCGGACACTAATTTTAGTATCCCCTAAAAAAGACGGCTCACGCCGTCTTTTTTATTTTATGGTATTGTATTTGTATTGCATTCCTACTTTCTACTATCTACTTTCTAGCCCATGTCTCACCAAGAACTTCCAAAAATAAAATGTAGCGCCTGCGGAACAAGCCCGGTCAATCACCGACTCTTCCGCGCAATGAGTATTCTCGATGACGTTCTTCAAAAAACAATGGGTTTTCTTTTTGGTTGGGTTCCTGTACCTCGTGAAGGAGCCATCTCAAACGCAATCAACGCCGGACTTGTTGGATTCTTTCGACTGCTCGGCCTCGCGCACTTCAGTGATGATAGAACAAAAGCTGCAAGTGGACGATCGGAACTCATTTGGGAAGAGGCACATCGCCGGGGGATCAAGATGCAACAGATCGTCATGTTCGGACGATACCTTGAACAGTATCGAGCAAAAGTAGGCAATCATTGGATTTATTTTCAAAGTATTCCCATCCCGCCCTGGCTTCCCCAAAAGGGCTATGATTGGCTCGACGACAAATTCAAACTCTCGCATGTCTTAGAAAAAGCTCTTGTGTGCGCACCCAAAGCACGCAACGTATCAACATTTGCTGGTGCAAAACGAGCATTCGAGGAACTACAAAAACCCGTCATCATCAAACCTCGCTCCGGAAGCCGTGGACGACATACTACTACCAACATCAATACAGTTGAGGAACTTCGCTACGCGTACAATCTTGCAAGACAGATTGCACTTGAACTCGTGGTCGAAGAACACCTCTTCGGACCAGTACATCGTGCAACAGTGGTAAACAACAAACTCTGCGGTTTTTTCCAAGCAAAGCCACCGTGCGTTACCGGTGATGGCATACATACTGTAAAAGAATTGATTGATACCCAAAATGCGAATCGACCAGAAAAGATTAATGCGATCCAGGTCGGCGACGACACGATCGAATTCATCAAGCGCTTTGGATACACACTCGAAAGTATTTTGCCAAAGGACACAGTGCTCGATCTCACCGCAAAGACTGGAAGATTCTTCGGCGGATACACAAAAGAATTATTCACAGAAGTGCACCCAAAAATGCATGAGTATTTCCGCAAGGCTGGCAAGGCGGTGCAGGCATCAATCGTAGGCTTTGACGTGATCATTCAGGATCCAACGGCGGATCCCGATACACAAAAATGGGGCATCATCGAATGTAATTCCCTTCCCTTCATCGACTTACACTACTATGCGTACGAAGGTACACCGGTAGACATTGCAAAAAACATTTGGGATGTATGGGAGGAACGATTTCCAATATCTAAGTCCTAATTTTGATGACAAAAAAGCTTCAAAAAAATGTCTTCAACATAGTGCTTTGGGGACTCATTACACTCAGTTCTGTTCTTTTTGGTCGTACCGTATATATCGACAAGATTGATGTACTCCATACAAGGACTGAACTTCCAAGTATTTCCGTTCCTTCAGAATCACTCACACTCATCACTCAACCCGAAGCCGGAACTGCTCCCCTGCTCAATCTTTTGGAGAGCGCCACAGAATCTATCGACCTTATCGCGTATGATTTCAAAGATACAAAAGTGCGGGATATGATCGCACGGAAGCATAAAAATGGCCTCGATATTCGAGTACTGCTCAATCATGGATATTATGGCAAGCCTGACAAGAAGAATGATGCCATGTATGAATATTTTCAATCACAAAATATTCCTGTTCGCTGGACACCATCGTCATTTGCCCTCACGCACCAAAAAACTCTTGTTGTCGACAGAAAAAAGGCACTCATCATGACATGGAATCTCACGCCAAAATATTATTCGACAGGACGCGAGTTTGGAATCCTCACCGAGAACCCCGCTGATGTGCAGGCAATAGAGAGAACATTCACTGCAGATTGGAACGACGAAATCATCGCGCCACAATACGGCGACAGTCTGGTGTGGAGTCCAAATGCAAAAGATGACCTCATTACACTTATTGAGAGCGCTGAAAAAAATCTGATGATCTACAACCTACTCATGGAGGATGAAGATATTATTGTATCTCTTATCGAAAGTGCGGAACGCGGAGTGGAGGTGAATGTAATGATGACAATGGCGAGCGATTGGCGCGAAGCTTTCTTACGACTACGGAAGGCCGGCGTGAACATTCGGACAAATTCTGGAACAAAATCGCTCTATATTCATGCAAAGGCGATTATCGCCGACGAAGCCTACGGCTTCGTCGGCTCCCAAAACTTCTCCTCCAATTCCCTCCTCAAAAACCGAGAACTTGGCATCTTCCTCACTGACGCCAAAATCCTCAGCCAGCTCAAAGAAACCTTCGAAAAAGACTGGCTAAAAGCCAAACCGTTCTAAGCCAACCCTAAACTCTGCAGAAGCAGAGTCGGGTGTAACGGCTCAAATGGGCGGAAATGAGCCGTTGGAATTAAAAAGCGAAGGCGGTGAGACCACGAGTACGTTTTTTTAAACTTACAGCTCTGTACACCTTTCACGTTTTCTCAAATGGGTACATTCTCGAAAACAAGTTCAAGGTCTTCGAATCTCACCCACAAGCAAAGCAGTAAAATTCGGTGAGATCCGGCTCCGAAATTTTGCTCGTCGCCA
>CAYVZI010000008.1:5156-42091 GCA_964456475.1 uncultured Candidatus Saccharibacteria bacterium | reverse complement strand
GCCGTGTCTCAGTCCCATCGGTGGGGGTCAGCCTCTCAGCTCCCCTAGGCGTCATCGGCTTGGTAGGCCATTACCCTACCAACTACCTGATACCCCGCAGGCCATTCCTCTAGCGATAAATCTTTACTCTCGCGAGACCATCGCGTATTAGTCCACCTTTCGATGGATTATTCGCGACTAGAGGGGATGTACCCACGTGTTACTACCTCGTCTGCCACTAATCTTTAAAATCCGTCATCTTGATGTAATCTCAACTTCTTCAAAAAAAGATCCGTTCGACTTGCATGCCTTATCCACGCCGCCAGCGTTCATCCTGAGCTAGGATCAAACTCTACTTAAAAATTCAAACATAAATGTGTGAATCGAATAGGTCGTCTCGCGAAAAGCGAGACGACAATCGAAATAGTTTTAAGGCTATTTCGACAACGGAACAAAATAAAACGTAGTACTCTATTACTACTATTTAAATGACAATGTCGGGAGAGATAATATCTGCATTAATTTAGATATTAAATGGCGCCTGTGTAGGTGCCGAGGACATACTATAGGAAGCCAAAACAGAAGTCAAGTGGGTAAAACAGCTTGGTTTCTGGGGGTATTTTAGGGGTATTGACTAAATGATATAAAAGTAGTACAGTTCAGAAAAATACACAAACTCATGGTAGATAAAATTATGTATATCACGAAACAGACAGTGACAGAAACCGTCACAATCTACAATATCCCCTGTCTTTTGATCGGAGGACTTATAACAAAACTTGATGGAACATTTGGCGGTAGGACAAACAGGGGTAACCGTATTAATTATGGAACATGGATCGAGGCATGCCCGCAGGAAGACCAAGTAACTATTATAGCTGACATTGATAGCGAATATGCAGAAGAGTTAAAAACCGTTGTGAAGGATTATTTCCAGACCAAAGAAGTAACGGCATACCACAGAGGTGAAGAATAATTATAATTATATATTTGGAGATCAGCTTTATCGCTGATCTTTTTAATTTAAAAAAACTGGATCCTGAAATAAATTCAGGATGACCCAAGATACCTTATTGCATTTTTGACTCATTTATGCGATACTCATTGGGCAATGTTAGCGCTACTACCAAAGATTTTGCCTGCTGCCCAGATACTCGTCGCAGGCCTCCTCATAACTGCAGTTCTCTTCCAGCCTTCTACTGCCGGTGTTGGCGGTTCTTTTGGCGGAGGTGACTCCCAAAATTTTCATACAAAACGCGGATTTGAGAAGTTTCTTTTCTTGGCTACTATTGTGCTCACAATTGTTTTTGCAGCGCTCTGCGTTCTCGCAATCGTACTCTAAAGGCTAGACATTAGATCATTAGGCTCTAGGTTATTAGTTTTTTTACTATGTTTTTTGTATTTCTTGCTAGTGCCTAATTATCTAGCGCCTAGCCTCCTCATACTTATGGACGAACAATCAAACACAAAAACGGGTCGTTTTCCACACTTAAAAAACGATATTCAGAAAGCTCTCGGAACTTTTTCTCCGATTGAACGCGTACTATTTAGTATCGTGGTCATTGTCTGTATCACGACCGTCTTTTCATTGCTTTTCAAAATCAATGATCATTTTCTAGTTTCTGTTCCAGCCGAAGGAGGAACACTTTCTGAAGGAATAGTTGGCACCCCCCGCTTCATCAATCCAGTCCTCGCAATCACCGATGTCGACCATGACATCACCTCTCTCGTTTTTCGTGGACTGATGAAAAAAGATTTAGACGGGGCAATCATTCCCGACCTTGCCGAATCATATACAGTTTCAGATGATGGACTCGTCTATACATTTACTCTCAAAGACGCATCATGGGACGATGGCGAAAAAATAACAGCTGATGATGTGATATTTACAATCAAGTCCGCACTCGATCCAATGCTCAAAAGTCCTGAACGTGTGAAGTGGAGCGGTGTCTTGGTGCAAGCACCTGACGAAAAAACAGTGACCTTCACACTCAAACATGCGTATGCACCATTTCTTGAAAATGCGATGCTCGGTATCATTCCAAAACATATTTGGAGCAAGATTCCGTATGAAAGCTGGTCATACAGTGATTACAATACGAAAAATGTTGTGGGAAATGGATACTATAAAATGAGTTCTATTTCAGAAAATTCGAATGGTATTCCAAATTATTACACCCTCAAGAATGCAAAGCCGAAAGATACCAATCCTGCACTCATTGATTCAATCACGATTCATTTCTTTGCAAACGAAGAAGAGCTGATTGCTGCGTTCAAAAATAAGACAATCGACACGATGGGTGGTATTGATCCTCTGAATGCTCAATCACTTGAAAAGACAGGTGCGCAGATTCTCCAGGCGCCACTACCACGAATATTTGGGCTCTTTTTCAATCAAAGCCAAGCAAAAATATTTACAAGCGCCAAAGTGCGCCAAGCAATCACGATGGCAATCAACAAAGATTCTATTGTAAAAAATGTTTTGTTTGGATATGGAGCAGTCGGTGACGGGCCTATTCCAAATAGTTCAAAAATCCAGAGCGACGCAGTAGGAACCAAAACTACTGTTAGTACGCCAGAACAAATAAAAAGTATTTTGGAAAAAGATGGGTGGAAAATGGGCTCTGATGGAATCTATCAAAAAGTAGGTGCCAAGAAAGTCGTCACTCGCCTCTCTTTTGAAATAGCGACCAACGATACACCTGAACTCACCAAAGCAGTAAACGCAATTGTCGCCGATCTTCGAACGGTAGGAATCGAAGCAATTGCAAAAGTATACGAGACAGGAAGTCTCAATCAAGACATTATTCGACCACGTAAATTCCAGTCACTCTTCTTTGGAGAAATCATAGAAAATCAATCATTCATCTATGCATTCTGGCATTCATCGCAGCGTAATGACCCTGGCCTCAACATTTCACTCTATGCCAATTCAAGAGTAGATGCATTACTCGAAACAGGATTGAGCACGCTCGACAAAGACAAACAAAACCAAACATACAAATCGCTTGAAAAGGAAATCGTCGCAGACATGCCAGCAGTATTTGTATATTCCCCTTCCTACATTTATGTTACCCGCGAAGACTTCGATGGAATCACCTTGCCACATATCGACACACCTCATGATCGATTTGAAAATATAAGCACATGGTATCTTGCTACTGATCGCGTGTGGAAGCTGTTTGCAAAAAAATAAGAAATCCAGCTTCTAGGGACTAGGTTCTAGTTTCTAGGCAATTCAAAAATTAAAAAACATTATTAACGTATTTTCTAGAAGCTAAAACTAGACACTAGAACCTTTTTATTATTATGAGAAATCAAAACAACAAGTCGCCACTCGGCGCAATACTCCAGTCTCTGTCGAATGATATTCCCCGATCAAACGTTGGTGGAAGCAAAATCGACGGAGCAATCAATCGTGCTGTCGGCCCACAAAGCGGATCACGACCCCAAAATGGAAATCGTGGACCTCGTCGACCATACCAGGGCAACAATCCTCGCAAACCGCATACTGCGCGTCCTGTTGGAGCACCAGGAACAGCACCAAAAGCACCTCGTACACCGAGTGCTTCACCTTCGCATCACAACTCTCGTCCTTCATACCAGTATCCCGAACACAATCGCCGAGGCAAAGCTCCTGCACACACTGCAGCAAGTCACCCACACAACAAAGTTTCGACGAAAAAGCGAGTAGGTCCTATGATTCCACCGCCTGAAGAAGGTGTATACCGCATCATTCCACTCGGAGGTGTGGAAGAAATCGGTAAGAACATGACTGCCATCGAAACCAAAGATGACATCATTGTCATCGACGCCGGAATGCACTTCGCAACCGAAGAGACTCCTGGAATCGATTATGTTATTCCAAACACCACTTACCTCGAAGAACGCAAAGATAAGATCCGCGGAATGTTTGTAACACACGGACACTTGGATCACATCGGAGGAATTCCTCTCGTTATGGCTCGCATTGGAAATCCACCACTCTACTCTCGTCGCCTATCCATCTTGATGATGAAAAAGAGACAAGAAGAATTTCCTCATCTTCCCGCTCTCAACCCAATAATCGTCGAAAAAAACGAGGTTATTACTGCTGGAAAAATGCGTATCAAATTCTTCGGAGTAACACATACCATTCCAGATTCAATGGGAATCATCGTTGAAACACCAAACGGCGGAATTGTTACACCAGGTGACTACAAACTCGACCAAATTGATGGAATTGCTACTGATAGTGAAGAAAAGGAATACGCAATTTTCGATAAGACAAAAACACTTCTTCTCCTCACTGATTCGACGAATATTGAAAACGAAGGATTTTCGCTTCCAGAAATCAAAGTACACCAAGGAATCGAGAACATTATCAAGCGTGTAAAAAGTCGCATGATTATTGCTGCCTTTGCATCGCACCTCACTCGCCTGATTCGTATCATGCAAGTCGCAGAAGAACTCAACAAGAAAGTCATTCTTGATGGACGTTCAATGAAAATCAACATTGAAGTAGCTATTGAAGCGGGTCTTTGGAAACCAAAAAAGGATACCTTGATTCCAATCGAGGATGTCGACAAATATCCACCTGATCGCATCATTATTCTGATGACTGGTGCACAAGGTGAAGAATTTGCTTCTCTCAACCGTGCTGCACAAAAGACACACAAAAAGTTCACTTTGAAAAAAGGTGACACGATTGTTCTCTCGGCTTCTATTATCTCAGGAAACGAACGTGCTGTTGAAAAAATGAAAGATGGTCTTGCTCGCCAAGGCGTAAAAATCGTGAGTTATCGAACTCCAGGCGAAGAATACGTGCACGCTACAGGGCACGGAAACAAAGATGACGTTCGATGGCTCCACCGCAAAGTGAATGCGAAGTTCTTTATTCCGATTCACGGAAACCACTATCGTCTTCAGCTTCACAAAGAACTTGCTATGGAGCTCGGCATGCCTGAAGCAAACTGTATCGTTCCAGACAATGGATCAATCATTGAAATTTCTGCCGATGGTCAGAAGATGACACTCCGCAAAGAAAAAGCTGCGTCAGGACTTATGATGGTGGATGGATTTACTATCGGCGACGAGCAAGACGTGGTCATTCGCGACCGTAAAATGCTCGCTGAAGATGGAATGTTCGTCGTCGTTGCAACTATCGACTCGAAGACAGGTAAACTCAAGAAATCTCCCGACATTATCTCTCGCGGATTTGTGTACCTCAAGGAATCACAAGATCTTTTGCATGAAGCACGAAACATTGTGAAGCACTCAATCGAAGAAAATACAGGAGGAATAGTTCCAGTCAACTTTGAAGTGCTCCGCGGAACACTTGGCGACGAACTCTCGAAGTTCCTCTTCCAAAAGACAGCGAAAAGACCACTCGTAATTCCAGTTTTATTGGCTGTGTAAACACAGCAATAAAACTGGAATTACTCAAGTTGAAAGTTTGTAAAGTTCATCAAGTTTATAAAGTTCACACAAATACAAAACAGGAGCACGTCGATGACGTGCTCCTGTTTTGTATTTCCCTTTATACTTTATACATTATACCTTATACTTGTCTCATATGAGACAACGAATGCAGCACATCGTATTCCTCGCGAGTTTTCTTTTTTCCCTAACACTCGCAATCACGACATTCACCAACTCAAGCTTTATTGAAGCGGGTATCGGAACAAAAGGCGTGGGAATTCTCTACATCGTAAGTTCGATCATCAGCATCTTCTTTCTATCCAAAGGAACTCGCCTCCTCGCAAAGCTTGGCAATCGAAAATATTTTCTACTCATTGCGACAGTACACATGCTGTCCCTCCTTTCACTCGTGCTTCCGCTTCACACGATTGCACACGCGATTGGACTTTCCCTGTATCTCATTTCAGGTTATGGGCTCATATTTTCATTCGATATCTTCTTTGAACACACAGCTCTCATTCGTGGACGGGGAAAAACACGCGGTCTCTATCTCGCACTCTGCAGTATAGGCTGGGTAATTGGGCCATTGGCAAGCGCCAAAATTATCTCCTACCTGGGCTTTGTAGGAATCTACGCTCTCGCACTTACCCTATTCTCTCTCCTTGTTGTATTGCTTGAGTTTGGACTCAAAGAGTATCGTGATCCTGCATACACATCTCACCGTTCACATATTATGCTTCATCATCTATGGAGAGTGCCGACGCTGCACGCCGTAGTATTCGCAAATTTTATCTTGCAATTCTTCTACGCGTGGATGGTGGTATACATGCCTATCTATCTCAATCAACACCTCGGCATTCCATGGAGCAAAATTGGAATTATTTTTTCCATCATGCTCACCGCCTTCGTCATGCTTGATTACCCTCTCGGACGGCTCGCCGACAAGATTGGAAGTGAAAAAGAACTCACGGCAATTGGATTTGTGATTATGGCGCTCACTGTGTTTGGCTTTGCTTTCCTGCCAGTACTCACGATACCACTCATTGGCGTGTTGCTCTTCTTTTCGCGCGTCGGAGCTGCAACGGTAGAAACAATGACAGAAATTCATTTCTTCAAAATCATCGACGGCGAGAATCCAATGTTCCTCTCAATCTTTCGCGATATTCGCCCAGTCGCCTATATTTTGACTCCAATAATTGCAACGATATCTCTCGCCCTCCTTCCATTCAAAACAAGTTTTGCTGTACTCGGGTTCGTTCTTCTCATAGGATTCTGTGTAGCACTTACAATGGAGAAAAAACGTGCTTGGTGGCAACGCAGTCATAACAATTAGGCTCTAGGTCATTAGGCGCTAGACTGTTCCTGAAAACCCTTGTGTCAATTTGGACGGCCGTCCAAATTGACACAAGGGTTTTGACTTATTCAATACCGTGTTGTAAGGTAAAGAAAAATGTATCTATGCAAACAAAACCTAATTACTTTAAGTTATATTACGGCTCTGGATATGACCATAGCGCCAGAAAAAAAATCGAGGAAGTTATTGAAAAATATAAAATGCTATTTTTGAACACAACTGTTATAGCCCAATGGATAACAAGTTGTCATGCTTGTATCTCAATCACTAATGCTAGAACGAGCTCGGTTGAGATAAACATTGGCAACGGAAAACTTGATGTTTCCGTAGAAGGAGAAAACGAAAATACCATGCAATATATCTCAGATTTTTTCAAAACAACATTGAAAAATAAGTTTCGCTTAGAATAACACCATATTCCCCCAGTTCGTTGATGCGAACGGGGGAATATTTAATATTGACTAATACGTGCACAAATTGTAGTCTTAGAAAAAATATTAGTTATGCAAAAAAATATAGTAGCAGTATCTACGGGTAATATTTGCTCATGTACAGGCAATATCGTTGAGACGTTTTCAATACATTACGGTCAATCAAATGGCATTATAGGCCCTGGCGCACACGCTCCAAGATGGCCCCAAAGCGATGGATTCGAATGCGACAAATGTGGACTTGTATATAAAAACCAAGTTTACAAAGGAGTAGAAAAACGTCCACTTGAAGAAATTGAATTTGAACTAAAGCTCTCTGTTGCAAAACTAACCCGGGCAATTACAATCGATGACCTGGAGCCTATTTCCTACTTCAAGCATTCAAGAAAAAGGATGAAACAAATTGGAAACATAATGGCGCCAGTTCAGACATTGTCGTTTGCAACAAAAAAGTGGAAGTCTGTTCCAAAGGAACTCAAAAAACTGAAACCTGGTGATACGGTATATATGATCCCATCTGATGGGCATGATCCCCACAATCGTTACGGCCATTACATTCTTGAAAAGAAACGAACAGCCAAAAGTTACCCAATTTTGTACACATGTTTTACATAACAAACTCCCTGGCCCATAAATGTGAGCCAGGGAATTTTTCTACGAACTACTATCTATTTTCTACTTTCTGTTCCTACTCCTGTGGAGCAACCTCCAAAATTACCGTCACATTTTTCCAATTCCCTTTTGATAAGACAGTTAACGAAAGTGCCTCTCCAACCTTGTGTCCGCGAATCGTTTGTGCAAAATTATTTTCAGAATCAATCTTTACACCGTTGATTTCGAGGATGATATCGTTCTCGAGAATTCCGGCTTTGTCTGCAGGACCACCGGGAATAACGGCAAGCAAATTCTTCGAGCTGTCACCTTTTACAATCACACCGTAATCTACACTCAAATTGTTGGCGGTTTTCAACTGTGGAGTCACTACTTGATATCGAACACCGATATATGGGCGAATGATTTTCCCTGTCTTTCGTACAGAATCAATTACTGTTTTGATCGAATTGATCGGCAGAGCAAAACCAATATTTTGTGAACCTTGCACTATCGCAGTATTCACACCCACAACATTACCAGAGAGATCGAGGAGCGGACCTCCCGAGTTTCCTGGATTGATTGCTGCGTCTGTCTGAATGACATGATCGAGTAATTCAGTCATGCCTCCTCCGGCAGCAGTGATGGAACGAGAAAGTCCAGAAACCACTCCTACCGAAATCGTGTTTTGGAATTGACCAAGAGCATTACCTATAGCAACCACACTTTGTCCGAGTTTCAATTTGTCTGAATCAGCCAATGTGAGGTATGGCAACCCGGTTGCCGAAATCTTTAGAATCGCTACGTCGAGAATCGCATCGCGCGCAAGAACTGTGGCCGAATATTTTTTGCCCCCAACAAGAGCCACTTCATAGGTTGCATCGGTAACAGAAACTACATGTTTGTTTGTCACAATATATCCATCGGAAGATACAATAAATCCTGAACCCGAGCCAACCTGTTGTTTTTCTGTGCCATCGGGAATCTGGACCGGAACCTGAATATTTCCAAAAGGACTCTGTCCTCCAAAAAATTGTGTGAATGGATCTGTTTGTTGCTGATATGACGTTTTGTATTTTGGGACTTCTTTTGAAACGATAATAGCGACAACGGCAGGGTTTGCACGTTGTACAGCTCTCTCAACAGAATCTTCCGGTACTACGATTGCCGGCAACACAGCTTCTGATAGTATTTGTTCTACTTCTTTTTCGGGCGACTTCGATTCTTTTTGAGTCAATGTCTGCTTTGAATATTCGGTAGCAAAATATTTGAATATCGGCGCACGGAATCGCCATACTACAAGAGTAGCTAGTGCAAGAACTATTACTGTAACCAAAACACTTACAAGAACAGTTGTAATGACTTGATAATTAAAAATTTTTTTAAGTGATTCTTTTGTAAACATAGTCATACTTAAATTAATTATTAATATGAAGCTATTTTAACATAACCCCTAGAATCCAAGTCAAGAATCCCGTCTTTTATAAGACCAGACAAAGCCTTTTCTGCTCGTTCTAGATCTTCTTTTTTATATGAAGCCAAAAGTTTTTGCTTCGAGATTGCACCCTTCCCGCAAACTCGCAAAAATTCTCCACGCAATTCCCGTACTGATCCTTTGAATTTAGACTGCTTTACATAATGAGCACTTCGTTGATTCGGATTCTTGGTTGTAGACTTTAAGAAACTTCCATAATCCATAAGTGCCCAATACCATTCACGAACGCTTTTGTTTTTTGGTAATGATTTTTCAATCAATGGAATTATGTCTTTATCCGAGACCTCTTTTTTGTTTGGAAAAAACTCATGGATAAACACCCGCCGAATATTGGTCTCGATGAATATGTAGGGCTTACGAAAATGGCGCATTTCATTGTTGAAAACCCCATTTTGTACTCGCCGTATATCCAATACGCCTCCGTGCAAAATACGGTTTTCGCCTCGAACTGCATCCAGTTTCGTTAGCCCTATTTTATACGGAATGTCGTTTGAAAAAGTTGCAACTGCTCGAGCTGTATATGGACCAATTCCAGGTAGTGTTTCCAAAGTCTCTGCATCCTTGGGGAACCGACCTTTATAACCCTCCGTAAGGGCCTGGGCGGCTCGCTGGAGATATAAAGCGCGTCGGTTGTATCCAAGACCACTCCAAGCCAAAAGCACCTGATTTAGAGGTGCTTTTGCCAGTGCTTTTAGCGTCGGAAACTGCTTCAAAAAAGCCTTATATTTTGGAATTACTCGGTCAACTTGGGTCTGTTGAAGCATTACTTCAGAAACGAGGATTTTGTATGGGTCGGCTGTCTTCCTCCACGGCAAATCATGTCGTCCCTGCTCCTTATAGAATTTCCAAATCATCTTCTGAAATTCGGCAATGGTTGGTTTTTTCACGAGCCAATTTTAACACAATCAATCTAAAGTGCCCCAAAGAGCCAAATGCCAACACCTCCCGTATCTACAGTTTTTGCTTCATCACCTCCAAATGAAGCGAGTCTTAGGTAATTTTTATTATCAACACTCGTTGATGGATCATTCTCTTCTTCTACTAAATATACCAATTTATCATTAGTAACCCAGCCTTGAACTTGACCTTCAAATCCAAATTCTTCAAAAAACCCTGTAGCAATATTGAGTCGTGCCCAATGTTCATTTTCATTTTTATAGAGAAGATAGGTTCCATCCGGCGACCAAGAATTAAGCCAATATGCGATTGAGGGGTTCGATCGCAATATCGTTTTGTTATTAGTTAAAAGATCAAGAAGTTTAATCGAATAAGGTTTCGTCGCTACCCAATCTTGAACTTCCGAGGTCGAATCATATGGTGTGTAAGCAATTTTAGTACCATCTGGAGACATCTGTGGCTGGGCAAATATTTCACCCGAAGAATCTGTCTTCATCATTTTTTTTGTGGCAATATCAAATGACCAAAGTCCAGAAAACTGTCTCCCGGCTTGAGCATCGTTTCCTGTTACAAAATAAAGTGTATCTCCTTTTGCCCAACCAACCAGCATGAATAATTCGCTATTTTTATGAGACAGGTCTTTTGCAATATCATCGGCGAGCATTTCCTTTGCACTTCCATCAACATTCATGATGTATATATCTTGATCATATGTAAAATATCCTGGATTGCTATGATATTGTTGAATACTAGCAAGATACATTATTTTATTTCCATCAGGTGAAAACGTTGCACCTCGAATAAATCCACTGTCTCCTTCTGCAACGTCTGTAACTTTTCCATTTACATCAATCGTTTGAAGATAACTGTGATTACCTCTTGGATTTTGTGTTGAAATAAACTGAGTGTCCCTTACATTTTTTACTATGAGAGCAAGTCCCGGACGTGAATCAAGTGGCATAAAGCTCCCTCCTTTTTCAAGAGCCCCAAGTGAAACACCATCAGTATTTGCTTTAAATAGATATTGCTCACCAATACTCATAACAACTCCATAGAGGAAATGAGTTGAAGAACGTATGATTGAAGATTTTTGCTCAGGTTCACTACTAATTGCTTTCAATGCTGATTGTTCAATCTGGAGATTCTGCCAGATTACAAATCCGATAAGACCAAATACTGCGATGAGGAGAGTGATGATAAGTCCTTTGTTGATCATAAGAATATGGATTATTTTTAATAACTAAATCTTAACATTTCCCTATCAAAAAGCCATCTTGTAAAGAAAAAGTATTGGGTGTATGCTAACTTGAATTTGTATTAATCACTCATTAAATTATTCAATATGGAAGATGAAGAAGAATATATTCCGATTGAAAAAATCGTTGTCAAAGACCAAGCTTGGTATATCGTTACCTGCGAAACATGCAGTCACGCATCAAGACTATTTACATTTAATTTTGGACCAACCGTCGTCAAACATTGTGCGGGGTGTAAACGCACAAACAAAAAACATTCTGTGAAAAAAGACAAAAATCAAAAATCCCCTCGCTAATTTATTAGCGAGGTTTTACTTTATGAGTTTTTTTAAGCGCTCAATATCCTCTTCTATGCTTTTGAGTCCTTCAACAAAGAACTCGGGTTTAGTCGTGTCGATACCGATATCTTTGAATATATCTTCCGGACTCTTGCTTCCACCAGCACTGAGAAACTTTTTGATTTCGTGAATATACGAGTGATCGGCTTGGTACTTTTTGTAGAGAGCCTTGCTGATGAGCTGTCCGTATGCATATGAATACACGTAGAAAAATCGTCGAATATGCGACCAACTCACAAAGAAGTAACCATCGAGTTCCGTCATTTTGAACTTTGGACCCAAATACGCTTTCATGTGCTTATTCATCAACTCTGCCATCTCCTCTTTTGAAAGCGAACCTTTTGCTCGGATAGAGTCGTGCAACTCAACCTCGAAATTGAAGCAGGCGATCTGACGGAAAATGGTTTGAATATCGCGTTGAATTCGATCATGAAGTGCGATCACTTTTTCTTTTGCCGAAAGGGTCTGGAATACTTCATCAAAAACAAAATTTTCGAAAAAAATACTCGCTACTTCTGCAACAGACATAGTGTAATTCTCATATAATGGCGATTGTGATTTGCTAAGCTCAGAATTGATCGCGTGACCCATCTCATGTCCCAACGTGAGCACTGAGTCCATAGACTTCACATGATTGAGAAGAACAAAAGTAGGCAATCCTATAGAAGAAGAACAATAAGCACCGCCGGCTTTACCTTTTTTTGAAAGTACATCTATTTGGCCATTTGAGAGAAATTTCTCAAAAATAGTACTGAACTCTGTATCGGCTTTTGCAAACGAACGCATAACAATGTCTGCGCTTTTTGCAAAATCATATTCTTGCTTCGTTGTACCCACCTTGGCAACACGATCGACATATGAGAAATTCTGCATCTTAAGCATCTTTGCTTTAACCTCATAGAATTTATGCGAGACACTAAAGTACTTCGTAACTGTATTTACAAAATTAAGCACGGATTTCTCATCATTCTGGTATCCAAGAATTGTCGAACTGTACGGGCGCTTAAATCCGCGAAGTTCGTCATCAATCTTCTTGTCAATAATCACGGCGTTTATTTCAGCCTCTGCAAAAGCGCTAATTCCCTTCTCGACTTGCATTATTTTTTCATAAAGCTCATGACGTTCCTTTTTGGGAAGCGTGAGTACTTGCATATGCGCTTCAGCGATGGGAACCTTTTTGCCTTTGTATAGAACTGTCTGGGAAGAAAGCAGTCGCTCTTGTCCATCAACCCAGAGTGTGTGCGCGGGAAGAGATTTCAGTGAAAGAATTTTTTCTTCTTGTTCAGAAAGTTGATACATACTTTGATCAAAAAGAGTTTTGAGCCAATAGCGAAAATGTGAGAGCTTCTTACTGTGAAGAAGCTTCTGTTGCTTTTCTTTTGAAATTTTTCCAAGCGACAATGGGAAAAAGATAAGTTTATTGCTTATTTTTGAATACTGCTGTTGAAGCAGCGACATACGCGATTGCGCCTCAGTATCAAAACTATCCAAATTGGTTAGATAAAAAAAATACAAGATTGGCTTAATCCCCTCTGGCGTTCCCTCCAATTTCTCATATTCAGTAAGCGCCTTAAAAAGTGCATTTTCATCGGTCAAATACTTTATGTCTTTCTGGTATTTTTTTGCGAATGCTTTTACGCTCTTTTCTGCAAGCGCAATATCCGCTTCGATTTGCGGATCAGTCTTAGACTTATACAAAAGCTTCAAGTTCCATTCTGTCTGTATTTTTGATTTCATGAATAGGTAAAAGAAATTAAGCTCCGTATGTAAAATGAATAAGGAGGCCAATGATAACCACGCTTGCGATGAGTGGAATAACTACGCGGAAGAAATGACGGTGTCCCGTGCGGTGATGGATTTCGGGGATAAGATCAGATCCAGCGATGTAGAGGAATATTCCTGCAACTCCTGCAAGAAGAAATGGCAGCGAAGACTCAAGAAACGTTCCGGCATAATAACCGACGACTGCTCCCACCACAGTAAGAAGGGATTGGAGTATGTTTATGATAATTACTTTTTTCTTGGACCAGCCTTGAGAAAGCAAAATACCGAAGTCTCCTATCTCTTGTGGGATCTCATGCGCGGCAATACCGAGTGTAGTGACAAGACCGAGAAACGGATTAGCAATATACGCAAGTGCAATCACAATACCATCGAGGAAATTGTGAAGACTATCGCCGATAACAATGAGTGTCGGCAAAGGTTCTGCGTGCTCTGTCTTTATAAGGTGTGAATGCTCCTCCTCATGGCCATGCTTGCGAAAACGCATGAGTGCTCGCTCGAGAATAAAGAAAAGAATGAAACCGATGATTGCTGCAATAAAAATACCATGCGGTTCTTCCACTGCCTCCACAGCCTCAGGAAGAAGGTCCAAAAAACTTACCGCAAGAAATGCTCCCGCAGCAAAAGCCAGAAGTGAGGTCGTAACTTTCTGCGCAAATTCTGCTTTCCAAACAAGCAACAAACCTCCAATGAGAGAAAAAAGTCCTCCAATCAAACTATAGAAAATAAGTAGTGCCATGCTATGTATAAATTAGTCTAGTTATAAATCAAATAATAATTAGGATTATTTTAATGCTTTTGGATGATTTGTACTCCAGGCATAGAGTGCCACAGCTGCGCTCGCTGCCACATTGAGCGATTCGCATTCTGGACTCATTGGAATCATGAGCGGAATATCGCAGAGCTCGAGTGTCTTTTCGCGGATACCGTTTGATTCGTTGCCGAGAATGAAGACTGTTGGCGCATCAAACTTCTCCTTTGTAATTGACTGCTTTGCTTCACCGTCTAGACCATAAATCCAAAATCCTTTTTTCTTCAAATCGCGAATCGTATCGTTCACGTTGCCGATTGTGATAAGTGGAACATGGAATGCCATGCCAGCAGAAACCTTTACCACAGATCCAGTAACTTGAGCTTGATTGTGTTCAGGAATGAGTACACCAGCAATTCCGAACCCAGCAGCGGTGCGAATGATGGCTCCGACATTTTGCGGATCCTGTAACTCTCCAAGAACGACGAGTGCCGTATCTGGAGTCACTTTTAATCCTTCCATGAACTCGCCGTAATTTTGTACAAGTTTGTGGAGTTTAATCGCACCAATATACCCTTGATGATTGGCATATTTTTCTACGTCGTTCGGGAGCGAATTCTGGTCAAAACGAGACGAAACGATGCCGGCATTCTTGATTAAAGCTTTTAATTCAGCACCTGGCGTCTCTTCTAAATACACATGCTCAAAAATCTCAGGTCGGTTGGTGAGAGCCTCGATGAGCGCGTGATGTCCATAAATATAAGTCTTTTCTTGTCGCATATAGGGATATACTAGCATAAAACTCCTCAATTGGGTCTAAAACGGGCCACTTCAAAATTTTGAAGTGGCCCGTTTGTTTGGTCGTTTTTTCAACCGACTTATTGAGTTTTGAACGCGAAATATGAATAGTTAGTTTTTCAATATTCCAATTTTAAAGCCTGCAAGAATAGTTGCTTGTTTCCCATTCATTCCATGCTTTCCGCTAAACACTACAGTCCCATCCTTTCCGCAAATTGAAAGGATTGCCCTTTCCCCACCCGGATGCTGTCCAATCCACGTGGTGAGATCGTAGACATTTCCATCAATTGTCGTCCAGCAACTTATCTCACTTGCATGCATGCTTACTTGTGTGAGCGTATACGAAACTGGAGTTGTAGTTTGTGTTGTAGTTACTTCTTCGTTTCCAGAATTTTTTGTTTCGGTCGAGGTTGTTGTATTCACTTGTTCGGTCGATGCAGTTTCGTTTGGTTGATTTATTACGCTTGAAGCTGGTTTATTTGTAGTAATGAATACTATTCCTCCAACAACTGCAATAAACGCAAGTATTCCAATGATGTTTTTTACTGACATGGTGTTTAATTTTTAGCGATTTGTTTCTGATTCTGACGTAGCAGGTTTGTCATCGCTAATCTTATTTGTTCTATTGTTTGGGTGAACTGACTTCAAGATTGAAGTGATTGTCTTAATATCTTTTTGAGCAATCTTCAAATTGGTCTCCGCAGTCTTGATTGCTGTACGTGCGGTTTTAAAGGCTGCTTCGTTTGAAGCAAACACAGTCTTGTCACCATTATCAGCAACGAGTGAAGCTACTGTCGTACTTGCAAGTGTCGCTTGGGTTTTTGCTTCTGCAAGTTTAGCTACGATATCTGCCTGAAGTGCTGTAATAGCAGAAACATCTTTGCCTGCAGTTTGAGCGAGCTGTACTCGTGCTTGCAGTTTTGTATTCAATCCTTCGATTGATTTCGAAACCTCACCAATACGATCAACCGCTGCAAGAATACGAGCCTTCTGAATTACTACAAGATACACTCGAGTACCTTCTGTAATGTTTTTCATATCCTTCTTGAGTTCTTCTTTGTCTGTTTCGTTTTCAATTTCTGTTCTCAAATATCCAAGTCGAGTAATTGTTTCCTGTACAGTCGTCGAAATTGCTGTCTTTGTATCATCACTAACATGCTTCATTTCTGAAATACGCTTGAGAAGTCTATTTAGATCTTTTTCACGTTTTTCTATTTCTGTATGTGCTCGACGGACTGCCACGTCTTTGATTTCTACTTTTTTTGCAGCTCGTACACTTGTGGAAGCAGCAGATCCAGTATTTACTGTTTCAGTGTTTTCTTCGGCAAGTACTGGAGCCACAGAACTAAAAAGGAGCGAAGCGGGAACAAGAATTGCTGCGATTTTTTGTGAAATATTTTTTCTCATATATATATCTATATTATTTGATTAATAATTATTGTGTAGATTGAGCTTCAATTGTCTCCGTACTCAAAATATCAAGCTGTGCATCAATTGCTGATGCTGACTGATTGAGAGCAGCATCTGAAAAATCAGTATCTTCCTCTGACTGCTTGGCTACGGTCTCCATTTGGGCAGTAGCTGATGGTTGTATATTTGTGTCCATTGATGAATCACGAGTCATAAGCCAAATACCAAGAGAGATAAGAATAATAACGATAATAACACCTGTAAATTTATTCATAAAATAATGTGAATTAAGTGACTAACCCGACATGATAAGTATACCGCGTATTCCATGGTGTTCAAAACAAAATTATTCTCTTTGATTTATCGTCGAATTCTTATATACTGCAAAAATGCAAACATTCATTCATGCAGATATATTCTTTTTTGTCACAACAATAGCTGTGATTACGTTCCTTATATTGGGCAGTATCGCTTTTTATTACATTATTGGAATTTTGAGAAATATCAAAAAAGCTTCTGATAAAATCGATCAAAAAATAGAGGCTGCAAGCGAGCACGCTGACGACCTGTACCACTCGATAAAAGAAAGCTTTCTTTTTGCAATGCTTTTTGGGAAGAAAAAGGAGAAAGCAAAGAAATAGGTTATACTGAGTTTATTATAATTAACCAATAAAATAATTTATGGCAACAAAGAACACAAAATCAAATGCAGGTAAAGTAGTGGCAGTGACTGCTGGTATCGCAGTACTCGGAGCAGCAGCGTATCTCCTCTTCGGACCAGAAGGAAAGAAGCACCGCAAAGACCTCAAGAGCTGGATGATTAAGATGAAGGCTGAAGTTATGGAGAAGATGGAAAAGGCAAAAGACCTCACCACTGAATCATACGAAAATATCGTAAACACTGTCGAAGCAAAATATAAAGCAATGAAACACGTAGACGCCGACATGCTTGCAAAGGAAGTGACCGACCTCAAGAAAAACTGGAAAGCAATGATGAAGGATGTGAAAGGCAAAACAGCAAGTAAAAAATCTCGAGTATAATCAATATATAATAAAAAACCTCCCATTCGGGAGGTTTTTTATTATACAGTAACCGCTTGGCGGAGGTGATCTTTTTCTTTCTCGAAGCAGTCATTACAGCAAATAACTTTGCGTGACGGCCGAACACTATCGTCTGAGCAATATTGTTCGGTTTTGATTCCACAAAATACACACGAGCCGATGATTTCTTTTTCTGGAACATCCACCACATCAGTCGTCATGCGGTCATCAAACACGAAGAGTGTACCTTTAAAATTCTGTCCAGGATATTCCTTCATATAGGTATGAATACCATCCTTAAGCTGATACACATTGGTAAATCCTTCTCGAGTCATAAGACAAGTCGCTTTCTCGCAACGAATGCCTCCAGTACATACGGTCACCACTTTTTTGTTTTTCAAATCTTTAAGCTCTTCGAGTTTTTTTGGAAGATCACGGAAATGTGCAAGCTTTGGGTCAATCGTATTTTCAAATTTTCCAGATTCAATTTCAAAGTCGTTGCGAAGATCAAGAACAACAAAATCTTCTTTGTTTTCGTACATTTTCTGGAGCTCAGAAACAGTAACCTCCGGAGCAGTTTCCTTTTTGACATCAAATCGGCCAGCGCCGAGTGTAACCACTTCTGGACGGACTTTAATCTTGAGCTTGCCAAAGGCTTTACCTGTACCTGCGGATTCCTTGATTGGCATGTCGGCAAATCGCTCGTCGCTTCGCATAAAGGCGACATAGGCATCAATAGCCTCGCGAGTACCTTCAAAAGTACCATTGATTCCCTCCTCAGCCACAAGCATTCGACCAAAAATACCGAGCTCAGCACCCTTAGCCTTAAAAGCATCGACAACTGCCTTCGGATCGGCAATATCGACGAATTTATAGAACAATATAACAACAAAATCGCTTGAATTCATATGTGGAACGATTTTAGCAGATAGAGATATAGACCACAACTAGAGTTGTATTCCAAGTACAGTGAGTACAAATTTTGCAAGTGGGTCGGCTGTGACTCCATAGACCATTACCCCACCAAGAAGGCCGGTTATCGTGATTGCGAAAAAACCGATGATTGCAAGAATTTTGGAAAAAGTTTGGTGACAAAAAACTTTTTCAATGAGAGCGAGAAATTTTAAGACGATTTGGGACTGAATTTTTGTTCCATATTCTGAATAAATGATTTCTGCGATTTCTCCAGCAAGTAGTAATCCATATACCCAAGTAGAAAAAGTGGCAAATGCTGCGTGAGTTTCAACAAGCATTTGATTTGCATTCGTAAAACTTTCTGCAATTTCACCAGTTGAAAGTGCTGCGAATGCACCGAGCGTTCCAAAAAAGAGAAAAGCTCTCTTGATATGTTTCCATGCGCCATTTGGAAACCAACGCTTCATAGGAAGAACTTCTAGAACCGAATAGATAAAAAGGAGCGCAATAGGAAAATGCACCATGATTGGATGAATGTTGTAGTTGAACATGTGATATATTATACATCACAAGTTGAAAGTTCATAAAGTAATACGAATTACCTCACCCCGCACTGAGTACAGGTCGACCCTCTCTTCAATAAGGAGAGGGTGATATACTTAATTGTATGAAATTGGAATTCGCATTAATTGCCGCGTTGTTTGCCATTATCGGCAACGTCCCCTATCTTATCGACATTTTTAAACGTCGAGTACAGCCACATCCATACACATGGCTCGTATGGAGTATTGTGTCGTGTATTGTATTTTTTGGACAAATTGCCAAAGGCGCCGGAGTGGGAGCGATTGGTACAGGAGCATCTGAAGTATTCACGATTATTATTTTCTTCTTCTCATTGCAGTATGGTTTCAAGAATATCCGAACAATCGATACCGTATTCCTCTGTATCGCACTTCTCGGAATCATTCCTTGGGTACTTACCAAAGACCCGACAGTATCAGTCATAATCGCAGTAGCAATCGACTTTGTAGCATTTATACCAACACTTCGTAAAACATGGCTCGATTCCAAAACCGAAACTCCGACTCTGTATGGAATGAACGTGTTGCGTCACATCCTTATGCTCTTTTCGTTGCAAGCGTACAACATTGCAACAACTCTTCATTCAATCGTAATGATTGCCATGAATACAATAATGACGACGATTATATTGTTTAGAAAAAAGAAAATTAAACCTGGATCCTAAAGTACCTCCCACCATACCCGAAGGGCACGCCGGTATGAGTACATTCTCGTTGCCTCGTTTCGAGTACGAGCCACTTCTCCTCAGGCAGGAGGAGATAGCTGACCCAACATAAAAAAGACCTCGTCTGACGAGGTCTTTTTTATGTTGATTATTGAAGTGTGATACCTTTGATTACCACCGGAGTAAGTGGTCGATCGTTTCTGTCTGTTGCCACACTGTTGATTTTCATTACCACATCCATACCACTGGTAACTTTTCCAAACACAGTGTACCCACCATTGAGAAAGGCATTGTCTTTGGCATTGATGAAGAATTGGCTTCCATTGGTGTTTGGACCAGCGTTCGCCATTGCAACCGTGCCGAGTTCGTTCTTGCTCTCTGCAGTGATCTCGTCAGCAAATTTATACCCAGGTCCCCCAGTCCCCCACATTGCCATTTTACTATCATCCTTTGTGAGTGGATCACCAGCTTGATTCATAAAATCTTTGATTACGCGGTGAAATTTGATCCCATCGTAATAGCCCGACTTCGCGAGAGTAACAAAGTTCTCCACGGTTTTGGGTGCAAGATTCGGCAAAAATTCTATTGTAATATCGCCCTCTGTGGTGTGTAGTGTTGCGTTCATACTTGTGTTGTTGTTATTGGTAATTGGTTCTATTGATTTGCCCTGCTTTTTGAGAATCATCCATGTTGCTATGATTGCCACCAAAATAACAGCACAAGAAATGAGTAATTTTTTATTCATATGCTCTATCTCAATTATTGATAAATACTATTCAAAACTTTCGTGAATCGTAGGCCCAATGAAGTAACGCTTGCCGTTGTCCTCGTCTGCACGATTCATCTCCTATTTTACAATGTGCTCGGAGTTGTGCAACGTGCCGAGTCATCTGTCGCCAGCGTTTGATTTGTCGTGCATCTTCTTCGGGTATGCGACGCCCCATATAATATCTGCAATACCACTCAAACCAACCTCGCGGATCATCTCTGTATATCCAACCGTTTTTTTGCCACACCGTAAGTAGCTGACTGGCATTCACTTTAAAATAATTCAATGACGAATCGTGATATTTTTTGCGAGTAGTATCTGTATCAACTGGTGCCAATTTTGCTCGCACAAACCAATCCTTGGGATATTCTTCTGTTGCATCGCGCATATACACCCCGCCAAAGACTCCGAGTGCAAGCATTTGTTTTGGTGTTAGGTCTGGCTTAAAATCTTTTGCAAAATTTTTTCCCGGCAGTTCTGTACGATAGTACTGATACTTGCGTTGCATTTTATTTGAAACATTCACTATTTCTTTCATAGATTAGATTACAGCTACTCCAAAAAGTTTTCCAACTGCAAATGTAATAGCCATGGCAATCAGTCCTCCGAAAACTACACGAATAGTGGCTTTGCGTTTGTTTGCACCTCCCGCATGAGCAGAAAGGCCTCCGGTAATCATCAGCGCAAGTATGACTGATGCAAACACAGCTGAAATACGAAACGATGCTGGCATAAGAATCACTGCAATAACCGGAACAACCCCTCCACAGACAAACGAAAGACCTGAAGCAAATGCTGCATGTATCGGATTCGTAAGATCATGTGGGTCAATGCCAAGCTCGGCATCCACATGGGCAGCAAACGCATCGTTGTCGGTGAGTTCTTGCGCTACCTTGTGAGCAGTTTCTGAGCTAAGACCTTTTGCCTTGTAAATCTGTGCAAGTTCTTCGAGTTCTTGTTCAGGAAAATCGATGAGCTCCTGACGTTCTTTTTCAAGAAGTGCTCGTTCGGTATCACGTTGAGTACTTACCGATACGTATTCTCCAGCAGCCATAGAGAGGGCTCCTGCAACAAGTGCGGCAACACCAGCAGTCAAGATAAAGAGTTTTGAATTGGAAGCTCCCGCTACTCCCACAATTACTGAAGAAACGGAAACAATTCCATCATTGGCACCGAGCACAGCGGCACGAAGCCAGTTTAGTTTTGAATTTGTTGAAAAAGATTGCGCTTCTGTATGACCGATAGGGTCGCGTGTTGTGATATTCATGAGGGCAAGTATACCATATCTTTTTTTTGAAATTATGCGTTTGAGCCAGCAACAAAGCCAGTGGTCCAGCAAAGCTGTAAAGAAAATCCTCCACTCGGACGGGTGATATCGAGAAGATCTCCAGTAATAAACAGATTTGAAAACTTCTTTGCTCGCATTGTTTTTGTATCTAGATCTTCGAGCGTAATACCTCCATCCGCCACTACAGCACGGTCGTAACCCATCAGATTTGTAACAGTAATCGGAAGAGCCTTGAGCGTATCGACAATGATACGTCGCTCCTCTTTCGTAATACTATGCACCTTTGTATTGAGATCGATACTGCGTGAAAGAATAAGCTCAATCGCAGGAGACATACCTTCGGGTACTATCTCTTTCAATATGTTCTTGAGCATCTTGTTTTTGAAACCATCGAATTTTTTAATGAGAGTCTTGTCGAGCGTTCCAATTTCTGTGTCAGGATACGCATCAATTTTCGCAGTCACTTTGCCACCTTGAAGCATTTCACCAACTTTGACTGCCGAATTGAGAATAAGCGGGCCGGAGAGTCCGAAGTGAGTAAAGAGAATCTTTCCCGTTTTGGAAAAAACTTTTTTGTCGTCCAAGAAAAATGTGATTTTCATAAATGAAAGGGAAACACCAGAGAGCATGTGCACCCAGTCTTCCGACACTGCAATAGGGACGATTGTCGGCGTTGGATCTTTGACCTCGTGACCAAGACCAGAGAGCCACTTAAATCCGTCACCCGTCGAACCAGTTTCCGGATGAGAAACTCCCCCGGTGGAAAGTATGTAATTTTTTGCAGTAAAGGTTTCTTTTGCCGTAACAACCCCTGTAATTTTTCCATCTTCGTGTGTAATTCTTTTTACTGGAGTACCTGTAAGCACGGTAACTTTCCCTTTCTTCATATAATTTGTAAGTGCATTCACCACATCGATGGCTTTTTCGGTGTGAGGAAAGGCGCGATTACGTGCCTGTACTACGAGCGGGAGACCAAGTGATTCAAAGAAAGTAAACGTATCTTTCACACCAAACTGAGAAAAAGCAGAAAAAAGAAACGGGGCTGCTTTGCCGTAATAATCCAAAAATTCACGCACATCATATGTGGCATTCGTAATATTGCATCGTCCACCACCGGAAATACGAAGCTTTTCTCCAAGAAGCTTGTTCTTTTCAATGAGAAGTACTTTTTTACCAAGCGCTCCAGCACGCCCCGCGGCTGTCATCCCTGAGGCACCGCCGCCAATAACGATAACGTCAAAATGTTGTTGTTTTTCTTTCATAAATAAATTTGGAACCACCCCGTCCGGAGTACTGTCCACCCCTCCTGTGTACAGGAGGGGAAAAATGCAAAAAATTATGCGATTACTTTTTCGCGAAGTTCTTTGACTCGTTTTTCAGTAAGTGCCGAATATGGAAATACTTCACAATCTGGAACTTCTTTGGAAATAGCAGAAAGTTGTTTGGCGAGCTCGCTCTGATTGAGTCGGTCGACTTTATTGAGCACAATAAGTACTTGGTGTTGATTGTCGCGAAGAATATCGAGCATGTCGCGATCGAAATCAGTGAGTCCTACCTTACTATCAAGAACAAGCACCACACGTCGAGGTTTCATTTCTCCATGCGCAATATATTCAATGATGATTTCGCGAATCTTTTCGCGTCCCTCAAGTCCACCAACAGCGAATCCATAACCAGGAAGGTCAACGAAATAATACTTGTCGTTGACTTTAAAAAAATTGATTTCAGTGGTTTTGCCGGGTTTCTTTCCGGTCTTTACCAACCCTTTATTGCTCCCAAGAAGACTGTTGATCACGCTCGACTTGCCCACATTGGAACGTCCAACAAAGGCGATATGTGGGTATTTATCATAGAGAACCTCGTCCTCCCCGACAATCCCCTTTATAAATTGGGCTGATTTGATCTTCATACAAGACCAATCCTATATCTTTTCGACACGAAACGCTACTTTGTAATCCTTTGGATTGATTGTTTTTTTGGACAAAGCATCTGGACTTATATCAGTGATTGAAACTTTGTATCCCCAAAATGTGTGCAGAACTTCATCAGAAGGCATGTTGAATGTTTCAGAATTGGGTCCCATTTTGAGTGTAACGTGAGCTGTGATCGCACCGGCTTCAATACAGACGACATCGACAGGACAGCGATTGTCTTGAACTACAGAATGCAGTGTAATCAATACCGGACCCACAGCTTTGGTCTCGGCAATTCGAATTTCTGCAGTTCCTGAATCTTCTGAATGTGGCGAGGTCGACTGCGTGGTTATTTGGGAGACAGTAATTGTACCAATACTGTTGTATATATCGCTTTTCTTTAATTGAAGTACGCCCTCGACAAAGACCGGTGTGTTCATGGGGACATTAGCACTGTTTTGAAATGAGGAATTCTCGTCTTTGAGTTCATAATAAAAACCATCGGAGTCTCTCAGTCCATATGCGCATTTCATAGTCACCGGACCATTTGTATCTAAATGAGGAAGACACACAATCTCACCTTGGGTGCTGATAGGCATTGGAGTCGTTTTTACGGAGTTGCGTGCGGAGTCATTTCCACCAAACCGAGCACTCACTCCATACCCTATTGCGCAACCGATAATGAATAGGATTGCGATTATTTTTGTCGTCTTGTTTGTCATACACAAAATATACCACACAAAACGTGTTGGTTGGATTATGCCGTATCACTGAAGAAAAAGAGCACCTATCGTGCTGTGTGTGACGTATAGGTTTTGCCTACTGCAAAAAAGAGACTAAGAAGAAGTGGTCCGGCAAAAATTCCTATTGCACCAAACAACTGAACACCACCAAGTACTGCGAGTAGAGTAAAAAATGGATGCATATTGCTTCCCTTACTCATCAATCGTGGACCAAGCATGTTGTCGATCAATCCGACTGCGGTGATTCCCCACAGTGCGATTCCAATTGCACTTGGCGTGTTTCCCGAAAGTGCAAGGAATACTACAATCGGAACAAAGATAAGTGTTGTACCAAACGTAGGAACAAGTGCACAGACTACAGTAATACTTGCCCACAAAAATGGATTTGGTACTCCAAAAATAAGGAAGCCGATACACGCAGAAATACCTTGCAACACGGCAACCATCAATGTCCCCCGTATCAATGAATGTACTGAGAGTGTAAGTCTCCCGAGAATCGCCTCACCATCCTCCACAGAAATGGGAAGAATGCCGAGTACGGTACCACGAAACTTTTCCGAATCCTTAAACCAATAATACAGTGCCATAAGAGAGAGAAAAATATTGAGCACGACAGTAGTAATACTTTGAAAAATACTCCCTGCCTGACTCATAAGCCAAGAAAGTGCAGACTGAAACGAAGAGAGTATATCAATGCGTGCCTCAGGAAAAATCGAATTGATATTCGCTTGCATTGAATCAATGTATGCATGAGGAACTACGGTTCCTGACTGAATACCAGAGAGCAAATTTGCCGCTTCACCTCCGACTTGCACCACAACAAAAGTTGCGATTGCCAAAATGGAAAGAATTACAAGGAGGATAGTGATCAATGCAGAACCAGTCGCGCCATATGAGCGACGCAATCTGTTGTTGATCGGATTGAACAGCACTCCAAAGGTAATGGTGATAATAAATACCGGCAAAAATGGTGCAAACAAAATACAAAGACCGACAAATGTGGCAAACATAAGTCCAATAAGAAAATGTGATGATGAGATTTGAGTCATATAGGTATATAGTAGCACGACTTAGGAACGACGACGAAAAATATATTTTGTCATTTCAACTATGAGCACGTTAACGAGAAGCCATAGTCCAACAAACCAGAGCCAGATGGCCGGCATTGGTACGAGACCAAACAACGTTCGAAGCGGAGGAATCGTCATGGTGATGACGAGAATACAAATACCAACGATTACACTTAAATTCAGTCTTCTGTTGGAAAAAATGGAGTACGAAAACAAACTCTTGTACAAACTACGGAAAGAAAAAGCTACGACCAAAATGTACGAGCCGAAACAAACAAAGAATATAGACCGCACAAGTTGCAATTCAATTCCATATCGAATGAGTCCGTAATAAATAAGAAACAAGAGCACAGAACTCACAATTCCAATTCCAAATATTTGACCTTTTACTGCGGGGGTAAACATCGAGATTCTACCCTTTTTCCCGACAGAATCGTGGTCGAAGTTCTCATCATACGCAAAAGCAAGCGCCGGTAAACTTCCTGTAAACAAATTGACCCAGACAATCTGGAGTGCAGTAAGCGGAAGAGCCAATCCAAAAATAAGACTTCCACCGACAACAATTACGGCATCGAGAGAACTCACCATTTGATAGGCAATCGTTTTTCGGATATTGACGAGTATACGTCGTCCCTCCTGGATTGCTGCACTAATCGTCAAAAAATCATCGCTAAGCAGGACGAGTCCGGCAGCGCTCTTGGCCACATCAGACCCAGAACCAAGAGCAACGCCGATATCCATAGCCTTGAGAGCCGGCGCGTCATTGACTCCGTCACCAGTCATTGCTACAACTTCGCCAAGCTTACGATAGAGCATTCCCACACGAAGTTTGTCTTCCGGTGTTACTCGAGCAAAGATGCGCATGCGTGGCAACATCTTTTCGAGTTCTTCATCGGACAGCACGCGAAGTTCTTCTCCAGTCAACGCTTGATCATTTTCCACTTCCCAACCGAGAATTTTTGCTACCGAAAGAGCTGTCCCTTTCAAATCTCCCGTAATCATTACTACGCGAACACCAAGAGCTTCAATCTTTTTGACCGCTTCAGGAACTTCTTTGCGCACGGGATCGTGGAAAGCGAGAACGCCGACAAAATTAATGTTGGTTACATCTTCTGTGCCGACAACCCCGGATGACTTCGGCAATGTGGCAATGGCGATGAGACGGTCGCCATCGTTGCTTGCGGTCGTGAGCCAAGATTCTATTTGTACAAATTCTTCTTTGCCTACAGAAGAACGCTTAAGTAAAATATCTGGCGCTCCCATCACTACATACATATCTCCCGCATCTGAAACAGAAAACTTGTGCGTAGAATTGAATGGCACAATAATTGGAGACGAGTGTGCTATTGCAGAAACGATATCGATGCCTAAATTTCTTGCATTTTTTACAATGTTCACCTCAAACGGCTTACCGCGAAATGTCCACTCGCTCATGATTGCATCAGGATTTTCGACAAGGACATCCACATTATTTAGGGCAAGTTTGATGAGCGGATTTTTTTCCTCGCTCGTGCGATGCGGATGAGCTGGGACGCCTGAAGCCAGTTCTTCTCTCGTATATGCACCAACCAATGCCATGTCGGCCATCGTGAGTGTACCCGTCTTGTCGGTCAGAATGAGTGTTGTTGAACCGAGTGTTTCTGCTGCAGCAAGTGTACGAGTAATTCCTTGTTTCTTTGCGATACGCTCGGCTCCGATAGACAAAATCACCGTAAGTGCAATCGGCAATCCCTCCGGCACGGCACCGACAGAAACAGCGGCGGCAAGCACGAGCATTTCAAGCATTGGTTGCCCTTTTGAGATACCGAGGAAAAATAGTCCAACCACAATGACAACCACTATGGCAAAAATAATCCAAGAAAGTGTTTCGAGTCCTCGTTGTACTGGAGTCGTCGCACGATTGATTCCAATTACGAGGCCGGCAATTTTTCCGATTTCGGTCGTTTCTCCTGTCGCCGTTACTACAGCAGTAGCAAATCCGTCTACGACGAGCGTCCCCGCGTGAACCATGTTTTTTCGATCAGAAATAAGCGTTGTCGGAGGAATAACATCGGTATTTTTTTCTACAGCAATAGACTCTCCCGTGAGAATCGCTTCGTCAACACGTAGGCCATTGACTGTGCAAATACGAGCATCAGCAGGAATACGATTGCCGTATGAGAGCTTGATAATATCGCCAAGCACGAGCAATTCGGAATCAATCTCTTGTTCGCGTCCATCACGAATAACTCGAGTACGGTCTTTGATATACGTTGTAATATTTTCCAAAGTACTTTCGGCATGATACTCACGAGAAAAACCCAAACCAGCATTGACCAGAATGGCGAGCAATATGATACCCGTCTCGACGAATTCACCGAGAAAAAAAGTAATCGCGCCAGCACCAAAAAGAATAAAGATGAGTGGGCTCGCAAGTTGTTTCAAAAAGAGTGTAATCGCACCTGTACGCTCGTGTCTACGAAACCTGTTTCTGCCGTACGCAAGCAATCGCTTATCTGCTTCGACAGATGAAAGTCCGTCGTGTTTCGTTTGTAATTCGTGATAAATAATCTCATTCGTGCTCGCCCACGGGTCGATGATTGATAGTTGTTTTTCCATGCCCAGAAAGTATAACAAACAAGGAACAGTAATTGAAACAGTTTGAACCCTGCCATTTGGAAATCACAAGGTATATACTATATGTATGTTGTACTATCTTTTACTTGAGGCCGTTGCCGCCCTTATAGGCATCATCGCCATTATTATAATTGTGCGCGTGCTTCAGAAGCGTTTTGGATTACTCACGGTGTTCAAAAGCAAAGCGATTCTCGTACCACTCGGGATTCTTGTGCTGGCATTCTTCCTCGGGCTTTTTGCAAATAAGACCTATCCGCCAAATTTTGCTATGCCACCATTTATTCACTCGCATGCTCCAGGTGGAGTGCCACCATCTATCCCCTTCGGCAAAATCATCGACTTTTTCCGATATGAAAATCGCTTTGAAAAAGTAGCCGACATCGGCGCCGATCCGAAAACAGTTCCAAGTACAGCGCAAAAACCAGATGCCGATGGCATTGTGCGTATTTCACTCCATGCACAGGAAGTGATTTCCGAGATTGCGCCTGGAATATATTTCAACTACTGGACATACAACAATCAAGTGCCAGGACCAATGCTTCGTATTCGTGAAGCCGACACCGTAGAACTTTCACTTTCGAATGACGTATCAAGTCTCCACGATCACAACATCGACCTGCATGCCGTTACTGGCCCGGGTGGAGGTGCAAGTGTCACGCATGTCGCTCCCGGAGAAACAAAAACATTCCGTTGGAAAGCGCTCAATCCTGGACTCTACATCTATCACTGCGCAATGCCGAATGTTTCGACACACAATTCGCACGGGCAGTATGGACTCATTCTCGTCGAACCAAAGGAAGGATTGTCTAAAGTGGATAAAGAATTCTATGTTGTGCAGGGCGAGCTCTACACCGAAGGTAAACTTGGCAAGAAAGGCCTCGTTCCTTTTGATTCCGAAGCCTTACTCGACGGTATTCCAAACTACGTAGTATTCAATGGAAAACTCGAGAGTACTCCCCGAATGGAAGCGAAGGTCGGCGAAAAAGTCCGCATCTACGTGGGTAACGGTGGAGTGAATCTCATCTCATCGTTCCACGTCATCGGCGAAATATTTGATACTGTATATCCTGAAGGAAACATCGGCGGTTCAGTTGAAAAGAACGTGCAGACTACGGCTGTACTTCCGGGTGGATCGAGTATTGTAGAATTCGCGCTCGACGTACCAGGCAATTATCTCCTTGTTGATCACGCACTCGCTCGTATGAACAAAGGTGCTTGGGGAATACTGAAAGTGACCGGCCCAGAGAACCCTGAAGTATTCAAGTCGATTGATACTAAAAACCACTTGCACGAATAACAACTTGTATACTTAATCAAAAAAAAACACCCTATGGGTGTTTTTTTGATTGCGTGCTTTAGAAATAATTATTATTTTCGCAAAATCTTTTCCATTGTTCTTCCTTTTGCGACTTCGTCAACTAGTTTATCCAAATAGCGGATTTCGCGCATAACCGGATCTTTGATTTCTTCGATACGAACACCACAGATCACACCCGTAATTAAAGATCGCAAAGGATTCATTTTGGGAGCTTTGGCGAAAAAGGCTTCGAAGGTTGTTCGTTTCTTCAACTGTGTTTCCAACCCTTTCTGTGTGTACCCAGTCAACCAATGAATGACTTCATCAACCTCTTCCTTAGTTCGTCCCTTTCTTTCCACTTTGGCGATATATAAAGGATACACACTCGCGAAAGTCATGGCATAAACACGTTTTAATGTTGCAGTGTTTTCTTGCATGGTGTTTATAGTTTACCACTCACCACAAAAGCAAGACTAATTAACCCAAATACGAAGGCACATACCACAGCTCCAGAAGCCAAATCTTTGCTTTGACCAATTGCCTCATCATGCTTGGGGTGAAGTTTTGTAAGTGCTATTTCGATAGCAGTATTTTGAATTTCGGTAACTACAATAAAAAACCAACAAAATATTAGAAGTAATAGTTCTTTGGAAGAGAGCGGTCCAAACAAAAAGTAGACGGTTGGTATACCGATAATACCAAAAACAATTGTTTCAAAGCGAACTGCGAAATCGCGAGTGAAAGCATGTTTCAATCCACGTAATGGATGGGAAAGTCGAGTGATCCAATATTTCATTTGTATTTTGATTATATCAAACTTCTTTGCTGTTGGACTGCGACTCGAACTTTTCTTGAAAATACGTTGCTAAATATAAACTTGGGTTTTCAATTTCCTCAAAAATATCGGTTCGAGTCCGAGTGGGGTCATTTTATTTACCGATTTTTTTGTAAGAACAAATTATAATTGTCTGAAAAAATCTGAAAGGTACTGATCCTTGTTATTTTTTAAGCTCCCTACAGACTCAAATAACTTCTTTCCTTCAATACCAAACTTTTCAAATGAATTGAAGGCATATTTTATTTCACCAAGAATATAGTTAAAATCATCATTTTTGTACGACAACTGTCGTTTAACGAAATCGACAAATTTCTGAATGACAATCGGCTCAATTGACTGAATCAATTGTTCTCTGCTAATTCCCATACGTTGAAGTGAGTTCAGGCTTAATTGTACGTCTAGAAAAAGGGTTCCGTAGTTAAATAATCCTCCGGAATTTTCTTTTTTATTCAAAAAATCATTCACGCTCTTTGCAAAAAAATTAATAGACTCGGATTCATTAAATTCCTCTTGTATCATAAGACCTTGGTTCTGATCATTCTTGAGATTGCTTATTAAGTGAAAAATTTTTTCTCGATTCATACCAAGCTGTGTCATCTGCAAAATCATATGATTTGTAATTACCGAAGCATCTTCTATTGAAAGAGAGTCAAGGTTCTTTTTTGTATCTTTAATAAAAGATTCAAATAGCACGTTATCAACCATTGATAAAACTTCCTCCGAGGTAATATTATAAAGACTGGAAATTGATACCATTGCTCTTTTTGCTGTATCTAAAGCAACCGGCAAACCGTTAGATTCAATGTCGCTCTTTATATCTTCTACAAGGTTTCGCGCATAACTTTCTCGCTCCTTAACTCTAAGTTCAGTTTTACCCCAAGCGGAGGTCTTACCCGCCTCCGGATCAGTAAAAGGATTCTCAGTAATGATGGTAGCACCATTTCTTCCTAAACGAAGTTTACCCTCCTTAGAGATAAGCTCATCATATTTTGCATTAACATTTTGAACGATATTCACAATTTGACGATTTTGGTTTTCCTCTCCCCCCACATCTTGGTGATATTGAAGAACGAGAGCCTTTCTTGCCTCTTTTATTTCCTCAGCTGTCGCATTTTCAGAAACCCCCAGGACAGTGTAGGGATTTTCGTTGGAAAAACGCTCTATTAATTCTGGTGTTAAATCTGATGAATTCTTTTCTGCTTTACCCGAGCTTGTATCTGAATCAGGAGACCGTTGTAGCATCTGCATTATTTCTTTCATATAACTTTATATTCCTACAAATTCGGTCATTTGTCCATATTGCGACCTATCCTGGATTCGAACAAACTTAAAAAGCAAAATACCTTCTGGTATGAAGGTATTTTGCTAATTCAAAGATTTTTTGAATTTTTGACGTGTCGTGGATTCGAACTGAGATTCCCTAAAATACGTTGGTAAATAAGGAGTCTCGGTAGGTCTCACATGACAGCTGCCAACACAATTATATTTGTTCCTTTATTCATATGAATTAATAATGAATTGATAATAGTGTAAGTGTAACATAGAGAATAGAGATAAAAATTGTTTTCGCATTTTTTTGTAGTGAAACTAAGGAATTCCGGTAGTAAACATACTGAAGCAATCGTTCCGGAGGTATGCGATTTTTGTTTCCAATTCTGCCCAATGTGCTCCGGTTATTACCTTGCAAAATTTATCCTTCCCTTCCGACATACAATATTTTTGTGCCAAATCAAAATATGCATCTTCGGTGTCCGCAAGGCAGGCATTCACTGGTTCGTTATTTTTTCTCAACTCTCGTTCTTCTGGAATATAACGAGCAATTTTGACTGGAATAGTTTTTTCATAGTAGAGAAGTAGATCGTTGAGTAGTTTTGAGTGAGGAGAAGCAATAACTGCGTTTTGCATAGTTTCTTTTGCCTGTTCATAATCGCCCATATGCCACTGTGCTTGTGAAAGTGGTGCGTAGCAATAAGAGGCTTCCGGATTTAGATTAATACAGATTTTACCGGCCTCGATAGCAAGCAAGTATTTTTTGAGGTTAATAGCCGTATACGACAACTGACCATATGAGTAATCTTGAGGATCAAGTCGTATCGACTCATTGATGACCTCATACGCTTTCTCGTACTCTTCTTGTAAATCAAGTCCACCTGCAACCCAACGCAATGCAAGCGCTTTTTCTTTGTCGTTTTTCGAAAGAGCAAGCGCTTCTTCAGCAATTCCTAATACTTTTTTGCCTACGTTTTTATGATAAGTAATTTCCTCCGCCGAATTCATAGAACCGTCAGCAAATTCCTCGCCAGTCACAAAAGCCCCGCGAGCCTCTAGAATTTTTGTATCAAAAGAATCTTTGTAATTATACAAACTACACAATGAGGCAAACAGTAAGAAAATGATAGAAATGTTTACGAGTGCCTTTTTAGACAATCTCGAATTAAAAACGTACATGAGACCAATAGCAAAAAGCAAAATCGGGATAATTATGTAGAGAGTATGGGAAAAATCATAATTAGTGAACCCAACAGAAACATCACTTATTAATGTAAAATCATCTGAAAATATTGGTCTTTGAATTACCGGACGGACCGAACCAAAACATATTATAAGTACAGTTACTGCAAAAATATGAATTACAAAAAGCTGTCGCTTGTTTATATCGTCAAGAAATATCGACCCCTTATGTATACCGTGTCTTGCAATAGAATATAATTTTCTGGCAAACGAATAGCCCAACAAAAACAGTATTGTTCGATTAAATGCATTGAAAAGAATTGATCCGAGGAGACCGGTATTGAATTGACTATGCCCTTTTTCTACAACATCGAACCAGATGGTTGTAAACATTGTTGATAAAACAATAATAAACACTGAAAACACCTCTATCAAAATCACCTCTTTTGTTGTGATGGATATAGGTTGTTTTTCTTCTGCTGTCGAGATAGGGTTTTCGTTTATCATTTGAGTTTAGGTCTGTATCCATTCTATCTTTAATTCACCTACAGAATCAAGACCTGAAAGTAAGGCTGAACCTATTTATCATATTTATCTATTTACTTACAATTTTTCAACAAAATATGGTGTATTATTAGCTTGTGTATAGAAGTAGTACACTTTTGGTATCAAATTATTAATAATTAAGGCTTACATTGATTCATATATGAAACACAATAAAGGTTTTTCTTTACTTGCAGTTCTATTAATTGTGGTAGGAATTTTGGCCGTCGGTGGAATTGCATATTTTGCGGGAATAAGTTCAGTTCCAAAAAATGAAGTTGCGGATAATTCAAACTACACCCTATCGACAGAACAAAATTATACTCCTCCAATAACGAACACTAATCCTCCTCTACAACAAACTCCTCCACCTACTGACAACCAGCAACACCAAACGCCACCACCTGCACCAGCTTGTGCAACTTCAATCACTGTTCTTTCTCCTAACGGTGGAGAAGTATACTCAAACACAAGTGCCCTTAAAGTTACGTGGAAAAGTTGTAATCTACCTGCAAATGCAACGTTGGCTGTGGAGCTTTTGTATGGCACCGATGGTATTATGGCTGCTTTTGTTCCGAACACTGGAAGTTATACATTTCAGCTTTCACCGACAGCACTTATGAACCCCCCAGTGACACCATCTCAACCTGTTACATATGGTAAACATTTCAAAGTGCAAGTTGGTACATTACCAGGAACCTCACCAAATTATCATGATTCGTCTGATAATCTGTTTACGATACAGTAGATCTGCCTGAAGTTCTTCATTAAGAATGAGATAAATTTACAACAAAAAATTCCGGAATATTCCGGAATTTTTTGTTGTTGAATCACGAACTCATACTGGTTGCCAGCTTGCATTTAAAGCTGCGGGAATTGAAGCAATGACTCTCCATGGAATCAAAACTCGTCGCCACTCGTTTTGTTCCTATGGCCTGCTCTCGCGGTTTTGCGTGCTCGCAAAACATCGCTCCGAGCTTCGAGTCCAAGTCGCGATTGAAGAAGTTCAAACGCTTCCCGGAGCCCCCCAAAAAACCCCTTAGGGGGGTTTTTTTGTGGGGGCTGCGGGACTTGGACTCGAACCAAGATACACAGTTCCAGAAACTGTAGTCCTACCATTAGACGATCCCGCAATAAAATTGCTCATATACAATACCCTAAAACAAGGGTTTTTTCAAGGTATTTATACGTTGAATACTAAAGCCTGATGCCTAGAGCCTAATGCCTAGTTATGCTAGAATAAACCCATCATGACAGACAAAATAACGAATACGAATATTGTTGAGCATCACCACCAAACTCCTGAGGACATTCAAAAAATATGTAGCTTGAAGGACGCAAACGATCCAAATAGTGTCCATATTTGCCGTATCAATGAAGAGCTCCAGCAAGGGATAAAGGAAATGTCTCAGTATACCAACACGGTCACTTTCTATGGTTCGGCTCGATTTGTCGAAGGTGATGAATATTATGACAAAGCGCGCGGTCTTGCGAATCGCATCTCAAAAGAGCTCGGCCTCACCATCGTGACTGGAGGTGGTCCAGGCATCATGGAAGCAGGCAATCGTGGAGCGTTTGAAGCGGGAGGCAAATCAATCGGTCTCACCATCAAGCTTCCAATGGAACAAAAAGACAATCAATATCTAACCGATGAAGTTCCCTTCAATTTCTTCTTTACTCGCAAAATGTCGCTTGCATTCTCATCAGAAGTCTTCGTCTTCTTCCCTGGAGGATTCGGAACACTCGATGAATGCTTTGAGCAAGTCACGCTTATTCAAACACAGAAATTGCAACCCATTCCTGTGATTCTATATGGAAGTGATTTTTGGAAACCGTTTGAGACAGTATTCAAAACAATTCTTTTGGACAAGTTCAAAACGATTAGTCCAGAAGACATGTCTATCTTTACCATCACAGACAACGATGACGAAGTGCTTGAAATCATCAAGGGAGCAAAACAGAGAACAAATCAAGAATAATAACTAAACACCCCCCCTAAACCACTGTGACGGTCGGGCGAACAAAAAAACTTTCAGATAAATCTGAAAGTTTTTTTGTTTTAGCCGGGATTTTTTAGTTATTATTCTTGTAATTACGAATTAAGAATGAGGAATTAAGAATTGTGCCCGAGTTGCATTCATTCCTAATTCTTAATTCGTAATTCCTAATTATTTTCAATACACGCTTTCACAAAAGCGGTGAAGAGTTTGTGTGGGGCAAGCGGTCTTGATTTAAATTCGGGATGAAACTGAGTGGCAAGGAAGAATGGGTGTTCACTCTTTGGAAGCTCGGCGATTTCCATAAGCGTGCCATCTGGAGACTTGCCAGAGAATATCAATCCAGCTTTTTCGATATCGGCAATATATTTCGCATTGACCTCATAACGATGGCGATGACGTTCACTTACTGATTCGGCACCATACGCTTCGCGTGCAATCGTATCTTTGCCGATGTATGCCTCATACGCACCAAGACGCATTGTGCCTCCATAACTACTCGTATCAAGAGTCTTCTTTTGAGACTCCATAATGTCGATTACCAAGTGTGGTGAATTTGGATTGACTTCGCGAGTATTGGCATCAACAAGTCCTGCCTTATGTCGAGCAAACTCAATCACGGCAAGCTGCATTCCATAACAAAGTCCAAAATATGGAATCTTGTTCTCGCGTGCGTATTGAATTACGGAAATGAGGCCTTCGATTCCTCGTGCGCCGAATCCCCCAGGAACAATAATGCCATCATATTGTGAAAGTTCTTTGATCTTGTTTGGATCTGCTTCAAAATCTACGGCATTGAGCCATGTCAGTATCGGCTTCCTGAGTTCTCCATAACTCGCATGACGAATCGCTTCAATCACAGAAATATATGCGTCTGAAAGAACGTAATTTCCCGTATCAAAATATTTGCCCACGACGGCAATCTTGACCTCCTTGGTCGCAGAATGAATACGGTTGGTAAAAATATCCCACTCTTCAGCGCTTCGTACTCGCCCACTCTTGCATGTCATAAACAAAATATCGCAGAGCATGTCGGAGAGTTTTTCCTTTTCAAAATTGGCTGGAATATCATAAATACTATCCACATCTGGCGCAGAGATAACCCGGCCAAAAGGAATGTTACAGAACATTGAGAGCTTTTCTTTGCGCTTCTCATCGAGCGGATCATTACTACGTGCAACAATAATATCTGGCTGAATACCAGAAGCATTGAGCGTACGTACGGCATGCTGAGTCGGCTTGGTTTTCATTTCCCCTACTTTGCTTGGCACAGGAAGATACGACACCATAACAAAGGCAACATCCTTTGGGTGACGAAGCTTCATCATACGAGCAGCCTCAAGAAACAACATGTTTTGGTATTCACCCACAGTACCACCCACTTCAATTACTACAGCATCAGCGCCGGCGAGTTTCTGAGCGGATTCAATACGATCTATTACCTCCATTGGAATATGCGGAACGACTTCGACGCATTTACCTTTGTATTCTAGGTTGCGTTCTTTGTGAATAACTGTCTCGTACACACGACCAGTGGTCATGTAATTGGTACGAGAAAGATCCATATTGAGGAATCGCTCATAATTGCCCATGTCTTGGTACAGCAACGCGAGGTTGTTCAGGCGGATGCCGGTGCTGGGGTGTTCCGGGCCTCCGGCTTTCTCCGAGATCGTCAGAGCCCGCTGAAAGAGCGGCAGGGCGCGGGCGTAGTCGCCCATATCTCGGT
>CAYVZI010000008.1:0-5146 GCA_964456475.1 uncultured Candidatus Saccharibacteria bacterium | reverse complement strand
CTCATAATTGCCCATGTCTTGGTCGGTCTCGTCACCATCATCTAGCACAAAACACTCACCGTGTTCAGTAGGATTCATCGTACCTGCATCAAGATTGATGTATGGATCAATTTTGATCGCCGTCATCTTGAGACCTCGATCCTGCAAAATCTTGGCAATCGAACTTGCGGTAATGCCCTTTCCAACCCCGGAAATTACTCCTCCAACAACAAAAATATATTTTGGATTATCTGCAGGCTTTTTGTCGAAAAACATATGAGCTAGTTAGTAGTTAATAGTAAGTAGTTAGTAGAAAAAATACGAAATACATGGATCCTGAAGCGTCATACGCGAATTTGCTAATTCGCAAGTTCAGGATGACCCGAGCCCCTAAACTCGCAAATATTTTCGGGCTGCAAGAAAACTCGAAATCATTCCAACGCCTACACCGAACACCAACAAAATAATAATAAACTGATATATGTGAGTAATATAGTAAGTAAACAGGTTGATCCCCTGGAAGAAGTCAGTCATTCGACTTCCAAACCAGTAGGTAATCGGAAGAAAGATAATGAGTGCAAGTAACGTTGCAACAATACCGTATAGCATTCCCTCTACAATAAATGGACCTTGCACGTGTCCTCGAGAAGCACCGACGAGACGCATCACGGAAATCTCTTCTCGTGAAAAGTAGATTGCCAAACGTACGGTATTGAATGTAACAATTACGGAAAGCAAAATAAGGACGAGTGTCACAATAAAACCGAGCGAACGCCCCTTGTTGAGGATTCCGTTTACTGTATCAATTTCGGCCTTGTTCTTGTTGTAGTCGACATGGTCGATTATCGACTGTGTGCCTACACCAAGCGTACTCGAATCTTCAAAAAATTTGGAAATACTTTCGTATTGAGAGATCTCCTTGGCTTTGATTTCGAGCAAGCCACCGATAGGATTTGTATCGAGCTCGTCGAGTGCCTGCAACGTAGTCTGATCGCCAGCATGACGCTCACGAAAATCTGCGAGTGCCTGCTTTTCGGTGACGTACTCTGTAATAGCAACTTCAGGAAGTGCTTTGACTTGATCCTGGAGTGCAAGAATCGTTGACTCATCAGCGCCAGGCAAAAAATACACTGAGACATCCACCTTGTTTTCGATATTGACCAAAGTCGTCGTCAATACATGCTGGAAGAGAAGGAGTCCGGTGAGCACGGAAAGAGTAATAGTCATCACCAACACAGACGAAAGCGACACAATGCTATTCCTTGTAAAATTAAGGAATCCGGTTCGAAACATTCGTTTGAAATTGACGGTGCTCATAGGTATTACGTATCAAGTATAAAGTATTAAGTATAAAATTCAAAAGCACGCATATTTGTTTTGTGTTTACTAAAACCTAACCCCTTCTCCCTATTCCCTGGGCTATATCATATAGCGCCCATCCTTATCATCGCGTATAACCTTACCCTTCTCAAGGGTAACCACTCGCTTACCAATCGAATCAATCACACCTCGGTTGTGTGTAGTGAGAATGATTGTGGTGCCGAGATCGTTGATCTTCTTCAAAATTTGGATGATTTCATACGTATTGATCGGATCAAGATTACCTGTCGGCTCGTCGGCAATAATAACCTCAGGCTGGTTGATGATGGCACGGGCAATAGCGAGACGCTGCTTTTCTCCACCAGAAAGCTGTCCGGGAAAATGATCCTTCTTGTCGAGCAGTCCTACCAGATCGAGTACGTGTGGAACATCGGCAATAATTTCCTCGTCAGTTTTGCCTGATGCTTCCATAGCAAAAGCGATGTTTTCGTATGCAGTCTTGCTCGAGAGTAGTTTGAAGTCTTGAAAGACTGTGCCGATACGGCGACGGAGATTGGTCAGTTCACGTCCTCCAAGCTTATGCACATTGAGCGACTCAAAAAAAACCGTTCCTTCGGTCGGGGCCTCTTCGGCCATAATGAGTTTGATAAGTGTAGTCTTTCCCGCTCCAGAATGACCGACGATTGAGACAAATTCTCCAGAATTAATCGAGAGTGTTATGTCGTCGATAGCAAGCGAACTTTTTGGATATTGTTTTTTGACGTTATTGAAATAAATCATAGGAATAGAAAATAGAAAATAGAAAATAGAAAATAGAAATGCATTGCATTTAAGCTACTTACTACTATCTACTTTCTACTTACTCTACTTAGTATAGCACATCAAGAAAAAGCTTATAAATGCTATATATTCCTTTCCGCTTCGACGAAGATATCGAGTTCTCCTTCGTCGAGAACACCTTTTACATCTGATGTTTCCACACCAGTACGAAGGTCTTTGACGAGCTTGTACGGATGCAAGACATAATTGCGGATTTGATTTCCCCATTCAATTTCAGTACTCCTGTTGGTTTGCATGCTTTCAATAAGAGACTTATGTTCCTCTTCAGCCTTTCGAAAAAGCTTTCCTCTGAGAATTTCCATACCACGCTCGCGGTTCTGCTCCTGACTACGCTCTTCGCGAACAAGAATACTGATACCCGTCGGCTTATGCGAAATGCGCACCGCGGTTTCGCGCTTGTTTACGTTCTGTCCGCCAGCTCCACCCGCTTTTGCGAAATCGACTTCAATATCGCCTTCAGCGAGTTCGGGCATGGCGCCTTTTGGAATTTTCGGGATAATTTCGACGAGAGCAAAACTGGTGCTGCGCTTCCCTTTCGAATTGAATGGTGAGGTGCGAACGAGGCGATGAACGCCACTTTCGTTCTTGAGTGTTCCGTATGCATTCTTGCCAGTTATTTCAAATGAAATATTGCGATAGCCGTTGTGATCGTTTGGATGCGAGTGGATCACTTCATACGAAAGATTACGCTTGGGTAAAAACTTCACATACATATCAAAAAGCATGCGGGCAAAATCCTCTGCATCGTCACCTCCGGCACCAGAAATAATGCTCATGATCGCGCCTCCGCGATCGAACTGCGCTACGCCCTCCTTTTTGTCTTTGAGTTCGCCAAGCTCACGTACCATGGCTTGGGCCTTTTCTTTGTCAGACCAAAAGTCGGCACCGCTCATGGCAGTTTCGATTTCGGCTATGCGTGCTGTGATTTCATTCTCGTCTTGCATGATGCTATTTTAGCACAGGTTGACACAAACAAAAATTGTATATAGAGTGATAAAAAATCACCAATACTTTATATTATGAAAAGAGCCTCTGGATATAAAATTAATTGGCCAGGAAAAATTATTCAAGCTGAAAAAGTGTTTCGTGAGGCGTTGCTTCATAAAACTGAACTGAAAAAAATGTTTGAAGATCTTAATGGTCAGGTTAGGCAGTCTCAAACCGAAGGAAAGTATGTAACCTTGGTTCAAATCGAAAATAAGAACCTACCTGCTCTCATCGCGTTTATTGAGAAATCAGGAAAAGTAGTTTTTTCAATCTGTTACCGATATCATGAAAAAAGTATCCTCAAAAAAGAAATTGACGGTGCACTGCTCGAAAAAAATAAGTGGGTAAAAGTCTACATAAATAATTTTCAGACAGAAAAGCAAGCCACCCGTTGGTTCAAAAAAAATCTGGAATCGATAAAAAAAATATCGTATCCGGCAAAATAACTCACTTCCCCTTCTTAACAAGTTGGGGAATTTTTATAGTTAGAACACTTCATGAGCCACCTCCCGGGATTGAACCGGGGACCTACGGTTTACGATACCATCGCTCTACCAACTGAGCTAAGGTGGCAGACTTACTTATTTTTAACAAACAATCTAGCTTCTATAATTCTTTTACTTATTGCTCGATTCCCTCTTCCGTTTCCTTTATTAAGCGCGGAATATGTTGGGGTAAGTGAATCACAATTAGGGCAAATTAAACGAAGATTTTCTTCTGCATTATTTCTCCAATTACCATCAATATGATCAGCTACTAGAGGAATAATTTTTGTTACAGGATTTACTTCTGCCCAACCACACAAACAACACTTATTCCCAAATTTATCACGCAAATATTTTTTTACCCTATCCGAAACTACTCCTGTATTTTGCAATCCTATAATCTTCCCATCTTGCCATTTTTTAATATAAGAATTGCGTTGATAGGTAATCTGACATAGGTTACTACAATACTTATAACATGGTCTTGCAGGTTCCTTACCACAAAACAAACAGGATGTTCTCGGTTTCTTAGGATTTGGCATAATCCCATTATATCTTAATACGACCAAAACCATAAATAGAAGTGGTCGTACATTCGTAGTAAAGAATCAAAATGGAGCCGTTGTCCGGGAGATGAACACGAATCACTAAGTCTACTCGAATGAGTACATCCTGCGTGGACTAAGTGTTCGCGACCCCGCCTCGCCGTCGACAAGTCGACATGCTCCGGCTTTCAATACCGGACACGAGCCAAGCAGTTGGCTCGTTACAACGGCTCCAAATGAAAAACACTCTTACGAGTGTTTTTCATTTGGAGCCGTTGTCCGGGATTGAACCGGAGACCTCGTTCTTCGCTTTATACCTCAATTTCACTTTAATAAAAGCTTATGGGAGGGCTAGACTGTATCTTGTGCATATCTTTCGACTTAGCACCCCTTGTCAGTCGTTCGGGCGAAAGCATATACTTTCGCCACGGTCTTACCCGTTTGCAGGGCTTTAACCGTAATTCGGGATTCGCGAGAGGATTTCCCCTCTCGTGGGCTATTCAATAACCAAGAACGTGCTCTACCAACTGAGCTACAACGGCTTATGTAATAAAATCGGCACAAATGCCGACTCAGGAATACTAATACATTTTTATGAAAATTCCAATTCTGAAAACAAAATACTAGCTCGACAACTTGCTTTTTGGTGTTTTTTTAGTACAATGTGCAAGCGTCAATTTGGCGCCTTTTCATTTAGAAAGTATCACTCTAAGTGTTATACGCGGGGTAGAGAAGTGGTATCTCGTAAGGCTCATAACCTTGAGACAGCCGTTCGATCCGGCTCCCCGCAACAAGTAACTGAATATGTCGGCGTAGCTCAGTTAGTTAGAGCATCTCACTCATAAAGAGAAGGTCACAGGTGCAACTCCTGTCGTCGACACACGGCGGACGAGATGTTCGCAGTAAAAAATGTGTTGTGCGCGGTTTTAATAAAATGCAGTCGTAGCTCAACTGGTTAGAGCACCCGCCTGTCACGTGGGAGGTTGCGGG
>CAYVZI010000007.1:0-69721 GCA_964456475.1 uncultured Candidatus Saccharibacteria bacterium | reverse complement strand
GCCATTTTCATACCTTACACCTTGGGTGATGCAAAGGTATTGAACCATTACGATTACTTGACTTTTATATAGAAAGGTGATATAATTTTTTTAAAGAAGTTAAGAATACCTTAGCGCTTAGGCAGACTGGAGCATTGGGGTATTCTTAACTTAAAAACTTTTAAAACACACTTATATGCTGGAGTTATTTCGTAGAATATGCACGCGCCCAAGATATGCAGGAGTATTTTTAATTATTTGCTTCATTGCATGGTTATTTTTTTGGAGAATGTTCAATCCAGAGTCATTCGTTAATACCATGAATGGATTTTGGCGAGATATTGTAACCATGTTTTGGTTACTGGTAAAACTTGCTTGTGTTTCGTTCGGAATACTTTTTATGTTCCGTGCTTTTACCAAAAAGTCTGGCGGACATAAATAATTGCCCCTGTGAAGGCAATGGGTTAACACAAAGCGGATCTTTTCAGGTCCGCTTTTTTTATTTGTATTTTTTATTACTAAACCCTAACCCCTTAACCCTATCCCCTAATAAGATACTTCCCAATATCCTTCTTGGTTAGACCTACTTTTTTCCCGGGATTAAATATATTTAACGGATCAAAAATATTTTTTACTTTCTGAAACAGTGCGACTGTTTCGGGACCAAATTGATCAACAAGAAACGGCGTGCGAATGATGCCGTCGTTATGCTCGGCAGTGATTGAACCTCCAAGCGACAATACGAGTGCATACACTTCGTTCGAAACATCGAGAATCATTTGTTCGGCAAGCGTCGCATTAGATTCGATGAGTGGAATGATATGGAAATTACCGTTCCCAGCGTGACCGTGAATGTTGTAATTGAGCTTATGACTCTCAAGTATTGCTTGGAGTTTCGGCAAAAATTCTGGAAGTTTTTCTGGCAACACAATTACATCATCAATAAATGGAGCTGTGCGCTTTCCAGAAAAGTGTTCACGAAGCAGAGCAAAGCTATCTCGACGTATTGTCCAATATTTTTCACCCTGCGAATGATGTCTTACCATTCGTGTTGTTACGTTTCCAAATTTTGAAAGTTTTTTCTCAAGCAACACAAGTCTTGCAAGCGCTTCTTCTTTGTTTGGACCAGCACATTCAACAAGCAGGACAATTTTGGGCATGCCACCAGAAATCATCATCCATAGTTCAGGCAAAAATTGAATACCAAGTTTAATTGCACCCCAGATTCCTTGTTTTTTAATGAAACCACGCCAAAATCGGACCGCAAGCATAATAGTCTTGTCATCATATGCTTCTACTGCTTCTGGGGCTATCGTGAGTGCTTCGTCCACCACGCTACCAAGATTGTTGATATCACGCATAAATACAACAAGCATACCTGAATGCATTTCATCATTTACATTTTCTACGAGTCGCAAAGTGGCACGCGTTGTAATACCGAGCGTCCCCTGACTTCCGGCGATGAGCTGACTGAGATCAATCGTCTCATTCCCAGAATGTGTATCTCGACGAATAATATTCCACAGGTTGTATCCAGCCGAATTCTTCGACACATGCGGACGTTTCGATTCTATCAAATCGCGATTTTGTGCGAGTAAATCAATCATTGATTTATAAATTCCACCCACAAACGTGTTTTCGAGCGAACGCTGATGTGCTTCTTGTAACGGAATTTCAGAAAATGTCTCCACCGATCCGTCGGCGAGGACTACTTCTACTGACTTAATATAGTCCTGTGTCTTTCCATATTTGAGCGAAAGCTCTCCACCTGAGTTGTTGTTGATCATTCCGCCAAGTGCATTGATGCTTTTTGACGCGGTGAAGCACGGCAAGAGCAAATTTTGCTCGAGCGTGAGCCTTTCAAGGTCGCGATAAAAAGTCCCAGGATCAACTTGGACTTCTCCGGAGATTGTCACGGGCTTTGCACCATAAAAATGCGGAAGATATTGATACGGAGAAACTTTTTTGACAGGAGACACGGTATTCAAATATCTTAAACCGTCGAGACTAATTGAATTATTCAAGGACCCACCCGCCATACATGTACCAGCAGAGCGTGCAGTTATGGAAATTGCTGGGTTGCTGCGTTTTTCTTTTGAAACAAAATGAACAAGCGCAGAAATATCCTCCGTATCCTTGGGATACACCACAACCTCCGGTCGCACATCAAAAAGACTCGCATCACGACTGTGTGTCGTGAGCGTCTTATCAGAATCGTCAACATCTCCGCGAAAGAACTTTTTGATTTCTTCCTTCATGTAGTTTTATTATAACAGTAAAAATACAAAAATACTCTGATAATTAATTATCAGAGTATTTAATAATATGCGATGTGATTTTACACTTCTGCACCCGCAAGTTCTCTTGCTTTCTTCACAAAGGTGTCTTCCTCGGACATGAATGTTTTCTTTTCAATGCACGATTCAAACCAGGGTTCAACTTCTTTTAATTCCAACACAAGTTGCTTGAGCCGTTGTGATGCAATTGCAAAGAAACGACCAGGCCAAGCAGGTTGAGCAAGCAAAAGCGCATCTGTTTCCTTGTTGATAGAATCCGTGATCGCCAGTATTAGATTTGGTACCTCTGTTTCCTTCCACCACAGAAGTGCAAGCTCACGATTTGGATTATTTTTGAAGTAATCAAGAACAAGCTCGTTGAAGCGCACGAGCGCAGGATGCTGGCTCTTTTTTTCCTCTTTTTCAAACCAATCACCGAAGCGCGCAATATAAGGATATACCGCATCAGCCGTAGTGATTTTTCTGCACTCTTCCATAAGAAGCAGTTGTAGTCGACCTTTGAACTTCAGATGGACTTTTTTGCTCGGAAAACGTGTTGCGTCTAATACCATATCACGATATGCATCAATGGTATCAAGTGTAGTTTCCTGCAGTTTTGGAGTAATGACTTCAATAATTCTGTCTTCTACAATACTTCGAGCAGCGGATTCCACAGCGTACCGTGCATATTGTCCTATATCTACAACAGACTCGCATGTTGACATCTTCAACGTAACAATCGCATCGATGCGATTCAATACAATAGCAACAATTGAACTATTGTCCGAACGAAGTCCATCAACCAATCCACAATACTCACTTGTAAGCGATTTTACATCTGTTTCCTTCTCTATTATTGCACGTATTGCCCGCTCAAGTAATCCGTTCTCTTTATTTGTTTCCTTTCTGATATGGCGCCAAAGTTCATGAAGACTATTAAAGGTGTTCGTTTCTTCGTTCTGAATAGCAATTACGGCCATTCGATCATAGACAAGGCTGAACATCCATTCATGTCCTACGTAGGAAACATTCATGATACTCTCGCAATTCTTTCGAAAAGCAGTGAGTTCGCCTAAAGTTCTAATTTTCCCGAGTAACTCTGCAAATCGAGCGTCAATCTTAGAAAAAATTTCGTTGGTTCTCCGATAGTAGTCAATTGTACTCAGTTTGGCAATAAAAAAGATATCGCTCGCCTGAGCAATAACACTCTCAAAAACTATGTGAACGCGTGCGCGTGCAGCACCTCTTACTTTTGTACTTAGCCCAAGAGTAAGTTCATTTACATAACCTCCAATAAAGAAGAGGTCTGTTGATGATTCAATTTTAGCTATTACACTAGCGTCGCTTTTTTCGTCTTCCTGCTTGAGGAATTGTTTTAATATGTCGCTCATATATACATGTTTTTTAATGTGAGAAATTTTCTACATACTAAAATACTTTCCCCCAATAGTCAATTTCCTAAGGAGACACCTCCGAGGTATACTATCCCCATGACTACCTACGATTTTCTCGCTATTGGCGACATTGTGATTGATGATTTTATCCGATTAAAAGATGCGGAAGCTACATGCGACCTTGATCAAGAGCACTGCAAGCTCAGTATTCGCTTTGGAGACAAAGTTCCGTATGAATTCAATGAAGTTCTCTATGCTGTAGGAAACGGTGCCAATGCCGCCGTTGCTGCACAACGCCTCGGAATCACTTCTGCACTATCTGGTGTTGTTGGCAATGACGAACGCGGACAAGGATGTATTGACGAGCTCAAGAAGAACAACATCGGTCTCGATTATATTGAAACAGATTCGACACTCCCTACCAATTACCACTACGTGCTTTGGTATGGACCAGAACGCACAATTCTCGTGAAGCATGCACCGTTCGAGCGCAAACTCTTGCAGAATCTTGTCGCTCCAAAATGGATATATCTCACATCACTTGGCGACAACACTGAAGCTTTCCATCACGAATTCGGTGAATGGCTCAAAGCCCACCCAGAGACCAAACTCGCCTTCCAGCCGGGAACATTTCAAATGAAAATGGGCAAAGAAAAATTGAAGGATATATATCAGGCCTCTGAAGTTTTTTTCTGTAACTACGAAGAAGCTCAGCGAGTTCTCGAAACAGAAGAGAAGGACCACAAAAAATTGATGGATATGCTCCATGCACTCGGTCCAAAACATGTGGTAATGACTGACGGAATCAAAGGTGCATACGCCCGTGAAGAAAATGGTACCTACTGGTTCATGCCAGTCTATCCACACACACCATTTGAGCGAACAGGTGCAGGTGACGCATATTCCTCAACAATCACATCCTGTCTCCTTCTCGGAAAAACACTCGAACAAGCATTGCTTTGGGCCCCTATCAATTCTATGTCGGTAGTTCAGCAAATTGGCGCACAAAAGGGACTTCTCACTCAAGCTCAGATCGAAGAATTCCTCGCAAAGGCCCCGGTGGACTACAAGCCAAATAAAATATAGGCTTATTTTATAAGGATAAATTATACACTTGTCAAACTCGTTTGATAGGTGTATAATTTGTTAAACAAAAATCCCATTCTTATGCACAACGGAACACTTAGTATTGTCGTAGTTGGATTGGTAAGAAATAATGAACAATCCAAAAAGTTCAGTAGAAATATAACACCTAAAGTGTTACTAGCGGCTATCAAAAATACGGTAGGATTGCCATACAGGTTTAACTTTAGAGATCGTCAATATTTTCAAGGACGATAAAATTTTTATGCATAAATAATAAAAAGCCGATGCAAATCGGCTTTTTTTATTTCATACCAATGTTAGGCAGCAGGGCGATTATGATACATATCGCTGTCTTTTACATCTAGAACAAGCTCAATATCATCAAAATATTTTTCCGCACGCTCCTCACCAACCCACCAATGACCATCGTGATATTTCATCTTGTCTATCGCTCCTTGTAAGAGCTTATGCTTTTCTATAATCCTTGCCTTTTCCTGGTCAGGATCATTAAGTTCGAACGACATTTGTGATTCAAGATTTTTCATATAGAGACAGGTTTTTTATTAGAATACCATTTCATTTATTTTCTGTTAATAGCCCGCTTAATTGCCAAAATTATATCTTTCACTCCCATACCATAGTGCTCAATAAGTTCAGTCGGTGTTCCAGACTGTCCATACTGATCCTGCACCCCGACGAATTCAATCGGCGTGGGCAGATTTTTTGCAAGACATTCAGCGACAGCAGATCCCATTCCACCAGCAACCTGGTGTTCTTCCACAGTGACAAGAGTTTTGGCTTCGCGCGCGAGTGCGATAATAGCTTCAGTATCAAGCGGTTTAATTGATGAAAGATTCATCACCTTCACGCGAATTCCCTCTTTCTCCAATTTCTGCGCAGCCTTCATCGCGTTGTGCACAAGTGCACCCATTGCAATAACTCCCACATGCGCAATTCCATCGGGTTGGAAAAATATCTGCGCCTTACCGATTTCAAACGGTGTATCGAGAGTTGTAACGATTGGACTTTTCTCGCGAGCAAGACGAATGAATGCGGGTTGTCGAAGTTTCGCAAGTGCGAGTGTTGCCTTCTTAGCCTCAATCGCATCGCACGGCACGATCACATTCATACGTGGCAAAACGCGCATAAGAGCGATATCTTCAAGCGCCTGGTGTGTTCCACCGTCAGGCCCCACAGAAACTCCTGCATGCGCTCCTACGATGATTACAGGTACATTATTGTATGTGATAGTCGTGCGAATTTGTTCCCAGTTGCGTCCAGGCGAAAACATGGTGTATGAAGCAATAAAAGGAAGCTTGCCCATTGCCGCCATTCCGGATGCAACGGTTGCAAGATTCTGCTCGGCAACCCCCACCTGCACAAATCGCTTTGGAAATCGGCCAGCAAAGAGATTCATCTTGGTAGATTCAGTGAGATCAGCACAAAGACCAACAATGCTTTCGTCCTCGGTCCCCGCCTGGAGCAAACCATCACCAAAACCCTGACGGATCGGCACTTGCTCGACGTCGTCATTCCACACTTTTGGATTTAATTTTGCATTAGGGTTTAACATATAACTAGTTAGTATGGAGCTGGAGCAAGTGGTGCATCGTCACCTTTTTGAAATATTCCATAATTATGGCGGCAGCTCATGTATGTATACGGCCGAGGAATATGAGTTCGAACTTCTTCCTCAATCGATTCTTCTGTACATACTCGATGAACATATTTTTGATAAAATTGAAAAAAGTAAACTACAACCCCAATAATAATCAACACAATGATAAAAATCAAAAGTATTCGATCGGTCGGCTTTAATTTTGGTCTTTGATTTTGCATCTTACTACTTTCTACTATCTATTTTCTACTTACTATTCTTATTGATGTTCACTTTTTATCTTACCACCCAATGTTCGGAGTTCATTCAGTGCCTTCTTTCCTTCTTCAGTAGATGGCGGTTTGCCGTGCCAATGGAAGTCGTGCTCCATAAAATCTACTCCTTTGCCTGGGATTGTATGGGCAAGAATTACGGTTGGCTTTTCAAAAATAGTTTTTGCTGTTTCAAATGCGTTGTCGATAGCAGTAAAATCGTGTCCATCGACTTCGATCACATGCCAGTTGAAACTTCTCCATTTTTCTGCAAGCGGCGCGAGTGGCATGATGTCTTCGATGTATCCCTCTATCTGAATATTATTGTAATCCACAATCGCAGTGAGATTATGAAGCTTATATTTCGCACCAAGCATTACTGCCTCCCAAGTATTCCCTTCTTGAAGCTCGCCATCTGAGAGCAACGCATAGATGCGTCGTGTAGCAACTTCGCCAAAATCAATCTTATCCGCAATTGCCATACCCACAGCCTGTGAAAGACCGGACCCAAGTGGACCGGATGACGTCTCAACAAATGGAAGCCATTCACGATGCGGATGACCCTGGAGTCGCGAGCCAAATTTACGTAGCGTCTGCAATTCAGATAGCGGAAAATATCCTGCATGAGCAAGAGTTGCATAATATACCGGACAGATATGTCCGTTCGAGAGTACGAGACGATCACGTTCTACCCAATCAGGTCTCTTTGCATCATGACGAAGTGCGTGAAAATATAAATATGAAAAAATGTCTGCCATACCAAGTGGACCAGCTGAGTGACCACTCTTGGCTTCGAGAAGCATTTCAATAATCGACATGCGAATATTATTCGCAGTCGTTTCGAGTTCTAAAATTTTCTGGTCGGATAACATAAGTGAATTTCAATATCTAAGTTCTAATATCTAATTTCTAAATAACTCATTCATTTCATTAGTAATTAGAAATTAGGATTTAGTCATTGACACTCTGCTATTGTACCACCTTTCGAAACTCAGCGATGCGTTTTGGTATATCGGTAGCTGTGAATATCGCAGAACCAACAACAAGTCGTGATACACCGGCATCAACAAGTCGTTTTGCATTCTCGAGATTCACTCCACCATCAACAGAGATTGGAAGATTTGGGTATCGGGCATGTAGAACTTCGATAGTTTTGAGTACTCGTTCATCAAATGGTTCACCTTGTGCACCAATCTTGGCTATTCCCATACATTGAACGGATGTTACGAGCCCATCATCAAGTATTTCAAACAGAATTTCAGGATTTGTATCTGGATTGATAGAAATGCCCGGCTCAACGATGGTGGGCAAAAGTTTCAAGCATTCAGTGAGTTCAACATAATGGTCGGTAAAACTTTCGATATGAAAAAATACTCGTGATGGGCCGATTATAAGAATATTCGGAAATAGTTTCTTCGGTTCTGCTACCATCAAATGCAATTCGAAATCCATATCCTCCCAATACGGCATTTGTTTTTCATCTGCCACCATTTCTGTAAGACTGTTTTCCAAATTGAGCGCCTTTCCAAGGATCGCAGGCGAAACAAACGGCCAAGTGAGACTTGGTACAAAAGTTCCATCGCAAATATCAATCTGCACCATTTTTGCATGAGTGCGGACTTGTTCGAGTCTTTTTTCGATATTTTCGAGCGAAGCTTCTAATATTGCTGGTATTATCTCAGTCATATATCTAAGTATACACAAAAAAATCTATACTGTAATTTTGCAAAATACTAGTATAGATTTACCTTTGTCTGTTAGGGCATGTCGAACAGAGTTGCCATCGGAGCGCTTCATAACCAAACCTGTCTGTGCGAGCTTTCGAATATGGTCTGATATTGTACAAAAATTCACTCTGAGTCTTTGAGATATTTCATCCACAGACAATTCGGGCGATTCTTCCAAAAGGAACATGATTTCAATCCTGCGATGATTCGCAAATCCTTTGAACAGTCTTTCGAGTTTATAGTATTCGACTTTGTTCATTTTTTACCTGCCTGAATCTATACTGGTATTTTGCAAAATTACAGTATAGATTACAAATGGTTAGTTAAACATCCTCAATTTTTTCGATTCGGCGTTCATGTCTTTCTTCAGCCGAGAATGGTGTTTCAATAAAAATCTTTACGGCTTGTTTGGCTTCGTCTTCTGTGAGAAATCCGGCGCCAAGGGAAAGAATATTGGCATTATTGTGTTCACGTGCAAGGCGCGGAATATCGAGCGAACCACCATAATACACAGCTGTACGAATTCCTTCTACCTTATCAGTCACCATTGCCTCCCCTTCGCCAGACTTACCAAGGACGACTCCGAGACTTCCTTCATCCTTTGCAACAGCTTCAGCGACAGGTCGGACAAAATCTGGATAATCATCTGTAGGATCAAAGGTGAAAGCGCCTTTATCTTCAACCACACATCCTAAATCTACCAAATAAGTCTTGAGTGACTCTTTGAGTTCAAAGCCTGCGTGATCTGTTCCGATATAAATTTTCATAAATTATTTTTTAGTTGAATGTTCTTGAATATATCTAATGGTTTCTTCCTTTTCTTTTCTAAGTTCCTTAATCTTTTGCTCAATTTCTGACTTCCTTGATTTCGCTTCCGCAACCAGCTGTTCATATGTTTTTGTCTCTTGTTGGACAATCAAAGGCAGCCATTCTTCTTTGTGGTTTTTGTAACCATTCAGTTCTTTTACCGCATGTCCATATTTTTGATCGGGACTTCGCAAATCAATAAAACCCTCCACTCCTCCTACAGTTAGTGGTACAGATGGATCGGGTGTTGTTGTGTCAACCTTCCTTTCCATCAACTCCCCAGCTTCTATTTGCTCTTGTAGTGAAGCGACAAAACTTGAATCAATTTCTTGTTTGAAGGCATCGGTTTTCTGAAATTCAAAGCGGTTTTTAGCCCATTCTTCAGGGTCTACGAAATATGTAAGTTCAATTTCTTTCTCTATTATTTTCTGCTCAGTTACTTCCGGCGGATCAATCGGGATTTGGTCCTCAGTCATATACCCTGTAAAAGTATACGCATTTGTATCCGTGCTTCCCTTGTAAATATTGCGTCCAAAATATTCTACAAAACCTGGATATTTTTTAGATTGATGAACGCCATAATCCTTATCACCTTCTTGATATGTCCACTCTTTTGTCGGATATACAGTAGTATCCTTCTCGGATGATAATGTCTGGGTGTGCCCTTCATGCGGAACCAACGAAGCGAGTGTAAGAGCTCCGCCAGTAATTATTTTACGAGCGTTTCGTTTTACCCAACTTTCCTTTTTTTCTGGTGCTTCGAGTGACATATAATTTAATAAGCTTTGTTTTGGATCACGTCTTTGATCCCCTTATGCGTAAAGAGTTTGATTGTCGTTTTGTCGCAATCCGCAGTGTAGACGATTCCGCAGAATTCGCCGTTTACGCCGTGCCAGCCTTTTTTAGCGGGGAAAGGAACAACCGGGAACCAAATTCCGAGAACCAAAATGATTACAATGATAGACAAGATTATTTTTTTCATTTTTATATAGTCACACCAGTATTAATTACATACTCAACCAAAGTATGCGTATATATTGCTTAATTACGACAACATTTTACTGAGACCATACAAATTCTTTAGCTTTTAGGCTTTCAGGATCAAACCACTCATCAGTAGTTTCCTTGTACGACCCATCTTCAATCTTTATTAAATCACCAACTGGAGCACCGTGCAGATATCTTAATCGACCAACAGAATCAAATTTAACTTTTCCTTCATCGAGTAGAGTTTGAAACTTTGACCAGTCCTTGATATTATCGGCGGTGATTCTAATTTTTTCCATAGCTACTTAATCGTATTACCTGTCTTAATCACATGCTCGACGAGTGTATGGGTATACCCCATCTCGTTGTCGTACCAGCCCATTACTTTCACGAGATTGCCTCCTACTACACGAGTGAGGGCGAGATCAGCTATAGATGCGTGTGAATTGCCGAGAATGTCTGACGAGACGAGCGGTTCTTCAGTGACTGCAAACACATGCGCCCAGCGCGGATCGTTTGCGGCTTTTTTCAAAATTTCATTTACTTCTTCTGCTGTCGTTGCTCGCTTTGCGATGAATGTGACATCGACGATTGATCCTGCCGGTACAGGTACGCGGATTGAAATGCCATCGAAGAGTCCTTCGAGTTCTGGGTATGCCTTGGTCACAGCAATAGCTGCGCCCGTAGAACTTGGCACGATGTTTTGGGCAGCTGCACGTCCTTCGCGAAGATCTTTCTTGCTTGGACCGTCCACAAGCGCCTGTGAAGCTGTGTACCCATGTACAGTATTGAGAATCGCCTTCTCAATACCGATTGCCTCGCTGAGGATACCGATGATTGGAGATGCTGCGTTTGTCGTACATGATGCGTTTGAAGTGATAGCGCAGGTGCCGAATTTTTCTTCGTTTACACCAAGAAGGATTGTTTCGCCGGGTACTGTGCCGTCGCCTTTTGAAGGAGCAGAAATAACCACCTTTTTTGCACCATTTGTAATATGGAATTGTGATGCCTCAAATGAAGTAAAGAGTCCGGTAGATTCGACAACTACGTCAATATTGAGATCTTTCCATGAAAGCTTGGTTGTGTCTTTTTCTGAGATGAAATGGATTTGCTTTCCATCTACCCAAATATCTTTGCCGTCATTTTTCACTTCATGCCCCCAACCTCGATACACAGTGTCATATTTAAGAAGATAAGTAAGCGATTCAATCGAACCCAAATCATTAACTGCTACTATTTCTATTTCCGGTCTCTCCCAAGCCACTTTTAAAAATGCTCGGCCGATACGGCCGAATCCATTGATTGCTACTCGTGTTTTATTCATGCTGATATTGTATCAAATCTTGTACAAAGCGGTAAACAATTCCAAACTATGTACATTTTTTCAAATATGTGTTAATATAGTTTCAAACAAAAACTAACTCATTTTATGAAACTATTGGAAATGATTTTATTCGTTAACCCAGGAAATTCGCACAGCGGACACTTAACGACAAAAGGCAAGAAGCAGATTGTGAGCATTCTCGATCCAATTACAAAAAACATTGGGATGAAGGAATGCTTTATAATCTCCTCACCCACCGACAAAGCAATAGAAACAGCTTTAATCATCGCAGGACCTTTGGGAATTCCTTTTGATGAAATACCTGAGCTTCGCGAGTACGACGGTATGAATTACCTGAGTAAGGCAAAAATCATACTGAACCACTTGCAGAATTCAAGCGCAAAAGTGCTCATTCTTGTGGCACATGAAGACGACAGGTACATACTTCCAAAAGAATTACTTGAAATAAGTTCGGATGGACGACCTACTACAATCCCTTATGGTCACGGGATACTAAGTACGGAAGGCTCACTTGTGATGTACAGTCGGAATGGCTGTAGTATCACCGAACCAATGGAAGGAATTCTGGTATAGGAACGTAAAACGTATTTTTGGCAGGCATGAAAAGCCTGCCATTTTTTTATACCAGTACTGTTTGAAATACGTATATATTTGTGTTAAAGTAGTCCTGTGGACGCAGAAGATTCAAAAAAGCTAGATCGCATCCTTGCTCTTGCTGAGGAAAATAATGAGTACATCAAGAAGGTTCGTAGTACTCAGAAAAACACTCAGATGTTCAAGGCGATTTATTGGGTAGCTATCATCACATTTGCCGTTGGTGGTTTTTATTTTCTCAAGCCATATTTCAACACCTTGAACAATCTTTATTCAAGTATCAGTGGAGAAAAAAAGGAAGGCACTTCCCTTTTTCAAATCCCTGAAGCAAAAAATATTCAAGGTATCATAGATCAAATCACACAACAGCAACAGAACTAGGCCTTAGATAATTAGGCTCTAGGAAATACAAAATAATAATATGCTCGGGTAGCTCAGTTGGTGAAATAAACACTGTCCCACACTGTTTATCCCCTCAGAGAGATAGGGGTCGGCAAAATGCCAAGAATATGATACTGTTTTTACAATAAATAAATGCTCGGGTAGCTCAGTTGGTAGAGCGCTCCCCTGAAGAGGGATAGGTCACCGGTTCGAGTCTGGTCCCGAGCACAAAAGCGTGAGTGTAAAGAGAGAGCCTCTACGGCTCTCTCTTTCGCTTTTGTGAACCGGAGTGATGCTTCGCGAGTACGCGAAACCACGAGGTGGGGTCGCGAAAATTCCGAGTGGCGACGAAGAATTATTTGTGACCAGCAAGCAGAAAAACAAAATCACCCCGTTTGGGGTGATTTTGTTTTGTGTGTGGTCAGGAATAATTTTGTTTTTGTCAAAACAAAATTTTCACGACCCTGCCTCACGGTTTTACCCGATGGTAAAACATCGATCCGGCCGGCACGAGTATAGAAAAAGAGCGAAGTAGATTCGCTCTTTTCCATCTCGTGCCCCCGGTACGAATCGAACGTGCATCTATCCCTTAGGACGGGACTGTTCTATCCATTGAACTACGGGGGCTAATCTAAAAACACCCGTTAGGGTGTCTTTAGCATACACATTTTTTACTTAAGCTGAAAGTCCAAGAAGTGAGGCGATTTTGGGCTGATCAAAACCAACCACGAATGAATCGTCAATTTTGATAACCGGTACTCCGAGCTGTTTTGAGAGTTCTACCATCTCCTTTCGCTTGACCATATCAACTCCTACGTTAAATTCATCATAGGCAACATTATTTTCCTTAAAATAATCCTTTGCAAGATGACAGTAGTGACAGGTGTCTGTCGTGTAGATTGAAACTTTGTGCATAAAATACTTCTTAGTACTAATTAATAATATTTTTCTGTAACTATTATATCACTCTAGTCAAAATATTTACACTTGACACAAAATGTGCTAATGTAAGCTTGTTTTATTAAGGCTCTATCGTCTAACGGTTAGGACAGATCCTTCTCAAGTTAATAAAGCATGGGATGCTTTATTAAAGACGGAAGACGGCGGTCTGAGTCGGGGTCGCACAAAATCGTAACAACGATTTATGAGTGACTGAAATCGGGGTTGTGTATAAATTTAATATTGGCTCTATCGTCTAACGGTTAGGACAGATCCTTCTCAAGGATTAAATCGGGGTTCGATTCCCCGTAGAGTCACCGGTTCAAAAATGCGCTCGACTTTGGTCGAGCCATTTTTGTTCGGTGACTCTAAACGAGACAACTACTTGTCTCGTGTCGGAGAATCGAAAGACGCAGCCATATTTATTGAGCACAAAAAATGGCGAGTCAGGGTCGTGAAAATTTTGCTTTGACGATAGCAAAATTATTCCTGACCGATCCTTGTACCCACTTCCCCGTAGGAATATGTAAATGAGAAGGTCGGGATATAAAAAACCGCCTATAAAGTGATGCTTTATAGGCGGTAGTAGTTCTACAAATCCTAGTTATTCTGAGGGATTTGTTCGGAAAAGATTCTGAGTAGTTGTGCTTTTGCATCGATTGCGATTGTTTCTTTAGACCTAAAAACCTGAAGCATTGTCACTCGCAAATTGCGAACCAGGGTATTCTCAGCAAAAAACTTATGGTCGCGACGCGCCACGTCTTCGTTGATAACAATATTTTTTCCATTGGAATCAAGACTGGCTCCATCCATTCCAAAAATCATTCTGCCGCTTGGAAAAACTGACAACCATGCGATAAAGCTTAGTCCATCAGCAGAGTTTTTTCTACTATCCATAATTTTAAGCTCTAGTATTCCTACGTGGTCGGATAAATGATGAGGGGCAGAGGTAATAGCTATAACTGGAACATACGGTTTGCATTGATCCCGTATGTTATCTGTTACCGCAAGAGCCACGGCTGTCTTTTCGTTTGCAGGAAATGATTTCTTTCCCTTAGTCTCAATTACTGAGCGGATATTTGACATGTTTAGCGGAAATATCTTATCAATTTCAGTTAGTATTCCGTAAAATTTCTGTAAATGTACTGAGTCGATTGGTTTCATAATACTAGAATTTTCTTTTATTTTAACATGAAAATTAATTAAAGTAAAGGATTTTTGAGACGCACGAGAATGGTCATTCTGCTGTTTTAAAACAACCAACCCGACTTTGTGAGACAGGATCCATTTAACCCTACCTGTCCCTCTTTTTTTAAAATAAAATTTAGTATCATTATGTTAAATAATTCATATAAAATGCTAAAATATACTCATGAAAAGAGAAGAATTTGAAAAAATCGCTGATGAGTGGCAAAAGTACAATACGGAATATGATAAGCATATTTTAGCCTTTTTAAAAAACCCTAAAGTAGCTCAGGTTTTCATCTCAGAACTCAACACCCTAAGAGAGCTGCAACACAAACTTTTTATGCTGGAAAATACTTGTTTTAAAATCGCAGAGGGTAAAATCAATCTGGAAGATTAACACACCAAGGTTTCCTAATAAAAAATGCAAAGGGCATTTCCTTTGCATTTTTACAGTTTTCGTATTCAAATACTAAATCATTTGAGCAATACTCTTAAGTCCTCCAAACAAGTTTTGAAAACTTGCTATTTGGCTTTTGATATAGGCCTCTTCTGAAAAATAAATTTCATCCCAGATTACTGACCCGTGTCCTGCATCAACGATATAGTAACCGCTCTTCCTTAATCTGACACTATCCGGACCAGTTAAAATCGTGCACATTATGCGCACACCTTGCTTGCCTGTGTTCTTGGCAGTTTCTATGGTCTCAAATAACAACGACGAATCATACGACTCCTCATTTATTGAAGCAAAAGAAACAACATCGCCTTTTGCAAAACCATCTAAAGACAGCAGGTATTCGATGTCATCCATTTTCATAAGAGTTTCGCCACATGCTCGAGCATCGATTGCCTGCCATTCCATAAAACAAAACCTTTTATTGAGGATTTCTTTGGCCTTTAATATCTCGTTTGTCATATCAGATTGATTAAATAAGTGATTTTACTTTACACTATCATTTCATCGCAATTCGTCAATATAAAAAAATACAGCAGGTGAGAGCTGTATTTAATGTACTACTACTGATAATTTTCAACTTTCTATTCGTCAATTAAACGAAGCTGCTACAATCATTTCCATTTGCAAGATAGTCCTTCCTTGAAATTAGCCACAATCGTCCATTTGGACGCAACTTTTCTTTCGAAAAATCAGCTGAATTAATAAACTTATAATACCAGTGTCCATCTGAATGCAGCCATACACGGATTAGCCATATTTGTTTTTGATTATCGCGAATCGGGAAATAGTTACCATCAATACCCTCAAACAGGGCCTCATCGCGTGAAAATCCAGAGGTATAATTTTTTAGCATGCCTTCCATATGACCCAACGTGATCTTCGGAAATAATCTTTGATTACTTATTTCATCGAGTATATACTCGATATTTGCTTTTTCTGGGAAGCGATATGGTGCCAAAACAATAAGTTGGGCTGTGCTGGCACTATCTACCTTGAAGCTTTGAATAAACTCTTCTGTGTATGGTAGCCTTTCCGCTTTAGCAATATTTGGAATGTTTTCTTCTTTAAAAAATTCCTCAGGTCCATATCCGCTTCTCGTTTGAACGTCGTAAACTTTAATAGAGTGTCCAAAGAGTTTAAATACACCAAAATCAGTTTGAAATGAGTATTTATTTTCAAGCAGTTGCTGAAGTCCTTGTAGGGTAAAATCATGAGGTAGTAAGCCCCTCTTATAGCGATCACCTAATTCATGAGTTATTCTAAAAAAACTTGCCAATTGAAGGTCGGTTGTTTGCCCATTGGGTGGAAATGTAATCTGTTTCATTTAGTACTATTTATTTGTAAAGGAAACCCGTCTTGCGCCAAAAAAATTGGAACTGGTGTAATACCATGAAATAGCGACAGGATATACAATTTCGATTGAACAATACTACAAAAATTAGTACGTGTCAAAATACCTCATAAAAAATCACCGCTGAAAATCAGCGGTGATTGGTTATTGTAAAATCTTCCTTACAACCTTTGCCACCTCATTTTTGTCGCACTCGAGGTCGCATCCGGCGCTTAGTAAATACTTGCGGTATTTAATATCGCTCGAAGTGGCAATAATTGTTTTAGAAAAAGACTTTCTAAAATAAGTCACCAACGGAATAGTGTCCGGAGTATCCCCTTCCAAATAAGCATCCATGACGATCAATTCTATATCAGAATTATCTGAAAAGAGCTTGAGTGCCTCCTGATGAGTGGTTGCAAAAAGAAGTTCAAAATAACGCTCCATTTGTTCTCTATATATGAAATTTTGTAATTCAAGATCTTCAACAATCAATATCTTTTTTTTCATAAACCCGTATTTTTCATAACAATACCAATAGTATTGCTTGATGTCAAAACAAAAAAAGAGCCGAATTAAATCCGGCTCTTTTGAATATTATGAACTGCTACTAAAACTGCAGTTCGATGCGTGCCTTTTCGCTGGTGCGAGCGAGAATAATTTTTTTGTCACCCGGCTGTACAAAGTGTACAGCTTGGCCGCTGTTTGTGTCCACCGTAATGGACACCGGCCTGTCACAGCAGGGTTTGGCGTAAATTACGCCGTTTTTGATGGTGACATACTTATTCAGTATGTCTTTACCGTAATAATGGATTCCCGTTTCCGAGAACCATTTCATCGTAATCTGAACTCCACCAATAGTGAAGTTTTCACTCATCACCTTTGGCTCATATGTGCCCAAAGTCTGAGCACTAGCCTGGTTTGAGGTCAACACGATGATTACTAACATGGCGATACTTAAAAGAACACTTTTCATAAATATACAATTTTAGTTTGTTTGTATTTTTGCGGAGTAGCTGAATGCCACACCTTTTCATTTATATATTACCATATTATATTATATTTGTCAAGTAATTTATACCCTAAAACAGTCAAAGAGCCTTATTTTTAAGGCTTTTTGACTGTTTTTGAGGATAGCTAAACCATCGGCTTTGGGCCTCCTTCCGGATAGCCGATGTGCCTGTGGATTTTTTTGATCTCGCGATACAGCATTACCGAAATAAACAATGAGATGATAGCTATACAAGAAACGATTATGTTGAAGTACTGGATAAACAACCCGAGAAGTCGCATAAACAACGACTGCGTTACATTAATCGTAACGGAATTACTGGAAGCACTTTCATATACTCCAAACTTGGTGACAGCAGAGAGTGTGTATGTACCGCTCTTTACCTTCTTATCGTAAATAAATGTAAATGCTCCTTGTGCATCAGCGACGACTTCTTCTACATCTGGACTATCGTTCTTTTGATATACGATTGATCCAAACGAATATTTATTGTCAGTCTTCTCTGTAATCGAAATCAGAACTGTCGATTTCGGATGTGCACTTCCAGTTATAATAAGAGTCTCTCCCGTCTTCAATTCCTTTGGATAGGTAGTAATTGTTGGAGCTGGAATTCCAGTCGTTGTAAATGTAGCCGTTACACTCTTACTGTTGCCAGCCTTATCGAATACTTCTCCTACCACCGTATGATTACCTGGTGGCAACACTGGAGTCTCCCATACCATTGTCGCAGGAACGACAATTGGAGCACCTCCATCAATACTCAAGATATATCGATCAATTCCAGACACAGTATCAGTCGTAGACAAAGAAAGTGTGGCGGTTGTGGCATCTTTTTCAGGAATATTTGGGGTAATAGCAAAATCAGTCGGAGGTACGGTGTCTATTCCAAATCGATAATGCGCTGTAGTACCCCATCCGTTTCCATTCAAATAGCGAACGTGCGCATACCACTCCCCATCGGTAAGTTTCGCAATGTTATATCCCGTGACACGTCCGAGAGACCGCACGGTAGGAATTGTGGTCGCAGTTTCGTTGACCATGAGACCTACACCGGAAATTCCGCTAGGTATTGTCCAGTTTATGAGTGGCGTATTGTTTTTGTACCACAATGTCTGGTCAGGGTGAGTACTTGAAGTCACCTGAGGTGCTTCGGGTAACCCGGGTACTGCAGTCACCTTTGTTGGAATGTCTTCAATGGGAACATCGAGTGTCTTGATTGTATACGAACCGATTCCAAGATTGTTGAGAATACTTGTGGCAAGACCATCATTGGCCAAAACTGACGCAGATTTGAATCTCACAGTCGCAACTCCGGGTGCAAGCGTACGAAACGTAATTTGAAGCAATGTTCCAGAGGAACCAGTATAGCCAGGGTTCACACTTACTCCTTCGTATTTTATGATTCCAGAAGATACAGATGGTTCTGTCGGCCAATAGTTGATTATTGAGTTTGATTTTGAAACATTCTGTACTCTAAGTTTGTCGGTAGGATAGCCAATCTCGCCAGAAAATGCGTTTGCAGATTGGTCTGGTGTGGAAACCTTGATCAATACAGTAAAATCCCTACCCACAGAATAGGATCCTGAACTTGGAGTAATCAACAAATCTGCTGCAAACACAGGCGTTGCAATAGAAAGAAGCAAAAATCCGAGTACTGTAAATGATGTGAGTAACCTCTTGTTCATTTTGTAAAATTATATATATTTTTTCTTCATTTTCTTTTTGTACACAAGGAAAATCCATAATACAAGTAGCCCCACAAGACCAAACGGAATCAAAAGTATATTTTTGTTGAATAGACCAGCCCCTGGCATTGTTTCGATTCTGTAATTACCGGCCTCATCAACCGCTTTTACTCGAATTGGACCACGGAGCGATTGATCTGAAAGCAGGTGCGGACTCGTTACCCTCTTCCAGGGTCCGAATGCTTCGCTCACTTCATAATGACTGAGTCCTGATCCTTTGTCTGTTGTTTGAAAGAATAGTGCATACGCACCGTCGTACAAATCAGGTATAGCAGAAACAATTGGAGTAAATGATTCTGGAGGAACTGTATCTAGTATATCAGACTTCATTCCTGTACCAATCTTTTCAACAACAAAAGTAAGTGGAAGCAAGGAGAGTGTTGCTTCTGTCCCCATGCCGTCATTGAGATATGCATGAAAATCAGCAAAGGAAATTGAAGCCGTACCTTGATGAGTCGCCTCAAAATACAAAGTAATCACAACACCATCAGTACGTGTGTTGGTTGTTGGATCAATAACACCTTCAAAACCACCTGCAATAATTCCAGAAAAGGTGACCGAATTCCCTGAAAGAATCGGTTGATCGATCCATGAAGTTATAATCGAATTTGCAGTAGACACACGAGCGAGTCGAACCGTAGAATCTGAAAAAACAATATCACCGCTTATTGTATTCACCTTTTGATCACCACTTCGGAGTGTCAGTGGTACAGCAAATTCATCGCCGACTCCAACAGAGCTCGAGGGTAGCACAAATTGCATTTGAGAATCGGCCGCGTGTGCTTCGGTTACGAAGCAGAAAATAGAAAGCAGAAAATAGAAAGTAGAAAAAACTCGAATTACATTCTTGTGGAGAGGGTTATTTTGTTTGTGTATTACTATTTTTTGCATTGTATTCTCTACTTTCTACTATCTATTTTCTACTTACTAGTCAGTTAGCCTGTCCAATAGTACGCCATGATTGAGAAGTCAACAAAAGTAATCTTACCATCACCGTTCAGGTCAATTTTTGACGAAAAGCCAACACGCTTATACCAATACGAAATAATTGAAAAATCAATTAAGTTCACACGACAGTCAGTGCTAAAATCACCTTTGAGCGTATCACAGCCATTCTTTAGGGTTGTGACAGAGCCCACATCAAACGACACAACAGAACCATACGATGTGACTTCGTTTGTGGAAGTGATTTCGGCTTTTGATCGAGTACTATGTCGCCCATATTCAAGTGGTGCCGTATTGAACGTATAAAAATATGCACCATCTTCGTCAGACATCGTGCTCAACAAATGTGGAGTAAGCGAATTGACCGTGATAGTCACTTCAGAACCAGGAGCCGTGACGCCAAAAATTGTAATAGGATCACCCTTTCTTACTGTTCTTTTATCGACGTCAATTGTGGGCGAAAGAAAAACTCCGGAAATAACTGACGATGTCCCAGCCGTAATTGAAATAGGAATCGTAAACAACGTCGAACGACGTCCAGTCTTATCTTCCGAGAGAATTGAAAACGTAGACATCCCGGCAGTCAAATTTGAAATAGAGAGTGAAAATCGCGCATCGGGTCCCGAAATTGTATTCAGTACCTCTTGACCGTCTTTAAGAATTACCACTCGTGAGAGCGGGTACGCTCTACCAGAAAAACTAATGCTCGTCGGTGTTCCATACCCCCCGCCGCCACCGCCTCCTCCACCCCCGCCGCCTCCACCACCCCCGCCGCCTCCACCTCCATCACAGCTACTACCGACGCAAGCTGTCACAGTCGCACTTCCTCCAGAACTAACTTCAACAGCAAAAGACGTCTTTACAATAAAAACACATCCCAAAATAGAGAGTAGTATAAGAAGAGAGGTACGCATGGCGATTACTGTTGTTTTTTACTACGACGAACATGTTCCCGTCGTAGCATGTCTTCAGCTCGTGAAATAACCCAGTTGTTGTAGTGACTAATACCCTTTCGAAGTGCGATGTATGCAATACATCCAACAATGAGTATAAGTATCAGGAGATGCCACGGAAAAACCCAAATTCCAACACTTGCCATTGTTACCTGATTTTTTGTACCGTATGAAAGCGAAAGATTGGCTTTGTAATAACCGAATGCAAAATTACGCCACTCACGACCTGCTTTGGTAAAAAAATTACCTTGATCAACATCATCGATAGGAGTATCACCGTCCTTGCCTTGCCATACTGTTTCAATTTTTCGAGTACTGTTTGGAAGCACATTTCCATCAACAGGATTTCCTTGAACTTTTGACGCTGTAATACCAATCATATTTTTGATTATGATATTTCCTGTAGGCTTTACCCGATCTCCTCCATTGTTTTGAAATTTGTAAAAAAAACTAACTGGAAGCGAAGTGTAAAAGTTCTTTTTGTCCTTTGTATCAAATTCGATAATTCCACCATCTTCGCTTACAGCTCCAGAAACCGAAAGGAGCACGAGAACTCCTGTCTTTGAACCAATAGATACCTGATTACTCGTACTCTTTGGTGGAACGGTACCCCAGAAAGCCACCGCAAAATGACCACCTGGTGTTGCATCGTGTGGGAGAGTAATAACGAGTGGTACAATTTGTGATGATTTTGGAGCGATAGTCACCTTCTCGGCTGCATTCATCCAAGTACCAAGACCATCCTTGGGTTCAACAAAGGTAGGATTTCCACTATCTCCCGATGCCTCAAAATTGGCATACGAAACATACAAAATTTCTTCAGTTTCGTGTTCGTTGAAAAGTGTAATTTCTTGTTTGATCGTTTGACCCGGATTAGCCTTAAGCTCAAAACGAATAGGTGTGATGGTCAAAGCAAATGCATTCGGTGCTGATAGAGCAAAAAAAACAGTAATAACGAAAAGAAAAATAGGTAAGAATCGAGGAAGAAATTTTTTGAGGTTACTGATCATAAATAATTAAAATGTTCCGGTAGCGATGTAGCTAATCGAAGAAGAATATGATCCGGATGGAGTAACACTTGAAATATTCGCAATGTAAGATACACGAAAGGTGCAGTCTGCGGCACCACCAGCTGAAGCTAGAGATGTAATAGTGCTTCCTCCAACAAAGGCAAACTCATTTACAGAGTTGTAGGGAGTTGCAGCAGTACAGGTAGCACCAGCGTTTGTTATAGGGTTATCTGAACTCGCCACCGAAGGACTGGTGTTTGCTTTAAGATTAATACCGTAACCCGCCGTACCAACTGCAGGAACTACAGCTGAGGCTCCATACGCAGCAATTGTGCCTCCTGTAGCAGTAAGTGTGGTTCCACTATATGTTATAGCAAGACCACCCGAACCGTTTGTAGCTGCAAGTAGAGTATGTTGACCTGTACCGGTGGTACCAGTAGTAAGAGTTCCGAGACTAACTGTTGTTGCACCGAGTGAGAAAGTAAGAGTTGGATTTACAGTAGCAGAAACGACAACAACGTTATCGGTGATAATTACACCTGCAACTGTTGTACTGTCAGTGTTTCCTACTCCGTTTGTGATAGTCCAAAGAGTTGAGGCAACGGCACTTGATTTGTTGGTAAGAGTTCCTGTACCCGTTGCACCTTTGATCTTAAATGTGACAGCACTCGTTGTACTTGTTGTTCCAAAAGAGCTACAAAGCGTAATAACAAATGATGGACTGGTTGAGTTCGTATAAGTAACTGTGTAATTACCCGCACCAGCTGAACATGATGGTCCTGAGGAAGCTACCGCAACTGGGTTTGTTGCCGAAGTGCCGTTTGTACCGCCAGTCATTGTAAGCTGAAAGTCTCCGACCACCCAAGAGCCGGCTGAAGTATAGTTGTTGGCAGTAGACGATGTAATCGTAATAGTGTCGTTTGCGGCATAAGCAGCAACAGAAGTCCAAGTAAATGTGTGATCGGAGTTTGCACTGACTTTCTCATTGCTCATTGTGTCTGCTGCAGATGTAAGTGTAGCAGCGTTAGTGAGGGCTGGAACAAGCATACCAACCGAGAGAGTGATAATAAGGACAGTGTTGGTCAAAACATGAGCTATTTTTTTAAAACTACTCGCATACTTTTGAGAGAATGTTTGTAACATATCATTATTATAACATGTCTAAAAATAGATACGCAATTAAATTTGTGTATAAATACCAACCTAAAATGTGCCTGTCACGATATATGTCAGACCCGTTGAATACGAACCGGCCGCAGTAACTGTACTGATGTTTGCCTTATATGTAGCAGTGATTGTACAGTCAGCAGGAGAAGAAGAAGTAACAAACGGAGTTGTAGTTCCTGTTACGAACGTGTAGGCGCTTGCCGTCGCATAGTCAATGGCTGCGGAACAAGTGCCGGAAGCATTGCTTATTGCCGTATCAACCGCATTTATTCCAAATCCAGCAGTTCCAGCAACCGACGCAGAGAGTGAGGGGTATGCGGGTATAGTATTCGCTCCGCTCGTCAGTGTTGCACCAATATAACTAAGGAGCAATGCGCCGGTATTCGTTGACATACTAATTGTATGTGAACCTGATCCTGTACCAACTGAAGTAAGTGTTCCGAGTGGAACGGAATTTGAATTAATTGAAAATGTAATCGTTGGAGCAACGTTAAATCCCCAACATGAATCGTTGTTACCACTATTTGTCGCATTTGTTGGATTAATATTAATTGCTCCAGAATGACAGCCTCCGTCCATAACGTCTACATAATCAACAGATGCCGTACCACTCGGCAACAAATCCCATTTTGTTCCGCTAGAAGCCGACCAAAGCTTGATGAGCGCAGCAGCATGTCCTGTCACAGTAAAGGCACCAGTTACAGTATAGGTCGGAGTACCACCAGAAGCCGCAAAGTTAACCACTTTTGCAGCAGTGTGTGTAATGGTGAGATTATTGAAACTTGTTGTTCCGGAAATAGTAATCGTACTTGCAGTATTAAACAGAACAGTACTGGTGCTCGATGTATAAGTTCCGCTATTTGTCCAACCTCCAGAGTTTGTAATCGTTGCACTTCCACCATCGATAGTACCGGAGGCACCGATTGTAACTCCAGTAACTCCTATATTGTGTGAGCTAAGTGCAAAAGTACCTCCAGTGACACCGAACGTGCCTCCAATATCTATAGCAGCTCCCAATGTTTTTGTGCCTGTACCGCTTGAAATGAGATCATTGAACGCATTACTACCAGTGAATGTACCCGAATTGAATGTCGCCGTACCATTCCCCGAGGCAGTAACAATTGAAGTTCCTGCGGTAAATACACCCGAGCTTCCACGAGTAAGCAGGGTTCCGGATGTTCCGGTAAGTCCAACTGCGGAAGCATTTGCCGTAAGTACTGCGCTTGCCGAGTTTGCAATATCAATATGGCCAGCAGAGATTATGTAGTTTGAACCTGTGGTATCAAGTGTTCCGAGCGTGATAGTGAGTGTCGCCGCTGGATCGATCGTAATATTAGCGCCAAGCGATTTTGTGCCAGTTGCATTCTGCGTAAGGTGATAGAAATTTCCCACACCAGAGTTGAGTGTTGCCGTACCATTTCCAGAAATAAGAACCGTTGACGTACCGACATTAAAAGTTCCTCCAAATGTAATAAGAGTTCCTGATGTTCCAGTAAGTGTGATTGTCGAAGCGGCACTCGTGGCATCGAGGGTTCCGCCAGTGGCGATAGTCAGATACTGTGATGAAAGATTATAGTCGGTCGAACTTGGACGAAGATCAAGCGAAGAAAGCGCATTACTTCCCTGTCTTGTAATGGTTGTCGTTCCATACGTAAGCGTGATGTGCCCACCTGCATTCACAGTGAGTGTATTTGCACTACCACTCGGGTTGATACTGAGATCACCGTTTACTGTAAGCGCACTAGAAACCGTATAGGTCTTGTCTCCAGTAAGTACGGGTCGAAGTCGCAAATCAGCATATGTTGGTGTAGCCGAAACCGTTGTATTCGCATCTGCGTTGTAATACACAATTGCAGATGACGCACCATATACTTCCTCTACTCCAAGGGAATAGAATGTCGATGGTGAGTTCATTGTGTTGTATTCAGTTTGAATCCATCCGGCAGAACGAACGGTATTTGAAAATCGAATTTCGTCCATTGATCCCTTTAATGTTTCAGCTGTACCAGTCGCATCTTTAAACATACCGTTGATTTGATAGTTAAACGATGCAACAGAGCCAGTACCATCAGTAGCTCCGTTGTAATAGTAACGAATCGTTGTTCCATCATACGTCATACCCACATGCACCCACGATCCTGTACCTACACTTGTGTTCGCATTATGGTCGGCTGTCGTATACAGGTCCATTTTACCGGCGTTCAACCAAACTCCGTTTGTTTGGTTGAGAGCCGCCACGTTTTGGTATCCGCTTGCATTGTCGAGTTTGATCCATGCGGTCAGAGTCGGAGTCGTTGAGGAGAACGTAGTAAATGTAAGACCATTGCTCGTACTCGCCGTACCACTACACTGTGTGGTTCCGTTCGCACAAGCCGCACCACCAATCTTTCCTTCAAGTGCCGAAATAGTTCCAACTTTAGTTCCATTATTTATACCAGTCGAACTCGCAGCAGAGAGTGTCGAACCATCGCCAAGGTGCAGCACCGTTTTGAAGTTTGAATCCCACACGTTTGCCGCATCTGCTTGCGCTCCAACTCCAGCATTACCGTAATACATATAGAGTTCAGTATCGCCCGAAGTAGTAAGTGTTGGAACTTTTACCCAAGCAATAACCTCTCCTGTCGTGGATATATATCGCTCGATTTCATGTTTGAGTTTTGTCGTACCATCAGATGATGTGAACAAAATATCTGTGCCGTCGGAGTTGCCCACTTTCCCTCCCGAGCCTGTATATTTCCAATCTCCATTCGTACTATTAATCAAAACTGGAAAGTCTGTATGATTTGTCGTAGACACTTTTGCATCGTCAATGGTGATTTTTGTGCGGTAACCCCATGAACTGCTGTACCATGAACCTGCAATTGCAGATGCGTATATCGTGATATTTCCATTTGTGTAATTTGTTGGGAATGTCGTGGCCGAAATCGGCGTCGCACCAGAATCACAAGTGGCGTTCGTTCCTGTAGCCGTACCTCCAATACAGAGTGCTGCATTTCCACCAACAATGAGTGTCCCGTTTGCAGTACCAGTAATTTGATTTCCGCCATCATTCAATACACCTTTTTGAATATAGAGTCTATTGAGAGCGCTCGTCGAACTCATGGTAATAGCTGCACCAGCATTAACTACGGTGGCCGCCGCGTTAATCGTCAAACGATGGAATGTGGTTGCCGCAGAAAGGAGTGTCGGCGTTCCCGAAGCAGAAGTTGCAATAACAGTCGTTGTGCCTTGGGTAAATGTTCCGGTTTTTGTAAAGAGTGTTCCGGAAGTTCCTGTGAGTGTGATAATTGCTGAAGAACTTCCACCATCGAGTGTACACCCCGTGCCGATTGTAAGATTTCCAGTAGTGAGGTTGTAATCGGTTGAACCTGGAAGAAGGTCAAATGTATTACCTCCAGATTGTACAAACGTGAGTGTTGCTGTGATATTTCCATCCGGTGATTTTGTGCCTGAAGCTCCGGAAATAACCAAATTTGAGTACGTGAGTGTGGAGTCAACAGTCTGTGTTCCGGCAAGCTTGTAATCCACTGTTGAGCCGGCTGAAATAGTACGCGTATCAAAACCAGTATAATTTCCCGCAAACGTGCTCGTATCTACATAAAGTGTTGCACCTGAAGCAACTGAAAGAACGTTGGTGCCACTAGCGGTAACCAACTGGAGATTTGGTGCGAATTCTCCGGCAGAGATTATCAAGTCGTGGTTGATGGTAAGAGCAGATGAACTTCCAACCGTTTTTGTTCCCGTTCCAGTTTGAGTGAGATCGTAAAAAGTAATTGTTCCCGAATTGATCGTAGCTGCACCGTTTCCAGAAAGTGTTACTACTGAACTTCCTTGTGTAAACGTGCCTGCGCGTGTAAAGAGTGTGCCAGAAGTTCCCGAAAGTGTAATGACAGAAGCTGCACTTCCCGCATCAAGTGTTCCACCACTTGCTACAACAAGAAGCCCAGTGGAAAGATTGTAGTCAGTCGAACTCGGACGAAGATCGAGCGTTGAAGTTGCGGTTGTACAACTGATAGTTGTTGTCTTGCCAGAAGCGACCGTGATATTACCCGCTGGATTCACCGTAAGAAGAGCGGCAAAGTTTGTCGGCTGAATCGTAAAGTCTCCGTTAATTGTCATTGCACCACCGAGAGTATATGTACGGGCTGTCGCAACAAAACGAGGTCGGAAAATAAGATTTCCGTATGTTTGCGCATTGGCGATAGTTGTTGCTGCATCCGAAAGATAGACCACTGTTGAAGTCGCATTAAAACTGTAAGAAGCAAAGCTCGGCATCGCACGAGTTGTTGTAGATGTAGCACTAGTATCACAGGTCGTTGCCGTATTCGCACCAGCTGCACCACCGAGACACATTGTACCCGCCGAACCAAGAGTTAAAGTATTGTTGGTGGAACCTGATGTGGCAATCCCAAAACCAGAATCATTAAATACTCCGGATGTGACCGTGAGTGCAGATCCTGTTGCGTCTGCAATCGTAACAGCGGCAGTGGCGTTCACAACAGTACTGGACGAGGCGGAGTTGATAGTGAGGATATGAAAAGTTTCTGCTGCTGAGACCAACGCGACCGGCCCGGTTGCACTCGTGACCGCCACAGTCGAAGTACCTTCTGTGAATGTACCTGTGTTAGTGAGAAGAGTACCACTCGTTCCTGTGAGTGTTATCGTCGAAGTCGTTCCACTCGCAGTAAGAGTACCACCAGTATCAATTACAATAATTCCGCTTGAAAGATCATTACCATTTGAAACGGTCGCAAGCGTAGAAGTTGCAGTGGAAGTTCTCGTGATAGTTGTCGTCTTTGTTGAGGCAACAGTAATATCATCACCCATATTTACAGTGAGCGCGGTTGATCCACTCGGATTGATAGTGAAATTTCCGTTTATAGTCGTTGCACCAGAAGCAAAGGTATACGTTGGAGTACCAGTTATTGGCGGAGCAATCACAAGATTGCGGTAAGAAGGTGTGCTCGAAATCGTAGTATTCGCATCAGCATTGTAGTAAACAGTAGCATCTGTTTCTACCGCTTCTTCAGTTGCTGGTGTGAGGAAAAATGTCGATGGAGAGCTTTGGTTATTATATTCGGCTGTAACCCAATCCGCGCTACGAGTTGTACTCGAAATGCGCATTTCATCCATAGTTCCATCAAGACAGTTAGTTGCAGAATTATGGTAATTACCCCAATACATACCGCTTGAAGAATTACTAAGTCCACCTATTGATCCAGTATACGTGGTTTTAAGAGCACCATTTACATACAACTCACCACTGTTTCCACTTCCCGTTTTTTGAGCAAGTATATGATGCCATGAACCTGAACCCAGACTCAACCCCGTATACACACGATATAAAATACCTTCTGAAGCAATATCTCGATTACCCCATTCAAGGTTGACTCCACTTTGAATACTCATAAACGCAGAAAGTCCGTTGGTAGAATCTCCATCCCAAATATATCGATTACCAGTAGATGTTTGATACACCCACATACTAAGCGAATAGGTACTTCCTCCACCTACCATTGTATAGAGACCCTGAGGAGAAGTAATTTCGTTTCCGCATGTTACCGCCATTCCTCCATCAATCTGACCTGTTGTAGCTGTTGTACCAGAAACAGTTCCATTGTAAGTACCTGTGGAATCAGTCGCCGAAAGAGTTGTTCCATCTGAGACATGAAGCACCGATTTAAATCCATTCGTCCACACATTGGCGGCATCGGCTTGAGCGGCAGCACCAGCATTGCCGTAGTACATGTAGATTTCTGTATTTATCGTAGACGAAAGTGTTGGAATTTTGACCCAGGCAACTATCTGCCCGGTCGACGCAACATAATATTCAACTTCATGTTTAAGCTTGGTTGTACCATCACTTGAAGTAAAGAGCATGTCCGTGGCACCAGCATTTCCCATATGTCCACCGTTTCCGGTTGTTCTGAAACGATTATCTGTCAAACTAACCAAAACTGGAAAATCAGAGCTGTCCGAAGACCCAACTTTGGATTCATCAATTGTAAGCTTTGTTCGATAGCCCCATGATGGACTATACCAACCACCTCCACCAGCAGCATTCATAGTGATATTTCCATTTGTATAGTTCGTCGGAAATACAGTTGCCGAAGTTGGAGTCGCACCTGAATTACACGTCGCGTTTGTAGAAGAGGCAGTGCCTCCAATACACAGCGCCGCACCACCATCTATAACAAGCGTTCCGTTTGCAGTTCCTACTATTTGATTGCCGCCGTCATTGAGTACACCAAAGTCTAGGTAGAGACGATTGGCAGAATCAGCAGAACTCATTGTAATGGCCGCACCTGCATTGATGACCGTAGCGGTACTATTGATCTTGAGTCTATGAAAAGTAGTTGCCGCCGACAATAGTGTCGGAGTTCCAGACGCGCTTGTCACCACTACTTCAGATGTCCCTTGGGTAAAGACTCCGCCAGATGTAATTGTAAAAAGCGTACCGGTCGTACCAGTGAGTGTAATCGTAGAAGCATTGGCAGTGAGTGTGCCAGTCGAACCGATAGTAAGCGTCGTTGTAGTAAGTGAATAACTCGTTCCACTTGTAATAGTATCGAGTGTTCCATTGATTGTTACGCCAAGCACTGACGCCGAATTCACATCCATCGTGACAGTAACACCGGCGTTGATCACAACTGAGTCTGATGAAGTTGGTACGTTTCCACAACTCCATGTGCCAGAAGTATTCCAAGGACCGTTCGCTGCAGCGGTACACGTTGCATCATCTGCAATCTGCCATGAACGAGATTCTTTGAATGCTGGTATTGCAGTAATGGGATCTGCGCCCTTATCAAAAAATTCGAGTGGTCCAACCAAGAAAAACTCGGGACTCACTTCTGGACCCTTAAATAGATATCCGAGCACAGTTTCTTCACCCGCTTTCAAATCAACATCCCATGTAAGAGTGGTGAGTTCATCGGTAGATTTAAGCGTATCGTACTTTTGGCTACTTTTTGGCTGAGACATAACAAAGCCAGCGGGAATCGTTTCGACGACAGTACCGGACCAATCATGCTTCGGAGTAATACGAATCGTCATTGGATAATCGTATTTACTGAATGGATAAATACGAGTTGGGGCAGCACGGGAAACATCAAAGTCCGGACTACCTACAACAAACACATCTCGAATAGTACGCGTACCGTTGTCGGTGTGTGCAGTCAATCGAATGATATATGTACCGGGCTCGCCAGGAATTGGATAGTGAGCATAATAATCGGCGACTTCTACAACATTATTTCGTGCACATTTTTTACTTTGTAGAATTGTATCATCGGTCGTTCTAAAATGCTGCACAGCACCAGAAGGACTTTTTATCGAAAGTTCAAGTGGTGCATCACAGAGTGTATTTCCTTTGTCATCAAGCACTCCCATCTGAAGGAATGCTGTATCTCCCGCAGAGTAGACACTCTTGTCTACGTTCACTGCAAGCACCCCCCAAGTAAAATCTTGTTGGGAAATAATAATTGCAGTAGCGGTCTCAACGGTAACTTCGAGTGTATAGCGCCCTGCACGGAAATGACGTTCCTGCTTTTCGATACTCACACCGTCACGACTCTCTCCGTCGATTGTGACAGTTTGAACCTTGGTTTTTATCGTGGTTGGGTTGCCGTTGTAATCAAGCACGCGTGCATTGGTAATTTTTGGTGTGCGGGCTGATATATCTTCGGCATAGGCTACAAGCGGTGCAAAAAGTGATAAATGGGTATTTTCATTTTCTGTTCGTTTTGGCAATGATGTACGCGGACGGCTGGCAATTTTTGACACAGTCGTCTTTTTGAAAAATTGAGAGATAGCGACAACAGGATCGCTCGGTGTTGGAGTTTCAGCTGGTGGATTTTCTGGAGCAGTAACGGCCTCTTCTGTAGGAGCACCTTCAATAACCTCGACTGGAGCTGTTTGTTCACCTTCTCTTGTACTTTCTGAAGCAGGAATAGTATCTACTACAGGATCTGGTTGTGATGTTTGTGTATCTGTATTATTTTCTTTTGGTGTATCGTTTTCAACATCTCTAGAAAATACATTTTTAATACCATCAAGAAGCGTATTAGAATTTGAAGTTTCTGTTTGAACAATTTCTTGCTTTTCAGGTTCTGGAGAAAGAACTTTGTCTGAATCTTGAACAACTTCTGCTTTTTTATCCTTTACCAAATCAGCGAGTTCTCTTCGAGAAAGATTCGGGTCAACAACAGCAAACATCGGTGCCTCGCCTGAAGAAAAATCAGTATCTCCTTCGAGTACTTGGGCATCACCATTTTTTATCGTCACTGTTGGCTTTTGAAAGATTTTTCCCTCTTCGTATTCAACAGATATCTCCATTGCATCGAGATACACCACCGGCTGTTTGTCATAACTTACAATTGTATCAATCGAAACCTGGAGTTTCGAGATATCAGTCCATGTACCAAGTGGAATATCAAACGTGGACTGTTTCCAGTTAGCGACACTTACTTTACCCAAAGTATTCCATGCGACACCATCAAGAGTGTAGGACACTTTAGCAAATGCTCCATCGTCTTCTGGCGTAGACAAAACTTCGAGACTAGTATTGTTTTGAATTTCTTCCGATTGTGACTCTGTTTCTACAGTTGTACTAGAATCGACAGGCGTATCATTCGAAACAATGTTTGTTTCTTGCAAAGGTGTGCTTGTGGTATTTTCTAATACTGCTGGTTGTTCCGTTTGAATAGAAGCAGAGTCAGATTGTGTATCTTCAGCATGTACTTTTGTCGGTGAAAAATAATCGAGGAATGACTGATCTCCGTCAGTTGTAGGTGTGGGCTCAGATGTCGATGATGCATCTTGAGATTCTGAAGGCGTAATAGTAATCACACTTGCATCCTCTGGGGGAACAGTATCAGTGGTAGGAACTGTAGTATGTTCGGATACAGTATTTTCTGCGTTTGATTCCGGAATAGACGAAGGAACTTTTTCTGCGCTACCAAATGGTGACCCAATATCTGTTTCATTCTGGTGAACTACAGATCCATCATCCACAGACCAACGCAACGAAAGCAAAAATTTCTTCGGCATTGTATCTTCTGGAATTTCTCCGACGAAAGCACCACAAAATATTTGAGCAGACGAGTTTCCAAGAACTGCAGAGTTTTGAATTGTAAATTTTTCTGCAGGTGCATCTTCTTCAAGACTCGGCTTGCCCTGAGCATTTTTTGTGTGTTGCCATCCACCCAAACAATTCTCTGGATAGAATACTGCCGTTGATGCATTGACTCGAAAGAATGATGTCAAAATACTAAGACAAACAACAAATGAAACAAATTTGAGAATTGTATTCTTGTGCTCAAAATAAAAATCTTTCAATACGGGAATATGGATTTCAATAATGGGCGATTTCTTTTTTAGATTAAGAACATTAGATTGTTTAGGAAAAAAAGAACGCGAAGACGGCAAACTTTTTTTGTTTACCATACTCTTTATTATATCTATATAACGCAAGGCTTTTTTTATCATCAATGAAGTGCAAAATACTCTCATAGTATATCATGCAAAAGCACCTCATTATAGAATAATTCTGTGAATTCAAATCAAATAAATCGTCATGTGTCACACTACAAAATTATGCGTGTGGTTTTGTCCATTTATCGTCTTGTCTAACAAGCAAATCATGTGCTTGATCTGGATATGCCATCAGCTCTTTAACTGTACGTTCCATACGCATTCCCTGACTTCCTTTTATATAAATAATGTCACCTTTTTTGATCATACTTCTCATGCATTCTGCGGCTGCAACAGCATTGTCCGTTTCAAAAATCTTCTTATCATTCATACCAGATTCCCGAGCTCCATTTGCACATTCTTTTGCACGAAGACCTACGGTTATAAGAATAGTTGCAGACTCTTTTGCAATTTTTCCGATTGCACGATGAGCATCAATTGTATGTTTCCCGAGTTCGAGCATATCACCAATTATGGCAATTTTTCGATTTCCAAATGGAATGCCGTGAAGCATTTTTAATCCAGCTTCACACGCAGCGGGAGAAGAATTATAGGTATCATCAATCAGCACTGTGTCTCCAGTACCCGCAATAAGATGCACTCGTCCAGGTGGTGTTTTGTAGGTGCCAATATCATTAATCGCTGTGACCATGTTCTGATTCATGACATGGGCAACAGCAAGTGATGCAAGAGCGACCGACAAAAAACTTTCTGCATAAATATTCGGCAAGAGTACGGGCAAAATTTTGCCTTCAAATTCGAGCTTGAAGGCAAGTCCTCCACTCCCCAAATCAGATGGGGCAAGTAATTGCACATTTGAGGCTCGTATATTTGCTATCGGGTTTGTACCGTATGTTATTGTTCGTGCATGAATTATTTCTTTTGCTTCAAGCACTCGGGCATCGTCAGCATTCAGCACCAGCGTGCCTTCCTTGCGCAAATATCGTGCGAGAGAAATTTTTTCATCAATGAGTGATTGGAGTGTTGGAAAAAATTCGATATGTACAGGAACATCAGGCAATCGCGTAATAACCACGATATTGGGTTTGAGCCATTTTGCTATCGTACTGATATCTCCAGGTCTGTCAGCGCCAACTTCTAATACCAAAGTCTTGGGATAACTTCCGCGAGGACTTACAATTTGTTTCAGTCCGAGAAATATAACCTCAATCCATGAGAGCATATTATTCCAACCACTCTGTGCTCCAATAATGGACAATGGAACTCCGAGCTCACTATTGAAACTTTTTTCACTACAACGAACACTCCCGCTCGACTTGAGCACGGTGTAAATCGCGTCTTTTGTAGAAGTCTTTCCAACGCTCCCTGTAATTGCAATAACATATGGCTTATGACGCCACAGAATCGCCCGCGCAATCAAGGTGAGCTTCCAGGTGATAATTTTCTTTAGTAGTTGTCTCATTGGTTAATTGGTTAATTGTTTTAATGATCTCGAGAATTAGTGGGGCTTGATTGTATTCCTCTGCTCGCGATCTGGCGGGATTTGATAATAATTCAGCAAGAATTTTGCTACATCAAAAAATGTGTACGTTACTGTTGAACCAGAATATTTCACATTCTTTGGATTCACCAAAAACATCAACGTCACAAACTTTGGGTCATATGCCGGATAATACCCTGCAATACTATGCAGGTACTGGTCACTATAATACCCTCCCCCATTCGGGTTTGCAATTTGGGCAGTTCCTGTTTTTGCCGCGATGCTCCATGGCAAATCCTTTGTTCTTCCCGGCAAAGCCGCTTGATCATACACAGCCACAAGCATCTCCGTAATTGCATGTGACGCCTCAGGAGTGATCGCACGTGGCAACACGTCAGGATTTATTTTCTTGGACGTGCCTTCTGGGTACTGTATCTCACGCGCAATATGAGGTGTCACTGGGACGCCAAAATTTGCGAGCGCAGAAAATGCCTTGATAGCTGATATTGGGGTAAGTGCAATACCCTGACCAAAAGATGCAGTGGCATACTCGATCTCTCGGGGACTTTTTAGGTTTGCAATCAAACCAGGAACCTCTCCTGGCAAATCAACACCGGTTTTTTCGTTAAAACCAAACTTGTAAAAATAATCTCGGAATCGTTCCTTGCCGAGCTTCTGTTCTACAAACACGGCACCCGTATTGAGTGACTCGTTCAACACCTCCTGCATCGTGATATATCCTCGCCCTTTCAAGTCAAAGTTGTTGATTCGTGATTTGTCGAGAATGAGAAAGCCTTTGTCTGTATATTTTGTTTCAGCTGTTACCACTTGAGCATCAAGTCCAGCTGCCATGGTGAGTGCCTTTACAATTGAACCCAATTCAAATGCTCCCTCTACGATTGGATTACCGTAATCCGAAACCGAATTTGCTTTACCGTAGAAATTTGGATCAAATGTCGGAAAGCCAGCTAGAGCGATAATACTTCCGGTATGGGGGTCCATAACGATTGCTCCCGCACTATCGGCATTGAATTTTTGCATAACCTCATACAAGTTTTTTTCCAAGTATGTTTGTACGGTAGGTTCAAGCGAAGTAACCACATCACCCTCAGCGCTTGTATTACTGAAAGTGCCCTTCACTGTATCAAAAATTTCCGCAAAGAAATTTGTATAGAGACTTGTTTTTGTGCGATTCAATACGTCATTGTACTGACGTTCAATTCCGTATCTTCCTGTAAGCAAGTCACCTTTATAACCCAAAAATCCGATGGCTTTTGCAGCAAGAGTACCACCAGGATACGTACGCCAACTGTCAGTAAAAAGTGTTACTCCTTCAATATCCTTTTTTTGTATGGCATCTGCATCCTCTTTTGAAATACGTGTAGCAATTTCCTCATATGGGTCGTTCGTCTTTGCTGCGCGAGCCATAAAGATTTTGTAGTCAATTGGCACAATCTCATTCAAAGCAAGATACACGGCTTCTTTATCGAGAATTTGACCTGGAACTATCGCAAGTTTAAACCCCTGAGAAACACCAGCAATCTCAGTAAGACTGCCATCTTTTGTGGTTGCAAAAATTCTTCCTCTATCAAAACGCCCAATGGTCGTTGGTGAATACTGATGATTTGCCTTTTCTGCAAAAGATTTTCCTTGAATAATCTGAATAAAAAAAAGCTTGCCAATAATAAATATGGCAAGAATAACAAGTGCGCCAAGTACATATATAATTCGCTGATGGGAATTATTTTTCATGGCACTATATATCGTACATTAGTTTGATAAAAATGCAGTCGCATTAAAATCAGATCGACTTGCAAATAGTGTATCGCGCGATTCTGACAAACCGACTTGCCCTGCATCTGCTAGGGTGACTGATTGTATTTTTACATAATAATCTGCTTCGAGCGAACTAATAGCGCTTTGTGATGCTCGAATCGAAGACTCAGCTCCTCGCTGTGCGACTACATCAAACACTATTTTACCCACAACATACACATACATGCTTACAAAAAGCGCCAAGACTGCAATTCCAGCGAGTACAACGGTGCGTACTCTATCTTGATTTGGAAAAGCGAATGTTTGAAATTGTTCAATTTTTGTTTGCATATTAGGGAGTAGGGTTAAGGGATAAGGGTGTAGTAAATTCTTTTGTGTTTAGATTTCTATTTTCTACTTACTATTTTCTACTTTCTGAACAATTCGTAATTTTGCACTTCGAGATCGTGGATTTTCGACTATTTCCGTACGACTTGGTGCAATTGGTTTTTTTGTAATAATAACTGCTTCCTCTTTTGGTAATTCTTTAAAATAATTTTTGACGATGCGGTCTTCGAGCGAATGAAACGTAATGACTGCGATTCTTCCTCCTGGCGATAGTACATTCCATGCACCACTTAGACCTTCCTTTACTGCACCAAGCTCGTCATTCACATATATTCGCAAGGCCTGAAATGTTTTCGTTGCTGGATTGATTTTGCCTTTTCGATAGAATGGGGGGACTGCGTTCGTGATGACTTCAACCAATTGTGCTGTTGTTTCGATCTTTTGCTTTCGTCTCGCTTCCACGATTGCCTTTGCAATCATTCGAGAGAAACGTTCTTCGCCGTACTCGTAGATGATGTTGGCCAATTCTTCTTCTCGAGTCGAATTGACTACATCACGAGCGGTCAGCGTATCACTCTCGATTGGATTCTGAAGGGTCATGAGGAGTGGTTCATCATACTTGAATGAAAATCCCCTACCTGACTCTCCAATCTCCATTGAAGAGATTCCAAGATCAAACAACACACCCTGCACCTTTGTAATTCCCTTCTCACGTAATGCGGATTCCATAGTTCTGAAATTCGCATGAATGGGAATGAATTGTGTTCCTGTTGCACCAACCGTCTTTTTTGCAATATCGAGTGCATCTTGATCAAGATCAAAACCTACAATCGCAACCTCACCATCGAGAACTTTTGCAATCGCAGATGAATGACCACCTGCACCGAGCGTCGCATCAACGATCACATCTCCCTTTTTCAAGTTGAGACCTTCTATACTTTCTTGTAAAAGAACGGGAACGTGTTCCATATTACAAAGCTCCTACGTTACCCAATTTTTCTGCAAGCGTTTCTGCTTGCGTTTCGACTCCTGCCTTGTACTTTGCCCATGCTTTCTCGTTCCAGATTTCTGCACGGTTCTGTACGCCGATAATCGCAATCTTTCCAGAAAGCTTTGCACGGCCCTTCAAAAAGTCTGGAATGAGGATACGTCCTGCACTATCCACTTCCACTTCTTGTGCACCTCCAAACATAAAACGGTTGAAGCTTCGGTTGTCAGCAGTGAGCATTGAGTTCTCTGCAAGACGATTCGAAATCTTTTCCCATTCACTCGCACTGAACATAAAGATTGCACCATCGAGTCCTGGAGCAAGCACCACCTTCTTTCCCAACTCACTCTTAAAGCGCACAGGCAAGTTCACCCGGTTTTTGTCGTCTATGGAATGGATGTATTCGCCGATTAACATATTGTTTTTTGTGGTGTTTCGGCGAGAAATTTCGAGGAAATTTCTCGCCCCACTCTTCCCCACTTACTATCTATTTTACTCCACTCTGTCCCACATAGCAAAGTTAAAAAGGGGGAAAACTTTTTGACCCAAAATTGCCTTTGACACCAAAATGTATCGGTTGTATACTATATTTAATAAAAACGCACTTTATGGAAAATAACGCTACTCAGAACAACGAAGAGACAACCGGTTTTTTCCAGATTGTTCAATCAGAACAAGAGGGTAAAACTACACTAAAGTTAATTAAAATCAATATTGGTAAAGTAACAGAGGCTATCCGCTCAGAATTTATCGGACCGCCAAAATCACTCGCAGAGGCACTACTTGCCTAACTATCTTAAATTATAAAAAAACCGTCCCCCAGGACGGTTTTTCTTTTGCGTATTTTGTATTTCTACTAACTACTATCTACTTACTACTAACTAGTTGTGCGGTCTCATGAGCGGAAAGAGTTGTGTCTCGCGAATTGGTTTGTCCACCATAAATGCAAATAGTCTTTCTCCAAATCCGAATCCGCAGGTTGGTGGCATGCCGTGTTCAAGCATGTCGACGAATTCCCATTCTGGCATCATCGCCTCGTCGTCGCCGTCTTCAATGAGTTTTTGTTGGAGTTCAAAACGGGCGCGTTGATCGATTGGATCGTTGAGTTCTGAGAATCCATTCCCTACCTCTGATCCTGCAATCAAAATCTGAAAACGTTCGACGGTGCCTGGACGCTCCTTTGATTCCTTTGCGAGCGGAGAAACAAGCTTTGGATGATGCACGAGAAAAGCCGGACCAGCAATATTCTTTCGGCAATATTTCCAGAGTGTGTCAGTGAGTCGTTCACGATTCGCACCTTCATATTTCACATGGAGTTCATCGAGCTTAGCTTTCATATCAGCTTCAGTTGCAGTAAGCACATCGATGCCAGTCTGCTTCAAAATTTCACCCACATATTCCACAACAAGCCACTCACCCGCGAGATCAAATGTGTGTCCGCGTGTAGTGAACTCAGTTTTGCCGAATACTTCAGTCGCAATCTTTTGATACATCATTTGTGTGAGCTTCATGCCGTCGTTGTAATCAGCGTATGCCCAATAGAATTCCATATTGGTGAATTCCTGCAAATGATCAGGACTCGTGCCTTCGTTGCGGTACGCGCGACCAATTTCAAACGTCTTTGGAAATCCAGCTGCCATAAGACGCTTCTGCCAGAGTTCTCCAATTGAAATACGAAGATATACCGGAATGTCGAAATCCTTGTGGTGAGTCTTGAATGGATTGGCTTCCGCACCGCCAGTCGTGAGTTCGAGTGTTGGAGTCTCGACTTCCATGAAGCCGTGTTCTTTCATAAAGTTGCGCGTTGATTCCCAAAATTTAGCTTTGAGATAAAACATGTCGCGAAGTTCTGGGGTCATCACAATATCAAGATAGCGCTTACGGAAGCGTTCGTCAGGATCAGTGATACCATGCCATTTTTCTGGAAGTGGAAGAAGTGATTTTGTCGCCATCATCCAACCAGTTGCGAGCATCGATTGTTCACCGCGTTGAGTTGTAAAGAATGTACCGGTGACTGAAATGAAATCTCCGATGTCTACCGTAGTTTCAAAAAGTGAAAATGTTTTTTCGTCGAGTGTATCTTTTTTGAATACAACTTGAAATTTTGCCGTACCATCATCGAGCACTACAAAGAGAATCGCTCCTTGTCCGCGAATAGCCATAATACGTCCAGTAATCGAACGAGTCTCGCCCGAGGTCTCAAGTGCGGTAAATTCGTCTTTGACGTTGACGAGTGGATAATCGCGAGGAACGCGAGCCGGATACGGATCCATCCCCGCCTCAATAAGGCGATTTATTTTTTCAATACGTGATTGTCTGATTTCTTCAAGTGAGGCCATGAGCTAGTAAGTAGTTAGTAGATAGTAGTAAGTAGACGCTCAAATACTATAGCAAAATCCGCCTTCTATAGGAAGGCGGATTTTGTATTACTCAATATTGATGATCTTGTACTCGATGATTCCTTTTGGAGTCTTGAATTTTGCAGTGTCGCCTTTTGATTTGCCTTGCAAAGCCATACCAAGCGGAGAATTGTTTGAGATCATGCCTTTTGCAAAATCTGCCTCTTCTGAGCCAACGATCTTGAATGTTTGTTTTTCTTTCTGTCCTTCTTTTTGGACAACTACAGTCGTTCCAACTTCAACTTTTGTTCCGTGGTGAGATTTGATGATTGCTGAATTTTGGAGAAGATTTTCAACTGAAGAAATGCGTTCTTCGAGCTTGCCTTGTTCTTCACGGGCCTGATGATATTCTGCATTTTCAGAAAGATCACCGAGTGACTTGGCAAATTCAAGAGCCTCAAGGATTTCCTTGCGTTTTGTTGTCTGCATTTCTATAAGCTCGCGCTCGAGCTCCTTCTTCTTTTCTTCAGAAATATAGTGCTTTTGTGTATCCATATAAGTTGCAAAAGTATACACTACTAGCCATAAAATGCAATGTTATTTACCATATTCTGGAGCGTTTATTCCAACCCAACCAAGAAAATCACGAGTCACCCGATGCGCCGTTCCAATCGCCGGAGCCGGTCCATTTTCAAGCATGATTACAAAGGCGTATTTTGGATTCTCGTACGGAAAAAATCCAGTCATCCAAGAATTCACGTTCTTCCCTCCTGGACCCACTTGAGCGGTTCCAGATTTTGTAGCAAGACTAAATGGAACATGAGTAATACCTGGAGTGGTACCGTGTACTGCAGCCATGTGCATACCTTCAAGAATTGGCGTGTAATTTTTGTCATCAACATCGGTGATTTTTGTCTCGACTGTCGGCACATCTTTTACAATATGAGGATTCACCAATGTTCCTCGTCTTGCGAGTCCAGCGACTGCACGTACGATTTGTATTGGTGTGACCTGCACACCATACTGTCCGATAGAGGTGTTATATGTATCTCCGAGCTTCCATGTTTCGCCTGGGAATTTTTTTGCCTTCCATTCTGGGCCGGGAATCGTACCTGTATTTTCAAGAGGCAAATCAACACCTGTCTTTTGTGTAATACCAAAACGAAGCCACGATTTTTGGATACCAGCAATACCTATTCCTTTTTGACTTTTGTATCCACCGGTTACCTCCATAAAATAAATGTTTGAAGAAACTTCGAGCGCCTCTCGAATATCTACCCAGCCATTATTTTTGTAATAATCGCGAAAGATCGATGGCTTGTCTGGAAAGTACGGATTCGGAATAGTGATGTAATTATTTGATTCAATCTTTGTCCATTCACCGATTACCCCTTGTTGCAATGCTTCAAGTCCAACATACGGCTTCACATCAGATCCAGGAGTAAACAAACCCGACACAGCACGATTCATAAGTGGAGTATTTGAATTTGTGAGATACATCCGAATCGTCTTTACATCACTTCCAGATGACATAATATTTGAGTCGTATTCCGGAACGTTCGTGAGTGTGATTACTTCACCAGTATGCACATCCATTACGACTCCTGAAGCACTACGAAATCCAGAAGTCCGTACCGCCCCCGCCAATAGCTCGTTCAACTTATTTTGCAATCGAGAATCTATTGAAAGAGTGATATTTTTTCCTGCAATTGCTGGATTTACAATATTGCCACTTGAAACCTTTCCAGATATATCACGCTCAACAATCGTCGAACCGTTCTTACCCGAAAGGTCACTATTGTATTTTTTTTCTATTCCGTCTTGGCCGATTATTTCCTTTTGCCAATAATTTCCTGATTTATCCTTTGCCGGATATCGAACATAACCGAGCACATGAGAAAAACCTGACTGCGAAATGTATGTGCGTTTGCCCCATGGGAATTGATCAGTTTTGGTGTCGTTCCAAGCAAGAGATACACCGTTTCTGTCAAAAATAGTCCCCCGTGCAGCAAAAATCGGCTCACTTGCAAGACTATTATTCTGACTCATTTTGGTATACGTTTCTCCGTGTGTGATCTGCAAAAACCACAAACGCCCAGCAAACAAAATCACAACCAAACAAAATGTGATACCGACACCAAACATTGACCATCGTGAGATAGGACGCTCAATCTGTCCCTCAAATTGCTGAGTGTCAAAATCAGGCAAATTTTTTGAATCCAAAAAAATCTGATCGGGTTCAATCATCGGATTGTGATAATTCCGCTTCAATAATGTTTTCTTTTTGATTGTTCTAAATAGTCTATTCATTGGTAAATATATTTTTTCTAACAATAATACTTATTCCAACCAAAATTACAGCGAGTAGCGTCATAACGTATGAAAAATGGAAAAAATGAGCGAGTGGAACACCATATAGAATATCATTCAATAGAAAGAGCGGGATGAGTTCATAATACTTCCGAAACCAAACTACCGAAAAAAGCCCTATCGCCATTGTAAAATAAAGAGGAAACGCACAAACGGATATCAGTAGAAAAATTGTACAAAAAATACGAAATCGCATGAACCCAGTATACCCGCACACTTCCTTTTTGCAAAAAGGAAGTGTGCGGGTATTAAAAAACCCCGCTGTGTTACAGCGGGGTTTTGCCATCATTCTGGCAAATTAGTTATGAACAGAAGCTGGCTCACTTTGTTCTTTTTTCTTAAAGAATGAATTGAAATAGATGTTTTCCTGGAAGCCATTGAAAATATTGCCATAATACGAGGTGGGATGGAATGCTTTTGTATTAAACGTCATTCCACATGCCTCCACAATAATATTGAAGTCATCCGTAACTACAACAGAGAAATTCATCATGCCTGGCATCACCGCCGGCATCTTTTTGTTTTCAATAATCGAGCTTAGCATCTCATTATGCTTTTCGCTCGTTATCAATTTTAGCTCTGACAATACAAGGACAACCTTGATCAGATTACTCTGACATGTAAAGTCTGGGCTGACTTGAACGCCGTTACAAAAATAGGCTGCCGATCTCCCGGTCTCAGCAAATTTTAATTCATACTTCAATACACCTTTTTGCATATACTATTAAATTTTAGAAAGTTAAAATGGCTCAGAATATAGCATATTCTGAGCCATAAGTCAATATATCATCCGAAGTGATTACTCTTTCGAGATTCTATTAGAAACTTTTTTGGTAACACGATTTTCATGTCGAGTCCGTTTGATTTTACGGAAAATCGAACGAACCAAGAAAAAGAGGACTGCAAAAAATGCAATATAGAAGAGGTACGCATGTGAAAATATGTAATGGAACAGTCGCGCGACAAATAGTCGAACTGTAGCAAATGGACTATTGATATACTTGGTCGAAGGGGCCACAGCGCCAGACTCTTTGATCTGCTCTTCTGCAACTTTTTTCTGTTCTTCAACCGCTTCCGTTGCCTTAGCAACTGAATTTTCCAACGAGACACTTGTGGTCACTCGAAGTCTCTCAAGTGAATCTACTGTTGCAATAATTGGCTCTTTGACCGAGTCAGGAACACTCTCAATTACTTTATTTTCAAATTCATCTACTTTGTTGAGGATCGGTTGTGCTTGAGCACTTGCTTTTAGGCCTACCGCTTCTACCCCCGAGCCACTCCCGTTTTTGGTCATGTATAATTTTGACATTTCTGCTTTACCAAGTGGTAGTGCATATGTTTTGGCCGAGCCGTTATTTGAAATTTCTTGAAAACCTTGGGCCGTAGCCGAAAAAACATGATTGCCTGGTTCGATGCGAAACGTAATACTTGCCGTAGCTACTGTTCCAGCAGAAATGGTAAGCGATTTTTTGCCAATCAAAACCTCATTGTCATAGAACAAGACTGTTCCAGAAAGTTTTTGTGTTTCTCCATTACGAAAAAGCGTTGAAAGAGTCGTCATCTCGTCTTCACGAGGGAATTCCGGATAAATCCAAATTGGATTACCTACAAATCCAGTCGAAGCAGAAGCAACATCTGCCTGTAAAAAAAGGAATGTGACAAGAAAAAAAATAGAAAGCTTTTTTTGCATACGTACAGTATACTATATTCATTATAGGTAATACCATATTTTTATGATCACTCTCGAAGAAATCCAAGAAAATTGTAAACACGCTCGAACACTTATGACACGTGCTCGCACCGAACATTTTGCGGTAGGAGCTTTTAATATCGACAACCAAGAAACGCTTGTCGCAATTTGTAAAACAGCACAAAAACTCAATTCCCCTGCCCTCATCGAGCTCTCTCATGGCGAAGTGAAAGCCATTGGTCTCGACAATGCGCGCGATATGGTCACCAACTACAAAAAAGAATACGGAATCGAGATTTACCTCAATCTCGACCACAGTCCGAGTGTTGAAGCGGCAAAAGCCGGAATCGATGCGGGATTTGAATTCATCCATATCGATGTATCGCAAGAAAATCACGGTGCGACAGATGAGGAAATTATTTCTGCAACCCGCGAGGTGGTGGAATACGCCAAAAAAACTGGAGCTATCGTAGAATCTGAACCTCACTATTTCGGTGGATCAAGCAACGTACATGCTGAGAATATTGATTATGCAGAAATCAAAAAGACGTTCAGTACGCCCGAAGGATCCAAAGCATTTGTTGATGCGACAGGTATTGATACGTTTGCAGCTGCCGTTGGAAATCTGCACGGAAAATACCCAGTGCCAAAAGAGCTCGATCTTGAATTACTCCAAAAGATTCGCAACTCAATAGATTGCAACATCAGTCTCCACGGCGGGTCCGATACTCCGCTCCACTTTTTTGAAGACGCCGTCAAAATAGGCGTAAGCAAAATCAACATCAATTCAGACATGCGATACGCGTTTCGCACCACACTCGAACAAGAGCTTGCTGAAAATCCAAAAGAATTTGCCGTAGTCAAACTCATGGATGAAGTTATCGACGCTGTTGCAAAAGTGGTCGAAGAAAAAATTCACGCATTTGGATCCAAAGAGAAAGCTCAATTACACTAATTATTCTCATATACATAGCAACGCTCGAAATATTTTGATATACTTACTCTATTAAAAATTAATCAACAAAAATATGGAAAATAAAGAAAATCATGTTTGCAGTATGGAATGTGGAGGCTGTGGACACGGATGCAGCAAGAACCACCTACATGTTTTGAAATGGGTTATCAAGATTACTATTCTTGTTATCGTATTCTGTTTCGCATTCAAAATTGGAGAACTCAAAGGCATGCTTGAATCTCGTGGGTATGGAGACTTCCGCAACCACGCAGGCAATAAAATGATGTATTCTGGCGACACGTATGATATGGGATACGGACAAGGTATGATGAATCAGTAAAAAAGCAAGTATTTAATATACGGTATTGTGTATACAGTATGAGCCCCGCCGGCAAAACCGGCGGGGCTTTGCATTTGCATCCATACTGTATACTCCATACAAAATACTGTATACTATCCGGCATGACCAACCCAATGAGCACAAAAATCATAAAAGCGCTTCGCGAGAAGAAATACCGCCAAGAAACCAAGAAATTCCTCGTGGAAGGGACCAAGAACGTGGTTGAGCTTCTCCGAAGTGACTACAAGATAGACAATCTCTATATCACTACCGACTTCCGCAAAGAGTACACAGAACTCCTCGACACAAGAAAAGACGCTCGAGTGCAAATTGTTGACGGAGCTGAACTCAAGGCTTTTGGGACACTTGAACACAACGACGGTGCACTTGCCATCGTCATACAGAAAGAAATCAAAATCCCGACCCTCTCTGGCGTCACACTCGTACTCGACGACATTCGTGATCCAGGCAACCTTGGTACACTTATCCGTATTGCCGACTGGTACGGTATCAAAAACATCATTTGTAGCGACACTTGCGTCGATTGGCACAATCCAAAGACGATCGCTGCTTCGATGGGTTCATTCACTCGAGTAAACGGATATTACACAGTACTTCCCGTATTTCTCAAAAAACAAAAAACACCGATCCTAGGTGCAGATATGAAAGGTAAATCAGTTCACACATTCACATTTCCCAAAGATGGCATACTTGTCGTCGGCAGCGAATCACACGGCATTAGTCGCGAAGTAGAAAAATGCATTACTGAAAAAGTAACTATCCCAAAATTCGGTGGCGCAGAATCACTCAACGCAGGCGTAGCCGGCGCCATAATCCTCGACCGCTGGAAAAGCCAAAATAGTTGAAAGTTAAAAAGTTTGTAAAGTTTATAAAACCAACACAAATACCCGGTTACGATTCCCTGGGCCATCCTGAACTAGTTTCAGGATCCAGATTTGGATTTTCTCTTTTGAATCAATTTCAACTTCTCCGCTCTCGTAAGTCTCTTCAACTCACCCTCTCTTTCCCTCACTTTTGAGTATGTAGGGTGTTTTTCACTGTATTTCAAAACTACAGGGCGTCGAATCTTCGTATAGTGCGCCCCGGATTTCAAATGATTGTGTGCGTGGAGTCGCTTTTCCAAGTCATTTGTCGAACCGATATAGAGTGTTTTATCTGAACACTCGAGTATGTATACATGGAATTCTTCTTCCATAACAACAGTATTAGTGTGCCTCAACTAGTTCAGTCCCATCTACTATGAGATATCTTGATACTCCGATTGAAGGACTTGTAGTCATTGGATCAAGCACTGCACGATCGGCATAATTGACTACCAATTTCCCGTCATGAATTTCAGTCGTTTGTGGAGCAATTCGGTCACCGAGAAATATGGCATTCGTACCAATGTATGAATCCGCGACTTTCAAAGCAGTAACTACGTAAAAGTACGTTCCACTTCCTCCACTATTTTGAGTGAGAAGGAATGCGATGTCTTCTTTTCCATCACCATTGAGATCTCCTGTTGCTCTGTTACCGAAATATTGAGTAACGAGCATGGTAGCTGAATCAGGAGCAATTTCTTCCTCTGCATAACCATCGACAAGCGCTACATTTCTTCCGTCGATTATATACGAAATGTTTTTGTAGCGATCGACTGTATTTGTGGGCACAATATCACTTCCGCTCTTTTGTAAATACAAAATTCCAGCAATGACAAATACGAGCACGGTAAGAAAGATAAGTAGATTCTTTTGCATATAGATAGTATATCAGTTAGATTTCCAAAATATAACTCGGTACGACTGATTCAAAAATATACTGCTTTTGTAGTTTTTTTGGTAATTTCTGAAACTGCTTCACTACACCACGACAATTACTGCTTCCGCATTTGCATCGCATCGTCCAAATATCGTCCGATGCGATAACTGTCGAATAATCAAAAACTATCTCTTCTCCTTTTTGGATTGGCAAGATTGCAATCATAAATAGTTTATTATCCTTTTTGATTACCTTTGCATTCGGCTCGCATGAATGATTCAAAAAATCACCAATTCTTCCAGCAGGACTCACAAACCAATCAGAGTCAAAACGAATTGTATTTGAACGAGTGATATCATCCGTCGAATCATCTGCATCGCATGAAATAAGCTTACCCGCAAACTGAAATATTTTTTGTTCTGGCTTGAATGTACGTAACGCAAAAACACCCTTGCCATGTTTGGATTTTTTTACTATCAATTCATTCTGTTCTTTTTTGGTGAGGTACATAAAATACTATCCGATTACATTCTTTTGAAATGATGTATTTCTCCGAATGAAATGAAAGAACTTTGTCTTTCCATGACCATAAAAAATAAAAAGTATAGCAGCTGAATACACCACAAGGTCTTCCACTTCCCACTGACGAAATTGCACAAGCATCGTTGTGACCGAAAGCCCGAAGAAAACGGCAATAAGCACTGTCGTAACGCGAGTGATATAACCGAAAATAAAGAGAATGCCAAAAATTGTCTCCGCAAATCCAGTACTGAGCACAAAAAGCTTGTCACTAAACCAAGGAAACACTTCCTGCATAAAATTCCAATGATGCACTTGGAGGAATTGCATGCTCAATTCTGGATACAAAAACTTTTCTGTAAATGCGAGAGTAATGAGCGAAATACCAGTTCCAATGCGGACGATTTCTACTGCATGTTTATTCAACATTTGAAACACTCGTGAGTCCTCTGGGGAATGAATGATGTAGAAATAGAACGCGAGCGAAAGTAAAATTGTGTTTTCGAGAAGAGATACGAAACCAGTCTGAAATATGAGTCCTCCACAAAAGAGCATCAGCGTGACCGACGCAACGCGAGGCAAGATATTGAAAACAAACATACAACCAACTGCGATTTGTATAATTTGCAAAATATACGTTACAGAAGCCTCAACTGGAATTTCGGGAATAAGAATAATCTTCCAAACCAAACTGACTGTAATCAAAAACAATCCGAGCACCGCTTGGGATATTCGATTGATGACCTTTTCATTTTTGAGGCCAAATGCGAGGAGTTTACTAGGACTCTTTATGTGTGTGTCTATTACACTAAATATGAAAACAGTGAGAAGTACGATAAATGACCAAATGAGAACTTCTTTGTTGGTAATACCATAGAACGGCAAAATACCATGAGACGTTTTGATCACCTCATCGCTATCTACAAACCACTTTACATGAGCTGAAGTGAGCAATGGGACGAACAACGTTAGTACAAAAATAGTGTATATTTTTTTCATGAAAACAGTATACCAAATGATAAAAATCAAACTAGAGTTGTTAAAATTGTATTTTGACTATTTTAATAAAGTATGTATTATGACTAAAATTTATCATTAATGAGAAATAAATTAACGTTTACCCTTATCAACGGAGAAAACATATATAGCGCTGCGATGCTCGCAAAGGAAATTTTTCCTACAGAGTTTGATAATACTAATGTTTTTCAACCGACGTACTCTTACAAATACGCATTCGATGAAGGAAATAAAACCTGCTGGTATTATTTGGTCAAACGAGGCGATCAAACGGTAGGCACAATCGGGTATTACTTCTCTCGAAGCCACCCAAAGGAGACTGAGATATGGATTGGATACCTTGGTATACGACCTTGTTTTCAAAAACAAGGACTCGGAGCACAGATGCTTCAACAAATGATTGATCATATTTGCTCACTTCATCCAAAGTTAGAGACAATCAAACTATTCACCTCAAACACCGATGGAAACAAAGCTGGCCATCATCTGTATCCAAAACTTGGCTTTGTATTATATCGAACGGTCCAAACTAAGCCATACGAAACTTGTTATTTTAAGAAATCACTCAAAATCCCTGGATAACCAGGGATTTTTTTAATACATAGTTACCCTACTCTTAGGATAAAAGGGGTATTATTTTGCTCGCTTGCGTGGGGTTGGCACGAGTTTTTTGCTCGTACGGATTTCGCGGCGCTCGCCAGTGATTGCTGTGGTGTAGAAATTCTCACCAAAGAGATTGATGACAGTCGCAATGTCTGTGTTGTCGATGAGTGCAATCTTACCATCGGTGATTTCGAGATCGAGATTGTATTCCTTGGCATACTCGAGATATTTACTGCAGACTTCTTCATCCTTCAAATCGATAGTTTTGGACTCGATGATTGAGACCATCTTTCTGCGATTACGCAGACCGATAATCTCGCTACTCATTTCTGATTTCAATTCGAAGAGTGTACTTGAAAGAAATTCATTCGTACCCTGCTCAGTGACTTGACGATACATTTTTTTGATTCCTGGGAAGAGTGATTGAATGAGGGTGAATTTTTTGAAAAAGAGACGTGAACCATTCCAGTATGCATCCACTTCTCCAGTGAGACGGATGGCATTACCCTGTTCAACCAAACTCGGCTTCTCACCAAATGACACATACATCTCGGAACGGAGCACTTGTCGCGGAGTGACCTTTGTAAAGATTCGCTCTTCACCCGATACAAGATATATTGCTTTAAGTTCTGAGTAATAATCGGCAACCATTGTATCGAGCCCCACGCTTGTATCTTCTGACACGAATCCGCCAAGCATTTCTTGTTTTTCTTCTTCAGTGAGCACGAAGTAATACCACTCGCCTTCAGCAAGCTTGCGGGTATCGACTTCAAAAGGAATAGCGAGCGTCACATTCGGCACTTTATACGCATCTTTCAGACCATCTAATTCGGCGTTATCAAACACGAGCACATTCTGATCATTCTTCAATTTTCCAATTATTTTTTTCATAGCGATGCCCTATTATACGCCATGACTTCGATTTGAGAGGTGTGGATTTGCAATACACAACAAAAAACTATGCTGTCGTAATGTAATAGACCAATAGTGCCAAGCCACCCCACCAGCCGAGGTCTGAGACGATGAGACTTATCATGATTTTCTTCTGGAGTGAGTCGGGCAAAAGTTCGGTTTGTTTCCCTTCTCGTTCACGTGCGAGGAGAAAAGGGCTCACATACAACGAAAGGAATATACCATTGAGTACAAGTGCGAGCGCGATGATGGATTGATACAGTGGTATACCAGCAAACGGTACATTGCGATAGAAGATAGCACCACCTAGCACGACAAACGTAATACCCACCCAGATCATTGGTTTAGTGACTTTATGTGTACGAATCGTCGCCTCGGTCCAATAGCTCGACTTGCGTCCGAGAAAACCGTGAATATCAATCACAGTGACTGCGCCGAGTCCAATGATGAATCCGGCGATAAAGAGAAATAATCCTACAAAGTCTAGATTGATGATCATCGGTTCAAATAAGTTACAGCAAATTGCACAGTAATGGCAAAGGACACCCATACAAGATATGGAATGTTGATGTATGTAATCCAACGTAGTTCTGCCGATGCGTGCCAGATAGCAACCATTGCCCAGATTAATGTGACTAATACGAGAAAGATATCGACGGCTGCGAGGAGATTATTTTTGAGTCCGAATTGAATCCAAGTAAAGATGAAATTAAAAAGGAGGTTGAGAATGAATGGCAACGCGACCATCCAAGAAATCTTGCCTTCAAAAGCTCGCTTAAAAACCGTACCGAATGAAATAGCGATAAGTATGTAGAGCACAGTCCACACAGGACCAAAGACCCACGATGGTGGCGCCCATGAGGGTTTGATAAGCTGCGAGTACCAAGAGTAGCTGTTGTTCATGAGTATATGATAGCACTTTTGGAGGGGAGGGGTAGAGTATAAAATTACTTACTACTACGAACTCTAACTAAAGCCAATTCAGCTGTTTTTGTTCTCAATTCTGTCAAAATATTAATACCGAGTATTACTCTGATTTTTTCAATTATTTGATCTATAGCAAGCCCTTCTTCTTCCTCACTACCTGGTTGCTCATGACCAAGAATGAGTCCAAACGATTTATAAACTTCATCTATTACTTTATTTCTTTGTTCACCGATTGGTAAGTTTTCAATCAATCCATCTTTTGCTCCTATTTTAATCAAGATCTGTTCAAATGGTTTTAACTTAGTTTCGATTTCTTTAGTTAACCAAGGAGAAAAGTCCTGTCGAATATTGACTAACTCTCTGCCTATATTTAAACAGTTCTTTGATGGACCATCTCTTAACAACTCTTGAAATCCTTTTTGAACTCTTGCAATATAAGCCTCACAAAATAAAACGTGCTTATCATAAGCCACCTCAGCCATATGCGAAGCAGTTCCCAAAACAAAATCTTGTTGTTTACTTTGTAATTCTATCGCACGGTCGTGAGACAAGCGGTCTTTCCAAATCTGGAATAAAACAAGAAACAAAGCTCCGACGCCTGGAAGCGCTGCAATATTTTGAATTGTTTCGCTAACCGGCCATTTCAAGGTAGCAATGACTGAAACAGCCATAACCAAAATATAAGCAAAATAGACCTTGGGTATTTTATTTAATAAATCTATTCTCATTAAAAAATTTGAGGTACAAATTCTATTCAAAGCTGGGGAACTTGGACTCGAACCAAGATAGCCTCCTTCAAAGGGAGGAGTCCTGCCGTTAGACGATTCCCCAGCTTTAAATACAATTTTTTATTATGCCGTGTGTCCAGCCTAATATTTTTCGATTCAAATCAGTACTTCGTTTTACCTTAATTCTCAACAAGCCAATATATTTTTCTCCACTATTTTTTCTCTTGGTCTTTGGATTGCCTTTTTTAAAATACACACGTTTATCAAAAATCGAAATAGGTTGTTTTATTATTTTCACCCAAAATTGCTTGGCTCTTTCAACGTTACCTGATTTATGAATATATAATTCATAACAAACGTCTAAGTCTTGTACACCAACCAAATTCAACCATCTCAAGAAGCACTCTATCATATTTGGGTCTGAATTTCCAAATACAAGCGGCTCACTCACATTGTGTTCTTTTTGCTTTGATCCTTCTGCCCAATACAAAGCAACTCCTATCAGAAATAATTCCCTCTTAGAAAGAGTCCCAATTTCAGCCTTTGCTTCTTCAAAAATAGTGCTAGTTCTATCAATTCGTTGCTTTCTTTTTGCCAAACCGCCTCGTTTTGAGGCCGCGATTTTCTTTGCAGTCAAAACATGTTGTTGAGGAACAGAAAGTCCAACCTCACGTAACCAAAGTGAGATTGTTGATTTGGCCACAGGAACAACTTTCATTATTTCTGAATATGTTTTGCCTTCTCGGCGAAGAGAAATCGCTTTTTCTTTTTCAATACTTTTTATAATCATTCCTTGGATAATTATATCAAGGAATTTCTCTTTTGTGAACGAGCGTTCACAAAAGAGAACTGGGGATTATTTATAATCCCCGAGAATTTTGATGAGAGCGAGCTCAAGTGGAAGCTCATCAATATACGCATACTTCTGCATTGATAGTGCATCAAGCAATGTAAGCAGGCTTTGCGAATTGATATGAATTGATTCCATTTTTGAGAGTCGTGTGATGAATTCTTTTTCTTCATCCGAAAGCCCATCAATCTCCCCTTTTGAAAGTGCCGGTGCCACTTTGAGCAACAGAATTCGGCGGAATGTGTGGAGTATGAGTTCGAGCAACAATTTCGGTGCAATGTTTGAGGTGCGAGATTTCTCGACTGTTATGAGTGCGTCTGAAAGAGCTCCGCGAGCCACAGCTTCGATAATGTCGTGCACTATCGTCTGTGATGGCGATCCAGTGATGCGTGATGCGTCTTCAAGCGATACATCTTTGCCATTACTCGCACCAATCACTTTCTGTAATGTTCCAAGAGCATCACGGAATGAACCATTGGCAAGAAGCGCGACAAGATCCGAAACCCCTGCGCCAAGTGATACTTTTTCCTTTTTTGCAGTCTTCTCAATGAGTGTGCGAAGAACGATTTGTGAAGGTTTACGAAAGAGGAATGTCTGACAACGTGACACGATAGTGTCGGGCACTTTTTCGAGCTCAGTGGTACAGAGAATAAACACAACATGTGCTGGTGGCTCTTCCAGAGTCTTAAGCAATGCGTTGAACGCAGCTTTGGAAAGCATGTGCACCTCGTCAATAATGTATACCTTGTATTTTGAATCGAATGGAAGTGTGCCAACATTTTCGCGAAGCTCGCGAATGTCATCAACACCGTTGTTGGAAGCGGCATCGATTTCGTAGATATCATTGGGGCTCGTGCCGAGTGCATGCGCCACAATGCGAGCTGAGGTGGTCTTGCCCGTTCCGCGACTTCCGCAGAAGAGATATGCGTGTGCAATCTTGTCGGCCTTGAGTGCACCTTCGAGCGCAGCTACAATATGCTCCTGCCCTACAAGGTCGGCAAACGCTTCGGGACGGTACTTGCGATAGAGAGATGTGTGTTCCATACAGAGCGATTATAACAGAAAATTTCATTCTGTAATTTTTGACAAAGTATCTTATTAATCGTAGTATGAGAAAAAATATTATTTATGAGCAAAATAGACTTCGTTGTGGTGAGCAATGATGCCATTCACAATAAACTAACCGAAAGGGTAATTGAAAAAACCTACCCCACCGCTGATAAAAAATCCTTCATGGATCCATTAGAGGCGTTGAATTTTTTACAAAAAAAACCGGTTGTTGACGGTCAAATCACAATTTTATATGTCCACATTCCCATGAATCCAATCGACGGTTTCATTTTCGCGGATGAGGTGGAAAAAATGGAAACTAACATTAAACAAAGCATGCGTTTAATGCTTGTAACACCAGGCATTAATAGAAATGACATGAAGAAAGCTCAAGTTCACAATCAGGTTGAACACTATCTGATTGCACCACTGGCAAAAGAAACCATTCAACTGACAGTCGATATTATGAAAAAAAGATTGGGTATTCAAAACCCGTAACAACAAAAAAACAAACACATTATCCGTATCATATCGATACGGATTTTTTTATTTTTTCAAAAATTCTTGAACTATTTTTTCAACGCTTTTTGCGTCTTCACACAACATGAGCTCGGCCCGGAGTTCTGTTGCGCCGGGAAAATTGTTCACATATGCTTTGTAGTGCTTCTTCATAATTGAGAAGCTTTTGATTCCACCGAGCAATTCTTCATAGAGCTTCGTATGCTCCACCATCACCTGCAATTTTTCTTCTAGTGGAATTTCTGTACGAGACTGATCGAAGAGCCATGGATTGCCGAAGATGGCTCGTCCAAGCATTACTCCATCACAGCCAGTTTCGACCACTTTTTGCTTTGCATCGGCAATGTCTTTTACATCGCCATTTCCAAGAATGAGTGTTTTTGATCCGAGCTTGTCACGAAGTTCTACCACTTCCTTCACGTGTTCCCAACGTGCTGGAACCTTACTCATTTCTTTTCGAGTACGGCAATGAATCGTGAGTGCAGCAATATCTTCTTCAAGTAATGCCGGAATCCACGTTGCAATTTCGTTTTTGTTGTAGCCGATGCGCGTTTTCACTGATACAGGAAGATTTGGAGCGCCGCGTTTCGCGGCGCGAATGATCTCTTTTGCACTTTCCGGATTTTTCATCATGCAAGCACCGGCGCCCTGTTTCTCAATCGATTTGTCAGGACAGCCCATGTTGATATCTATGCCATCAAACCCAAGTTCAGCACAGAGTCGTGCCGCACCTTCCATCTTGTCGGGATGTGACCCAAAGAGTTGCGCAACGATTGGATGCTCTGCCTCAGTGAATCCAAGGTCGTGACGAAGCACTTCGCGTCCAGGACTCATAAGACCATCAGCCGAAACGAATTCGGTCCAGAATACGTCGGGGGTACCATTCACCTCTCCATGCCGTGAATACTTGGCAATGATACGACGAAAAGAAGCGTCGGTAACGTCAGCCATCGGTGCAAGGACGAAGAATGGTTTTGGAAGTTTTTGCCAGAAATTCATAGGTTGTATAGAACATTCATAACAGAATGCAGTTCAAGGCGCAAGCTCGGCTTATGACCAAGACGTACTTTGACGTACGTTGCAGAAGTGAGTCGAGCGCAGTAACGCGGAAATGCGTCTGTTATGGATGTTCTGAAAATTTGTAGTAGACTTTGTTTGTAAAGCGCAGATCAAAATACTCGAGATTAGCCCGATTCTTCGATAGCTTATCTGCAAATTCCTTCTTGCTCATTGCCACAGCGAGATTGTTGGCAAGTAGTTTATAGTCTGCGTTGTTCAAAAAGCGGACATTTGCAGTCTTTTGACTCCCGAGATCAAGCACCAATTGATACTCAGTATCAGAAACCAAATTAATTGATTTTACTTGAAAACCAAAATCGTTGAATCGTTTTTGAAATGCCAATAGATTCTGGAATTGCGATTCGTCAATAAAATGTTTGCCGAGTGGCTCGGACTCAATCGAGGAAATCGATTTGCCTAAAACCGAATTATCGGTTCGGCCGGCAATACTTGCAGTATTGCTTAGGCCAAAAAAACGTGGGTATACATTCCCAGAAAAATATGGAGCGAGTGAAATTATTTTTCCTGTGTTGTCAGTAAAATAACAGACTTCTCCTTCTTCATTTACTAAAGCATTTTGCCCGCACCAAAGCGCATACCCTCTCCTCTCTGTAACCGACACGACCATTTTTGTATATCCGATACGATACACATCTATTGTATTCAATTTGGGATATTTTTGAGTGAGAGATTCTATAATCCTAGCTTTCGGATAAAAAAAAGCATTCTTGTATGGAATCACATATAATTTATTGCCCGAGATAATTGAGTTTACTTCATCAACAATTTCATCTGTACCGATAATTTGATTTCCTATTACAACAATATTTGATAGGTGATATTTCGGTAAATGCACAAAGAAAATAAAGGCACCGAGGAGTGTGAGAAAAAATACACCAAAAAGAATACTGAGTCGTCGTCGAGTAGAAATTCGTTTTGCCCGAAGCTCTTGCAGTTTCGGTGAATCTTGTATTGCTTTTTTGAGAGAAGAATTTTCTTCGCGACGCATAGTGAAATAAGTATACAGTATTTAGTATACGGTATACAGTATGAATACTGAACACTAGACTATCCGATGTAATCTTTGCCCATGTACTGCTTAAGTACTTCCGGAATTCGGATGCGTCCATCTGCTTCTTGATAGTTTTCAATCAATGATACAAGTATGCGTGGAGTTGGAATCGCCGTATTGTTGAGGGAGTGAGCGTAGTACATTTTACCCTCTTCATCTCTGTATCGTGTGTTGAATCGTCGAGTTTGAAAATCATGGAAATACGATGCTGATGCAATCTCTCGATATTTTTCTTCCTTTGGAACCCAAAGTTCGATATCGTACTTCTTCACCTGACCCAAACCAAGATCTCCACCACAGTTCACGACTACGTGATACGGAATTCCGAGTGACTGAATAAACTCTTCAGTATTTCGTACGAGCTCTTCGTGATAGGCCACAGACTTTTCGTGTGAAGCTTCTGTCAAAATCACTTGCTCAAATTTATAAAATTCATGCACGCGGATAAGGCCTTTCACATCTTTTGAATAGCTTCCAGCTTCACGGCGGTAACAAGGAGAAAATCCAAGATACTTTATTGGGAATTGATCTTTAGCAAGAACCTCATCAGCATGCATGCCCATAACCGGGACTTCAGATGTTCCAACAAGAGCATCTCCATCTTGTGTCATATAATAGTCTTCCACATCGCCAGGCAAATGTCCGGTACCGTAGAGATTTTGCTTGCGTACAATCATTGGTGGGATCACAGGAACAAACCCTCGATCTCCAAAAAACTTGAGTGCATAATTCCAAATTGCAAAACAAAGCATTACGCCGTCGCCAGTAAGAAAGTATCCGCGAAAACCGTGTACCTTTGCTCCACGCTCAAAATCCACCATCTTGAGAGCGTTCATAATTTCAACGTGATCCTTTGGTTCAAAATCAAAATTGGTCTTCTCTCCCCACACACGAATTTCCTGATTGTCAGCATCACTGTCACCTTCGGGTACTGTCATGTCTGGCACGTTAGGTACGCGAAGCATGAGTTCGCGCCATTCTTCCATAATCTTTTTGAGTTCTTCTTCTTTTACTTGAAGTGTTTCTTTGAGTGGTCGCAACTGTGTCAGAAGTACCTCACGTCTAGCAGTATCGGCATTAACCATACCATCAGATACGGTTTTCTGTTCAGCGCGAAGCGTCTCAACTGCCTGAAGCAGCTCGCGACGCGAATCGTCGAGAGTAATAAGATCGTCAAGATTAAGCGTGACATGCTTCTTACGAATAGCGTCTTTGACAATATCCTGATTTTCTTTAATAAATTTGATGTCCAACATATATTCAAATCCTAACACAAATGGTAAAATATCAAAATCATGGACTTTCGAATCGAGAAAATCGAACCGAATGACTTTCCCCCTCAGCTTCTTGAAATTCCCGACTCGCCCTCGTCGCTCTATATAGTAGGCGCACCGCTTAATCCAAATGGCTTATACCTGTCGGTGGTCGGTTCACGCACTCACACAAACTATGGTGCAGACGTGTGTGACTCGCTTATTCGTGGCCTCAAAGGTAGTGACATAATAATAGTATCGGGACTTGCACTCGGAATAGATTCGATCGCCCATCGTTCGGCCATGAAGGCAGGGCTCAAAACGATAGCCTTCCCGGGTTCTGGACTTTCGGAACGAGCACTATATCCTGCCACCAATCTTTCGCTCGCAAAAGAAATTCTCGCCTCGGGTGGGTCGCTCGTTTCTGAGTTTGAACCAGCGTTTAAAGCAACGCAATGGAGTTTTCCAAGACGCAACAGAATTATAGCGGGCATAGCGCATGCCACACTCATCATCGAAGCTGCAGACAAATCCGGAACGCTCATCACGGCTCGGCTCGCGCTTGATTACAATCGCGAAGTCCTCGCCGTGCCAGGTCCAATCAATTCTCCCACCTCGCTCGGAACCAATCTCCTCATCAAGCAAGGCGCGACACCAATCACGCGAAGTGAAGATATTCTTGAAGTATTCGGACTCAAGCAAGAAAGCCTGTTTGACGAAGCGGAAAACGAACTTGGAAATCTATCCAAGGAAGAGAAAGAAATATGGGAATTCATCGTCGAACCCCAATCTCGAGATACAATAATAGACGCATCAGGCAAACCGATTCAAGAAATCAATTCCCTACTCTCTGCAATGGAGATCAAAGGATTGATAAAAGAAGAACTTGGAGAAATTCGCAGAGTTGTGAACACATAGTAAAAGTGGTACTGTTCATTACAAATGTCATTATATGAATAAAATATATATATTGATTACAGTATTCATTGCAATAGTCATTATGACAGAAGGAACGATTACAAATTACATGTGGCGGAAAAAATTTAAAAGAACAGAAAAAGAATCTAAACGAGCGGGTTGATATGTATATCAACCCGTTTTTATTTATAGTAAGCAACTCGTGTAGGCCTGTAAAAATTTGACAAATAAACTTACGAGAGTATGATTGCATTCAAATCACGCACTATGCATTTTGATATACCGTTTATTCAGTTATTACTTGCAGTACTTATTGTTTACGAATTCCTTGATTATTTTTCAACATATTTCAGAAGCTCGACACAAGAGAACTATCCGTTTTCTGGACGCTTCCGGTATGGTTCATGTTATTGTATACCTCGCTTATGCCTGATTATTTTTAACCGGTTTGCTAATCGGAAAAAGGGGCCTAAGCGCATCCGTTCACCTGCTTGTTTACTATTGCACAAATGCATCGATATTTCGGTGCATTTTTTATTTGCCAATTTGCGTAAAAAATAAATGTGTAGTACGGTAGCCCAGTATAAAGTATGAAGTATTAGGTATTAAGCGTTCATACATGATACTTTATACATGATACTTTATACTGCATTTATGAAATTACTTATCGTCGAGTCACCATCAAAAGCAAAAACTATTGAGAAATATCTCGATGGGGCTTATGTCGTGCGTGCCTCTGTAGGACACATTCGCGATATTCCAAAGTCGAGCAAGAAAGCAATCGACATCGAAGCTGGATTCGTCCCTCATTACGAAATTTCAAAAGGCAAAGAAAAAGTCGTTCACGAACTCACCGCCCTTGCCGAACAAGCCAAAGAAATCATTCTCGCAACCGACCCGGACCGCGAAGGAGAAGCAATTTCATGGCACCTCAAAGAACTCCTCAAAGCTGACAAAAAAGTGAAGGCAAAAATCATGCGTGCGGCCTTCCATGAAATCACCAAAGAAGCTGTAGAAGAAGCACTCAAAGAACCTCGTGAAATCGATGAGAAGCTCGTGAAGGCTCAAGAAGCACGACGCGTACTCGACCGACTGGTGGGTTACGACCTCTCCGGCGTAATCTGGAAAAAGGTTCGTTACGGACTTTCTGCTGGACGAGTACAATCCCCTGCGCTTCGCATTCTCATGGAACGCGAACGTGAAATTCGCGCATTCATTCCTGAAAAATACTGGGCTCTCGAAGGACTGTTTGAAACAAAAGCAAAAGTTGAAATCAAACTTTCTTGTGTTGAAGAACCTCGCGATGAAAAAATCGTAGAAAAAATCCTCACGGTCGGAAAGGCAAATCCATGGATTGTCTCGGATGTAAAAGAATCAGAACAAAAGCGTTCACCACGTGCTCCTTTTACGACTTCATCAATTCAGCAGACTGCAAGTACTCGTCTTGGTTTTTCGCCAAAGCGCACGATGCAAGTCGCACAAAAATTGTATGAAGCCGGTCACATCACCTACATGCGTACTGACAGCACGAATCTATCGGCTGTAGCCCAAGCACAAATCCTCGAGCTCGTAGAAAAAAAGTACGGTAAAGAATACGCTGAAGCGCACAGCTACAAAACAAAATCAAAAAATGCTCAGGAAGCTCACGAAGGTATTCGTCCGACACATGTCGACAAACTTTCCGCAGGAATGAACGAAGAACAAAAAGCACTCTACAAACTTATTTGGGAGCGTGCCGTGTCTTCGCAAATGACCGACGCAAAATTGCTCAAGACAAAGCTTATCGCGAACGTTGTCGGTCACGATGACATCCCCGACTTTACCGCCAATGGATCACGTGTGCTTTTCCCTGGTTGGCTCAAAGTTGATTCTGATGCGCGCGGTGAAGATGTAGAACTTCCAAAAGTTACGGCTGGAGAAACACTCAAGCTTCTTGACCTTGTAAGCACTGAAAAAGCGACTGAGCCGCCAAATCGCTATTCTGAAGCAGCACTCGTCAAAGCTCTTGAAGAGCGTGGTATCGGTCGTCCGTCTACGTACGCATCCATCATGAGTACGCTTGAAGACCGTGGGTACGTCACGAAACAAGGCCGAACCCTCTACCCTACCGACACAGGTGATGTTGTTTCGAGTTTCTTGGAAGAACATTTTGCAAATTATATTTCTGATACATTCACCGCCGAGATGGAAGACAAGCTCGACGATATTTCAAATGGTGACCGCGAATATGTAAAAACACTCAAAGATTTTTATGGACCCTTCTTGAAGGAAGTAAAAGAGAAGGATAAGCTCGCAAAGGCGACCGATCTTGGCGCTGCACCGGACGACATCAAATGTCCAAAGTGTGGCGAAGCTATGATCTTCAAACTTTCTCGCAACGGAAAATTCTATTCATGTTCAAAATATCCAGAATGCGTCGGTGCTCGCAAACTTGACGGCGAAGAAATGGCCGGGCCAAAAGAAACTGGTGAGATGTGTCCACTCTGTGGAGAAAAGAAAGGTAAATCTGGCGGCGGTAAACTCGTGATGCGCGAGGGCCGTTTTGGCATGTTCATCTCTTGTTCTCGCTATCCAAAATGTAAATTCATCAAAGAAGACGAGGAAGAAAAGAAAAAGAAAATGACTGGCGTAAAATGCCCAACCTGCGGAAAAGGCGAAATGATGGAACGCCGCGGGCGCTTTGGAATCTTCTACTCATGTAGCAACTACCCCGACTGCAAAAACGCAATCAAAGCAAAACCTACCGGAAACATTTGTCCAATGTGTAATTCTTTAATGATGCTGGGTACCAAAACAATCCCAGAGAGATGTTCGAATACAAAATGCCCTAACCATAGACCAGATAAAATAGAGAAAAATAAAAGCTGAATGATTCCTCATTCAGCTTTTTATTACAATAATTTACTATTTACCCCTTCTTCTCTCTTTTAAAATTCATATTTGTCGGCAGGGTTACCTTTTCAAGCAATAACTCATCCGCGAATACAGAAATTTCAATATAACCTTCACCTCCAAACCATTCACCAAAAACAAATTTGTTTGGGCTCCATGATTGAAAAAAAGCATTTTTGAAATTCCATAAATTAAAACCTTTTTCTGGTTTGCCATTTTGTATAAACACAGAATACCCAGGATCAGGGTCGCTTTTTTGCTTACCGTGTATTCCCATTACAACAATTGGATATAAGCCAAGCTCTTTGATATAAAGCGTGTCCACAGAACCAAAACTGGTCATATATCCCGGAAGACTATCGTATGTCAGAATATTTTCATTTTCCATATCGAAATGGATTAATGATGGATCACCATTACTATCTACAATAACTAAGTAATTAAGGCCGCTTTTTTCAAAAACCACTTTCTTAAAGCCTTTGCTAAAATACCTGTCAATATATTCAAGTGATTTATGGCTATCAATAATTTTCGTAACCCGAAAATCGCTATCAAGTTGATACATTACCAATCGATTTACGAACTGAGCGACAAGAATATTTTGTTGTGAATAATATTGTGCAAACTGGCAATAATTGAGGTACGACTTTTCATCTTTCGGATCAAAGTTACCCTGAATAAAAAGTGTTTTCCCGGTTTCGTGATCGTAAATAAAAATTATCGAGTACTCAGATTCACCAAATCCATAACTCAGTCTGCTTTCCTTATTTAATGAAAGATCCGGGTTTTGCCTATGTAACACACAAGACCAATACCGATCATCATAATCATTGTAGCCGTCCTGAGAGTTATAACGCTCGAGGCCACGGAATTCTTCAAACGCATGTATCGCGTTCTGAAAGTTGAGTACCTTTGTTTGATACAGCTTATTAACTTGATTCTTATCCATGATTGTCAAATTTTAGTTTTTATCACTTTACAGTCTTATTTTAAAAAGTCAATATTCGTTGGATTATACTGTATACTGAGCACAAAATACTGTATACTCTGCCCATGGAAGGATTTGATGTCAAAGACATCTTCGCCGAACTCCCAGCTCATCCCCTCAAGAAGGAAATCGAGCTTATTATGCATGCCTATAATTTCGCTCTCAAAGCCCACCAAGGGCAATTTCGTCGTTCTGGCGAGCCTTATTTCATCCACGTATTCGAGACTGCCAAAAACCTCGCTCGCTACGAAATGGATGCAATAACTATCGCCGCCGGCTTTTTGCATGATGTGCTTGAAGACACCGAAACCACTGAAGCAGAAATGGAGAAGGAGTTCGGCAAAGAAATCGTCGAGCTCGTAAAGGGGGTAACCAAACTCGGTACCGTAAAATACCAAGGACATATCAGACATGTAGAGAGTCTTCGCAAATTCCTCATGGCGCTTGCTCAGGATTATCGCGTACTCATGATCAAGCTCGCCGATCGTTTGCACAATCTTCAAACACTCCAACACGTGCGCGAAGACAAACAAAAACGCATCGCACTTGAATCAATCGAAGTATATGCTCCGCTTGCCGACAGATTTGGTATCGGAAAACTCAAGGGTGAAATCGAAGATGCAGCCTTCCCTTTTGCCTATCCAAAAGAATACGCTGAGGTAGAAAAAATTCTTTCTGATAGAAGTGAGCGACTCAAAGATTCACTCCAGCATGTATACAGTAAGCTAAGTGACGAGCTCAAAAAGGTACATATCAATGTTCTTGAAATTGAGTACCGCATCAAACACAAATACAGTCTTTGGAAAAAACTCAAAGAAAAGGACATGAATATCGAAAATATTTATGACGTAGTTGCCTTGCGAATCATTGTCGAAACGATAGAGCAATGTTATGCATCTCTTGGAGTAGTTCATTCGCTCTGGAAGCCTCTTCCTGCGAGAATCAAAGACTACATTGCGCTTCCTAAACTCAATGGATATCAATCGCTTCATACCACCATTTTTACTGGTGACGGTGATCTCGTCGAAGTCCAAATTCGTACATTGGAAATGCACGGACGCGCAGAATTCGGTATCGCATCACACTTCCTCTACAAAGAACAAAGTGATTCAAAAAAGAACACAAATGGTAACGGAAAATTTCACTGGATAGACGAGTTCAAGAATCTCGGCAAAACAGCAACCGAACCAGACGATTTTCTAAAACACCTCAAACTCGATTTTTTTCATGATCGAATATTCGTGTTTACCCCAATCGGTGAGGTTATAGATCTCCCAGAAGGCTCGAGCACTATCGATTTTGCTTACGCAGTGCATTCTGATATTGGTGACAAAGCGAGCGGAGCTCGTGTAAACGGAAAATTTGTAGCACTTGATACGATACTTCATTCTGGTGATATCGTACATATTGAAACTCGAAAAGACGGAACACCAAAATCGAAGTGGCTCGATTTTTGTAAAACGGCTTTGGCAAAAAAACATATTCGCACCTATATAAAAGAACACGAGGAAGAAAGTATTTTTGCTCGATTTTTGCCAAAGAAATTCAGATAGGAAGGTTCTAGGTTCATAGCTTCTAGGTTCTAGCAAAAAAATGCCCCGCGACTAAAGTCGCGGGGCATTTTTAAATACTAGAGTGAAAAACTATTTATTGAATATAGATCCGAGTCGTCAGGCTTTTCTTCGATAACAACCGGTGCTACTACTGGAATTTCTTCCAACACAATTTCATTCACTCTTTGTTCCCTAAACGCTTCTTCCGAAGCGTCGGGCGATCCGACCGTGTCGGATTTAGCCTCGTTGTCGTTGTTCATTGATTCTTCCGCTGGATGAATTTGCTCTACAAAAGAGCGAAGTTCATCTGGATTCATGAAGCTAATCGTCACGCGTCCACCGATCACGTCTTGCTCGACACGAACACGTTCACCGAGGAGTTCTTGAAGTCGAGCTTCGAAGATGGCGATTTCAGGATCGGCACTGCGAGGCACCTTGCGCGCACGATCGACAGCAATATTTCGGGCTGCACGCTCAGCTTCACGCACGGTCACCTTCTTGGTCATAATTTCCTTAAACAAGACCATTTGCTCTTCGGGGCGATCGACAAGCATAAGAAGTGGACGTGTGTGTCCTTCACTAATTTTGCCTTGTCCAAGCGCGGTGAGCATTTCATCCGGAAGCATCAAAATGCGCAAAGTGTTTGAAACATATTCACGAGAACGTCCAAGCTTCTTTCCAATATCTACATGAGCGAGTTTGAATTCGTCGGCGAGTCGCATGAATGCGTGTGCACGCTCTACGGGATTGAGATCGGCACGCTGAAGGTTTTCGATGATCGCAAGTTCGAGCTTTACTTGTGGCGTGTCACCCTCACGGATAAGCACAGGCACTTGTGACAGTCCTGCGAGCTTTGAAGCACGTAAACGACGCTCTCCGGCAATGAGCTCGTACTCTACACCAATACCTCCATCATCTTTTTGAAATTCAATACGAGACACGGTGAGCGGTTGCATCACGCCGTACTGACGAATTGATTCTGAAAGGTCCTTGAGTGGACCCTCTTCGAATTCTCGGCGAGGCTGATAAGGGTTTGGGCGCACCTTGTCGATGTCGACCCAAAAAATTGAGTTGGAATAAAATTCTGCCATGGAGCTAGTATAAGTCATAAAGTCGAAAGTCGAAAGTCGGGGAAAACACATAAACCCTGGAAAAAATGTGAATAATAGGTTAGAATCTCCGAGTATTGGATTCTGCATTGTCATTCCTGGCTTGACCGGGAATCCAGGCTAATTGAATCCGTATAAACCTGGATCCTGAAATAAATTCAGGATGACCCAAAAAAGAAAAGTATGCCGAAGTGGCGGAATGGTAGACGCGCTCGACTCAAAATCGAGTGGGGCAACTCATGAGGGTTCAACTCCCTCCTTCGGCACAATTGAATATAATGAAATTGTACCGAAGAGCGAACCAACTACTTGGTTCGTGTGAGGGAGTTGAAAGCCGGAACGATGTTTCGCGAGCACGCGAAACCGTGAGGCGGGGTCGCGGAAATCTTGAGCGACGGCGAAAGATTATCTGTGACCAACCTCCCCTTAAATAAAATGGAAAATCTTATAGAATTTCTACAGTCACAAAAACTATTTACACTTGCAACAACAAACTCAAGTACACCCTGGGTTGCGAATGTGTATATGTGTTCAGATGAAAAAGGAACACTGTATTTCATTAGTTCAAAGGATACACGTCATTCACAAGAGATACTTGCAAATGACTCGGTTGCATTCGCCACCGCATGGTTTAATCCTGATGATTCAACTGACCGAAAAGGTGTTCAGGGAACTGGTATTTGCAGGATTGCAGAAACTGAGGATGAGATTACAAAAGGTGTAAAACTTCACAACGCAAAATGTCCTGAATTCAAAGAAAGAATTACTATTAAATGGATTCACGACAACGATAAAGATTCAAAAGTCTGGATAATTACTCCTAAATATATTAAATACTGGAATGACCGCAAACCCGAAACAAAAGAACAAGAATTTAATTTCTAATCCTAAAATCTTAGTTCTCCTCGGCCCAACAGCCACAGGAAAAACTTCGCTCTCTATAGAGCTCGCCAAAAAATATAGTGGTGAGATTATTTCTGCTGATTCACGCCAAGTATATACAGGACTTGATCTCGGTACCGGCAAGGTCACCAAAAAAGAAATGTCTAGTGTTCCCCATCACCTACTCGACGTTGCCGACGCAAAGAAACAATTCGCCGTCACTGATTTTGTAACACTCGCGGAAAAAGCTATTGCCGATATTCTTTCACGCGGGAATTTACCTATCATCTGCGGAGGAACAGGACTCTATATCGACATGCTGATAAACGGCACAACTTTGCCCGAAGTACCACCAAATGTAGAACTCCGCAAAAAACTCGAAAAGAAAACCGCAGAGCAGCTTTTTGAAATACTCAAAAAACTCGACTCAGCTCGTGCAAAAACAATTGATGCGCAAAACCCCGTTCGCCTTATTCGTGCTATCGAAATAGCAAAAGCACTCGGCAAGGTTCCAAAACTCAAGAACATAAAACCGAAATATAACACGCTCAAAATTGGACTGGATATGGGAGACATGGAACTTAAAACGCGCATCATGAAGCGCTTAAAAGAGCGACTCAACGCAGGCATGCTTCGTGAAGCCATCAATCTTCATAAAAAAGGTCTGTCATGGAAACGTATGGAAGCACTCGGCCTTGAATATCGCGAAATGGCAAAGCTCCTTACAAAGAAAACAACTCGCGTGCAATTCGAAGAAGAACTCGCAATGGATATCTGGCACTATGTAAAACGCCAAAGAACGTGGTTCAAGCGAGATGAAACAATCGTTTGGATAAATCCACTGAAGAAAAGCGAGGTAGTAAAAGAAACGAAAGCGATTAAGGATTTTTTGAGATAAGTTAGTCTAAAAGAGAATCGAGCTCCTTCTCCATGTAATACTCGTGATGAATAATTCCATCCCCCATCTGTATACCTTTTCCTTCTGCAATTATTTTAAATCCTAATTTTTTATATAAATCAACAGCATTTTCCTGTTCAGAATTTACATTGAGAGATACCTTCTTTACACCAGATTTTTTTGCTTCATGTATAACTCGCAATAACAGCTCATTTGAAATCCCTTTTCCTCTAGAACTAGGCGAGGTATAAATAGTTGAAAGCATCCACTCTGTATCATCTATCTTTCTTGCACCGGCTGTTGCAACAAAATCCGAATTCTCTTCAGCTACATAGAAACTTCTATCTTTATCTGATAATTTTTCTCGCCAATATAGTTCATTTTCCTGCAATTCATTCTCAAAATTACCCCCAAAAGCTTGCGGGTCTGTTTGCAAAGCTTCTAGTCTAATTTTTCGAAATCTTTCCCAGTCTTCCGGTCCTGGTTTTTTAAAAGTTACTTTTTCAGGAGATTGAATGTTTTCTTGAGTCATACATTTTGCGGGCGGTGGAAGAATCGAACTCCCGCCAAAGGATTTGGAGTCCTTTGTTCTACCACTAAACTAACCGCCCGTGCGTCTATTTATACCTTTCCATAAAGGTTTTTGCAATGGCACTCAATTTTCTTGCAATCGAAACATCACCATATACCACCTTTATACATCCCATATACCCCTCTTTTTTATACTTATGTTCGCTTTTTTTAATGTACGACTTATTGAATTGATTATAAGGAATTTGAGTAATATTCGACCAGAATAATTTTTGCTCCTTTTCGTTATGATAATCATGAAGATGCATTAATACTCGAAATTTGCCTTCATCAAGACTAAATGAATTTCTAAACAATACTAAAAAAGAACGAATCAATCCTGGATCAGAATTGGTAAAAGTGACCCCTTTTAATTCTTTATTACCCTCGCAGTAATAAATCATGGAACAAAGCACGGCTTGGATATTTTGATCAATTTTACTTGAATCTAGAGTGTCATTTGCGAAGTCTCTCGCAACAATATTTTTTTGCCTCGTTTTTTCTCTAATTGTCTCCTCGGCTTTTATTCGAGCCTTAGTCGACCGATCTCGTAATCGCTTTTGTGCCTTCTGCGAAAGTGGAACGGTTTGTATCCACTTCGAAATGGTGCTTTTTGAAACTCCAATTTCCTCATGAAGTTCTTTTACAGAATGCCCGAGTTTTCGAAGCTCTATAGTTTTAAGCTGTAAATCTTTTTTCATAAAAGAACCCTATTGTAGGGTTACATAAACATTATATACCACCCAATCCAAAACAAAAGCCCCTTTCGGGGCTTTTGTTTTTACTTTTTAACTTCCTTATGTTTCTTCTGAACCTTACACCATTTGCAGTATTTGTTGAGCTCGATCTTTCGTGTGACGAGTTTCTTATTCTTTCGGCTCCAGTAGTTGATGCGCTTACAGGTTCCGCAAGCGAGTTTGATCAATTTATCTTGTGACATAGTAGGCAGATAGTACTATATTTGCTGGAATAAATCAAGCTATACCTTTCCTCCCCCTCTAGAAAGCCCTTATATACCTTCTAAGCCCTTATTTCCACCTTTATATCAGTAGAATCAAGCATACCCAGCAAGGCTATCAAATCCTGTTTTTTCATAGCAATACAGCCCTTCGTATATTGCATGTTTTCCTTTGCCACATGCATAAAAATCGCACTTCCTTTCCCTTTTGTAACAGGGTTAGTGTTGTAATCTAGTACCACAATTATGTCATAGAGTTCATCTTCTCTCCATAATTCTTCATGACTTTCCCCAAACGGAAGTTTAATGAACTGGTTATAATATTCTGAATTCACATCATCACACCAGCCATCATCTTTATTGATAGGAATCAAATTATAGATTGAAACAAATGACTGAACACGATCGCTTCTGAAATAAATCTTTTCTATGGCAAATAAGCCAAGAGGTGTTTTTTCATCACCTTCTACCTTACCGGAAGTAAAGCCATTTTTTCCAAAAACGCAATTAAAAAAAGTGTCATTGTTGAATGACACTTCTGATCCTTTTACGACTACATTCATGTAGGTGATATTACACCAAGCTTTTGTGCCAGTAAAGGCGATTGATTTTTGCCTTCTTCCTCTTATTATCCTTATCAAGACCAGAATAATGAAGGGCGTGCTCTCCTACGGCTTGAAGTGAGCTTCGGTTGCTAATGGCCTGGTTTTCACCAATATAAAAACCGATATGCCTGTGATGATTTCCATCTTGAATGATTGGCTCCCAAAAAATAACGCATCCTGGCTTCAATTTTTTAATTTCAACCCAACCTGCATTTTTCATGGCGAATTCCGTACCATCAACCGTGAAATGAGCTCGGTCAATAAGTCCAAAAATATGCAGCAGTGAACTTACATAAAAAGCGCAGGACAAATCACCATTTTTTAACACGTCAACATCATCAACAAAATAACTGCGAAACATCCGTGTTCCGATTGAATTCTTAATACACTCTATGAAATTTTTTAACACCATGGCTGAATTTTTTAAGGATTATACGAGCGTATTAGCAAAAAGTCAATCTGACTATTTTAAATTATGCAAAAATTCGGCAAGGACTGATTCGGTGACTGAAGCCACAACTTCACTGAAATATTCTTTTGGAGTGTGTGCATTCAAAAATTCAAACATTGCTTTGTAGTCTGAAAAAGCATTCTCATCAATATTCCCTCTTGTTTCCTCATCAAGCGTAGTAAAAAGCTCTGCAGCTACGGTAAGTATGATTGTCGACTCGATTTTTTCAAACAGCTCATTTTCTTCAGAAATCGAAAAACCCTGATCTACAACAAGCTGAGAAAAGAGATCTCTAAGTATATTTTCTTGGTCAATAGTCGTATTCATAATTACTGTGGCAACTCACTACCTTTTGGTAAATGAAAGAATGAAAGAAGTCTCTCTTTCATCGCATAGACAACAAGCCCAGATGTACTGAGTAAGTATGAAATAGATTCTTGGATAGGTTTTGGATCTTGGTTATTTGCAATCCGTTCAGCAACAAACAAAAGTCCGGCATCACCAAGCTTTTGGGCAAATGACATTCGTGCTTGATTTTCCATATTACTAACGGCTGAAAATATAGGTTTGGGTGCTTGTTCAACTTGTACTTGATTTTCCATACTCTCTATCATATCCCCGAGTAGGCATCCACACAACCCTTTACAAAGAAAAATCCCGTCATCAAATGACGGGATTTTCTGCTGTGCGTCGGGTAGGATTCGGCTCCTCATAAAATTTTGCCGTCGCAAAATTTTTG
>CAYVZI010000006.1:0-72729 GCA_964456475.1 uncultured Candidatus Saccharibacteria bacterium | reverse complement strand
ATTGTTTCGCCCTGCCGAGTCCTTTTTAGTAGTTTTAATCATTTGGATTTTGCTCAAAATACATTCGAACTTTGTCCAGAACATACCGCAGTTTTGAACATAGTGAAAAAGTGCGGAGAGAAGCGAGCAAACTGCTTTGCTCGCGTGGGAGATTCGAAAAGCTTTTCATTATAATTTTGAATGTGTACATTCAAAATTATTGAAAAGGTGTACTGGTCATGTAATGACCGAAAAACGTACTCGTGGTCTCCCTCTCTCCGCCAGAAAATAAGAGAGCCCCAGTACGCATATGTACTGGGGCTCTAGAATTTAACAGCCGGTTTACGGCTCAATGTTTTCTTCTTCTACTGATCCACCAAAATAGAAGTGGATCCGGTACAGTGGTACCGGCCTGTCCTTTTGTTTAGGTTTTGGCTTAAAAACGTATTGATACTGCCCGTTGACAATACCAACCTGTTGCGGCTGCAGTTCATATTCGTTGTCAGTGACATTGAATATGTCCAGCGCTCCGATGCCATCTTCTGGCGCGCTGCATGTGATCAGGTATTCGTCTGTGCCGGGGATCGGGGTTGCCGTGACGGCAAGTCCTTCCATAAGGGCATTTCCTTCAACCTGTTTGGTGGCCTGCTTTTGGGGAGAGGCCTGTGCTGAGTAGTTTGGAGTCATTAATACTCCTAACGCGATAACAAGAACTAACTTCTTCATATGTGAATGTACTTTTTTGGTGAGTTCAGTTTATATCATAGTTATTCATATAATGCAAGAGTAACCTTACGTTTTTTATATTGTAACCATGGGGTATAATTGGCCAGTGAATACAGAAGAACTCAAACAAAAGCTCACCCCAGAGGAATACCATGTGACTCAAGAAAAAGGCACGGAAGCTCCATTTTCTGGCGAATATCACAAAGAGACTGCCAAAGGGAAATATAATTGCAAAGTTTGCGGAAGTGAGCTTTTTTCTTCGGATACAAAATATCATTCTGATGTTCCTGGACTTGCTGGATGGCCGAGCTTTGACGAAGCAATTCCTGGCGCTGTCGAATACGTGGAAGATGTGAGTATGGGTATGTCGCGAGTGGAAGTAGTATGTGCAAATTGCAAAGCCCATCTCGGACATATCTTTGATGATAGGGATGCGAAGACCGGCAAGCATTTTTGTATCAATTCGTGTGCGCTTAATTTGAAGAAGGAAGAATAAAATTATTTCCTCTCCTGGGGATTAAAGGGTGGTGTATTTAAATTAGGAACCACCCCGTCTGGAGTACCAGCCACCCCTCCTTTGTAAAGGAGGGGAATAATATAAAAATATGGACAACAACTTATGGTTTAGAAATAAAAAATACGGTTGGGGATGGACGCCGTGCTCATGGCAAGGGTGGGCAGTTTTGGCAATGTATTTTTTTGCTGTGATAACGAATATCATCTCTATCAACAATCGTGCCTTTTCAAATTCAGATTTTTTGACACAGTTTTTCCCGCAGATATATATCATGACTGTTTTTCTCCTTATTATTTGCTATGCAAAAGGGGAGAAGCCGAGGTGGCAGTGGGGAGATAAGAATGAGAATGCTGTTCCGACGGATAATTTCTTTACTCGATCAGTAAAACAGATAAACGATTTTGTTGTTTGGATAAAAAAGTTAATTGATAGCAGGGACTAGATGTAAATTAGGAATTACGAATTAAGAATTAGGAATGAAAATACAAGGAAAAATCGGGGTGTTTGATTCAGGGCTTGGCGGGCTTTTTACTATGTCGGCTATTTCGAAAGCGCTGCCGGAGTATGACTATGTCTATCTTGGTGATACGAAGCGTCTACCGTACGGATCACGGAGTCATGAGACTATCTATGAGTTCCTCAAAGAGGGAGTAGACTTTTTGTTTGCACAAAATTGCGCGCTCGTCATTGTGGCGTGTAATACGGCAAGTGCTGAAGCATTGCGCGAGCTTCAACAAAAATATATTCCCAAAAAATATCCTGGTCGGAATGTGCTTGGCATGATTGTACCGATGGCTGAAGCAAGTGCTGAATTTGCTCGAGTTGGATTAGTTGCAACGAGCGCTACTGTGTCGTCGGGTGCGTATGAACGAGAATTCAAAAAGCGAGCGGAAAAATCAAAGATTTTTCCGCTCGCCACTCCACTCCTCGTTCCTTTTATCGAGTCAGGTGATATCGCACACATGCGCCCAGTGCTTTCCGACTATCTCAAGCATTTCAATGCTAAAAAAATTGATGCATTACTCCTCGGCTGCACTCATTATGGAATTGTAAAAAATGAATTCAAAAAATTGCTTCCAAAAGATGTAGTAATTCTTTCTCAAGATACAGTGGTGCCTAAAAAGACCAAGGAATATCTCATTCGTCATCCCGAAATCGCATCACAACTTTCAAAGAAGGGAACACGAACTTTTTATGTGACAGATATCACACCAGTCCTCCAAAAACTCGCTAATAAATGGTTTGGAAAGGAGATTAAAATCCAAAAAGTGACCCTTGAAAAATAGTCGAAAAAGACCCTTGTGTGAGGGGTCTTTTTCGACCTTGACTTTTATACCTATTCTATGCTATAATATGTATATAAATTTCTTTAAAAAAAATGGTTAGAAAAATCAAAGGTTTTGAGTCAGGAATCGAATTTTTTGATTTTTCTAACCAATAAAACAAGTCCCCGTAAAATAGCTTAAACAGAGCGACGATAGCGAGGCAAAAACGTGAAGCCAACAACATTAGGTCAAATCGGACAGTTGCTAATGATGATTAGTAACCTTTTTGTAACTATGCTCACCGAAAAGAGCAAGAAAATTTCGGAAATTGACGGTCAAAAAATTCAGGATGCTATTGATATGCCGGACAAAGAAAATTTTTTGTCTGAGTTTATCAAATGGATTAACAACGGGTGTAAGCTCACCTATCAATTGGTAAATGGATTTGTGTTTGGAGATGTATTTAAACATAGAGCCGAAACTGGGGACAAAAGACTTTATTTCGGTGATAATTACAGAGAATTGTGCGTGATACCAAATCTGAAAAAATTTATCGCTATTCGTGAACTTGGCAGGCCGAACGAATATCGTTTGCCAAAAAGCATGAAGGATTCTGAAATTCAGACTGCTACAGATAATCCAGGCAATATGGATTTTGAAACATATTGTTGTCTAAAGTATCTTCTGATTTTTCAACCAGAACTCGCCGAACAATTTTTGGGTGGGTACAAACTGAATAAAAAAGAATGGTATGTCATGCACGTAGAACTTCCAGATGGCCGAGTGGTCGCCGTGGGCCTGGGCTGGGGCGGCGGCGAGTGGTACTTCTATGCGTTCTCGCTCGGCGGCCTTACGTGGTGTAAGGGCGATCTGTTCCTCTCTTTCGCTACTAAAAAGTAGCTTTGTTATTGGGCTAAATTATAGAACCTTTGATTCTTTGAATCTTAGGTTCTTTTTATATATACTCAAGCACGATACTACAAGATTTCCCGGAATCAAATCTTAGAAACGAGTATCAAGGATTTGTATAGTTTAGAATTGTGTAGGAATATTCTTGCATGAGCGCAACATACAAATTCTCATACATATATTATTCAGTAGGTGTGATACTCTCGCGTATTTTATATACGGTATACATATGCAGGAATGATGCAGTTCATCATCCAGTGGTACAGATGGGGTATTGCACAAGAGTGGTCGCCGTGAACCTGAACTGGAACGACGACGAGTGGAACTTCAATGCGAACTCGCTCGACGACAATACGTGGAATAAGGGCAATCTGTTCCTCTCTTTCGAAACTGAAGATATGTTCAAAGCATGACCCGCGTTAGCGGGTCATGCTTTGTTTTGAGTGAGTGATTTTTTCATTTACCTTATTTTTCCAACCGCCGAGGATTCTACCTACTTCTTGGATTTTTTCTGAAATTTCAATATATGGCTTATCTTTAATGAGCTTATTTTCCCACGCGATTTGCAGAAAATATTTTACAAGGTCATTTTTGTTGATCGCGGTCACAATGAACGGACTTTTACTTTCGAGCGGAGCGTAATATGCTTGATATATGGCTTCGAGCAAATCTAAAAAATGCGTTTCGATTCTCGCTCCGGTCGTGTATCTTGAAGTACGAGGCATATGAGGAACGACATTGTTTGTCCACAATGCGAATGCTTCCTTGGCTCGCAGGACTACACTTGCATTCTCGAGAGAGAGAGAGAGAGAGAGTAAGTTTGCGCCATGATTTTGCCAGTATAGCATCTTTTGAAAATCTGCTCGTTTCTTGGCGAGAGTTTTTGTGTGGAAAAAAGAAACGCAAGGATGTGGGTGAATTTACGATGCAACTGTCTGATAATTTAATGACCCTTTCTTGTGAGTTAAAAAATAAAACGTACGTGCATCAAGGATATACCGCATTTCGCATTAATGACCCAAAACCGAGAGACATTCATAAGGCGAGTGTGAGAGACAGACTTGTGCATCACGCAATTCATAGAGTGTTGTATCCCTATTTTGATTACAAATTTGATGTTAGTTCATTTTCTTGCAGGAAGTGTAAAGGACAGCACAAGGCTCTCAATCGGTTTCGAGATTTTGGCAGGATTGTTTCAAAAAATAATACTCGTACATGCTGGGTATTGAAATGTGATATACGGAAATTTTTTGCCAATATCGACCATCCTGCTTTGAAAGAAATTCTAGCAAAACATATTGAAGACGCGGATATTTTGTGGTTATTCGGACAAGTAGTTGATAGTTTTTCAACCAAAGGCAAGCAATGTGTTGGACTTCCACTCGGAAATTTGACGAGCCAGCTTCTGGTAAATGTATATATGAATGAATTTGATCAATTCATGAAGCGAGAACTGAAATGCAAATACTACATTCGTTATGCAGATGATTTTGTGATTCTGAGCGAAAACAAAAAATATATTGAAGAATTGCTACCGAAAATTGCAGAATTTTTGGAAACAAAGCTTAAACTTTCTCTCCATCCAGACAAGGTATTCATCAAAACCCTCGCATCAGGCGTGGATTTTCTTGGTTGGATTCATTTTTCAAAACATCGAGTTTTACGAACTGCAACGAAACGGAGAATGTTGAAAAATTTGGCGAGAAATCGGAAACCTGAATCGCTAGCTTCATATAAAGGAATGCTTAGTCATGGAAATGGGTATAAATTAAAAAAAACCATAGAAAAAATGTGAATATGGTAAGATGTTTTTATGCAGGACTACAAAGCTTATTTTAAGGGCAAAAAGGTGACCGTGCTCGGACTTGGCCTTCTCGGTAAAGGGCTCGGTGATACGGCTTTTTTGGCGCGTTGTGGAGCTCAGGTGACCGTTACAGACCTTAAGGATGCCAAGGCGCTTGCTTCATCAGTGGCACAGCTTAAAAAATACAAAAATGTTCGATTTGTACTCGGTCGTCACGACTTGAGTGATTTTCAAAATTGCGACATGGTGCTCAAGGCACAGGGTGTGCCACTTGATTCGATCTATATTACTGAAGCGCGAAAAAATAACATTCCGATTCGCATGGATGATGAACTGCTCGTTTCTCTTCTTCCAAAAAATGTAAAAGTAATTGGAATCACGGGAACTCGCGGAAAGACCACAGTCACATCACTCATTTATCATATTCTGAAGAAAGCAGGAAAGCGCGTACATCTCGGCGGAAATATTCGTGGAGTGGCAACACTTTCACTTTTGCCAAAAATTAAATCCGGCGACTATGTCGTACTCGAGCTTTCGAGTTGGCAACTCCAGGGATTCGGTGAACAAAAAATTTCGCCAAACGTTTCCGTGTTTACCAACTTCATGCCGGATCATATGAATTACTACAAAAATAATCTCAAGGATTATTTTGCAGACAAGGCATTCATTTTCAAATATCAAAGAAACGGTGACGTGCTCGTTGCTGGCGAGAGTGTTCTTAAGAAAATTCCAAAGTCATTTAAAGGAAAAATCATTTCGCAAGGAGAAGTACCAAAATCTTGGAAGCTCTCCCTTCCTGGAGAACATAATCGCGCAAATATCGCACTTGCGATACAAGCAGTGCAGGCACTCAAGATTCCACTCGCCAAGATCAAAGAAGGAGTAGAAAGCTTCAAAGCTGTCGAAGGACGACTCCAGCTTGTAAAAACTGTTCGTGGAGTACAGATCTATAACGACAACAATTCAACCACGCCGGAAGCTACAATTGCCGGATTGAAATCTTTTCCAAAAAAGCAGATTGTACTTATCATGGGTGGGGCAGACAAAAATCTCGATACCGCCGAACTTCTAAAAACTGCAGTAGCATATGCTCATACGGTTATTCTTCTTCCTGGAACTGGTACTGACAAGATTGAAAATCTAGATTTTTACCGAGCCGAATCTTTGAAGGATGCAGTCGATACTGCGATTGCTTCGGCAAGTAAAGGTGATGTCGTGCTCTTTTCTCCAGCATTTGCATCCTTTGGATTGTTTGTGAACGAGTATGATCGAAACGATCAGTTTTTGAAATTAGTGAAGAAGATAAAATAGCATGGAAAATTCACAGAAAATCTTGATAATGCTAATAGGCAAAACCCATTCTGGAAAAACTACTTTTGCCAAAGAAATAGAAGGCAAAGTTCAAAACCTTATTGTGCTTGAAGCAGACCCAATCGCACTTTTCATGAAAGAACAGTTTCCTAAATTGCGGGAAAATGACGACAAGGAACATACTGGTACTTTTGAAAAAATAGCATTAAAATTTCAAGCCTTCCTGCTGTTTGTTGAGTTTGCTCTATCATTAGGAAAGCCAGTTATTCTTTCTAATTCAAATATGTGGATTAAGGGCCGTGAGTTAGTGCTTGAATTATGTAAAAAGTTCAACTATCGAGTTATAGGAGTGTATTTTGATTTTCCAGAAGAATTACTCATTCAAAGAATCGAAAAATCCAGTAGGTCAACGAATGTTCTTCGGCTATCTAAAGATTTTAAAGATTTAATTATTAAACAACGAAATCGAATGCAGCCCCCTGACTCTGCTCAGTTTGATGAATTTTTTACTATTACTTCTGAAGAAGATGTTAAAAAAGTTCAAGAAGAATTAATTAAAAAATTATGGATTTAGATTTACAAAAAATCAAAAAAGTTTTTTTTGTCGGTATTGGAGGTATCGGTATTTCGGCGATTGCACGCATGATGCTTTTGGAAGGGAAGGAAATATATGGCTCTGATATGTCGAGTGGGGAAATTACTCATGAGCTTAGTGAACTTGGTGCAAATATCACTGTTGGGCAGAATTTTGACTTGATCCCGACTGATGCAGATTTGATTGTATATACGATTGCCATCAAGCATTATGACCCTGCGCTTATGGAGAAGATTTTCTTATCTGGAATTCCTGCAAAGAGCTATCCTGAGATGCTCCATATCGTGACTGCGGGAAAATATACAATTGCAGTTTCGGGTACGCATGGCAAGACGACAACGACGGCGATGATTGCTAAGATTTTGATCGAGGCGAAGAAGGATCCATCGGTGATTGTTGGCAGTCTCATTAAAGAATATAAATCGAATTTTATCGTAGGCAAGAGTGACTACTTCGTTGTGGAAGCGTGCGAGTATGAGCGTTCGTTTCTTAATATCGAGCCAAAGGTTTTGGTGATCACAAACATTGATGAAGACCATCTCGACTACTACAAAGATCTTGCCGATATCGAGCATGCGTTTACCGAGATGGCGATGCAGACGGGAAGCGCGATCGTATGCGATCCAAACGATCCATCTGTAGAACGCGTGATTAAGGATTTGAATATTACAATAATCGACTGGACGAAATACATGGACAAAGTTCCACACCTTCTCGTGCCTGGAGTTCACAATCGCAAAGATGCCGCTTGTGCGCTTGCTGTAGCGGAATATATTGGCATTGAAAGTGACGAAGCGGAGAAAGCAATCGCACAATTTTCTGGCACTTGGCGCCGGCTTGAAAATAAGGGAACCACAAAAAATGGCGTGGTCGTATACGATGACTATGCGCACAATCCCACCGAGGTTCGTGCAAGTTTGGAAGGACTCCGTGAACTCTATCCAAAAGGAACAAAAAAGATAATCGTTTTATTCCAGCCCCATTTGTATTCACGCACGAAAGCGTTGTTTGATGAATTTACCACTGCATTCAATGAGGCTGACGCAGTATATTTCTTGCCGATTTATTTTGCTCGTGAAGTACCAGATCCGACTGTGTCGTCAGAAATTCTTGCAGACGCAGTGGTGAAGAATGTGCCTGGAACAAAGGCGTTTGCGAGCTTTGAAGAAGCTGAAGCATTTTTCAAAAATCAAAATCTCGGTACTGATGATGTATTTGTTACAATGGGAGCAGGAGAAGCTTATAAAATAGGGGACGCTCTGCTTGCATAGTTAAAATCATATGGAATCAATACTAATTTCATCTCAACAGGAACACCCAATTTCTCCATTGCAAATCGCTATGCAGCGGGAGTTGGACGCACAGCATATTTTAGATGACAAAGGAAACCCGATGAAAATTGAGCAGTGTATTGAGATGCCAAAGGAAACACTTGAGAAGATTTCTGAGATAGAACAACAGCTTTCTTTGCTTGATTTGAAGGGAAATGAATTGTTTATTGAAGAAATGATTAAGTATTGGAAAAATCCAATCATTGTCTACTCGATGCATACTGATATGAAGTACATATTGGATAAATACGGTAATAGACTTAAGGAGCTTTCAAAAAATTCAGAGAATACTGATAATCAAAAAAAATATGATGAACTTTGGAAAATGTATCATTACAATAAACTGAAGAAAAATAGATTTCTCAATCTACCAGCCCAGTTTGAATATATTTCTGATGATTTTCCCGGAGTGTTTTCTCAAAAAACTGAGAATTTGGTTGAACAAATTAAACTAATGACAAAAGAGCAGGATGACCGGTCAGTTATCTATGATGGTTTAGAGATTGAAGAAAAGATTTTGATGACAAAAACCGTGGATAAATTTATTGAATCATTTCTTGCTGAACTTGCAGAAAAAGGCCCTCATGCAAAATCATAATCAACAATTTGAAACCGAATACAAAAAACTCAATCCTGCTCAGAAAGATGCGGTGGATTCTTTGGACGGTCCAGTAATGGTGGTGGCCGGGCCGGGAACGGGGAAGACGCAAGTGCTTACGCTTCGTATTGCGAATATCTTGGACAAGACGGATACGCCAGCCTCGGGAGTGCTGTGTCTGACATTCACCAATGCAGGCGTTAGCGCCATGCGCGAACGCCTTCTCAAACTCATTGGCGCAACTGCGAGCGAAGTTTACATTGCCACATTCCACCGTTTCGCAATCAATATCATCGAAAAGCATTTTGCCTTACTCGATTTTGAAACTCGACCCGAGCTCATTGCTGACACCGAAGCCGTTGCTCTTGTGGATGAAATTCTCGAGACACATGAATGGCAGTACATTCGTCCACGCGGAGATGTGGCGCGGTATTTCGGCGATCTCAAATCGCTCGTCTCGCTTCTCAAACGCGAAGGACTTACTCCGGAAAAATTCCTCGAGCAGGTCGATCAAGAAATCGATCGTATTAAAAGTAATCCCGACAATATTTCATCTCGCGGTGCTCGCAAAGGTGAACTCAAGATGGAATCAATCAAGGAGATTGAAGCACTCGAACGTACGCGTGAAGTCGTGCGATTTTACGAAGTGTACGAACAGACAAAAATCGAACGTGCACTCATGGACTATGACGATGTGCTTGCGTACGCGGTGAAGCTCGCACAAATCTCCGAAGATGTGCGTGCTGATATTCGCGAGGCATATCTCTATGTACTCGTGGATGAACATCAAGATAGTTCTGGTGTGCAGAATGCGTTTCTTGAAGCAGTATGGAAGGGAACGGAGCGACCCAATATTTTTGTGGTGGGAGATGACCGACAGCTTATCTACGGGTTTGCTGGTAGCTCGTTTGAACATTTTACAAAATTTCGCAGTTCGTTCGGTTCTGCAAAAGAAATTACGCTCATCGAAAACTATCGCTCGACTCAAACTATTCTCGACAGTGCCGATACACTCCTTAAGAGTAAACTCGCCGAAGGAAAACTCAAGAGTAATTCAAATGGAGAAGAGCAAAAATTACTTATTCGCGAATGCGATTATCCTCGCGATGAAATCATTGCTATCGCGCGTGATATTCAAAAAAATAATTTTGCGCCGGAGGAATGTGCAATTCTTGTACCCAAAAATCACCATGTTCGTAGCGCGGTCGCAATTCTCAAAGATCAGGGAATTCCAGTATCTGCATCTGGAACAGTCTCATTTTTTACCGCACCAGAGACCAAAACCATTCGCGATATTTTGAAAGTGATCGTCGATCCATACGACAATGTGGCACTCGCAAGTCTCATGCTCGATCCAGCGATTGGTATACCGCCACTTACGACACACAAATTTTTGCGTGAAGTTGGCACCCGCAAGCTCATGCTCGAAACACTCACAAGCTATGGAGCTTCACGACTTCCGACCGATTCAATTGCAGGGCTTGGTGCACAACTATCACGATTCTTAGAAGTTTCGAGCACTCTCGGACTCCATAGTTTGATTCAAGAAATCGGTGAAGAACTATTTTTCAAAAATCCGACCGATCATGAGCGATTGATTCGTCGTGTCGAAATCATTCGTACTTTCATTCATCTTGTCGAAGCACAGATGGAAAAGAATGCGTACTTCACGGTCAAAGAATTTTTGCTCTATCTCGACCGACTCGAAGACTATGGACATGAAATTCCACTTGCCGTATTCTCGGCCGATCTCGGCGTGCGAGTACTCACACTCCATGGATCAAAAGGTTTGGAGTGGAAACACGTCTACATTGCGCATCTCGATGAAGCTTCACTCATGAAGGGTCACCGACTCGGATTTACCTTGCCGGAATCTGTCGACACGCTCATAGAAGCCAAGAACGAAATCGTGGCTCGTCGTGAGCTCTATGTGGCTATCACACGCGCACGGGAGACTTGTACACTCTCATACCCACGTCATGCATATACTGGAGCCGAGCTCGAGCCGGCGCGAATTCTTGCCGACTTGCCCGATATTCTTGTCGACCGTAAAACACTTGCAGAGACAGAGAAAGAATTGCTGGCTGATAATCCAGTAATGTTTGTAGAACGAAAAGAAACACCAACTGGAAGTAGTATGGAAGAACTTACGACTGTCGTTGCTGAAGAATATCCAAAGGTGAATGTGACTGTGACACTACTCAATAACTTTTTTGAATGTCCGTGGAAATGGTATTTTCGTAATTTGTTGCAATTACCCGAGCAAAAGACGGAGAGTCTTTTGCTCGGGTCTGCTGTGCATGCCGGTATTGAATATATGCTCAAAAATCGCGAGGATATTCAGCCAAAAATTCTCGATTCTGTAATTCAAAATTGTTTGGAACGAGAATATATTTCTGACGAAAAATTGTTGCAACGAATCGCAAAAGAAACCAAAAAGATTTTGGATAATTTCAACAAAACGTATCTTCCTGGGATTGCAGAAGATGCACAATCCGAACGCTCGGTGACCTATCGCGATCCTAAACTTCCGCATCTTACGTGCTATGGAAAAATCGACATGACAGAACGCGAAGAAGACCGTGTTGTGATTGTGAGCGATTTTAAAACCGGTAGTGCAAAAACAAAAAGTGCTATTGAGAAATCCGAAGGTGATGAAGGAAGAATGAGTTCGCTTCTTCGTCAGCTCGCAATGTATACATATCTTATCGAAAACGCCGAGAAGGGAACAGAAGTGAGTTCGTCAAAACTACTTTTTATTGAAAGCAAACCGGGAGATAAAGACTCAATCTATCAAACCTCAATCAATGGTGATCAGATTGAGTTGCTGAAAAAAGATATCGCTGACTACGACGAGTTTATTCGAAGTGGTGACTGGACCAAACGTCCATGCGAAGCCAAACTCTATGGCAAAAATCAGGAGTGTGAATATTGTGCAAAGGCGAAACTTTTGTATAAATAAAAAAAGTTAAGCAAATGCTTAACTTCTTGCTTTAAGGATTAATTAAGAAAAATCATCGTGTAATCTTATTCCTTGTTGAGAGCGAGGGTAATATCTTTGGACGTCGCTCGTCAGTTTTTTGATATATTCAATATTCCGTAACCCTCTTTGGTATTCTTCGGTTTTAATTATCTCACTGAGTGAAACTTCATGAACTGGTTCGACGATCGTAAACTTTAGCTTACCGTCAACTACTTCGCTGGTAACTCTACATACTTTCATGGCAAATGATTTTCACTATTATTACCACAATTATATAAAAAATCAAAACTTATTATTTCAAAAACGGCCAAAAGTTGAGGTTTGGGCCGTTGTCAGACCAGCCTAAATAGAAGGCTGTGGCAAGGGTTAGAACGAACAAAACAAAGGTTATTATCCGTAGCTTTTTCATGACCTCTATTGTAGTATGGAACTATGGAAAAGCAACCAATTCAAGGCACTGAACACCCGCTCTCACAGCTCCAAAATGAGGCATACAAGGTCTTTACTGACCTTGGCTTTGAGGTTGCGACCGGCCCCGAGCTTGAGACTGAATGGTACAATTTCGACGCTTTGAATGTGGCAAAAGACCACCCAGCCCGCGACATGCAAGACACTTTTTGGATCAAAGGCGCTGAAGGGCAAGTACTTCGAACACATGCGACAAGTGTGACTGCTCGTATGCTCGAGCAGTCTGCAAAAACCAATCGCGTTTCATCCGCATACATTTCAATCGGAAAAGTTTTTCGCAACGAAGCGACAGACATTACGCACGAGATGCAATTCTTCCAGATCGATGGATGTATGATCGGAGAAAATATCACACTTGCTCATATGAAAGGTGTGCTCACTCAACTTTACAAAACATTACTTGGCGAAGATTCTGAAATTGAGTTTCGCCCGAGCTTCTTTCCATTTACAGAGCCGTCAGTGGAAGTGCATGCTAAATTCAAAGGCAAATGGCTAGAAATGATGGGAGGGGGAATGTTGCATCCACAAGTTTTGAAAAATGCAGGATTTGATCCTGAGAAAGTGCAAGGATTTGCATTCGGAGGCGGACTCGATCGCATTGCGATGATCAAATGGAATGTTCCTGATGTGCGACTGTTTTATCAAGGTGATTTGCGTCTCAATCAATTCTGATTTATGAAAAAAGTTTTTAAGAATGATAAATATAAAAAAACACGTGGTGGATATTCAAGACTTCTTGAAATTTGTTGTGAAAAATGTGGAAATTATATTTTTTCATATCAAAAAGACGGCCCAGGTATTTTAAAAAGAACTTATCTAGATAGAATTTCAAATTCAAAAAAGTGGGCAGGACTTGAAAGTTTTACAGTTAAAGAGATTTCCCAATTAATTTGTGACAAATGTAAATCAGTCCTTGGTATACCTTACATTTATGAGAAAGAAAAACGCCCAGCATTTAGATTGTTTGTTGGTTCGGTAACAAAGAAAATAACTAAAATAAAATGAAAATCTCATATAACTGGCTCAAATGGTATGTTCCTGAAATTTCAACTGCAGAAAAACTGGCAGATGTTTTTACTCTGCATCTCTGCGAAGTTGAGTCGGTTGATACGCTTCCTGATGGAGACACACTTTATGATTTGAACATTCTTCCAAATCGAGCACATGATTTGCTAGGTCATCTTGGTGTTGCTCGTGAACTTTCGGGTCAGCTTGGCATCAAATACGTTGATCCAACGCCGATGTATAAAATTCCTGAATCGAAGCCTGGAAATCTTGCGATTGAAATTGCAAATCCTGCTTGCCGTCGTTATATGGGACGCATCGTTCGAGGAGTAAAGGTTGGTCCTTCTCCGGAATGGGTAGTGAAGCATCTTGAATCGATTGGACAGAAATCAATTAACAATATTGTTGATGCAACGAACATCGTGCTTTGGAACACTGGTCAGCCAACACACGCATTCGACCTCAAGAAACTCGCCGGAGAAAAAATTGTGATTGGTTCCGCAAAAGATGGTGAGGAATTTGAAACCGTCGGAGGAGAAAAGATTGTCGCCAAACTCAAGGAGGTCGACATGATGATCACTGATGGTCAGAAATCGCTCGCGATCGCCGGCGTGAAAGGTGGAACGAATTCTGGAATTTCAGATGATACAACAGAGATCATACTTGAGGTGGCGAACTTCGATCCTACATCTGTGCGTCGCACCGCGCGACGCCTTGGTCTTATTTCTGATGCGGCAAAGCGTTTTGAAAATGATCTTACACCCGAACTTGCTCCGTATGCCATGCGCGAACTTTCCGCGCTTATTCTCGAAATGTGTCCCGAGGCGCAGTTTGAAGATGTTGTTGACGTGTATCCGAGTCCACAAGAAGTACAAACCTTGGAATTTTCTGTGAGTGATGTAAGCAAGAAGCTTGGTATGGAAATTTCACTCCTTGATATTGAAGATATTTTGAAACGCTACGCATTTGAATATGCAATCGACAATAGTCAGATTCGCATCACCGTACCTGCATGGCGACTCGACCTCACTGGTCCTCACGATATGGTAGAAGAAATTGGACGCATTATGGGGTATGACAAAGTAGTTCCAACTATTCCGAAAATTGCATTTGAATCGAAGGCAAATGATACGCAAGCACGTGTGAGTGCAGCACGCGAGAAGTTGCTCAGCGATGGCTATAGTGAAGTGATGACGTATACATTTACCAAAAAGGGAAAGGTGGAAGTCTCGCGCGGTGCAAAAGGCAAAGAATTTCTCCGAACGAATCTTGCCGACGGACTCAAGGATTCATATGAACTCAATCGCTTGAATGCACCACTACTTGGTAATGACGAAACAAAAATTTTTGAAATTGGGACTGTGTTTCCCGAAGCTGGTGTGGCTAAATCCAGTGAAGCTGGATCGCCCGACGCTAACGCGTTTAGGGAAGAAATTCATATTGCGTATGCTGATAAGAAGGGGGTTGTTGAAGCGACGCTTGAAGAATTCACGAAAGAAATTTCATCATGGATCCCGGATCAAGTCCGGAATGACATAGTGGTGAGAGATAAAAAATTCACGCCATGGAGTCAGTATCCATTTATTTCTCGCGACGTTGCAGTTTGGGTCCCAGTAGGAACAAATGCGGATGAACTTATCGACCTTTGTAAAAAAGAGGGAACGGCACTCCTTATTCGTGAACCACAACTTTTTGATCAATTCACTAAGGATGAAAAAACATCTCTCGCGGTCCGACTTGTATTCCAATCCCATGAACGAACGCTCGCTGATGCAGATGTGACCGGGGTAATGGAAAACATCACAAAAGCCTTGCAAAATAAGGGCTGGACGGTGCGTTAAACTCTAGCTTTTCCCTCGTTTTTCGAGCTAATATATGATATAATTCTCCTATACGAAATAGGTGTTTTATCCTTACATTACAAGGGCTTTTTAATCTTTATTCAAAATCATGGCTGATACAAAAAAACGAGCAGAGGGAGCATATAGTGCTGAAGACATTTCAGTCCTTGAAGGGCTCGAACCGGTACGAAAGCGTCCCGGAATGTACATCGGAGGAACAGGTATCGAAGGCTTGCACCACTTGGTGTGGGAAATTTTCGACAACTCTCGCGATGAAGCCATGGGCGGATATGCAAACGAAATTGAAGCAGTGCTGCTTCCTGGTAATCGCATTCGCATCGCCGACAACGGTCGTGGAATTCCAGTAGACGTTCACTCAAAGACAAAGGTGTCTGCACTTGAAACTGTTATGACTACTCTTCACGCTGGAGGAAAATTCGGTGGAGAAGGATATAAAGTTTCTGGAGGACTTCACGGTGTGGGAGCATCTGTGGTGAACGCGCTTTCAATCTACACACAAGTCGTGGTGCATCGTGATGGTGGTATCCACATGCAGGAATATTCACAAGGAAAGAAAAAAGCTGCTGTCAAAAAAATCGGTAGTTCAAAGCTCCACGGAACAATCGTGACATTTGAACCTGATGTAGAAATTTTTAAAGATTTGCAATTCGTTTGGGAGACAATCGTCAACCATTTCCGCGGACAGGCATATCTTGTAAAGGGTTTGCGTATTCGTTGTATTGATGCACGAGGTCTTGAAGGTAAAGTGAAGCTCGAGGATGTGTATTGGTTCAGCGAGCTTGGACTCGATTTTCCAAACTACTCATTCTATTTCGAAGGAGGACTTGTGTCTCTTGTAAAGTACTACAACCTTTCGCAGAAGCCGATCCACGATAGTATCTACTATATTGAAAAGGAACAAGACAATGTGTTCGTGGAACTCGCGTTGCAATATACCGATGATATGTCGGCAAAGATTGTGGCGTACGCGAACAATATCTATAACCCGGAAGGTGGAACGCATATCACCGGATTCAAGATGGCGCTCACTCGCACACTCAATAACTATGCGAAGAAAGAAGGATTTATCAAAGAAGCTGACGGCGCATTTACTGGAGACGACGTACTCGAAGGTCTCACTGTGGTTGTGTCTGTAAAACTTCGCGAAATTCAATTCGAAGGACAGACCAAAGGAAAACTCGGTTCACCTGAAGCGCAGGGAGCTGTGGCGACCGTATTCGGCGAATCATTTGGAGCATTTCTTGAAGAGCATCCAGATGAGGCAAAGGCTATCATCAACAAGGTAATCCTCGCAGTTCGCGCGCGCAAAGCTGCGAAAGCTGCAAAAGATTCAGTCCTTCGCAAGGGCGCGATGGAAGGCATGACACTTCCGGGAAAGCTTGCCGACTGTCAGACAAAGAGCGCTGAAGAATCAGAAATCTTCATTGTGGAGGGAGATTCCGCGGGAGGTACTGCAAAGACTGGACGAGATCGTCGTACTCAAGCGATTCTTCCACTCCGTGGAAAGATCCTCAACATCGAACGTGCACGTCTCGACAAAATGCTTGCCTCAGAACAGATTCGAAACCTTGTGGTGGCACTCGGTACTGCGATTGGCGACACATTTGATATTTCAAAACTTCGTTACCACAAAGTCATTATTGCAACAGATGCGGACGTGGACGGCGCGCACATCAGTACGCTCATCCTCACGCTCTTCTATCGCTATTTCCGACCACTCATCGATGGAGGATTTATCTACATTGCTCAACCGCCACTGTATAAAATAAAGAAGGGTAAAGAAATTCATTACTGTTATACCGATGAAGAAAAACTCAAAATCGTGGGGGACACCGATGAAAGTCTTGATGAAATGATTGCTCGTGCTGAAGCAGATGGAGCTGGTGAACAAGAAGGCGACGTTGAAGAGGTAGAGGAAAAAGGCGCTGCAAAGAAGACACCAAAAATTCATATTCAGCGATATAAGGGTCTCGGAGAAATGAACTCAGAGGAACTCTGGGAAACAACTATGGATCCGGGTCGTCGTATCTTGAAACAAGTAATGATCGAAGACGCAGCGGAAGCAGATCGAGTGTTTGATATGTTGATGGGAAGTGAAGTTGCACCACGAAAGAGCTTTATCCAGACTTACGCCAAAACCGCCGACATCGATATTTAAAACTTCATAGATGGCGCACTTCCGCGTTGTTGCACTCAGTTCATTCCCGCAATGTACGTCTCAGTACATTTTGGTCACGAACTTCGTTTACGCCTTGAATTGCATCCATCTCTGAAAGTTTTAATGATATATACAATTATATGGTTACACTCGAACAACCTCAAGATTTTAATCCAAAATTTATTGTTGCTGGTTGTTTGCTTGAGTGCGACGGGAAAATTCTTCTCCTTCATCGACAGTCCCACAAACCGCAAGGCGGTTCGTGGGGTATTCCTGCAGGCAAAGTAGACGAAGAAGATAATGGAGATATCGTACAAGCTGTCTGTCGAGAGGTTCTTCAAGAGACGAGTTGTACGCTTCCAAAAGATTCTTTGCAAAAAATACAGACGTTTTATGTTCGATATCCTGATTATGATTTTGTGTATCACTATTTCAAAATGGATTTTTCTGCTTTTCCAGCAGTCGTAATAAATGACGGCGAACACGATGAGTATCGATGGATTGCACCTCTCGATGCCTTAAAACTTGATCTTATCCCCGACGAAGATTTTTGTATGAAGTATGCCTATGGAATTGAATAACCACACAAGACAATATTGGACGGAGAAAGATTTGATTGAACTCGAACAGACTGAAGACATGCCTCAAATGCTGGCAATCGGTCTTCGCGTGCTGAAACGTATGCCACAACCAGTCGGACAAGTGTGTGGACCGATTAGTACGGGCGGACGAGGATCAATACTTGCGAACCTTATCGCGTTCAATGAGGCAATCGTTTTCCTTCAGGCGGAAGGCAAACATGTTTTTGATCAAATGCCGTTTGAGCAACCAATGGGGCGAGTTAAAGCCCAAGTGCCGGACGGAGAATATGCGACAATGCTTCTTACTGATTTTTATCAGCCATTGTTTGAAACTGGTCTAATTAAAATATTTTATTTTTTGCCGGATTGGGAATCTTCAGTCGGTGCATGTTGGGAACATAATCAAGCGCTCAAGCTGGGAATTGAAATTGTCTATCTGAAATAAAATAAGTTAAAAAGCAAAGCAAAAACCGCTCTTACGAGCGGTTTTTTAATACAGTTTTGAATTTAGAATCGGCACTAGGGCAGAAACTACAGCATGGATATACCAGTCAGTATATGTTACGGCGTTGTTTGTAAGAGGACCGATGAGGCCATTACCTGTCTTGGTTCCCGTTGTCGCAAAGAATTCGTCGGTGGCGTGACTTTGCTCGAGACCTTTCTCAATCATGAGCTTATGAAGACCTGGAGGAATGACAAACGAGAAAGTTCTTCCGAAGCCTTGTTTACCATTTGATTCTGCAACTACCCAACCGAAACAGTGCATATCACCATACATTTCACATATTCCTCCTTCAAGCGCAAGATATATTTCTGCGTCAGGTTGGAGTTCTTTGGCATGCTTGATTCGACCAAGTGCTCCCTCGCGTGTTTCGCTGTCAGAGTTCGGTTGATCACTGACGCCAGAGTCGGCTTTTGTACAAATAAATTCGATTTGAGTGTTTGGATACAGCATGTCGAAAGCCTTTTCGACCGCAGCTTTTTTGACTGGACTTTGTGAGGCGATAACAACTTTCATAATGTATTAATTTAAGATTCGATTCACTATTTCATTTTGAAGCCGATTTGTAAAGTCTTCGAGGGTGATTCCTTCAAGTTTGTCACCGCGAGTTTCGACGGTGAGAGTTTGTGAATCTTTTTCTTTGTCGCCAACTACGATGACGTATGGGATTTTCATTGTTTTCGCTCCGCGAATGCGTTTGCCAAGAGATTCATTTGTCGCATCTACTTTTGCACGAATGCCGTGCTCTTTGAGAACATTCAAAATTTCAAAAGCATAGTCATTGTGATTTTCCAAGACTGGAACGATGGTGATTTGTTGTGGTGCAAGCCAAACAGGGAAGTTTCCGGCAAGATGTTCGATCATGATAGACATGAAGCGTTCAAGTGAGCCCATGATTGCGGCGTGAATCATCACGATGCGTTCCTTTTCGCCTTTTTCGTTTACACAAGTAAGATCAAAACGCTCTGGTTGGTTCATGTCGAGCTGAATTGTAGCCACTTGCCATTGTCGGCCGATTGCATCGTTGGCCATAAAGTCGAGCTTGGGTCCGTAGAATGCTGCTTCGCCAACTCCGGAAATTGTTGGAACTCCGCGTTCTTGTGCAATTTCAGCAAGCATTGATTCAGCCATTGCCCAGCGGTCTTTGTCTCCGAGATATTTTTCCGGATGTTCTGGGTCATGTGTTGAGATTCGAACTTTGAGTTCGAATCCAAATGTCTTGTAGAATGTTTCGATAATATCCCAAACCTTCATGAATTCACCCTTGGCATCACTCATACGACAGAATACGTGAGCATCGTCTTGTGCAAAGGCGCGTACACGGGAGAGTCCTGAGAGTTCACCTGATTGCTCGTCACGGTAGCAGGTTGTGGTATTGGCATATCGCTGAGGAAGTTCTCGATAGCTCCACTGTTTGCGATCGTAAATCTGAGTGTGGTGAGGACAGTTCATTGGCTTCATTGCGAATTCGTGTCCTTCACGTGTGGTAATGCGGAAAAGATCATCTTTGTATTTTTCCCAGTGACCACTCTTTTCATACAAATCTTTTTTTGTGACATGAGGAATTTCTACTCGTTCATACCCGCGTGCTTCGCGAAGTTCCCAAACATAACTGTCGAGTGTATGTCGGAGGATTGTTCCACGTGGAGTCCAAAGGGGAAGACCTGGTCCAACGAGTTCTGAAAAGGTAAAGAGGTCGAGTTCTATCCCGAGTTTCTTGTGGTCGCGTTTCTTGGCTTCTTCGCGTTGTGTAAGATAAACATCCAGTTCTTCGGCTGTTGCGAATGCGAGTCCGTAAATGCGAGTGAGCATTTTGTTCTTCTCATCACCGCGCCAGTATGCGCCGGCTACACGATCGAGTTTAAATGAGTCGGCAGAGATTTCTTTTGCAGGATTTTCGGCATGACCGCCACGGCAAAGATCTTCAAAGCCACCACAAGTGTATAATGTGATTTTTTCTCCGCGTTCGGTGATCTCGTTGATGAGTTCGAGTTTGTATTCGTTATCGGCGAAGATTTCTTTTGCTTCGTCAGCCGTGACTTCGCGATGGGTGAATTCAGTCCATTTCGAAAGATTCTTTCTCATGAACGTCTGTAAATCTTTGAGGGTGTCATCACCAATTTTGGTCTCACCAAAGTCGATATCGTAGTAGAAACCGTTGTCGATAGCAGGCCCCAAGGTGAGCTTGGCATCGGGGAATTGTGCTTTTGCCGCTTGGGCCAAAAGGTGGGCGAGGGTGTGGCGATTGTGGGATAGTTGTTCTTGGTTCATACGGCAATTCTAACACCTGTTGCTTGAATTTAAAAGCTGTCGTATAGTGTTAAAAATATCATTCTTATGGAAAAAGCAATTGTTGTTATTCTCGGCATGATTCTTGTTTACTTCTTCCTTCATTTTCAAAGAATGGAAAAACGAATGAAAGCTTCATTTATCGAAAAGGTTAGTATCTCTGCTTTGCGTGAACGAATGTTTCGAACAATTTTAAGTAAAGAAGGTGAAGAACAGTACGATGCTTTTATGGGATTTCTTGCAAGCGATCTTTGTACTTGTGACGATTTGATATCCCTCGCGGAGTGTTTGAGTAAAACACAAGAATTGACCCTTTGCCATAAAGCAATCTTTACCGCACTTCACAAAAAACATCTCGTGCCTTCAGCACGAAGAGAGATTTATTATCAATACTCTAATCTTATCCACGAACAAGATAGGAATTACGTATTAGATTTTGCTCGAAAGGGTGTTGACCTTCCAAGGGTTTCATTAGTTGGATTTTAAAATACCCATGCCGGAAACGGCATGGGTATTTTTTATACCGCTTTGGCTTTTTCGATGATGAGACTTTTCTCCCCATTGCGTTCGCTGACGCGGGCTTGGACTGCGACAATCGTATCAACGACGAGTATTGGCTGGAGCTCGACGAATGACTTCGTAAACACTACACCTTCAATTGTGCCGGTGAGGTCGCCGACTTTGATGAAGGCCATGCGTTCGTTGGTCTTGGTGATGTGCACTTTGACTTCTTCAATCATGCAGGCGAATGTGGCCGGGAATCCGGATTGCATTTCTTCACGGATTTTCTTGATGGTGATACCGTTCTTCTCGATACGGTCACGGATACGGTCGAGTGGGTGTCCGGATACGTACAATCCAAGCAACTCCTTTTCCCATTTGAGTTTCTCAATCTTTTCAGCTTCGGGTGCGTCGGCGAGCGTGAGTGAGATTTGCTGTTCAGGCATTTCGCCGAAGAGCGATACTTGTGAGCCGACATTTTGTCGTTCTTTGTTGTAGGCGAGCATTGTTTCCATGTTGGCAAGAAGCTTTCCGCGTTCACCGAAATTGTCCATCGCTCCACACTTTACGAGTGCTTCGAGCGATTTTTTGTTGAGATTTTTGTGAGTGATACGTTCAAGAAATTCGGTAATAGATTTGAATGGTCCGTGCATTTTTCGTTCTGCAATGATTGCGTCGGCGATATCGGATCCGAAATTCTTGATCGTAAGCAAGCCGAAACGAATCACGCCTTCGCCCGGAGTGTTTGAATTGTTGACCACAGTAAAGTCGCGTTCACTCGCGTTGATTTCTGGTGGAAGCACAGTGATACCCATTTTCACGGCTTCAGCGATGATTTCGGCAACTTTTTCTACATCACCTGATTCCGCGGTGAGGATGGCGCAGATATATTCGACAGGGAAGTTGGCCTTCATGTAGGCCGTCTGGTATGCCACACGTCCGTAGCTTGCTGCGTGTGCTTTGTTGAATCCGTACGCGGCGAATGGCTCAATGAGCTCCCAGAGTTGTTGAGCTTTTTCTTTTGAGAGTCCGTTTTCTACGAAACCGACAAGCAACTTTTCTTTTTGCGCCTGCATTTCGGCCGGAATCTTTTTTCCCATCGCCTTACGGAGTTTGTCGGCTTCGAGCCATGAATAACCGGCGAGCTTAATCGCAATCATCATGACATCGTCCTGGTAGGTGATAACACCGAATGATTGGTCGAGAATATCGCGCATTCGTGGATCGAGATATCGCACGAGTGAATTGTCGTGTTTGCGTTTGATATATTCGGGAATCATTTCCATCGGACCTGGACGATAGAGTGCCACCATCGCATTGATATCGAAAATCGTCGTCGGCTTCAATTGTTTGAGGTACGTGGTCATACCGGATCCATTCAACTGGAAGAGTCCCATTGTCTCGCCTTTGGCAAGCATTTCGAATGTCTTCTTGTCTTCGAGTGGAACACGGTCGAGGTTTACATCGACGTCGCGAATTATTTTTACCAAACGCACGGCGTCGGCAAGAATCGCAAGGTTGCGAATTCCAAGGAAGTCGAATTTTGGTAAGCCCACATCTTCGATGTAGTGCATGTCGTACTGCGTGATGATACTTCCGCCTTTTGGATCGAGTTGAATCGGTGAGAATTCGTAGAGCGGTTTTGGTGCGATTACCACACCGGCCGCATGGACTGAGACATGGCGAACACAGCCTTCCAATTTCTTTGCGAGATCAATGATGCGCTTAGTGTCTGGTTCTTTTTTGTAGGCTTCGGTGAGTTCATCCACCATTTCCATGGCGTGCTTGATTGTCATCGGCATTCCTTGTGAGCCAAGTGGAATCATTGCCGAGAGTCGATCGCCAATTGCGTACGGATAGCCGAGTGCACGAGCAACGTCTTTGACCGAACCTTTGGCCATCATGGTTCCAAACGTTCCGATTTGAGCAACACGATCGGCACCGTATTTCTGTTTGGCGTATTCAATCATTTCGCCACGTCTGTTGTCGGCGTAGTCCATATCGATATCGGGAAGTGAAGGACGTTCGGGGTTGAGGAAGCGTTCGAACGGGAGTTTGTAAACGAGTGGATCAACGTTGGTAATACCAAGGAGGTACGTAGTAAGCGAGCCCGCGACCGATCCTCGAATGTTTGTGAGAATTCCATTTTCGCGCGCGAAGCGGAGGAGATCTCCCACCACCAAGAAATACCCGGCGTATCCTTTTTGTTTGATGACACTGAGTTCGTATTCGAGACGGTCGATATACGGTTTCGATTGCTCAAGATCGCGGAAAGAGAATCCTTCGTATGCGAGTTCTTTGAGTTTTTCGTCAGATGTTATGCCATTTTCAAGTGGAAAGTCGGGGAAGTAGGCGACACCAAGTTCGATTTCGTAATCCTCGCACATGTCGGCAACGATGGAAGTGTTGGTGACAGACTCCGGTACGTCGCTGAAGTATTCGAGCGCGGTTCGCTCATCGATGAGTGAAAAGTCGTCTTTGGAAAATTCAAATTTTCCTGAGTTTGCTCCATCGCCTTGTGTGTTGACTTGAAGAAGTGTGTTGTGTGCCTCGTGGTCGTCCTTGCAGGGATAGTGAGAATCTTGGGTCGCAACGACGGTGATGTCGTGCTTCTTTGCAAGTGTGACAAGCTTTTCGCGGAGTTCCGCATCACGCTCTATTGTAGGGTGTGCTTGAATTTCGATAAAATAATTTTCTTTGCCGAAAATGTCTTGATATTCGGCGACGAGTAGGTCTGCTTTTTCCAAATCGTTTCCGAGAAGTGTCTGCGAAAGTTCTCCACCCATGCAACCAGATAGAGCAATAATACCTTCGTGATATTGACGGAGGATTTCTTTGTCTATGCGAGGTTTGTAATAGTAACCTTCAAGGTTGGCTATTGTTACCAGACGCATTAAGTTTTTGTAACCCTGTAGATTCTTTGCGAGAAGAATAAGGTGATAATAGCGCTTCTGCCCAGTCTCGGAACTTTTTTCGAGACGAGAGCCGGAAGTCATGTATGCTTCGACTCCAATGATTGGTTTGATGCCGGCTTTTTTGGCAATTTTGTAGAACTCGATTGCGCCGTACATGTTGCCGTGGTCGGTGAGAGCGATTGCCGTCTGGTTGTTCTTCTTGGCGATGTCGACCATTTCTTCAAGCTTGGTCAGGCCATCAAGGAGGGAATAGTGGGAATGGGTGTGTAGATGTACGAATTTGGAAGACATGTAAAAGGAGTATAGCAGTGCCGAGCGTCATTTGACAAAAAAATGATTTGCTTTAGAGTAAGAAAAATTGTCACCATGGAAAATTATATAAGTTCGACACGGTCAATAGATGAAAGAAAGAAAGAATTTCTTGCCTATGTAAAAAAAGCATGGCTCTGCGCGGATACAGTACTTGTCAAAAAACAGAACACGTTTAAATTATCAAAAATTGACTTTGTTGGTCGAAAAAAAGATCCAATACAAGTATTTGTTGGAGGTTTTCGATTGTATGTATCTCGTGACGTCTATAAAAATAGAGTAGCTGAATTTGATTTTTTTCCTGACGCACGAGTGCATATCCGTATTTATCATTCAAAGAGTGATGGCTCGGTTTTGCATATTGTGGATTTGTCGTACATTAATAATGTGCAGACAGTAGTACGTGATTATCTGACAATGATCTTTTCTGTATATCAAAGAAATTGTCTGCAAAAAACTGTTTAAAACTGAGTGATCTTTTGTTGACACTTCAATAGGAAGGAGTAGAGTTAAGATAACTAAAACGCACATTATGATAAAAGATTACTTTTTTTATTATGCATCCTGCTTTTTTGGCGCTTTGTTTAATTTTATTTTCCGGCCAAAGGAGGAATTGTACCGTTGAAGTGTTTGATGAAGGTATTTTTTAAGCCCACATTTTTGTGGGCTTTTGTTATACTGGGAATATGGGAGTAATTGTCGGAATAGACGAGGTCGGGAGGGGGCCTATTGCCGGGCCGGTAGCCGTTGGAGCTTTTTGTATATTTGATAAATCATTTATGACAAAAGTGCGTAGGTTTACTTTGCCACTTCGTGATTCCAAACAACTATCAAAACAGCAACGTGAAAAATGGTTTGAGCAAATTGAGTCTTGGCAAAATGAAGGAGCGTGTGCTTTTTCTGTATGTATGATTGATGCTCGAGAAATCGATCGTAAGGGTATTTCTCATTCTATAAAAAAAGCGCTTCTTGCTACACTCCAAGATTTGGAAATAGAAGCCACTGATATGATTTTTCTTGATGGTTCACTTCATGCACCTTCCTCGTTTGAAAATCAGAAAACAGTCATCAAAGGTGACGAAACAATATCAGTAATTTCACTCGCATCGATTGTGGCCAAGGTCACACGCGATCGGCATATGGCAAAGATAGCGAAGCGTTATCCGAAATACGGATTTGAGCAACATGTAGGCTATGGCACAGAGGCTCACTATTTGGCTATCAAAAAACATGGGGTTACGCCGATCCATCGAATGAGTTTCCTTGGTGATTTGAAGACAAAGGGTGTCAAAAAATAAGAAGTTCTATAAACCCTTGCTTTTTTATAGCTTTTTGCTAGTATACACGGCATGGTAGTTCGAATGCGTCACACACGTGCTCATACGGCAAATCGCCGAAGTCATCACGCCCTCAAAGGCGCGGCGTTTTCTAAGTGTTCACACTGTGGAACACTTCGTCCACCACACACTGTTTGTACAGCGTGCGGTCACTACCGTGGCCGAAAAGTGCTTGATATCGTGAAGGGTGCTACAAAAAAAGCTTCTAAGAAGAGCGCAAAATAATCAGCCTGCACAACGCCGTGCAAGTTTAAGTTCTCAATTGTAACTTTGTATTAGAGTTTAGAACTTAGAGTTTCGAGTTTCTCCTGTGTTCTTTTATTTATGGCAAATCGTCATCTTTCTAGATCAATAGTTCTTCAAACACTCTTTGAGTGGGATTTTAAACAATATCCAACAGAGGGTACTGCTTCTATGCTTGAACGCAACGAAGGGGAATTTGCACCAGGAAATGAGGATATTGCTTTTATGAAGAAAATTCTCGGTTTTGTCATCGACAAACGAGAGATTATCGACCAAATCATTGCCAAGGCTGCACCGGAATGGCCAGTAGAAAAGATCAATGCCGTAGACCGCAATATTTTGCGCATGGGTCTCGGCGAGCTCCTTTTTGGTGACCATAACGAAGTTCCACCGAAAGTTGCTATCAATGAAGCAATCGAACTCGCAAAGACATTCGGCGGTGATAGTTCATCACGATTCATCAACGGTGTGCTTGGTGCTGTCTACAAAGAAATTGGCGAGCCAGGTAAGGATCAGAAATCAAAGCGTCAAAAGAAAAACGAAGATGTGGACATCACTACGCTTCCGATTGAGCAAAAAGCTGGAGCGCTTATCTACGCACGAAACGGTGATGAACTCTACTTTGCGCTTGTGCATGATATTTTCGGCTATTGGACCCTTTCTAAAGGAGGAGTTGAGGAAGGAGAGACTCCAGAACAGGCGGCTGTTCGTGAAATAAAAGAAGAAACAAATCTTGATATACAAGTTGTGGACAAGATTGGTGAGAGTGAATATGTTGCCAATCATCCGACAAAAGGCAAGATTCGCAAGCATGTCATATTCTTTCTTGGTGAGTCATCATACGTACCTGTAACTCTTAAAAATGATTCTGGAGGACTTGATGATGTGCGCTGGTTTACTGTGGCAGAAGTGGCAGGACTCAAAATGTATGATGACGTGACTGGATACATGGCGACTGCTATTTCGAAATTGACGGGAGCACAATAGTTCATCAAGTTTATAAAGTTGAAAGTTCATAAAGTCTATACAGGCACGCATTGTTGAATTTCACTTTATAAACTTTAAGAACTTTATAAACTTTTAACTTATTCTTATGTCTGAAAAAATCTCTCGAGACTGGGCTCCATTTGAAGAATCTATTGGCGTAACATTTAAAAATCGCGACTTGCTTGCACAAGCGTTTATTCACCGTTCGTATTTGAATGAAAATCCAAGCAAAGGACTCGAGCACAATGAGCGTCTCGAATTCCTCGGAGACGCCGTTCTCGAGCTTGCAGTGACCGACTTTTTATACAAAACATATACTGACTCTCCTGAGGGAGAGCTTACTGCATATCGTGCTGCGCTCGTGAATGCCAACACGATGGCCGAATTCGCAAACGAGATCAACATGAATGAATATTTATTTCTTTCTCGTGGGGAAGCTAAAGATACCGGAAAAGCACGACTGTATATTCTTGCAAACGCGATAGAAGCGCTTATTGGCGCAATGTACCTTGATCAAGGTTTTGTGGTGACGGAAAAGTTTATTGACCGATTCCTCCACAAGCGCGCCGCTGAAATTGTAAAGAAAAAATTGTGGCGCGACTCAAAATCACTCGTGCAGGAAAAATGCCAGGAGTATGTCGGCGTCACTCCTTCATACAAAGTGATTCGTGAGACCGGTCCAGATCATGACAAGAATTTCACCATCGGAATCTTTTTCGGCGCGGAGAAAATCGCTGAAGGCAAAGGACATTCAAAGCAGGAAGCAGAGCAGGATGCGGCACGTAATGCGCTTGAAGCCAAAAAGTGGTTGGATTAGCTCTGATATACAAAAAAATACGAAAGGTGTATAGTTCATGAAAATCATGTTCTATGCAAGAAAATAATTCTAACTTCCGTAAATTCGTTTTTGGTCTCGTTGGTGTAGTTGCAGTATTGCGAATTATATTCATGCTGCTCGAAATATTTCATCAGACTAAAGGTTGGCCACTCATGTCTTCTTATTTTAATGATAGCACTGACCCGTTTTTGTATTCAGTGTTTTGTACATCTTTTTTTGGAAGAAAGAAAATGTTTCGGAAAACAAGTGTACGTGAACGATTTTTGTTTTTTGGTACAATCTTTCTCGTGTTAGGGGTAGCTTCGGAATTACTACAAAAATATCACATATCACCTGGAGTATATGATAGTAATGATATAGTCTCCTTTGGCTTGTCATATATTGTAATCTTGATGTGTATTTTGATTGATTTTTTTGATGAGAAAATTAAAAGAGCTGTTAATTAAACGGCTCTTTTTTATTACTCGAAAATGGTATAATCTTCTTATTGTATGCTAAAAAGTATAGAAATCAGCGGTTTTAAGAGCTTTGCGAAAAAGACGGTGTTGTCTTTTGATACGCCTATTACTGCAATTGTTGGCCCGAATGGTTCGGGAAAGTCTAATGTGGTGGAATCCATTCGCTACGTGCTTGGTGAGCAATCGATGAAGTCACTTCGTGGAAAAGGGGGAACTGATTTGATTTGGAAAGGTTCAAAGCTTCTGCCAGCTGGATCTAAGGCTCGTGTGGCGATTACTTTTGAAAATGCTGATCGTAAGTTTGCCTTTTCGAGTGCTTCTGGTGCGGCAGCTGAACTTGGCTTTGATGAGATTACGCTTGCGCGCGAAGTCACAGCTACTGGTTCAAACTATTTTATCAATGGAACAAACGTGCGTCTTAAAGATATCAATGAACTTCTTGGTTCGGTGAACATCGGCGCGTCTGGACACCATATCATCTCTCAGGGCGAGGCTGATCGACTCCTTACTGCATCTGCAAAAGACCGTCGTGGAATGATCGAAGATGCACTCGGGCTCAAGGTGTATCAAATCCGTATTCGCGATAGTGAGCGCAAACTTGAAAAGACAACTGCCAATCTCAAAGAGGTGCAGGCCCTTCGCCGTGAACTTGCTCCTCATTTGACCTACTTGAGTAAGCAGGTAGAAAAAATCCAAAAAACGGAAGAGATGCGCAACGAATTTGGAACGCTGTTTCAGGAATATGCGACACTCGAATCAAGTGCCATTGCGTATAAAGAAAAAGAATTACATACAGAAGAAGTCGCGATTCGAAATGAACTCGCGAGTATTCCAGAAATTTCGACTGCAGAGACAGGGAACAAGCACGATCAATCCCGTAATCAAGCATTTGCCGAATTGCGCACTGCTGAAGAAGCGCAATCAAAACTCTCGCATGAGCGTGAGGATCTTTCGCGTGCGATTGGACGTATCGAAGGCAAGCTCGATGCACTCTCTGTCGTACATGAGACGCATGCGGTGACGAGCGTGCCGCGTGAACAAGTACAGACTATCTGTGAAGAAATAATTTCTACAATTGAAAGTGTAGGAGCAGTGGAGTCTCTTTCGGAAGTTCGCACGACGCTCTCTTCGATGAAATACAAAATTTCAGAATTTGTGCAATCACTCGATGGCGCAAAAGAAGCATTCGTCGATCAGTCTGATGTGCGAGCTCGCATTGAAAGTGAGCGAGGCGCGCGTGAAGCGCGCCTCGCCGAGATTGATTCTGCTATCGTGCAAGCACGCAGTGCTGTTTCGGCTGTGCGTGAAAAACTCGCAGTCATTGAACGCAATCTTCGTGAAGAAGAACGCAGTGCGTATGCCGGAGCGACTCGCCGAGCAACGCTCGAAGGTTCACTTCGCGAACTTGCACTTCGCCGAGAAAATCTCGCACGACGAAATGCCATTTTTAACGAGTCGCTCCGTGAGGCGCAAGCACTCTTTGGTACTATCATCATTTCTCACAAAGAAAGTGCGGAAGCTGATACGGAAGATCTGGTTGCAGAACGTGAGGCATTATATCGACGAGTTGAGCGCATTAAGATCAAGCTTGAAGACGCCGGTGCGGCTTCGGGTTCTGAGACAATCAAAGAATACGAAGATACAAAAGCGCGCGATGAATTCCTTGCAAAGGAAATCATTGATATCGATGAATCAATGGCGTCGCTTCGTGAACTCATTCATGAACTTCGCGATACAATCGAACGCACGTTCAAAGAGGGAATTGAAAAGATTAACGTGCAATTTTCTGACTTCTTCAAGCTCATGTTCGGCGGGGGAAATGCATTCCTCTCAATCATTGTAGAACATAGGAAGCCTAAAGAATTGGACGAAGAAGATACTGCATCAGATTTGGAAGATGAAGATACTCTTCCTTTTGAACATGGCATCGAAATCAACGTGAGCCTTCCGCACAAAAAAGTCCGCGATCTTCAGATGCTCTCCGGTGGGGAACGTTCACTCATTTCGATCGCGCTACTCTTTGCGATGAGTCAGGTGAATCCACCGCCATTCCTCGTGCTCGACGAGACTGACGCAGCGCTCGATGAAGCAAACTCTCGCAAATATGGAGACATGCTCAGTCATCTTTCCAAGCATTCAAAGCTCATTGTAGTCACACACAATCGCGAGACCATGTCCCGCGCCCAGGTGCTCTATGGAGTAACTATGGGCCTCGAAGGGGCATCAAAACTCCTTTCGATCAAATTTGACGAGGCGGTGCAGATTGCAAAATAATTTTGGTTACAAAATTATTTTGAAAGTTGAAAGTTATATAGTTCATAAAGTTGCAAGACTGCCCGCCTTTGGCGGGCAGTCTTGCGTTAGTAAACCCTTATAATAGGGCTTTTTATAGCTATTGACAGTATGGTATATTATATGATATAATATAAGTAGTTGAGATCTTTGAAATCCGTTTAATTGTAGGTCCCGTTTAATGACTAAGATATACGCTTGGTCGCTGAACGGGATCACGGCTGAGCCCAATACACAAAAGTAGGCCATCACAATTAAATATCTAAGCAATGAAGAAACTCATTGTAGCCCTTGCGAGCTTCATCGCGACCGTTGTTACTGTGTCCGGTCAGACAGTAAAGACAGTTTCTGAACAGGAAGTTTGGAACGTGATTATGAAATCCAAGCAGGCGAACGCACTGCACGGCATTTCAAATCCCAACCAAATTTTGCCTGGGCAGGTACTCAGTTTCAGGTTTAGCGATGGGTTCGACACAACCTATATCGTTGAGCCTGGAGATTTCCAGTGCCGTATCGTACGGCGCATGCTGGAAACAATGCCATCTGTTCACGGGCTCGTTGTGAACTATGATGACACTCTGGGGCAGACAACTCCAGAAAGGAAAAAGGAAGTTGTAATCGTAAAACCGGTTGTTAGGTCGGAACACGATGGTACATTCTTCGGAGTTCCATGGTATGGCTGGCTCATTATTTTGGTTGTTCTTGTAATACTTTCTTATGTGATGTGGAACGAAAAAATTGCATTTGATAGAAGACAGAGAGAACTAGCCGAACGCAGAAATAATCCGGCAACTGCAGGACCTGCAATGTATTCCAGTGGTATCACCGAGGATAATGCGCATAACATTATGATGCAAAATGCACATCGTCAGTACCCAATGCACAATGTGCGCATTGAAAGGATTGAGCGTGGTACGTTAGACAGTCATGGTGTTCGTAAGGAAGTTGGTTATTTGGATCATCCGAGGCAAATGGTACTCAACAATATCCCTGGCATTCGTGCCACAGTATTTGTTGATGACGCCACCGAGCCAAGTTATGTATTTTCAATCCTGCAGTGCGGGAATGACATACGTATGGGTGCCGGTATTGCTAATGATGGTATTACATTTACACCAACGCCTAACGTGCAGCCGATGTACACTGCACCAGTGCAAGAACAAGCACAACAACCTACAACATCTGAGAACGTCGTAGTAGATGTTAATCAAAGCATGAAAGAGGCTATCGCTCAGTTGCCTGCAATGGTAGACAAGGTAGTGGCCGGTAAGGTTGGTTTGAATGTTACGCTTGATATTACAAGCGAAGGTACAAGCAAATTGTATGTCCAGGTTTTAAAGCCAGGAACCAGTAGGGAAGCATAACCCCTTAGGCAATTATTGGGTCGTGTCGGACTCAAAGTTAATTGTTCTATAAACATCTATCAAGTAGCCAGCCATATCGGTTGGCTACTTTTATTTTGCCAAGCTGCTCCAAGAGTCATTCTGCTGAATATGCTCCAAGAGTCACTTTGCTAAGTATACCCCCAGGGTCATTCTGCTGAATATACTCCAAGAGTCACTTTGCTAAGTGAGGTACGAAGTTTTTGTTAAGGACGATTTGATGCGAGGTTACGTTGGAGACCTCGGTGCCGATGAGAGTTGCAGTGACGAATAATCCGCCCATTGTTTCTTTTGAAAAATACTGATCGAAGATGAAATTGCCCAGACTGTAGAGTACTGGCTTGCCGTCATAATAGGCAATATCTTGCGGAACATGCGGATGATGTCCGACAATCATTACAGCGCCATCATTGATGGCTTTTTTTGCGAGTGCTTCTTGTGGTCCATTGTGAATCTGTTCATATTCTTCTCCAAAATGGAATGATACGATGAGCGCATCTACTTTTGTTGCGGCGTTTTTGATTATTTCGTCAAAGCGGGGATTGCTTGCCAAGAGAATTCCACTCGTTGAATCGGTGGCTTCCATATCTGCGGGGCCGACATCTGAAAAACACAAATAGCCGACTTTGAAATTGTTTTGCACGACGATGGCTGGTGTTTCCGCTTCGGCGCGGTTCATTCCAGCACCACAAGAAAGAATACCTGTGTCGCGAAGTCGCTTGAGAGTATCCTCAAAAGCCGGCCGGCCGTAATCACCTACATGATTGTTGGCAAAAGAAACGACGTCGATGCCGGAATCTTTGAGTGCAATTAATGATTTTGGGTCCATGCGGAACGAGTAGAGGTTTCTTTTGTCTTTGCCTTGATCTGATACCGGGCCTTCGAGATTGGCAAACATGATGTCGGGAGTTTTGAGGAACTCGGTGTTTGCAAAAAGTTTGGAATAGTCGCCCCTCATGTTGTTCATAACAGATTTCTTTACTCCACGATCAAGCATGATGTCGCCGACGAAGCCGAGTGATATCAACGGAAGAGATGGTGTTGTGGAAGTAAGATTCTGTTCGGTTGCAAGCAATGCCGTAGCAGAATTGAGATTTGAGTTTGTAGCAAAATTCAGTTTGCCTGTTTCAAAATAATGTCCAAAAAGCCCGGCAACAAGTCCGACGAAGATAAGGGAATATAGAAGTTGTTTGTCGTTATTTTTATGAGAATACATAAAAAAGTTAAAAGTTTATAAAGTTCGTAAAGTTTATAAAGTTTAGGAACCACCCCGTCCGGAGTACCGGCCACCCCCTCCTGTGTACAGGCGGGGAAGAAATTGCATTCGTATGACTTTTAACTTTATAAACTTTATAGACTTGATGAACTCGACTATGAATTAGCGTTTACGCTAATTCATAGTCGATCTGTCGTCTCTCTGGATCTGCTTTGACGACTTTCACCATTATTGTATCACCAATGCGATATGTTTTTCCAGAAACTGATCCAGTCATCGTTGCGAGTTTTGGATTGAGTGTGAAAGATTCGGTCGTCATTGTGCGAAGTCCGACAAGACCTTCGGCTGTCGTTTCTTTGTCGCGCACGTATAAGCCCCACTCAGTGACACCGGTAATCATACCGGTAATTGTCTGGCCGATCTTTGTCGCCATGTATTCGGTAAGTTTAAGCTTCACACTTTCACGTTCAGCATCGGCGGCGCGCATTTCGGCCATTGAACAAAGTCGTGCGATGCGTTCATATGTTTTGCGGGCTTCAGACGGAGCTGGTTTGCCTGCGAGCGCGTAGCGAAGAAGGCGATGAATCACCAGGTCGGGATAGCGACGAATTGGAGAAGTGAAGTGCGTGTAGTGATCGAATTGTAGTCCATAGTGACCGATATTTTTTGTCGTATATATTGCCTTTGACATACTGCGAATCACAAAGGTGAGCACTGTCTGCTTGAGGTCTCCATTTTCAAATCCTTCAAGAACTTTGACGATCGCTTTCGGGTCGAGTGAGCCGTCTTTGCGAACGGGGAGTGGATGACCGATTGAACGCATGAAGAAGGCGAGATCTTCGGCTTTTTCTTCGCTTGGTTGATCGTGGATACGGTAGATGACTGCGTGTTCGCCACTATCAACATTTTTGAGTTCGTGAATATTTCCTTTTGGTTTTTTTGCTTTTCCACCGCGCTCAAGAAATTCGGCGATTCGGCGATTGGCAAGAAGCATAAGCTCTTCGATGAGCGTGTGACTTTCGGTGCGGATTTTTTTGACGACTTTGGTTGGACGGCCTTGATCGTCGATGAGGACTTTGACTTCTTCTTGTTCAAGCACCAATGCACCTTCGGCGACACGACCCTTGCCTAGGCCGCGCGCGATGCCCGCGGCCGTCATGAGCTCGTCTTTGTATTTGTGTGAAGCACCATCAATCACTTCTTGTGCAGATTCATACGTGAAGCGCTCGGCTGAGTGAATGATTGTAGGTCCAAACCATGCACCTTTTTCCGTGCCATCAGCACCAAATGTGATAACCGCACTCATTGTGAGTCGATCGACATGGGGAAGGAGGGAACAGAGATCGTCTGAGAGTGTTCGAGGAAGCATAGGGATTGTACGGTCGACGAGATACACGGAAGTACCGCGCTCAAGCGCTTCGCGATCGAGTTCGGTTTTGAGTTGTACGTAATGCGAAACATCGGCGATATGAATCCCGATTTCTGTGTCGCCGTTTGGCATCTTTTCTACTGAGATGGCGTCGTCGAAGTCTTTTGCATCATATGGGTCGATGGTGAAGGTGACAATCTTGCGGAAATCGCGGCGGTCTTTGAGGTCGTCTGGTGTGATTCCTCGAACATTGATTGCCTTCGCTTCAGCAAGAACTTCCTGGGGAAAGTTTTCGGTAAATCCGCGTTCAAGTGCGATGGCCTCCATTTCGGTTTCGTGTTCACCTGGCACTCCAAGCACTTTGATGACCTTGCCTGTAGGGGTAGTCTTTGCATCGTTCCATGGATTCATCGCCACATATACTCGCTTGCCGACGATTGCGGAACTGAGACCTTTTTTGTCTACTTCAATTTGCGCATACATTTTTGGATCAGATGCTTTCAAAAAGAATTTGCCTTTTTGTTCGACGAGTACGCCGGTAAAATCGGTTTTTGTTCTAAGTACGATTTCTTTGATCGCGCCAACGGTTTCCTCGCGACGCTTTTGAATGATTTTGACTTTGACTTCGTCGCCATGAAGAGCCGTGTTTACGTTTTCTTCATAGACGCGGATACCGTCTTTGTATTCGGCACATTTGACGACTCCACCCCCGCGTCCAATTACGAGGAATGTACCTTCGATGTATTTACCCTCGTTAGGCTTTTTTTCTGCTCCCAGGGTCATTCTGTTGAATGAGGTGCGGGGAGTGGATTTCTTTGGTTCAGAGGCTCGTTTTGGAGACTGACCCTTTCGGTGAGGCTTTTTCATACGCCTACTATACCATTATTTTGGATATCTTGAGGTTTAACCTCAGGATGTTGATGGTAAGAGAGCCATGCTTTTAATTGTTCAATAAGACCATCTTTATTCGTAAATTCTTTTTCAAAAAAATCTGTTCTCACGATTGAATTTTCTGGTCGAATAATGTCTTGATAATCGAGAATGCTTGAATATTCATAATTGAGAACTTTTTCAATATTTTTTTCAGATATCTCTCCCTCGATTGTTGAGAAGGAATTTGCATGTACGTATGCAAATAGGTAACGAAGATAATCATCAGATGCGATATGTTTAGATTTGAAAGTTCCTTGAAAAAGAGAACCTGAACGATTGCTCTTCTTATTAAAATACATAGTGTATGCAGTAGTGAGCTTTTGCATGAAAAGACTGATACCTTTTTCCTTTTTTTGACTAATAATCAAATGAAAATGGTTCGGCATTAAACTGTATGCATGAATTGAAACCAATTCATCTTCGCGAGGCAGGGAAAATATCAATTCTTTAGATTCTTGATATTTGATTAGATCGGACAAGTTAAAAGCTTGTGTAGAATTTGAAAGGTATAGGTTATACAAAAAACGCGAATAATCTTTTTTACTTTCAAAGACTTTACGCTTATCTACTCCTCGATTGTATATATGGTAAAAATGTTCCTCTACCAGGGGTGCTTTTCTCATATGGTTAATACTATCACATCTTGAGGTTAAACCTCAAGATGTGGATTAATGGGTTATTTATCAATATACAATACGGTATTGACTTTTTGTCAATATAGGTATATAATACAAACGATAATTTTTTCTCTAACAATCATATCAAAAGCTTTAAATCATGGATGATGCAAAAGTAGTTGAGACGTTCAAGAGCGCGGCACAATGCACGCGGTATGCAGGCGAGATTGCACTGCAAATTGTGAAATTGATAGACGGGCAGGCTGACAACAGCCTTATACAGTCGTTGATTTCTTCTCCTGATTCTGAACAGGGTCAGGAGACAAAGCAGATTATTGAAGAAGTCGTTACGCGGATTCTTCAAATCAAAACCGATTTATGGAAACGTGAAAAGGAAAAAATCGAAAAGTTTTACGTCAAACACTTTGGTATAAAATCTATCGATTGGAGCAAGTCTCCAATTCCTGCAAGCGACATTCCTGGCATGAAAATACCTGAATTCCGACCTGCGAGTATTACAGAAGACAAAATCTTCGAAGCTTACAAAAAGGAGTTTGGTGAAGACAAAGTATACAAGGCCTACAACAGTATTACGAAGGCGATCAAAGTGCAACAGGATCGTCCAAAAGGTGATTATTGCTTTTTGCACAAAGGTGGAGCTGAGCCTGATGCGGAGCATTTTAACGATAGTTATGATATGTTTTCTGTGGATGGCAACAAATACATGGTGCCGATCGAAGGCATGATTGCCGCATTCCGGTATCGCACCGAAACCGGCAATATGTATGATGTAAAAGGACTCACGCGTTTCCACGCGCTCGATTCCGGCGGCTATGCGATGTTCATGTGCAGGCGCGGCCTTGGCAAGTTCCGCATCGACCGCGGCTATCGCGGCTACCAGGATCCCGACGGCGGCCCTCGTCAGGTCAGTTTCTAAGACTTTTTCTTTTTATCTTTTATTCTTATTCCCGCTTGTACTCCAAGCGGGAATTTTTTATACACTAAGTTGACTTTTTGCACTGATGTTATAGAGTGAACAAAATATCTTTTCACCTCTCAATTAACAATTATGAAAAATTTTGCAAGCTCATCTACGGCCTCCGCAGTTTTTTTGGCTCTTGGTATTGCAGTGTCTGACTCACTCTTTTCAATGGTACTTTTCGGAATGACACAAATGCTCTGGTTAAAAATTTCTAAAGATAAAGTCGGAGGCTTTCTTGAAGACGAAACGGAAAGATATGACCTGTTGGGATATTTTCCATCGGTTATTTCCTTATTTGCCATTGTGCTTACTATAGCAGCTATATTTTTCTCGTTTTTTAAAGGCGCAGGTTTTCCTTTATTCAAATTTGTAGCGATTGCTACTACAATAGAGACTGCACTCTGTCTTTTTTCAATTTACAGTATTAGGCTTTTTTTATTAAAGAAAGGTTTGGTAAAAAAGATATAAAGCAGGGAACATTTATTAAAAAGGCAGTTTTTACTGCCTTTTGTTATTTTTTTAAGCGTTTATTTTTAGAATGCTGGTTTTATGATTTTTTAAGGGAAACTTGTCCCGCAAGGGGACGCCTGCTTCTACAAATTGGGTACAATTTAAGAAGACAGTTGCCCTGCCAGAGGACGCCTATTTCTACAATTTGGGTACAAATTAAGAAATAGTTGCCTTTTTTATATTTTCTGTTAGTATAGGCAGTACTTATGTTAATGATCCGATTACAACGAATAGGTCGCAAAAACGAGGCGCATTTCCGCGTCGTTTTGACTGACCACAAAAACGCAGCAAAATCTGGTAAATTCCAGGAAATCCTTGGTGCTTACAATCCTAAATCTGGAATCGTAACCCTCGAAGAAGACCGCGTAAAGCACTGGATGAGCGTTGGTGCACAGCCATCTGACACTGTTTACAACTTCCTTGTTTCAAAGAAGCTCATCGAAGGAAAGAAGAAGAACGTCCTTTCTCGCAAAGCTCCTACAAAGAAGCGAAAGGAACTCAAGGCTGCCTAACGGCAAGTTGAAAGTTCATAAAGTTTGTAAAGTTCATAAAGTTATACAAATACAACAAAAGAGCGAGCGACGAAAGTCGCTCGCTCTTTTGTATCCTGAATGATAAAATTCAAACTATGAACAACCGAACAACGCAGGTTTTATTATTTCTTGTATTTATTGGATTAACGTATTTTTATTTCACCACCGATGTGGGGTTTAGCACTACAGATAAAATTTTCATCACGATAACGACATTCTTTTTCTCAATTTTCACTGGATTCTTTATTGCACGACAAGGGAATAGATATACAAAAATTCGCGAGGTAATCAGTACGTTTGATGGGAAACTTTCCAGTATCTATCGCGCGTCCCAAAACATCAGTCCACAAATTCAAGAAAAAATTGGTGCTGTAATAAAAAATCACTATACACTCATCCTTGCCAACAAAGCTTGGAATTATCATTTTATTAACAAATCAAATACTATTTCATCTATTCATCAAATTCTGGAAGAGGATATTGGCAACAACAAGCAAGAGACACTTCGAAACCAGGCTGTGGGGCGAGTCATGACTGGATTGTCTGATTGTCAGGTACTTCGAAAGAATATGGTGATGCTGTACCAAGAACGAATTCCTAGTTTTCAGTGGTTTTTACTCTTTTTCTTTGTCCTTATCCTCCTCTCTGCCATCAGCGTCATTCCTTCACAAGGATTTATTCTTGGGGCATTACTCAAGTCGGCGTTTGTTGTCTCAATTTTGTCAGTTATTTTTATTTTGAGAAATCTTGATAACTTGCATTTGTTTGAACGGTTTATCGGTGAGAATTCAGCTCGGGATGTTCTTGATTTGATTGAGGGAAGTAAATAGTAACTCTATTAAATTGAGCAAGCTCTGGGCTTGCTCAATTTTGCATTCCAATACTTTTGTTTGCAAGAATTTGGGAGTGACGGTATACTGGTTCTAAGCAGTACTGTCGAAAATATTGCTCTATTATACGAAAATTTTAGTTAATTCAGTTAGATTATCATGGATTCAGATACACAGTTTCTCGAGTATGTAGTAAAGGCGTTAGTCGACAATCCCAACGAAGTTAAAATCGAACGAACAGTAGACGAAATGGGTGTTCTCGTAAAGCTCACCGTGAGTCCAGCCGACATGGGTAAGATCATCGGTCGCCAAGGTAACACTGCTAAGGCAATCCGAACTCTTCTCCGTGTCATTGGAATGAAGAACAACTCTCGCGTAAACCTCAAGATCAACGAACCAGAAGGCGGAACGAAAGCAGCTGGTGTTGAAGCGAGTTTTGACGAGGCGATGGAAGACCTCAAGAACATGTAAATTAAAAAAAGCCCTTCGGGGCTTTTTTTAATTGCCTTTTTTGAAAAATAGTGTTATATTGAAAAGGTAATTAGCCCTGGCGGCTAAAACAAAATCTCCGGCAACGGAGATATTTTGTTCGCCCGACCGGTACGACCGGTTTAGAGGCTTTATTTTTATCTAGGGGCTGTCATTCCGGCCTACGAGCCGGAATCCATTACTAATTAAGAAAATCATGGATCCCGGATCGGAGTCCGGGATGACACAGAAACATTTATGGCTGATATTCGAAACATTGCAATCATCGCACACGTTGACCATGGTAAGACAACTCTTACTGATGCTCTTTTGAAGTTTACTGGAGCTGTCGATGAGACTGCATCTTCGATGGATTCGAACGATCTCGAAAAGGAACGTGGAATCACCATTTACTCAAAAAACTGTTCGCTCACATATAAAGGAGTGAAAATCAACATCGTGGACACACCAGGACACGCCGACTTCGGATCTGAAGTGGAGCGCGTTCTTCGCTCTATCGACACCGTGCTTCTCATCGTTGATGCGCAAGAAGGTCCGATGCCACAGACTCGTTTCGTTTTGAAAAAGTCACTCGAACTCGGTCTCAAACCAATCGTGGTCGTGAACAAAATCGACAAGCCGGCTGCAAATCCTGAACACGTACACGAACAAGTGCTTGAGCTCTTCCTTGAACTTGGTGCCAACGACGAACAAATCGATTTCAAAACTATCTACGCAATCGGACGACAGGGAATCGCAAAGCGCGAACTTACTGATGATTCAAAAGACCTCGCTCCGCTTCTCGATATGGTGCTTGAACAAGTACCATCTGCGACTCGTGATGTGAATGCTCCAGCATGTGCACAGGCTTTCAACCTCGCGTATGACTCATTCCTCGGACGTCTCGCTATCGTGCGTGTCTACGACGGAACAATCAAAGATGGAACGACTATTTTCGTAAAACACGGAGAAGAGACTCGCCAAGCTAAAATCACAAAGATGTTTTCATTCATCGGACAGAAACGCGAAGCTGTATCGGAACTCGTTTCTGGAGATATCGGAATTATTGCTGGAATTTCTGATGTGTACATCGGAGAAACAATTGCGAGCGACAACAGTGTGCAAGCACTTCCAACCATCACCATCGACGAACCAACAATCACGCTCTCGTTCCTCGTGAACGATTCACCATTTGCAGGACGCGATGGAAAATTCGTCACTTCACGCCAAATCCGCGAACGTCTCGAACGCGAACTTCAGGTGAACGTCGGTCTCAAAGTCGACTTCGATTCTGAAGCGACATTCCAGGTTTCTGGACGTGGAGAACTCCACGTGGCTGTGCTTCTTGAACAAATGCGTCGCGAAGGATTTGAAATGCAAGTATCTCAGCCAAAAGCGATCACCAAAGAAATCGATGGCGAAAAATGCGAGCCGTATGAAGAAACAACTATCGATGTTCCAACCGAATTTTCTGGTGCAGTAATTGAAACACTTACAAAGCGTCGCGGACTTCTCACTTCAATGCATGAAAAGGATGGTATCACTCGCATTCTCATCGAAATTCCAACACGCGGACTTCTCGGATACCGCAACCAATTTGTTATTGATACAAAAGGAGAGGGAATTCTTGCTTCACGCGTAATCGGCTTCAAACCATGGGCAGGCGAAATCAAGAAGAAGGAAGTGGGTGCGATGATCTCGATGATCTCGGGATCGGCTGCTGGATTCTCTATTTGGAATCTTCAGGATCGCGGTACGATGTACATCGTGCACAACACTGAAGTGTATGAAGGAATGATTGTGGGAAATACTTCAAAGGGTGAAGACATGATGGTAAACCCAATCAAAGGAAAGGCGCTCTCAAACGTCCGTTCATCTGGAACCGACGAAGCGATGTATCTCAATCCTGCTTGGGAACTCACTATCGAACGTGGACTTGAAATCATCAACCACGACGAATATCTTGAGGTCACTCCGCACTTTGTGCGACTCCGCAAAAAATTGCTTACAGAGACAGAACGTTCACGTGGTTCACGAAACCAGTAGAATGCAGGGTCTAGGGTCTAGGTTCTAGGGTCTAGAAAAATACAAAATCAAACAAAACAATTCCCACGATGTGGGAATTGTTTTGTTTGGACAGGTTTCAGATAGTGTGATACTATGAGAAAAAACATACTATTATGCAGAAATATAAATTTGGCGCGTGTTATTTATTTTTTGAACCATTTTTGCCAATGGGTACGAATATTAAAAATCTCGAATCCGATCCGGTTTTGGATATGTATAGTGATTTAGTTTATGAAAAAGACATGAATAATCGTCTTCGCCAAAAAATCAAAGAATTACAACAATTACAACAATTACAACAAAAGAACGAAAATAAAATTGAACCCACATCTTAGTACAAGATAAGGGTTCGTTTTTTATAACCTTTGTTTTTAAACCTTTAAATGGTAAAGTAGCTGTACTTATGAAAAACACATTTCAAAAAATTAAAGAATATTATGATGTTCATCCGAAGCGATTTTGGATACTCGGCGGAGCTGTCGTTGTGGTTGTTCTCTATTTTATTTTTCACACTGCACCGAGTTCGGTGACTGTTGTACCGGTTGTGCAAGGTGATTTGAAACAAACCGTACTTGCTACAGGACAAGTCACCGCACAAACAGACCTCAATCTTTCTTTTTCTACAAGCGGACTTGTGCAGAGTATTCCGGTCTCGGTTGGAGATACTGTCTCAAAAGGACAAATCCTCGCCATGCTTGGAAACAGTAATGAATATGCAGCTCTTTCTCTTGCAAAAGCAAACTATCAGAAAGTTGCCGATGGATCTTCTAATGAAGAAATTGCCGTTGCTCAAGTTTCTCTCGATAATACAAAAAAAGTACAGAACACCCTTGTGGAAAATGCGTATCGAGCACTCCTCAATAATGATCTTACCCCAACACGTTCTGGTGGTTTTACCGGAACGACACCTACTGTCACTGGTGCGTATTCTGGAACTACAGAAGGTGTGTACCAAATTTCAACCTACGCAACAAATGGAGGAGGAATGTATTTTTCTTTCTCAGGGATTGAAAATGGTGGAGGACAGGCGAGTATAACCAAGCCAGTTCCACTTGGAACGAAGGGTCTCTATATCCAATTCGATTCAGATAATTCAAATACTCAAAATACCTGGACTGTTTCTTTGCCAAACACTTCTTCGACTTCGTATCTAACTGCATACAACGCTTATCAAAACGCATTGAAGGACCGTGATAGTGTAATTGCATCTGCTGAGGCAAATTTGAATTTGAAAAAAGCATCTGCGCGACCTGCAGACCTCGCGGCTGCTCAAGCCTCTATCGATCAAGCGCAGGCAGTATACGAAAACACAATTCTTCGAGCGCCTGCATCTGGAACCGTTACTCGAATCGATGTAAAAATGGGCGAGCGTGCTGACACACAGAAGCTTGCCGTTGTCGTTCAAGATGTAAAAAATCTGCATGTGGAAGCAAATATCAACGAAACAAACATTGCCAAGGTTGCACTTGGCCAGCAGGTGTTGATGACACTTGATGCATTTGGTCCGGACACTACTTTTTCTGGGACAGTGATTGCAATCGATCCATCTTCTACGACTGATGATGGTGTAGTCAATTATAAAATCAAAGGAGACATCGACAATGCGATTGTGCATGGGGTTCGACCAGGCATGAATGCAAACATGACTATTCTTGCGTGGGTTCGTCCAAACGTACTCTCAATACCGAAGGCGGCAATACTCGTACGTGATGATGGCTCGTATGTCCGTATTGTGACAGACGAGAGAAAGAAAAAATTTGAAGACCGAAAGGTGACGACCGGCTCGCTTGGAGATGGAAATATGATAGAAGTTACCAGTGGATTATCTGTCGGCGACAAGGTTGTAGTGGGAGAAAAATAAATGACCACAGGGGTTAGGGTTTAGGGTATAGGGTTTAGAAAAATGCATCACCCCACCATTTTGGGTACAAAACACACACCCTCGAGTAACCCAGTAGGTCATTTTGCTAAATGAGGGGAGGAATAAATACAATACAAAACAATGTCAGAACGAACCAGAATCGAAAATTCATTTTCGCAGAATGTGAAAGTGGGATGGTATCTCGCTAGACGTGATATCAAGCAAGCAAACAAATGGACGACGATGCTCATCGTCGCCGTGATGATTTTTACCTTCCTCAACCTCGTTGTTGTGGCGGGTATTCTTGTCGGTCTTATTCAAGGTTCGGAAGATGCGCAGAAAAAGTATGCTATTGGTGATGTTGTGATCTCATCATTCTTGAATCGCTCATTTATTGATCAAACGCAAGAGGTTTCCAAAATTGTTACTACAATTCCTGGATACAAATATCACACTGTTCGTTACGGTGGCTCTGTACGTGTGGAATCGAATTATCGTTCGACGATAAACCCGGGTGAAAAACGCGACGGCGCCGGAGCGTCTTTCTTGGGAATTGACCCGATGCAAGAACAACAATTTTCTGGTGTTTCAAAATTTGTCATTCGGGGGGAGTATCTTACACCAGAGGATCAGAACAGCATTCTCATTGGTAAAAACTTGTTGTATGAATTTACTCCGATTGAGGCTCCAGGATTTCAAACGCTCAAAGACGTCTCTGTTGGGTCTCGTATTCGCGTAACTTCGGGAAATGTTTCTAAGGAATACTATGTGAAAGGAATTCTTTCTTCAAAAGTGGATGAGTTTGATACTTCTGTGGTGGCACTTGCAAGCGAAGTGCGAAAGATGACCGGGCGAACAGATTTGAACGCGTCCAGTATCGCGATTCAATTGTTGCCGGGAGCAGACCCTGTCGTTGCAAAGCAATTTTTGATCGACAGTGGGGTTGGAGAATTTGCTCGAGTGCAAACGGCTGAAGAAGCATTTCCAAAATTCTTGCAAGACATCAAGACCACTTTTGCTATCCTCGGAAACGCTATCTCTGGAATTGGACTTATCGTGGCATCGATTACGATTTTTATTGTGATTTTTGTGAACGCGATTACACGCCGAAGATATATTGGAATTTTGAAAGGAATTGGTATCAATCGTAAAGCGATTCTCTATTCATATATGTACCAGGCGTTTATTTATGCGGCACTTGGTATTATTCTCGGTATGATTCTTGTCTTCGGTTTGATAAAACCAGCTATTGCTGCGAATCCGATTGATTTCCCGTTTTCTGATGGAATCCTCGTTGCAACACTTTCGGGAACGCTTATTCGAGGCCTTATCCTTCTTGTTACGACGGTGATTGCGGGATATATTCCAGCCAAGATTGTTATTAGACAGAATACGCTATCGGCCATACTTGGCCGATAGCGTATTACTCCTCCCTTATCCCTTAATCCTAAACCCTAGAACATGATCCAAGCAAAAAATCTAACAAAAATATTTATGAGTGGTGACCAGAAAATCGTGGCGCTTGATACGCTTACATTTTCTGTGCCAGAAGGACAGTTTCTTACGGTGACAGGGAAGTCTGGTTCTGGAAAATCAACGCTCTTGTATCAGCTTGGACTGCTAGATTTGCCGACAGGTGGCGAGGTTTTGATAGATGGAGTAGATATGGTGCCAGTATCAGAAAATGAACGTACCATAACAAGACTCAATGATCTCGGATATATTTTTCAGGACTATGCGATTTTGCCGTCTTTGACTGCCTTAGAAAACACTGTTGTACCACTTCTTATGCAGGGATACAGTACGGCGGAGGCTGAGCGAAAAGCCAAAAAGGCACTTGAGCGTGTTGGGCTTCTTGATCGCATGAATAATCTCCCAAGCCAACTCTCCGGTGGACAGCAACAGCGCGTGGCAATTGCACGCGCAATAGGGCATAGCCCAAAAATTATTTTTGCGGACGAGCCGACTGCTAACCTCGATTCGGAAACTTCAGATCAGGTGATTCAGACATTTATTGATTTGAACAAAGAAGGCCAGACCATCGTGATGGTCACGCACGAGCCGGAATATGCCAAGCTTGCACATCGCACAATCACTATGGCAGATGGAAAAATTGTGAGTGATATTTTGAATAAATAATATGCGAATTGTAACTCTAGCCATTCTTGTGAGAGACGGAAAGATTTTGCTCGGTATGAAGAAGCGGGGGTTTGGTGCAGGGAAGTGGAATGGGTACGGAGGTAAATTACAGGAAGGAGAATCTCCTGAGCAGGCCGTTGTTCGCGAAATTCAAGAAGAAAGCGGAATTATTGTTCCAGAACAAAATCTCATCAAGCTCGGATGTATCAATTTTTATTTTGATGACAAGCCTGAGTTCAATCAACGAGTGATTATTTATCGCGTTGATTCATTTGAAGGGGAGCCGATTGAGACAGAAGAAATGAAACCGGAATGGTTTGATATCGAGAAGCCTCCGTTTGAGAGTATGTGGATTGATGATCCGCTCTGGTATCCGTACTTCTTGCGTGAAGAGAAGTTTTCAGGCAATATTCATTTTGCTGATGAGGGCAAGAGTATTGCTTCTTCAGATATCAAACCAGAGTAAACTGTGTCATCCTGGACTTGATCCGGGATCCACGAAAAATTCATAATGGATGCCGGATCGTAGTCCGGCATGACAATACAAAAATTTCATGCGATTTCATATCATTACATTATTTCCTGAAAGTTTCGATTCCTATCTCAAGGAGTCTATTATTGGGCGGGCGATCAAGGAAAAGCGGATTCAGGTGACGTTTACGAACCCGCGCAATTTTGTATCGGGTAAATTCAAGAAAGTCTGGCCGGATGGGAACGTGTCTCGCATTGTCGACGACAAACCGTATGGTGGCGGACCAGGAATGATTATTCGTGCAGAGCCTGTGCTCAAGGCGGTTGAAAGCGTTGTGAAGAAAATTGCCAAACGAAAGAATACAAAGACAAAAATAATTAGTTTTAGCCCAAGTGGGGAAAAATTCACGACTGCATACGCTAAGACTTCAGCCAAGAAATACACCGATATTATTATGCTCTGTGGGCGCTATGAAGGGATTGATGCGCGTGTGGCGAAGATTTTGAAAGCAGAGGATATCTCAATCGGAGACTATGTGCTCACGGGTGGGGAATTGCCGGCTATGGTGTTGATCGATTCAATCTCGCGTCAGATTCCTGGTGTGCTCGGCAAATTTGACTCACTCGAAGAAGAGCGCGTCTCATCAAGCGAATTTTATACTCGACCGGAAATTTTGGAATACAAAAATAAAAAATATAAAGTTCCGCCAGTCCTTCTCTCTGGTGATCCAAAGAAGATAGATGAGTGGAAGGCTAAATCAAAATTGTAATTTTGATCGCCCGGCCAGTAAACTGGCTTAGGGTAAATGAGAATAAGAAAAACAGCGACTAAGTCGCTGCTTTTTTGTGTTAATCAATATGATCGTTTCTGAACCGTGAATGGGGAATTATTCTTCCTCCGTATCTTTTCTTATCGAGAATTTTTTCTTTGCCTAGAAATATTGTGTCTCCCGGCATTGCGACATAGTTGGGAATAGCTTTGGTTTCTATGGCGTGCATTTTTACGTATTCGAGAAGAATAGTCTCGGTCGTAAGTGGGTGGCTGATGACTATTACCCAACAATTAGAGTACAATGTTATTATTTTTTGGTATTCCTTCTCAATTCTATCTGGGGAGAAAGGGATCCCTTCGGTGAGTTCTGCTTTGTCACTTCGGAATACTTTGTCCTTAAAGAGATGTTCCGGAACGTTTTTGAGGGCATCGAATGCACTTGATTGTTTGAACTCTGCTTTTGCTACTGCATTATTGATAATCATTTTTGCAGTTTCAGTCATTTTTTCAAATCCGGTGACAACTACGACTTTTTTCTTTGTGTCAAAATTGTTGGTGTACCTCCGTGCGTCAGTTCTGACCTTTGCAAGATCTTCTCCTTTGAACGCGCCGTTCCAATCTGTGGGAATCAATATTATAGACATATTAAAGGGTTTTATTTGGACTGACTATACGACACAGAACGACTTATGGCAATAGTACACTCTGGGGTATAGGCATATTCGGGTTCTATGGTATATAATAGAATATATACGTATTTATTAATTAGAGAGGGTCTTTGTATGTGAAGGCCTTACCAAATCGTAAAATATATGGCAGAGAAAAAAACATCAGCGTTCATGAAGCCAATGACTTTGAGTGCAGAACTCGAAGCAGTCGTTGGAAAAGGCCCAATGCCTCGTTCAGAAGTCGTTAAGGCTATCTGGGTTTACATTAAGAAGCACGATCTTCAGAATCCAAAGAACAAGCGTAACATTATCGCTGACGACAAACTCCTCCCAGTTTTCGGTGGAAAGAAAGAGGTTACAATGTTTGAAATGACAAAGCTCGTTTCAGTACACCTTAGCTAGTTAGAAAGTAGAAAATAGGTAGTAGAAAGTAGATAATACTAATACGCCAACACAAAGACCGCACGGCTATGCCGTGCGGTCTTTGTAATAGTGGCAATAAAAAAACCCGGATTGTGTCCGAGTTTTATTTGTGAATTTTTTGATACATGCTTTGGAGTACGCTTTTCAGGTATCGTAGATCTGTCGATTTCCCATAGTTTCCAGTATCCTTCAGTGAAAGTGTGACGAGCTCTTTTGCTGGTTCTACTTTGGAAATGATATACATCGTCTCAATTATTTCTTTGACTGCTTGTATGATTGTACTATCTGTTATTTCATGGTTGATGACGATAGAGGGAATGTTTGGATATCTCACTTTATGAATGTCTTGCTTTTCTACAGAAGACTTTATTTGAAGATATATCATCAGACGCTCCACTTTCGTCGAAGGCTCAAAGAGGGGAATACTGCAATCAACAAAGAAGACTAAGTCGGCCTTCATTTTGTTGTCTAGGTATTCACTCGCACGGAAAACACTACAGATCCCAAATTTTCGATTTTGTATGAGTCTGCGTAGAATCGCAAACATCCGGAGCTCTGCTTCCTCACCTTTTTTGCGTCTTTCAATAAGATTGCAAAAAAATATGTTGCCGAGCCGTCTTGTTTCATACGACAGTAAGTCTATAAGCACGGTCACGTCTAGTTTCTTGTGTTTATACGTAAATACAATTGTACATGTGATAAAAAAATCATCATGTGGATCATCTACAATTTCGAATGATGTAATCTCGTTACTTCTTTTGAGGAAGTTCAGGGCCCCACCGATTTTGTCACGATGAGATTGTGCCAGGTTCATATGTTTACTTTTAATGATGACCGCAGGGAGAGAGCAGTACTCGCTGTGGTCATCATTAAAATTTGTTAAAGATGTTGTGTTTAAAATACAATTTTTTGGCAAATAAGTCAATCTGCTGACGTGATTGGTCATTCAATTATTTCATTCCAAATGGTACACTCAATATCATAATTATAAATTTAGTAAGAGTTAGAATCCACGTATTTGGTGCATTTCATTTGTGTGAATTCTAATAAAACAATATGATTTCAATCAATTTTATAGCGGTGCTTGTGGCAGCAGTGGTGGCGTTTATTATTGGATTTTTGTTCCATGGTCCGATTGGCGGCAAGCTTTGGATGAAGCTTGCTAATGTTGTACCGACTGGCAATGAAAAACTTTCTGACATGGTTCCTCAGATGATTGGGAATCTCTTTACCAATTTTGTCACAGCACTCGGTCTCTCAGTTATGTTCACAATTGTATCCTCTTCATCAGCGGTGAATATTTCGGGCGTGTGGGGAGGTGTGCTTTGTGGAGTGTTTGTATGGATTTTCTTCCTTGTAACTTCTTCAGCAATCGAAGTGATTTGGATGGGACGCAAGACAGGCTTGTGGCTATATGAATCAGGATGGTTGCTTATTGCGATGGGGGCAATGGGAGCGATTGTGGCAGTTTGGAGATAACCTTTACAGACCCTAAAGACTGTAATGAAAAAAGGTGTGTACTCAATAAAATCAGAAGTGGTGCTGTATCCGGGAATGTCTGGATGGCATTTTGCCTATGTTGATAAGAAAAAATCCAAAGAGATACGAGAAAAGTATGCCACTCTCAAAAAGGGTTGGGGATCTATTCCGGTAACGGTAACGCTCGGCAAGACAACTTGGAATACTTCGATTTTTCCAGACAAAAAATCTGAAACGTATCTGTTGCCGCTTAAGGCAGAAGTAAGAAAGAAGGAACATATCGTTGCAAAGAAAAAAATTGTGTTTTCGATTGTGATCGAGACAGGGAAGGGGAAATAAAAAAACGTGTTGATTGGAAAATTCCAATCAACACGTCTGTAATTTTTTGCCGAAATTAATCAGCTCTTGGATTTTTCGACTTTGTTCAAAAAATCATTAACGCCTTTTTGCACAGCTTTCATATGCTTGGCCATGTAGTCATCCTCAGTAATAAATGTTTTGGCTCCAGAAGGACGGATATCATAACCAAAGAAATGTTCCTGGTCTTTTTTCCCATCGTAATAGGCCCAAACACTTATTGAAGTCACTGTACCTTTCATGGCCGGATGCCCATCTGCACCTGTTCTGCAGGAGATCATAGCGTGGCGATTGCCTGCCTTATCAAAAAATGTCACCTGGTGGCCACATTTAATTCGATTTGGGCCAAGGTCGACGACGAAACCATGTTTTTCGATGTAGTTGGCTATCCGCCTGAATTGCTGCTCTGTGAGCGGTACGTTGCGGAGGATAGTATCTTTCGGTGGTTCAGGTTTTGGTGCGGCCTGTTCAATTCCATGATTGAATGGCATCGGGGAAGGGCGCCCTACGTTTTTGATTTCATCGTTGTTGCATGATGTCATCCCGAGAGCCGAAGCTACAATCGAGGCAATAAAAAGTATTTTCTTCATAATTCAATTTTTAATGTGCCCTTGGTTTGTAAGCACAGAGTTAACAATCTTCTTATATATTATACTACTTTTAAGTACTAAAGTCAAGTACCGTTAAAAAGACCAAATATAAGCCTTTTTGATATACTATTTGCATATGGCGGATGAGGTAACTCCTATTGTAGAAACGGTTCCAATTGAGACTCCAGTTGAGCCTGTTGTTGCTGACGAGACTGTGACTCCTGTGGTGGAGACTCCTGCTCCTGTAGAAGCTCCAATCGAACCAACTCCAGCTCCTGTAGAAGCCGTACCGGAACCAACCTTAAATTCTGCAGAAGTAGAATCGGGTACAACGGCTCAAACCCTAAATCCCACTGAAGTGGGATCGGGCCCAGTGGGCGGAAATGAGCCGTTATCACCTGTGGCTGAGTCGATTGCTGAGACCGTAAAACCAGAATTGCAGAAGCCGACGGAGGCTTCCCCAAATTCTGCAAAAGTAGAATCGGGCACGGTGCCTCCGTCGGTTCAAGTTGCTCCGCGCAGTGGGATGAGGGAACTTTTGGTGAAGGCGCAAAGTGTAATTCAATTTAGGAAAAGGAAAAAGCTGGATAAAGTTATGGGTTTGTTTGCGAAGCGAACAAGCGTGACGAATGATGACGTTGAGAAACTGTTGCATGTGTCTGACGCGACAGCGACGCGGTATCTTTCGATTCTTGAGAAGGAGGGGAAAATTAAACAAACGGGCAAGACGGGGAAAGGGGTTTTGTATACTAAGATTTAGTAGAAATAAAATGAGCCAAGAAATGGTAAAACCATTTCTTGGCTCGTGAATTTTTTTTGCAAACAGTGTTTACTACTCGTACAGCACAATGCCGTCGTCGGTAGTGGGGAATTTCTTTCCTAAGAACGCCCAGCCTGGTGCGTTGCTTAAATACAATCCGTTAGTGCGTCCACGCAACTGATGGTCGCATTTTGGAAGTATTACCATTTGTGAAGCAGTTAGCTTTACCATCCCATTCATAAGCGGTGCTACTTCTGGTCCTACAACATCATCATTTGCTCCTGCCAGGATATGTATTTCGCCGGTGTATTTTTCAAGGCCGCTCCGTATTGCACTTTCTCCCGCATCAAATGAGGGGGATATGAGCAGGAGTTTTGTTACCTGAGGAAACTCATGAGCGATAGCTGCGGCAGCAGAAGCACCAGCAGAAAATGCAGTTATGTAAATATGAGGATTTTCGTGTCCGCATATCTCTTTTGCGTTTTCTAAGGCATGCGTAACGATTGCACGCAGATCATCCTGCACTGTTTCCTGGTAATTGGTGTTTGAATGATGGTGATTACCAATACGGATCACGGTGCCAATTTGTTCGCTCATGCGCGTTGCCATAACAGCGTACTTCATGTTGTACCCATCAATGTCTCCGTTGTACCCCGGATAATTGATAATAATTACAGGGCCAGCTTTGCTGGAGTGAATGATGATTGGGAGCCGAAGCTTAACCGACTGTTTTAAGTTACCAGGCTTGTGTTCGTAAACGACCTGGGTGCGGATCAATTTGCCCATAAATTAACATTATTTTTTAAATGGTGAAAACTAAATAAACAGCAAAAAATCCAATTCCTTAGACGCTTTGCTGTTTATTTAGTCTTTTGCAAACCTTATAACATTTTCATATATTGTCAAGTAGTCAAACGGCTCAAATGGGCGGAAATGAGCCGTTTGGGTTTGGGATTTGCGTTTTGGGAGGGGAGGAGTAAGCTTGGGGTGCTAGAGTGTCAATCAAGTTCGAATTCAAGAATGGTACCTGACCCCATTTTTCCTATAGAAATATTTTAACTTTTTTGATCAAAATTGATCCTTTGGATGCTGTAGACACCCTCATCAATAAATGCTACTTTTAACAGCATGAAGCTTAAAAAAGCCGAAATTAAGAATTTTTTATCTATAAAAGATGCGGCGGTTGAATTTAATCCTACCTGTCGTGTTTTAGTGGGAATAAATGAGTCTGGTAAGAGTAATATTTTAAAAGCTGTAAAACTTCTAGACGCAACGCAGAAAGTTGAAAAAAAATATGTTCGAGAAGTATTATCTAGCGAAGATGTTCCTAGTGTCGCTTACGTAAAATTCATTTTTTCTTTTGAGAAGGGAGACTTAGATGAGATTGTGGCAGACTTTAAAGAAAATTTTCTTTTTATAAAGGATGTTCCTGTTATTTCTCACAACGGTAAGGGGCTGAATATTGAAGATTTTTGTAAAACAAGGATTGAGGCGGTCTATCATATTGATTTACTTACACAAAAAAGAAGTGCACGCTATTTTGTTCTAGGAAAAGAATACAAAGTTTTAAATAACTTGAAAAAAGTTTCTGATACTTGCCCCGGAGACTATGAAGTAGTCTCGAAGTCAGGGGAGACGTTTAAGCTTTCAGGCTACCAATTTGTTAATTTAGATGAATTTAATCCTATTGACCCAGCTTATTTAGTGGATGTTAAAGATCTCTCGGATATTCAAGAAACGCTGGGGAATATTCACATTGAAAAAGTAGAGGAGTGGTTACCTGATGTTATATATTGGGAGTACAACGAATCTTACTTACTACCTTCTAGAATACCTTTGGATGGTTTTATAAGTGACCCCACAACCTGTATTCCTTTAGCAAGAATGTTTAATCTTGCCGGCATAGAAAATGCACGAATCGCTAATGAAGTTAATACAGCAAAGGGGATTTCTCAAACTCGATTATCAAATTTTCTCAGAAAGGTTGCTGATAAAAATACTGAGTATTTCAAACAAGTTTGGGAGGAGTATCCCGAAGTTTCTTTTGAATTAAAAACCGACGGTTCTGATATAGTTGCTACGGTAAAAGATTCCGACAATAATTATGAATTAAATCAAAGAAGTGACGGATTCAAGAGATTTATTACTTTTTTGCTTCTTATCTCTACTCAAAGCAACATAAACACACTACAAAATTCCGTTTTGATCATTGATGAACCGGAGATAAGTTTACATCCAACAGGAGTAAGGTTTTTGAGAGACGAACTTTTAAAAATTTCTCAAACAAATGTTGTCCTCTTTTCTACTCATTCGATTTTTATGATCGACGAGAAAGTTATAGCACGACACTACTTGGTGAAAAAGAAAAAAGAAATTACAAAACTTGAAGTAGTGGGAGATTCAAACATTCAAGATGAAGAGGTTATATATAAATCTCTGGGTTACTCCATATTTTCAAATCTAAAAGAATGGAATCTTATATTCGAAGGATGGAGAGATAAAGATTTATTTTTTCGAGCCTCTAAAACAACTCTTCCTACAAGAAAGAAAGTTTTTAAAGAATTGGAAAAATTTGGATTCTGTCATTCTCAGGGTGTTAAGCATATACAAAACATCACACCAGCGTTTGAAGCAGGAAATCGTAATTGCTTAATATTAAGTGATGCGGATGCCATTGCTAAAGACAAAAAACGTGAGTATGAAAATAATAAAGGCTATGGTTTTTGGTACACCTATCACGATTTCGACCCTAGTTTCAACGCTGTATATACAGCGGAAGACTTCTTTGAAGAAAATTATTTCTTGCAACAATTGAAAAATACAACTGATAAAAATTCAAAACCAGAATTTTTAGCTGCTGATATTAATGATGCAAAAGGCCGTATTGAAAGCGTCCGAGGTTGGTATAAAAGAAATTCAATTACTCAGATTGAGGGGGAAGCACTTATTGGTGAATTAAAAGATGCTTTGCTCACAAATTTGACGATAGAAAATATAGCTGATACCTATTATACGTATATTAATAAGGTCAACGAAACATTAAAAGTTCTTGCAGCGAAAGAAAAAGTTTAACTGATTAAAATGAAGAAACCTTAATTAATTCTTTGGGATACCAGAGGTGCATAAAGCTACCAAGAGAACATGATTATAGGCTAAATAAAATTCTAACTTTGTCCCAAACTGCACAGCTTGTAAGTTTGGTATAATTAAGTTATTAAGAAGTATTATTTTTGAAATAAATCACTATTCAGAAAATGGAAACTACACAAAAAATCAATGAACATTTAGGGCCGGTTTTTGAAGACGTGTTGCCCGCAATCTCTAATGCTGGAATCAAATACTGGGTATTTGGAGGTGTTGGAGTAGCCGGGATAAATGGAAAATATATAAGAGAGAATCAAGATATAGACATTTATGTTCAGGAAGAGGATTTTTGGAAACTTGAGCCAATACTTAAGGATCTTGTAGAAAAGCATGGAGCATGGGATGGGGATAATTGGACACTAACTTACTCGATGTTAAAAAGACACAAACGTCCGAAATTTACTTTGAATATAAAGAAAGTAGAGCGCTTCGAAGTTATCCCAGTTTATAGAATTCCTGGAGGTATAGAATTAAGGGTTACAGATCCGACGATTTTATCTGAAGATGCTCTTATTCAAGAAGAAAAATATTTGGATGAGCAGCGATTCTTTTCGGCGCCAGAGAGCGTTATTAAAAAATTACTAAGAGAGAGAGTCGAAGTTTATATAGAAAACTATAAGGGAACTGAGTATATTAAAGAGGACTATAGATATATAGTGGATATGCGTTCTTTGTTCTCTGAAGATGTTGTTCGTGATGTAATAGAAAGGTTTAATAAAAAGGCTGATGAAAACAAGAGTAAACAGAGTTAGGTCGTAGGTCTTTGGTTTAAAAAGGTTCCAACATCGTCCCAGACGGTCAGCTTGTGAATTTAAAATAAAAACAGTGTGATCAAATGAGATCACACTGTTTGGCTTGTCTTGGTGTTTTATATTTTTTTGAAAACAGGAACCATCACATCATTATTTTTAAATTTATTCCCTAGGGGATATTTAAAAGAGTGTGAGGTTACATTTTTAAAGTATGCCAGTGCTCTCCCTGGTAACCTGCCATCATAATCTTTGCCAATACATCTAACCCAACAACCATTGTTCTTTTTTCCTCCATACAGCCTGCCATATTGCGTACCTAAAAAGACAAGGAGATGATTATCCCATTTACTTGGAAACAAGTAGGGGTGTTCGTAGAGGTAGTCTGAAATGTTTGCATTACATGCATCGTATTTTTTCAAAAACTCATACCGCATCCTGTTACTCTGAAATTCCTGTTGATTATTTAATCCCTCCCAGAATGAAAAAAGAGGGATTAACTCAATTTGATTTGGGTTCCAGGCAAACGGACTATGTTTTTGATGACCCTTAAGATAATAACCATCATCAGGATGGAATAGTTCTGGGGTTTTGTCACAATTAATTACGTGACTTAGGTTGTGCATTCCTCCATTGTTAATAAACAATGTGAACTCATGAGCGAGACGCGAGTCGTCTTTGATGAGTAATTGTAACATTTGTTTGTCCAGCTTTCCTTCAAGTTCAGGGTACTTACTTAAAATAAGACCCATAAGTTTATGGAATTGCGCGAGACTTGCTGTTGTTTCCATTCTATTAATTTTTTAATGAAAGTTCGAGTTTACGACACTCATTTACGGAATGGTACTGGGCAGTTGCCGTTCGATTCAGGTATACTTAACCATTCATAAAATAGAATGTCAACATTCTCCGTAGAATCTCGATAACTTGGAATTACGAGGCTTTTAAATCAAATGGGTTCCAACTTCGTCCCAAATAGTCAGCTTTGAAAAGAAATTCAGCGATAAAAAGTAAAGCAGAAAAGTGGTTAAGGGCTTTTTAGTTAAACGGCTCAAGTGGGCGGAAATGAGCCGTTTGGACTCGGGGCTTGGATTTCCCGGCCAGGCCGGGAATGACCTGAAAAGGAGGGGAAAAAGGCCCAAAAAATGGATCCCGGATCAAGTCCGGGATGACACGATACGCGGAGGGGAAGAATGCCCCGTTTTTCACTTGACACAAGGTGAAAAATAAGTAGACTATTTGCACTACGGACTGATTGAGTTTTAGTTGTTATTCGTAGCCTTTAGCAGCTAAACACAGCTCCCCAAGCTGTCGGTCAAAAAAATATAAGACGGATAAAGCAAACTCTAACGAAAGAGATGGGTTTTGCTTTCTTTATCTGTTATTTTGGAAACCATAAAAAAGAATACACATAGATAGATGCAGTTCGAGGCGCGAGCGAGGCTTGTGACCAAAATGTACATTGGGTACATTGCGGGAACAAACGAGCGAAGCAACAAAGAAATGCACTATATATGGGTGTTCTAAAAATAACGATATGTCGATACATGCCAACGGGCCCCGCCCAAAAAAGTACTTCCAAAAGTACAAAGCATCACTCGCAGAGTTTCCTGATTTGCTGGAAATGCAAATCAAATCGTTCAAAGACTTGGTCGAAAATGGCATCGGAGAAATTTTTAAGGAATTTTCTCCTATTTCTGATTACTCAGGCAAGAAATTCGAGCTTGAGTTTACTTCGTTTTCGCTTGGCGAGCCGAAGTGTGATGAATTCCATGCAAAGCAAAACAAGCTTTCTTACGAAGCACCGCTTAAGGTGAACGTGAAGCTTGTGAACAAGCTTGCCGGTGGCGTCGCAAAGGAACAGGAAATCTTCCTTTCTGATATTCCAGTCATGACCAATCACGGTACGTTCATCATCAACGGTGTTGAACGCGTTATCGTCGCGCAGCTTGCACGATCGTTCGGTATCTTCTTCACAGAAAACGAACTCAAAGGCAAGATGTATTTCGGTGCAAAAATCATTCCAGCTCGCGGAGTTTGGATTGAAATCGATGCTGAAGCTGACGGCGTGATCTACGTGCGTATCGACAAAAAACGTAAATTCCCAATTACGTCTCTTCTTCGTGCTATGGGAATGGCTACTGACGATGAAATCAAGGCTGCATTTGCCGACGACGAACGCGTAGCAAACGTCATTGCAACATGTCTTGCAAAAGACACTGCCAAGACTCCTGGCGATGCAACAATCGAAATGTACAAGCGTCTTCGTGACGGTGATCTCGCGACTGCAGACAATGCACGCGAATTTATCACCGCACTCTTTTCAAAAGACCGCTACGACCTTTCACCGGTCGGACGTTTCCGATTCAACAAGCGCTTCGACCTCAACATGGGCGAAAAGGAACTTGAGCGTCGAACTATTTCAAAAGATGACCTCATTCAAGTTGTAAAATACATCGTAGAACTCACGCACACACCTGGAGCAAAGGCTGACGACATCGACCACCTTGCACAGCGTCGCGTCCGTTATGTGGGAGAACTTCTCGCGCAGAAAATCCGCGTGGGTATGACTCAGATCAAGCGTAACGTGCAAGACCGTATGTCTACTATAGATACAGCGGCGGCACTTCCGATCCAGATCATCAACCAGCGTCCGATGCAGGCTCGTATCAAGGAATTCTTCACCACGAACCAGCTCTCGCAATTTATGAACCAGGAAAACCTCTTGGCTGAAATCGAGCACATCCGAATTCTTTCGGCTCTTGGACCCGGCGGTCTCACACGCGAACGCGCAGGTCTTGAAGTGCGTGACGTGCACACTTCTCACTACGGTCGCGTCTGTCCGATCCACACTCCTGAAGGTCCGAACATCGGTCTTATCTTGCACCTCTCTATATATGCACGCATCAATGATTTCGGAATCATCGAAACTCCATACGTGAAAGTGGTCAAAGGAAAAGTCACGAATGAAATCGTGTACCTAAACGCGCTTGAAGAAGAAAAGTACAACATCGCTCACGCGGCAAACCCAGTAGATGAAAAGGGTGTGCTTCGCGATGCAGAAGTTGAAGCTCGTATCAAGACAGAACCAGGTATCATCTCTCGCGACGAAATCGACTTCATCGACGTTGTTCCATATCAGGCATTCTCAATCGCGACTGCGATGGTGCCTTTCCTTGAACACAATGACGCGAACCGTGCACTCATGGGATCAAACATGCAGAAGCAGGCGACTCCATGTCTCGTGCCAAACGCTCCGCTCGTCTCTACCGGTATCGAAGAAAAGGCTGCTCCATTTTCTGGACGTCTCGTACTTGCTGAAGAAGCAGGAACAGTCACTCACATGGATGGAAAGCGAGTCGTGGTCAAGGGCAAATCTGGAACAAAGGAATACACACTCATCAACTTCTCACGTACAAACAACTTTACTTCATTCCATCAGCGACCAGTGGTCTCTGTAGGACAGGAAGTGAAGAAAGGTCAACTCCTTGCCGACATGTCATCTTCTGACAACGGACAAATCGCGCTTGGACAAAACGTGCTTGTAGCATTTATGTCATGGGCAGGACGCAACTACGAAGATGCGATTATTCTTTCTGACCGTCTTGTAAAAGACTCAGTCTTCACATCGATTCATGTGGAAGAATATATCTGTGTCGTGCGTGATACAAAGCTCGGACCAGAAATCACTACACGCGATATTCCAAACGTCGGTGAAGTCAAACTCAAAGACCTCGACGAAGAAGGTATCATTCGCATCGGTGCAGAAATCCGCGAGAACGATATTCTTGTTGGAAAGATCACACCAAAGGGCGAAACAGAACTTACTCCAGAAGAGCGCTTGCTCCGATCTATCTTTGCGGAAAAGGCTCGCGATGTGAAAGACACATCACTTCGTCTTGAACACGGAAAGCGTGGACGCATCATCGGCGTGAAGATCTTTTCACGTGCCGAAGGTCATCAGCTCGAATCAGGAATCATCAAGAAAGTAGTCATCGAAGTTGCTCAGCTTCGTAACGTGTCTGTGGGTGATAAGCTCGCAGGTCGTCACGGAAACAAGGGTGTTATCTCAACAATTCTTCCACAAGAAGAAATGCCATTCATGCAGGACGGTACTCCTGTCGACGTGATCCTTACACCGCTTGGAGTTCCATCTCGTATGAACCTCGGACAGATTCTTGAAATGCACTTGGGTCTTGCGGCAAACACGCTCGGCTACCAAGCAGTCGTACCTCCATTTGCTGGAGCTCGCGATTTCGAAATCAAGGAAGAACTCGTCAAAGCTGGATTCCCAGAATCAGGATCTATTCCACTTTACGATGGACGTACTGGAGACAAATTCGAACAAGATGTAGCTGTCGGTATCATGTACATGCTCAAACTGCACCACATGGTGGAAGACAAGATTCACATGCGTTCGATTGGTCCGTACAGTCTCATCACGCAACAGCCACTCGGAGGTAAAGCTCAAGGTGGAGGTCAGCGTTTTGGAGAAATGGAAGTCTGGGCTCTCGAAGGTTACGGTGCATCGCACACACTTCGCGAAATGCTCACTGTAAAATCTGACGATATCATGGGACGTTCACAGGCATTCGACGCGATCATCAAGGGCGAAGAAATCCCAGTTCCAAACACACCAGCATCATTCTCAGTTATGTTGAATTACCTCCGAGGACTTGCACTCGATGTTGATTTGCAGAAAGGGTACACAGGTCGAGAAACTAATGAAGCTAATAAGGAATAGTTTTGGTTTGAATTAGAATTTTCTAATCCCTTACCCCTAATCCCTAAACCCTAATTAATATGAAAACAATTGATACAAACACTGGTTTCGAATCAATCTCGCTCAAACTCGCAAGTCCTGATCGCATCCGCGATTGGTCATACGGTGAGGTCACAAAACCTGAAACAATCAACTATCGTACCGGACGCTCAGAACGTGGAGGTCTCTTCGACGAACGCATCTTCGGGCCGGAAAAAGATTACGAATGTTACTGTGGAAAATACCGACGCATTCGCTACAAGGATATCGTTTGTGAAAAATGTGGAGTTGAAGTCACTCGCTCAATCGTTCGCCGTGAACGCATGGGTCACATCGAACTCGCGACTCCGGTTGCGCATATCTGGTTCTTGCGTGGTGTTCCATCTCGCATGAGTATTCTCCTCAACATCACTGCGACTGATCTCGAAAAGGTAATTTACTTTGCCGGATACATCGTGATGAAGGTCTATCAAGAAGAAAAAGACAAGATCTTGAAGAGTCTTGAAAATGAATACAAGACCAAGGTCAAATCTTCTGCAGACGAAGACACAAAGACCAAGCTCAAGGAACTCTTGATGACTGCGAAAAAAGAAATCGGCGAAATTTACGAAGGTAAAGTGCTCACCGAAATCGCATATCACCGCTACTCACTCAAATACGGAACATGTTTCGAAGCATCAATCGGTGCCGAAGCGATCTACTCTGTATTGAAAAATCTTGATCTTAAAAAGCTTCAGGAAATTTCAGAAGCTGCATCTGAGAAGGCAAGTGCTGTTGAAAAGGACAAGCTCGAAAAGCGCCTATCGCTTATTCGTTCGATGATCACTTCAGGCATTCGTCCAGAATGGATGTTCCTCACCGTCATCCCAGTCATCCCGCCGGCACTTCGCCCAATGGTGGCTCTTGAAGGAGGACGTCATGCGACATCTGACATCAACGACCTTTACCGTCGCGTGATCAACCGAAACAACCGTCTCCGCAAGCTCAAGGAAATCGGTGCGCCAGACGTGATCTTGCGTAACGAAAAGCGTATCTTGCAGGAAGCTGTGGATGCTCTCATCGACAACTCAATCGCTCGTCAGAACGACTCTGTTGCGATGAACCAGGCACAGCGCCGTGCACTCAAATCTCTTTCAGACAACTTGAAATCAAAACAAGGTCTCTTCCGTCAGAACTTGCTTGGAAAGCGCGTGGACTACTCTGGACGTTCTGTTATCGTGGTCGGTCCTACACTCAAACTTTCTCAGTGTGGACTTCCAAAACACATGGCACTCGAACTCTTCCGTCCATTCGTGATTTCAAAACTTATCGCACAAGAACTCGCATACAACATTCGTGGAGCAAACCGTCTCATTGAAGATGGAATTCCAGAAGTGTGGGCAATCCTTGAAGAAGAAATCAAAGGCAAGCGCGTGCTCCTCAACCGTGCACCGACGCTTCACCGTCTCGGTATTCAGGCTTTCCAGCCGATCCTTATCGAAGGAAATGCGATCCAGGTTCACCCACTCGTCTGTCCAGCGTTCAACGCCGACTTCGACGGAGACCAGATGGCTGTGTACGTTCCACTTTCAAAACCTGCTCAACAGGAAGCTGAGGAACGCATGGCTTCAAACAAGAACCTCTTGAAACCTCAGAACGGTGACCCAATCACATCTCCACGTATGGATATGGCACTTGGATGTTTCTGGATGACAAAACTTATGCCAAACCAAAAGGGTGAAGGCAAAATGTTCGGTAGCCCAAACCAGGCGATCACTGCGTACTCATTCGATGAGCTCGCACTTCGCGCAAAGGTGACTATCCTTGGAACTGAAAAAGAAAAATATGCAAAGTTCGAAGGCAAGCCATTTGAGACGACTGTAGGACGAATCCTCTTCAACTCAATTCTTCCAGACGACTTCCCATATTTGAACGAAGTCATCGGACAGACACGATTGAATACTCTTGTGGATGAATTCATCATGCACTACGGCATTGACGCGACTCCGGATCTTCTCGACAAGATCAAGAATTTCGGATTTACGTACTCAACAAAGTCAGGTATCTCATGGGGAATCGACAACATCAAGGTTCCAGAAGGTAAGCCTGCAGTGGTTGCTGCTGGACGCGCAAAACAAAAAGAAGTCGAAGAGCAATACGGTGAAGGTCTCCTCTCTGAAGAAGAGCGTTACCGCAAGGTTCTCGAAATCTGGGAAGGTGTAAAGAAGGATATCGAAAAGCTCATTCCAGAAACAATGGTGGATGGAAGTTCAGCGAGCGACATGATTACTTCAAAAGCCCGCGGATCGGTTTCAAACCTCACGCAGATGGCCGGAATGAAAGGTATGATCGTGAACCCATCTGGACGCACGATTGATTTCCCAATCATCCCATCGTTCAAGGAAGGATTTTCTCCGATTGAATACTTCATCTGTACTCACGGATCACGTAAAGGTCTTGCCGACACAGCGCTCAACACTGCGAAAGCTGGATACCTCACTCGCCGTCTCGTTGACGTTGCACAAGATGTGGTTATCACTGAAGAAGATTGTGGAACAAAAGAAGGAAAACTCATGCACAAGGACAATGTTCTTGGTATTGAAATTCCAATCAGTAAGACAATCCGCGGACGCATCCTCGCAGCTGATCTCAAAGACAAGGATGGTAATGTGATTCACAAGCGTGGATATCTCATCTCAAAAGAAGAAGCGCTCAAACTCGAACAAGCTGGAATCACAGAAGCTTTCGTTCGTTCACCACTCACTTGTAAGACAGTGTATGGAATCTGTCAGAGTTGTTACGGTCTCGACTTGGGACGCAATGATTTGGTCAAGGTTGGAGAAGCGGTTGGAATCGTTGCTGCACAAGCGATCGGTGAACCAGGAACACAGCTCACACTTCGAACCTTCCACGCCGGAGGTCTCGCAGGTGTCGACATTACGGCTGGTCTTCCACGTGTCGAAGAAATCTTCGAACGCCGACTTCCAAAGAATCCTGCAGTTGTTGCGCATGATGATGGAACTGTCATCGATATCCGCATCAACGCAACAGAACGCTCAATCGTCGTCCTTCATGATACAAAGGTGGATGGCAAAGCAAACGAAACTACATACGATGTACCACCACACCGCCAGGCAATCGTTGCCAAGGGCGACAATGTGAAGAAGGGTGATCTTATGACAGACGGTTCTGCAGATATTGCCGAGATCTTCAAATACGGAGGTCGCGAGCGTGCAGAAGAATACATCATTCACGAAATCAACAAAGTGTACGAACTCCAGGGTGCATCAATTTCTCGCAAGCACATCGAAATCATCATTCGCCAAATGTTCTCACGTCGCAAGATCAAGGATGCTGGTGAATCAGGATTTTCTCCAAGCGAAATCGTGGAAGCAGTTGAGCTTCTCGATGAGAACGCATCACTTAAGATCAAGGGTCTCACAGAAGCAACAGCAGAATCACTCGTACTTGGTATCTCAGAAACTGCACTTACGACCAAGTCATGGCTCTCAGCTGCTTCATTCCAAAACACAAACCGCGTGCTCATCACCAACGCGATTCGCGGTGGAGTAGACACACTTCGTGGACTTAAGGAAAACGTGATCATCGGACGCCTCATTCCAGCTGGAACAGGATTCGTAGACAAGCGCGACGAACAAGGAAAGAAAACAGAAGAAGAAAAATAAAAGTACAAAATCTGTCATTCCCGGCTCGTCCGGGTGAGGAAAGGGTCGGGAACCGTTCCGCAAGACCTTGAACGTTTTGTAATCAAAATGTGAAAGGTATACCGTTCCTGTAAGGAATCCAGGTTTGTATTTAAGTTCATTAATTCTAATGGATTCCGGATCTAGTCCGGAATGACACAACGCACGTAGATGTCATCATCCGTTGAACAAATTAAGGAAAAATTGAGCATCGTTGATGTTATTTCTTCCTACCTCAAGCTTGAAAAGGCAGGCGGCAACTACAAAGCCGTTTGTCCTTTTCATAATGAGAAATCCCCGTCATTCTTTGTTTCGCCAGGCCGAAATAGTTACTACTGTTTTGGGTGCGGAGCAAAAGGCGACATCTTCTCGTTTGTTGAGCAGTTCGAAGGACTTGATTTCAAAGGAGCACTGCAAGTACTCGCACAGCGCGCGGGCGTGGCTCTCGAACAATACCGCGGTACTGATCCAAAAGAAAAAACGCAAAAAGACCGACTCTACGAACTCATGGAACACGCAACGCGTTTTTACGAAATGCAATTTTCCGAAAACGCTGAAGCAAAAACATACATTGAAAAACGTGGCGTAAAGCCAGAGACGATGAAAGATTTTCGCATTGGCTACGCACCTGCAGGTTGGCGCGAACTTTCTGACACACTTCGCAAGGCAGGATTTACCGACGCTGAAATCGTGCTCTCAGGTCTCGCAAAACATCCGGACGACAAACCAAGTGGAGAAATTTACGACCGTTTCCGTGATCGCGTAATGTTTCCAATTGGAGACAGTGGCGCACGTATCATCGCATTTTCCGGACGACTTTTGCACGACGACGGATCTGGAATGCAAGGCAAATACATCAACTCTCCCGAGACTCCAATTTTTAAAAAGGGAAGTGTGCTTTTCGGGCTCGACAAAGCCAAGTTTGAAATTCGCAAACGCGATCAAGCAATCTTGGTTGAAGGACAGATGGATCTCGTACTTTCACATCAAGCAGGATTTACCAATACTGTTGCTTCAAGTGGCACAGCACTCGGAGATACGCTTACAACCGAAGATGAAAAAGCTGCTCTCACCGGGCTCGGGCAAGTGCACGCGCTTTCCAAAAATCTCATCATTGCATTTGATGCCGACAAAGCTGGAATGAAAGCCGCTGGCCGTGCCGAAAAGATTGGTCTTGGTATTGGTATGAATGTCAAAGTCGCGAAGCTTCCAAAAGATCTCGATCCTGCCGATGTGATTCGTACGCTCGGTCCGACGGAATGGAAAAAGATTATCGATGGAGCCCAGCATATCGTACTTTTCTATCTCTCAGTTCTCGACGAACACGAACTTTCCGAACACACACGCATGCGCGCGATTCGTGATAGAATTCTTCCATATATTGCCGTGATGCCTTCTGCGATCGAGCGCGTACATTTTATCCGAGAGATTCATCTAAAGACTGGCATTCCCGAAGAAGCACTCGCCGAAGATTTGATTCGACTTATGTCTGATATTCCAACTCCACAAATGAAACCCGCGACTCCAGCACCAGCAAAAATTGAAACCCCCACCGACAACTCAAGAACAACACGAATCGAAAATCGACTGTTTGGAATACTTTTGTGGCAAGAAGATGTTTCGCCTCCCGTGATTGATCCGGATGTAATTCGAAAGAAATTGATTGAAATTCTAGGAGATGACCGATTTCAGACCGTATATGCTCTCGCAGCAGAAAAACGTCAAGAGTATATATTCGAAGCTGAATCGCTATATACAGATTCCGACCGACTCAAGATTGATTGCGAAGAATTATTGAATAATCTCGAAGAAGAAGTTCTTGGTCGACAACTCGAAGCACTGATGGCTCGAATGACGGACGAGAATGACACGCAAGAAATTTTGATTGAATCACAAAAGATAACAAATCGTTTGAATACAATTAAAAACAGTCGATATAAGAACTAGGAAATTAGATCATTAGGAACTAGGGGGAACAAAAACTAGATCCTAAAGCCTAATCATCTAGAACCTAATAATTATGGCAAAGAAAAAAATAATTAAAAAGAAAACTATGGTAAAAAAACCTTCAAAGAAACCAGTCAAGAAAGTAGTAAAAAAGATCGTAAAGAAGGTGGTAAAGAAAGTGGTCAAAAAGCCAGTGAAGAAAGTCTTGGTCAAGAAGCCTGCTAAGGTCAAGAAAGTCGTCGCTCCAAAAAAGCCGAAGGCTGTCAAAGGCAACGGTGCTATCACTGCCGGACGTGCAAACATCAAGAAAGCAAAGACAAATTTGTCTCCGCTTGAACGTTCGGCTGAACTCGTACTCAAGGGACGCAAGCGTGGATTCATCACATTCGACGAAATTCTCCGCTCATTCCCAAACATCGAAACCGATATCGAGTTTCTCGATGTGCTTTACGATCAGCTCAACACTGCCGGCATCGACGTTCTTGAAGGTGGAAATTTGCTCGATATCGACAATCTTGAAAATGAAAAGGGCGAAAAAGCTGATGGATCATATGACTCGATTCAAATGTATCTTAAAGAGATCGGTCAGTATTCACTCATTCATGCTGCCGAAGAAAAGGATCTCGCTCGCCGTATTGAAGCGGGGGATTTGGAAGCCAAGAATTTGCTCGCTCGTGCAAACCTTCGTCTCGTTGTCTCTATTGCCAAGAAATACGTTGGACGCTCAAGCGACCTTACGCTCCTCGACCTCATTCAAGAAGGAAACCTCGGTCTCTTCAAAGCTGTAGAAAAATTCGACTGGACCAAAGGGTACAAATTCTCAACCTACGCGACATGGTGGATCCGCCAGTCGATTACTCGCGCGCTCGCCGACCAGTCTCGCACAATCCGTATTCCAGTGCACATGGTGGAAACAATCTCAAAATACAAGCAGGTCTACCGACGTCTCGCACAAGACTTGGGACGTGATCCACTCGCCGAAGAAATCGCAATCGAAATGGGAATCGACGTTGAGAAGGTGCACGTCATCGAAAACATTTCTCAAGACACTGTCTCTCTCGAGCAGCCGATCGGTGACGACGACGAAAAATCAACTCGCGGTGAATTCATTGCCGACGACAAGATTCTTCGCCCAGACCAAGACGCAAGTTACCGTATTCTCCAAGACCAAGTCCGCGGTGTACTCGACGAACTTTCTCCAAAGGAGCGCAAGATTCTCGAAATGCGTTATGGTCTTTCAGATGGCGTACAGCACACACTCGAAGAAGTGGGCACTGAATTCGGCGTCACTCGCGAACGTATCCGTCAAATCGAAGCCAAAGTACACGAAAAACTCCGCACGCATGAGCGTATTCTTCGTTTGAAAAACTATTTCGATTAAAATACGCTTGATACGGATTTTTGAAAGGCACGCATAAAACTTTGCTAAGTTTTTGCTCCACTCGGCTCGCCAGCCTGCGTGAGGCCTTTCAAAAATGTATCTTCGCTCCGGACGGAAAATGCCCTGGCCTTCGAGCATTGTGTCATCCCGGACTCCGATCCGGCAACGAGAATGTACTCATACCGGCGTGCCCTGTGGGTAGATCCAGGTTGTTTTGCCTTAGAATTATGAAATGCTACTATTAAATTATGGAAAAATTTAACCTAAGTAATATAGGACAAAAAGCCAAAGAGGTTGCAAGTAGCGTCCGCAAAGGAGTGGTTCTCACGACCGCGGCAGTTGGCCTGGCTGCTGCAACTTCACAAGACGCCTCGGCTCAAAAAAATCACAATCAAAAATCTAAAATGGAACAATCAGCCGAAACTCATTTCAAGGCTGGTCCTTACGTTTTTGATGTTAAGAAAGTTTCAATTACTGATCACTGGGGACACTCAAGACTTGGAGATGAACTTCAGTATAAAGGACAGAAACTCGAATTGAATTTTGGAATATCTGGTAATCACGATACTCAGATTCTTTCGGTAAATTTCGAAAATGACGGACAGGTATTCGTGAGGTATACTCTTGAAGGCAAGACATTTTTCGCTGAAGCTGTATTTGAATATCAAGATGGTTCATTCAAAAAGATTTCAGACAAAGAAGCCCCTGTTCTTGAATTAATGCATCGATAACCAGTACTCAAAAGAGGAGTCTCTTGAAATCCATGTTATGTGTGTGGTGAATTTTCCACCCAAGCAAGTAGGGAAGTTCATCTCTGAAGTTCTTACACTCGGATTCAAAAACGCTGAACGCCCCGGCTATATCGTGGCAACCTCCTCAAAAAACACAGTCGAACTCGGCGATAAATTAAAATAAGTTCCCGGTAACCCGGTTACGGGATATCATTTATAACAAAAGTACCTATTCGTGGTACAGTAGTAATCTATGAAAAAACGAAGTTTTTTAATGCGAACGGTGTTATATTTTCGTCCATTTTGGTGGCCGTTGTTTTTTATTATGCTCACGTTTACAATCGGCCAAATAATAGGGGCTTTTTCACCTTTTGTATTTGGTAAGGCACTTGATGCTGTCATACATCATAACGTGCGTCTAACTATCATTTTTATTTTACTTGGCTTTCTTTTTACTTTTATTCAGGCGATTTTATTGAGTCGTTTGCGTGAACATATTGAGCTAAAATATCTGGCAGACCGCATCGAAAATTATTTTTCGATTATTTCACTTCAAAAAATGTTTTCATTTTCTGTTGGTCAGCATGTAAACGAACATTCTGGTGTCCGTCAAACTATCGTGTCTCGTGGGCAGAATAGTTTATCTGATTATTTGAATCAGATGCTCAACAATATTTTGCCAAACATATTGCAAATAGTTGTCGTGCTCGGCATACTTGCGTGGGTTGAATGGCGAGTTGCACTTTCCGCAATCACATTTTTATTGCTTTATTTATGGGTTTCGATACGTCGCAATAAGCGGTATTTTGCAACGTTTGATAAGATGCGGCAAAAGCGCATGATGCATTCGAAATTACAATCTGAACTTTTTAGAAATTCATCATTGGTAATTGCAGAGGCACAAGAAGATCGTGTAGTTGAGGATTTTAGTAACCACGGAGACGTATTTCTTGGTGTATATGATGATGTGTGGACCAAATATGATAATGATACTTATTTGTCGCGCCCGCTTATTGTTTTGGGTCAGTATGTTTCGCTTGGATTAGGAGTATATCTTATCTTTACCGGTAATTTGTCGACAGGTATGTTTGTTACACTTTTTGCATGGCTCTCGACCGTATTCAATAACTTGAATCAAATCGTTAATTCGCAACGCAGAATGCTTTTTCAAGAAGTTGAAATCAAAAAATATTATGATTTGCTTGATATCACGCCAGATATTGATCCAAACAAGAAGGGGCATCGCATCGATACTCTGCTCGGAAAAATTGAATTTCGCGATGTGAGTTTTGCTTATCCATACCGTAGTTCCATCTCTGTAGAAGAACAGGATGAATCGGAAGAAAAAGAGTTTGATGAACATGCAATCGAACATATAGATCTCGTTATTCCAGCTAAAGCAAAAGTGGGATTTGTCGGCTCGTCTGGTTCAGGAAAATCAACACTCGTGAATTTGATGCGTCGATACTACGACCCAAGCAAAGGAGAAATAATAGTTGATGGTATTCCGCTTACCGAGATTGACTTGCGCTGGTTTCGGTCACAGATTGGCAACGTGGAACAAAAAATAGATCTTTTTGATCGTAGTATTAGAGATAATATTCTTTTTGGAATACAAGATGGGCATGCGGTTTCCGATACAGAAATACATAAAGCTATCAAAGACGCATCACTTGAAGACTTTATTGAAAAATTACCCGAAGGTCTCAACACCATGATCGGTGAGAATGGTATCAAAGTTTCTGGCGGAGAACGTCAGCGTATTGGAATCGCACGAGCGCTCATCAAAAATCCAAAAATTCTTATTTTTGACGAGGCAACATCGGCCCTTGATTCAGTCAACGAAAAACTCATTCATGATGCGATCAACAGGGGGTCAAAAGGCCGAACGACAATCGTGATTGCACACCGTCTCTCGACTATTATGGATGCCGACATTATCTTTGTTGTGGATGATGGAAAAGTAGTAGCCAGCGGCACACACGAAGAACTCCAAAAGAAATCAAAGGATTACCAAAAACTCATCAAACACCAAGTTCTCGCTAGTTAGTTTTCACCTACCAGGTAGGGGAATAGGTGTTCGTATTCAATTCTTAATTCCTAATTTTCCATTCTTAATTACCGCTTCGTCGGTGTGTTGTCCCCAGTTTTGCTGTTGTGTCTGTTGTCTGGTCTAAAATATTGATATAATAGATACAGGTATCAAAGACCCGAAAGGGCATTATTAATTAGGGTGCGTATATCATCTATATGATTAAAGGATGTGGATTGCATAAGCTCGCAGGTGTTCTTGTTTTTGTAGGAGGAGTCAACTGGGGTCTTGTTGGAGTTGGTATGCTTATGGGAGGTGAATGGAATCTTGTAACTATGCTTCTTGGATCATGGCCAATGGTTGAAGCTATCGTATACCTCGTTGTAGGTATCGCAGCTATCATGATGCTTGTTGGATGCAAGTGTGCAAAGTGTACTGCTGCATGTGCTACACCTGCACAGATGTAATATCGGTTTTACTGATATAAAACACTATGAAAACCCCGGTTTCGCAAAGCGAAACCGGGGTTTTCAAATGCCTCATTTTATGGTAAATTGAGCCGGTATTTCGGGCTCAATCATTCCTAATTCTTAATTCGTAATTCCTAATTATTTTCCCCCATGGAGCCTATTTTGAACGTTATTTTCTATATGTTTACCTTCTGCGCCGTATACGTGCAGATTTTTTTCCTTTTCACTTTCTTGGAGCGTCGTAAGGAGATTGTAACTCGTCTCGATGATCGACCTGATCGTGTGTATCCAGCGGTGACGATTATCGTACCGTGTTGGAACGAAGAAAGCACGATCGACGGCACGGTTCAGTCATTGCTCAACCTCGATTATCCAAAAGACAAAATTGAGATTTATTTAGTTGATGATGGATCGACCGACACGACGTGGCAGGTGATGCAGAAATACAACAACACTCCAGGTATTCAAGTTTTCCGAAAAGAAAATGGAGGAAAGCATACAGCAATGAATCTTGGAATCGAAAAAGCGACCACCGAGTATATCGGCTGTTTGGATGCCGACTCGTATGTCACACCGTCAGCACTCAAGCGTATGATTCCGTATTTTGACAATCCTGAAGTGATGGCAGTGTCGCCGTCTATCATTGTAGACCAGCCCAAGCGTCATATTGAATGGGCTCAAAAGATTGAGTATCAGCTTTCTGTATATATCAAAAAGATGCTCGGCTTGATGAACGGTATTCATGTGACACCTGGTCCATTTTCAATTTATCGCATTGCCGTATTCAAAAATTTGGGACTCTACAGACTTGCACACAAGACAGAGGATATGGAGATTGCGTATCGTATGCATTCACACGGATATCGCATCGAGCAGTGTCATGATGCCGTGGTGAATACCAAGACCCCACCGACTATTTACAAGCTCTACAAACAGCGCGTTCGCTGGATTTACGGATTCATCAACAACACGATTGATTACCGCAAGCTTCTCTTTCGAAGAAAGTACGGCGCCTTCGCACTGTTTACAGTGCCGGCTGGTATTGTTTCTGTTTTTGCAGCAGCGTATCTCTTTGTGTTTATGATGTATTCTTGGGCCAAGATTCTCATTCACAAGATTGTTCAGATACAGGCGGTAGGAGTAAGCTCGGCAACGATACCAGTACATCCATCATTCGATTGGTTTTATGTCAGCACGCATTCCCTTGTTTTTATTTCGGTCATTCTCTATGGCTTCGTCTTCCTTTCTCTTCTGATTGGGACAAAGATGGCAACGGGGAAGTTTCGCCCATCTTTTGCCATGGTATGGTATGTTATTATTTACAGCATCATTGCCCCGATCTGGATCATTACAGCACTGTATAGGACAGCAATAGGGCGTGAGGTGGCGTGGCGATAACAACAGAAAGTAGTTAGTAGAAAGTAGAAAATAGTAATACAAAAAATACATATGCAAACACAAAATACAAATACAACTCATAATCCGAATTCGGTTGCGAAATACATCATCGTCCTTATTATTACACTCGGTATTTTTGCCACCGTGTTTTTTGTGAGCGACTCGCTTACAAATCGCAAGCTTGCCGAACTGAACACAATCCAAAACAACATCGCTACTGACCTCCTTTCTGCTGAAGCGCAGTACGCGTTGCTTGGCGAACTCGATTGTTCTCAGGTGACAACCACAGTCCTTTCAGACCAGATCAACGAACTCTCAAAGAAAATAGACTATCTCGAAAACAGTAGTGGTAAATCTGAAGAACTTACTCAGTTGAAGAAACAATACTCTTTGCTCGAGATCAAAGACTATCTTCTTATGAAGGCCATCACCAAGCGTTGCGGGCAGAAGTCAGTGTTCATTCTATACTTCTACACCACGAGCGAAAACTGTAGTGAATGCGTGAAGCAAGGCTACGTACTTACCGACCTTCGCACCAAGTATCCTGCACTCCGCGTCTACTCGTTTGATTACGGACTCAACCTTGGAGCAATCGAGACACTCATCAAGATTTACAATATTGAAGATACCAAGCTCCCAGCTCTCGTTTCCGACGGACGAGTCTACACAGGATTCCATAGCGTAGGGGACATAGAGAAGCTCATTCCGAAGCTCAAGGATACACTGAAGGTTCAAGAAAGCACTAAAACACTAGAGTAATAAAACAAGCGCGCAAGCATCAAAAAAGACCTTACATAAGGTCTTTTTTGATGCTTGCTTTTTATACAAATATGTGATATAATATATTTAGTTAATCCTGTACGGGATTATGGCCAGGTGGCTCCACAGCAATCCTTATCTGTGTGAAGTTGATGCCGTATCAGATAGATCTTTCAAAGTCGGTACCGCCGATCAAATCGGTAACAGTAAAAGCCTATTATTCAACCAAAACCCGAACAGGGACAATAACAGTTGAGTGATGAAGAATTATTTATTGATAGCCATCCTTACGGGTGGCTATTTTTTTTGGGTCATCCTGAATTTATTTCAGTGAGGAATGGGTTGGGACGCTCGCGGTTCAGAATTTCCTTATTCAGTAAGGTTTTTAGGCTATCAGGAGCTGAAACAAAATAGGGGTTAATAAGCTACGTATAAGAGTCAACACCTTTGCATCACTTGGTCAACATTTGTTCCGGCGTCTTG
>CAYVZI010000005.1:26310-74019 GCA_964456475.1 uncultured Candidatus Saccharibacteria bacterium | reverse complement strand
GCCGCCTCCCAGATTCGAACTGGGGACCTTCAATTTACAAAATTGTTGCTCTACCAACTGAGCTAAAGCGGCTTATTTGGTACGAAATTTGCTTCTATTCGAACTTTCCCATCCTAGCACATTTTTCCCAAAAACCAAATCTCTTATCCTCCTTCCTCAATTGTATCTTTTTGGATAGCTATTACCACAGCATTCTTATGGTCTCGAATATGTTTCAAAAAACGCGATGGTTTGACTCCTGCCGGATGCTGGGCGTTCTTGTGTAGTTTGTACATAAGACGATTTTTGATGTTGGCATCTGCTTGCTTCACCCAGTTACTCGTGATGATCCACACTTTGAGCATCACGAGTATGAAATGGTGAATGCTAAACTTTATGATTTCCAAAAATCTATTACGAACTGCTTCGACAGAAAGTTCTGTCCAATCAGCCTCTTCATAAGAACCAGCAACAATAGTCCCGTTGCGGAGTTTCCAGATTTTGCGGCCTATCATTGCGGTTGCAACGATGAGGGTTAAAAAGAAGATGATAATAGTTGAAATCATATAGTAGGGGTTAGGGAGCAGTATACAGTGTTGCGACTGCTACGCGGTCGCAACGCGAACGAAGTCGACGAGAGTAGCACCATTTGCTTTAAGAAGAGCCTCGATAGTCTGGTCAGGATTCTTGATGAAAGACTGGTCAGAAAGTGTGCGCTCTTTGAAGAATGTATCGATCTTTCCAGCAAGCATCTTGTCTTTGATTTCCTGTGGTCGGTCAGACTGAGCAACTTCTTCTGCAAACATAGCCTTTACTTTTTCTGAAGCATCGGCTGGCACATCTGCGCGTGTCTTGTATTCAGGATTCATCGCCGCGATATGCATTGCAATATCTTTTGCAAGAGCCTCTGTTCCGCCGGTAAGGCCAACAATGACGCCCATTCGTCCGTCATGTACATATGAGCCAATCACAGGTGCTTCTACGGTTACAATTTCGCCAAGCTGGATGTTTTCTCCAAGCTTTTGCACTGCAGTACCAATGAGGTCTGGAGCTTGTGCTTCTGCTTCCGCTTTGCCTTTTTCCAAGGCGATACCTGCAAGTGTTTCTGCAACAGCAGTAAAATCGGAGTTTTTTGCTACGAAGTCAGTCTCACAACGAAGAGTGAGGAGAAGCCCCATTCCTTCCTTTTGTGCTTTTGCTACGGCACCGGCTGTAGCCTCACGGTCAGATTTCTTGGCTGCGATTTCAGTTGATTTCTTTTTGAGGATAAGAAGAGCCTTTTCCATGTCGCCCTCGGATTCTTCGAGAGCTTTCTTACACTGCATAACTGAAACACCAGTACTATCACGAAGTTGTTTAACCTGCTCAGTTGTAATTTGTGTGGACATATTTTTTGATTATAAATTATTTTGATAGAAATTCTAAATACTAAATTCCAAACTCTAAACGAAACCCAGTATTTTTTTAGTGTTTAGATTTTAGGGTTTAGTTTTTCTCTTGCTTATATGCATCCGCCAAGTATTTGACGAGATATGCGATTGAAGCACGTGATGAATCGTTTGCAAGAACAGGGTAGTCAGAGACAGTGATATCGCAGTCAGTAGAGCCGATCGCGATGATTGGCACTCCGAGACGTTGAGCTTCTTTCACTGCACTTTCTTCTTTCTTTGGGTCTACAATAAGCATAGCATCTGGAATGCCTTTGAGCGATACAACACCACTGAATAAGTCTTCCATCTTTGCTACTTCGCGTGCGATGAGGAGCTGTTCTTTCTTTGTGTATTTCTTCTGAAGATCTCCAGAGATTTTTGCAGCGCGGAGTTCTTCAAGACGATTGATACGCTTTTTCATTTCAGAAAAGTTCGTGAGCATACCTCCCACCCAACGGTAGGTAACGTATGGCAAACCGAGACTTTCTGCTGCGAGACCGACAGACTCCTTTGCTTCTGGCTTTGAACCGACGAAGACAACAGTCTTGCCCTTCTGGCCAAGCTTGTTCATAAATTCAGCCGCTTTCATAAGCTGAGATTCTGTGTGTTCGATATCGATGATATCGACTTTATTCTTCGTAGCGAAGAGATACTTCGCTGTCGAAGGGTGACGGCGTGTTCGAGAGTACCCGAAGTGTGCGCCTACTGCAAATAGCTCTTTTACGAGCTGTGATGACTTTGTGTCGTCCATAACATTACTAGGTTCTAGGGACTAGGGTTTAGGGTCTAGTCGCCCAGTTAATTATAATCAGCAGTATCTGCCGGCAAACCGTTATTTGGCATTTCAGCCTACCGTCCGCAACGCGGATTAGGTTAAACAGGGAAGAAGTCTTGAGCCCAATTAAGAATTAATAATTAGGGATTAAGAATTGGGCTTATTTCACTCCTAATTCGTAATTCCTCATTTCTAATTAGCTTTCTCTCCCCACGGGATGCCCAAGCAATATACCAGAAATAAGCCTTTTTGGGTATATTGACATTTGTTATAATAAGTGATATCATATTATTAAACAAAACTGAAAATTATGAAAAAAATAGCCTCGCTTTTGGTTGGGGGAATAATATTTCTGCTGTCCTCGTGTAGTAGTAGTTTAAAAGAAGAAAAGGTAGAAAACCAGACTTTCTACGCTGTCTATCAAGATACGGTAGTAAAAATATTCCGTGCCACAGATGGTAGGGAGTTTGATCTTATTCTTGGATCAACTACATTTAGGGATGCTTTACGATTTGGGATCCCCTCGCAGATGGTGGTTGATATTATTAACACGAAAAGCATTCATCGATACATAAAAGGCGAACGAGATGATAGTTATAGTGTGAATACTTTCTCTATCATTCTCTTACTTGTGGTCGGGGGGTTATTGGGGTATGGTATTGCAAAAATAGAATAGACTAAATTTTATTGCTAATTTTACTACGCAAAACATTGCAACTATCTCGAAAGTGATAGTTGTTTTTATTTGAACCACACACTTATTTTTTGAAAGCACGAGTGTGTAGCAATTCCACATTCAAAAAGTGAGTGTGAGGTTTGACTCAAAATCGCACCCATGTAACACTATTGCAAAATCACAAACAATAAAAAATTAATAACGTATGAAAAATGTAAATTGGCAACAAGTCGCCAACAATAATGAGCTCCGTAGATTTTTGATCGGGACGTTAAGCGAATTACGTACCCAAAATCCGTACACAAACAATCACGCGACTTTGGTAGAAGTTCTTTCTGAGGGTGTTAATGCCACTGGGTACACATCACCACTCGATGTAAGAGTCACTCCTCCAAAGAGCGCAGTGGGTCAATATGGGATTGCCATATCGCTTATCTCGCCCATAAACAATGTGCCGTTTAGTTTTGCATTACGTCCATAACGAAAACAGTTTCTAAAATTATCAAAGTCCCCACAAGGGACTTTTTTGTTGACATAGAAAATATTTAATGCTATTTTGTAAAAAAATTTTGCTCATGAAAAAAATACTTTTCTTACTAAACGCGATTATAGGTATCTTGCTCGTATTCGGTATCTACATGATGTACTCTCCAGAGGATATTATTCCTGACACGAGTGATAGTTCGGACTATGTTGGTGGTGCACTCCTCACTGCCTTTGTGCTTGGTTTAATAATCAAACCGGTTATCAAATATTCTTGGAAGGAACACGAATGGAATTTTATACTGTTTGATAAGAAAGTACGAATGTTGTCAGAAGATCTCACATCTGGCACAAGGTATTGGGCAATAACAAAGTACGTAAACGGTAAGTACTATTTTGACCCAGTTCTTCAAGATGAAATGAGGGATGATCATCTAAGTACTGACCCAATAAAACTTCGCAATTTACTACGTGTAAACCAGATTGAAAATCGTGAATTAGCAGAAGGTATTTTGCGAGAGCTAGGTTATTGGGACCCAGCAACCTAAAGAATATTTAAACAGAGTGTCATCACGACACTCTGTTTTTTTATTGACTCGCATCTCATCTCATGTAAGACTATTGAAAATCATTCCACACACTCAAATCTTCATTGTTCTATGCCTAACAAAAATTTTTCACTCACCGCCGGAAGTCTTTGCATTATTGTTCTCATCGGCCTTTGTTTTTTGGCCAATAGCGCATACAAAGAAAAATCACTCAAGGAATTTCTTCTATCTCTGAAACAGAGGTATCCTACAGCTCATGTCTTTCGACCGACAGAAGAGGAATTCATTGTTGTCGATTATATTCACAACTCCGTAAAACGAATCATCCGCGATGCCAAAGGAAACGAGAAGGTCGAAGACCAAAAAGAAATTAGTGTAAAAGAAAAGTAATTGAAAACGGCCCCAAACAGGGCTGTTTTTTAATTTGTAAAATCACCCTTTGTAGGGTACTATCGGTCTATATGAAGCAATCACATTTGTTCACAAAAACACGCAAAGAAGCTCCTGCCGACGAGCAGGCGCGAAACGCCGAACTCCTCATTCGCGGCGGATTTATTCACAAGGAAATGGCCGGAGTGTATTCTTATTTACCTCTCGGTCTGAAAGTCGTCAAAAAAATCGAAGATATCATTCGTTCAGAAATGGATGCGATTGGTGGTTCTGAAATGCGTACGTCTGTGATTCAAAACAAGGAGGTCTGGGAGAAGTCAAACCGTTGGAGCGATGATGTTGTCGACAATTGGTTCAAGACAACTCTCAAGAATGGCACAGAAATCGGTCTTTCGTTTACGAACGAGGAGGCGTATTCGAACATCATGAAGCAGTACATCAGCTCATACAAAGATTTGCCTGCGTACCCATACGATTTCAAAAATATTTTTCGCAACGAGACTCGCAGTAAGTCTGGCATAATGCGCGGACGCGAATTCTACTGGAAGGCTCTCTATTCATTTTCAAAGGATGAGACTCAGCACCAAGAATTCTACGAAAAATCAAAGCAGGCATACAAGAATATTTTTCAGTCGGTTGGTATTGGTCACCTTACCTACATGACATTTGCTTCAGGTGGGTCGTTTTCAAAATTTTCACACGAGTTTCAGACTGTCACTTCGGCAGGTGAAGACACTATCTTTATCGACGATTCGAAAGGAATTGCTATCAACAAAGAAGTCTATACTGACGAAGTACTGGCAGATCTTGGCGTAGAAAAGGAAAAGCTCGTTGAGCAGCGTGCTGTTGAAGTAGGAAATATTTTTTCTCTCGGAACAAAATTTTCAGAGCCATTCGACCTTGCTTATACGGACGAGAATGGGGAACAGAAGTTTGTTGTAATGGGAAGCTATGGTATTGGACTCGGTCGTCTTATGGGTACGATTGTTGAAGTATTGTCAGATGACAAAGGAATTATTTGGCCTGAATCTGTTGCTCCGTTTCGCGTGCATATCCTTGAGCTTGGTGATTCCGAAGAAGTATTGAAAGAAGCTGAGAGTTTGTACAAAAAGCTCACCGCTTCTGGAATCGAAGTTCTCTACGATGATCGCAAAGACATGTCAGCTGGAGAAAAATTCGCCGATGCCGATCTTCTCGGTATGCCGTATCGCGTAGTCGTTTCGACTCGAAGCATGAAGGAAAATGGCGTCGAGGTCAAAAAACGCACCGAAGAAAAAGGTCAGATTATGACAGCTGATGAACTCTTGAATTTACTAACCCCTAAAACCTAGCCCCTAAACCCTGTATTTCCATGTTCGACTCCCTCTACAACTCATTTTCAAATGACATCGGTATCGATTTGGGTACCGCAAACACTCTCGTATACCTCAAAGGTCACGGGATTGTTATCAATGAGCCGTCAGTTGTAGCGGTCAATCAGAAGACTGGACGCATCGTAGCTGTCGGTATGGAAGCCAAGAATATGCTTGGACGAACGCCAGGGCATATTCGCGCCGTGCGTCCAATCGTGGACGGAGTGATTTCAGACTTTGAAGTGACCGAAGAAATGCTCTCGTATCTCATCGCCAAAGCCGAAAAAATTTCGAAGAAATTTTTTCGCCCACGCGTCGTTGTCGGCGTCCCATCTGGAATCACCAACGTTGAAATCCGTGCCGTGTATGATGCAGCAAAATCTGCCGGAGCTCGTGAAGTGTACATCATCGAAGAACCAATGGCTGCGGCGATCGGCATCCGTCTTCCGGTCAAAGAACCAGTCGGTTCGATGATCGTTGATATCGGCGGAGGCACCACTGACATCGCCATCATCTCTCTTGGTGGAATCGTGCGTTCAAAGAATTCCAAGATTGCCGGCGACCGATTGAATTCCGACATCATTTCGTATCTTCGTGACGAATTCAAATTGCTCATTGGCGAGAAGACTGCCGAGAACGTAAAGATTGCGATCGGCTCAGTGCTCGAAGGAAGCTTTATGGAGGCACAAGTGCGTGGACGCGACCTTGTCACCGGACTTCCTCGCGAGGTGATTATTACCGATTCAGATATTCGCGAAGCGATTGCTCCGGCCATCAATGATCTCGTGGATGGCATCAAAGAAGTTCTCGAAACCACTCCACCAGAAATTCTTTCGGACGTCATGCATCGCGGAATAGTGCTCACGGGTGGGGGAGCGATGCTCGTTGGCCTCGACCGCATGCTCGAAGGGATTTTGAAATTCCCAATTTACGTTGCCGAAGATCCGCTCACTGCCGTCGCTCGTGGCGCAGGAATTGTGCTTGATTCAGTCGACGAATACAAAGAGCAGTTAGTGTCAGCCTCAAACGATTTACCATTACGTTAGTAATGGCTTTGTAATTTACTAGACCCTAGAACCTAGACCCTAAAACCTGTATGATTCGTCAATTCTCACCATCACATAGCAAAGCCAGAACCATGCGCATTGGTATTGCGATTGCGATACTTACTATTCTTTTTTCCGTTCCAGTTCTTCGTAGTGGTATTCGCAGTGGCGTGAATTCTGTAGCATTGGGAATTTCTCGAGGTGTGCACGGAGTCGGCAATTGGTTTGGGTCGATTGGTGGAATTTTTCATACACGTGTCACATTAGACAGAGAAAACACTGAACTCAAATCTCGAATCAACGATCTCAACACTCAATTACTCACCACCAGTGCGCTTTTTCGTGAAAATACCGAACTCAAATCCTTGCTCGGCAGGAGTGTCAACAAATCACACACAACATTAGCAACGGTCATTTCCAAACCGCCAACTTCGCTCTATGACACACTCATCATTGATGCTGGAAAAGATAATGGAATTATGGTCGGGCAAGTAGTCTATGCCAATGGGAGTACTCCGATTGGCAAAATCGATCACGTGAGCGATCGCTCTTCTGTTGTTCGATTGTATTCAACGAGCGGCGAGAAGACTGAGGCGCGTCTCTCACCGAATGGTATTGATGTAGTATTGGAAGGGCGAGGTGGAGGCAATTTTTCTGCAGAAGTACTGCATGATTTGGTTGTGGATCCAAGTGCAATTGTTGTCACTAAAGAAACCAATTCGCACACGATCGCGTATTTCAAAAAGATTACCTCAGACCCACGCGATCCGTTCCAAACCCTCCTTCTTATCTCTCCGGTCAACATGAATGAACTCCATTTTGTAGAAGTGAGACAATAAAAAAACGCTTGGATACCCAACCGTTTTTTAGATCTTATTGAATTCTAATGCGTATTTGCCTCATTGAGCGCCTCCTCGTTTACATCGTGTTGAAGTTCTTTCAGCATCCCCTCAATAATAAGGTTTTGCTCTTTATCGCTTACCGTTTCGAAATTTTCGTTCTCTGCCTGCATAGAAAAGTTTTTTATTACTTTTAGTATACCATTTCAAAAAGTTTTGTCAAAGCTCATTAATTTGCTATAGTGCATTCGTATTTCTTCCCCTCCTGTACACAGGAGGGGATTGAGGGGTGGTGCATTTGAATTTCTAAACCCTGAACCCTAACCCCTAAACCCTTATGTCTAGCATTAAATTTACCATCGAAAAAAAGATTCCAAACGCGCTCGGACGAGCGGGTGTTATCGAGACGCCACACGGCAAGATTCTGACTCCGACATTCGTGCCGGTGGGGACAAAGGCGACAGTCAAAGGCATGACTCCAGAGATGCTCAAAGAGCTTGGTGCGCAAGTGGTCCTTGCAAATACGTACCACTTGTATCTCCAGCCAGGCGATGAATGGGTGCGTGAAGCAGGAGGTCTTACAAAGATGATGCACTGGGACGGTCCGACCATCACTGACTCTGGCGGATTTCAAGTATTTTCACTTGGCGTCGCGTACGGCAAAGGTATTTCAAAAATTTTGCATCCAGTCGATCCATCACTCCAGATTCCAGAGCGTTCAAGTGCTGACGATGGCGTTGCTCGACTTGCGACTATCGGCGCCGATGGAGTTTCATTTCGTTCTCATCTTGATGGCTCACTTCATTATTTCACTCCGGAAAAATCAATCGAGATTCAACACAATCTTGGCGCCGATATCATCTTCGCATTCGATGAATGTACTTCGCCCACAGAAGAACGCCGATATCAAGAAGAAGCACTCGGTCGCACACACGCGTGGGCGCAAAGAAGTCTTGATTTTCACAAGGCACGACCAAATCATGAGTATCAAGCACTCTTTGGAATCGTCCAGGGTGGACGTGACGAAGAATTGCGTCGCATGTCTGCAAAGACGATCGCCGAAATGCGCACCAGTGATGGGGGAGAATTCGATGGTTACGGCATCGGTGGTTCGTTCGACAAAGACGACTTGCATAGTGCTGTGCAGTGGGTCAATGAAGAATTGCCAGAAGACAAGCCCCGTCACTTGCTCGGTATTGGCGAACCGGAAGATTTGTTTATGGGAGTAGAAAACGGCGTTGACATGTTCGACTGTGTGGCTCCTACACGCAATGCACGCAGTGGTGCATCACTCTATACCAAATACGGCCGAATGAACCTGCTCAATGCTGAATATCGCAACGACTTCACGCCAATCGAATCAGATTGCGCTTGTTACACTTGCAAGAATTTTACCAAGGCATACATCGGACATCTTTTCCGTTCAAAAGAAATGCTCGCCGGCATGCTCGCAAGTATTCACAATTTGTATTTCCTCATCAACATCGTTTCGAAAATGCGCGAAGCAATTCTTACTGGCACTTTTGCTGAATACAAAGCCGAGTTCTTCACTACCTATTCACGCAGGTAATTGATTGTCATTCCCGAGTACTCATCGGGTGAGGAAGGGGTTGGGACCCGCTCCGCAAGACCTTGAACGTTTTGTAATCAAAAGGTGAAAGGTATACAGTTCCTGTAAGGAATCCAGGTTTTGTATTGGGTTACCCCGGTTGACATTCTTTTCCTGGGTGGGACAATAGAAGTAATATATTGTTCACTATATAAACTCTTTTTTATGAAAACAGGAGATCATCGCCTACCTCCTCATGTAGCCTCTATCTTGAGTACCGTTACGTGTGGTGTGTTGGGTACCGAACATGATGTTGTTTCAAAACAGTATGCAATTGATTGTACGATGATACCAATCATCACAATCAAGCTGGATGTTGATTCGAGACACAGAGATGCGTTGACTGGTTCTTCAGCCTCCATCGTATTACGGCCAGATGCATGGGTTCATGCAGATCGGTACGCTTTTGTCGAAGGTTGTGTTGAAAACAAAAATGAGTATCTAATTATTACTCTTCAAAAAGTAATAATTAGAGAAAACGGAGCAAAACAGGCGGAGTATACTATCCCGCACAAAGCAGAACAGAATACTGCGGATTAATCGCAGTATTTTAATTTTTTGTGTCATCCCTGATTCAGCAGAATCACGTCTTGGACGCTGACTACCGATCCGGGACCCATGGATAATTTTTTATGAATATCGAAAAAGGATTTTATTATCACTACAAACACGACGATTCAAAAAGCATAAACAACTATGCATATGAAATCATGGGTACGGCTTTTAATACTGAATCTGTAGTAGACCCTGCGGATGAGCTCGGGAGTTTTTTGCGTGATGAAGTAGTGATCTATCGACCACTTTACGACACATCTATTTCATACAAAAATGGCAAACGATTTTGGGTTCGCCCCGCAAAAATGTTTTCGGAAACCGTTGCAAAAGATGGCAAAGAATTTTTGCGTTTTCAAAAAATCACCGATCCCGCAGTTTTGGAACAGCTTGTGAAAACCAGGGATCAGATGTATAAATAGCTAAATTCCGAACGATGGTTATCTCATGCCGATAGTCGGGTGAATTTTTCATCCATATATACTTTTCGGCGTAGATACAAACACGGAACAACCCAGGTGTAGCGAGTAGTCCTGGAAATTTTTTACCGATTACCCCCGACCCCTCTTTCGGGCGGGAAGCAGTTCTTTGACATATTGGGATTTGGACAGCAACGATTTTTATGTCCAAGAGTAACAACAAAAGGTTTTCTTTTTTATCGACGACGAAAGACGTGGCAGCTTTGCATAAGTGTTCCCTTAGCTGCGATAAGCTTTGGGGAACTGCAAGCAAGTGCTGATCCAAAGATTTCTCAATGGGACAACCCGGCATGCTTTATGCATGTCATACTGTCGTAAGATAGTAAGTCAATCCGATGAACTGAAACATCTAAGTAGTCGGAAGTTCGTACGTACCTGAGTAATGATGAGTGAAAAGGTACACGCCCAAACCGATACGCCGAAGCTCGCGCGTAAAGGGGTCATAGGATACGTTAAATAAATGAAAGAAATGTATTCCTGAGTAGCACAGTGCACGGAGAAACTCTGTGTGAATTTGCCGGCACCATCTGGCAAGGCGAGAACTAAAAAAGAAAAACCAATGGGCGGCTTGTACCAAAAGTACAAGCCGTTTTTTTATTGACATTGGATATTTTATTCAGTAGACTCGGTCTGAATCAAGAAACTTCTGTCTGGCACAGTGTCTTGATGCAAATCAAGGCTCGAGGTTCGAATCCTTAAGGGAGGGGTAATGATAGGAGGTTTAGTCGCAGAATAGATGGGAGACTATGAAATGATTGTTCCGGCATTCATGGAGTCATCAATGAGATACCATCTCTTTACTTCTGAAAGTTCTTTAGGGCATTAATGGTGCGAAGGAATTTCAAAGCCTTTTTGATTCAAGTCTGCCTAACGGCAGACTTTTTTTATTCCTAAAACACGCGCCGCGTGTTCGGACAGACAATTTTTCAAAATTGTCTTAGTCCTAATTTTAGCGTAAAGTACATAGGTTATGGCCAAAAGCGTTTTCAAACTCACATCTGAATACAAGCCAGCTGGAGACCAGCCAAATGCGATCAAAGGTTTGGTAGAAGGGCTCGAGCAGGGTTTGCGAAAGCAAACCCTGCTCGGAGTCACGGGTTCAGGAAAGACGTTCACTATGGCCAACGTCATCGCAGAACACAACAAGCCGACACTCGTGATCGCTCACAACAAAACCCTCGCCGCTCAGCTCGCCCAAGAATATCGTGAGTTCTTTCCCGATGCCGCCGTGCATTATTTCGTTTCTTATTACGACTACTACCAGCCGGAAGCATACATGCCGGCGTCAGACACATATATCGAAAAGGATGCCTCAATCAACGAAGAGATCGATCGTCTTCGTCATGCCTCAACTCAAGCTTTGCTTACACGTCGCGATGTGATTATTGTCGCATCAGTTTCTTGTATCTATGGTCTCGGTTCACCGGAAGATTACAAAGAACAGAATCTCCAAATTTCCGTCGGTACAAAAATTCCAAAAATCGAACTCATGCGCAAGCTCATCGGCAATCACTTCGAACGCACCAATGCCGACGTCGGTTCTGCACAATTTCGCGCGGTGGCAAATCGCGTCGATGTGGTGCCTGTTTCAGAAACATTCATGTACCAGATATTTTTCGAAGGGGACACAATCACCCGCATTTGTGCTGTTGACCCCGTGTCTTCACGAATCATTGAAGAAGTACAAGACATTTTCCTTTTCCCGGCCAAGCACTTCATGACCAATACGAAGCAGCAGCAATCTGCAATCAAATCAATTCAAGCCGAACTCAAACTTCAGCTCGCAAAGTTTGCTAAAGAAGGCAAGCTTCTTGAAGCAGAACGCTTGAAGCGTCGCACCACATACGATCTCGCCATGATCAAGGAGATTGGCTATTGTAACGGTATCGAAAACTATTCTCGTCATCTCTCTGGCAAAAAGCCTGGCGAAGCACCAGAAACATTACTCTCATATTTTCCGCACAAAGCTGATGGCACTCCAGATTTTCTTACAGTCATCGATGAGTCACATGTCACTGTTCCGCAACTCGGTGGAATGTTTGCTGGTGATCAATCTCGCAAAAAGACGCTTATCGAATTCGGTTTCCGTCTTCCTTCAGCAGCAGACAATCGTCCACTCAAATATCCAGAATTTGAAACCCGTGTTGGGCAGGTTATTTACACCACAGCCACTCCTTCTGATTACGAACGCAAAGAATCAGAGCGTATCGTCGAACAAATCATTCGTCCAACCGGTTTGATAGACCCTGAAATTATCCTCCGCCCAATCTTAGAATCTAACACCAAAAACCAAACACCAAACACCACCGCCTACGGCGGTCAAATTCAAGACTTCATCGCCGAAACAGAAAAGACAATCGCCCGAGGTTTCCGCGTAATCGCCACAACGCTGACCAAAAAAATGGCCGAGGATCTTTCGGTATATCTCAAAGAAAAGAAAATCAAAGCCGAATATTTGCACAGCGACATCAAGACCATCGAGCGCATTCAAATTCTCACCCAATTCCGCAAGGGCGAATTTGATGTGATTGTCGGAGTCAACTTGCTTCGCGAAGGTCTCGATCTTCCGGAAGTAGCACTCATCGGAATTCTCGATGCCGACAAAGAAGGTTTTCTTCGCAGTGAGACATCTCTTATTCAAACCATCGGCCGTGCTGCCCGCAACTCCGAAGGCAAGGTGATTTTGTATGCCGACAAACTTACAGGCTCAATGGAGCGAGCAATAGGCGAGACCAACCGTCGTCGCAGCATCCAGCTCGAGTACAACAAAAAGCACGGCATCACTCCAAAGACGATTTTGAAAACCATCAAAGACATTACGCAACAGATGGAATCAAAGCATGCCAAAGCGGTAAATAGCGAACTCGAACTCGATATTGAATTATTCAAAAAAGGCGTGAAGACTGGCAAAGGGAAGGGAAGCAAGCTCTCATCCCTTTCAGACGAAGATCGAGACAAAGCGGTGTATGAAAAAATAATCAAGATCAAAGAAAAAGAAATGAACGGAACGGTCAAAGAACTCGACTTCGAAACCGCCGCGATTCTTCGCGATGAAATCGTTGTTCTCCGCGAGCGAATGCAAAAATAAAAAAAAGATACCGTTAATTTTGGCATCTTTTTTAAAACACATTGCGTCGGTTAAAAACTCGTCGTAGAGGAAACGTCTTTATCCTCCAATTATTCCTTTTGCAGAAATAATCATCATTAGGCTTATGACTACTCCATAAGCCAAGAAAACAAGGAATTGATCGAGCGCCGACATTTTTTCATTACTAGGCACATCTCCGAGAGTACTGTACTTTTTTTCCATTTTTATATATTTTAGTGAATGTTAAATATATTATACACCCAATTATATATTTTGTCAATATAACGGTAGCAAGATTTCTTTGCTGGTTGCGTACAAAAATGGTCTGTCGGTATACCGACAGACCATATACGTTATTGTGTATTAAAGAAAATAATGATTCCCAACGCTACTGACAGTAAAAACGAAGCAACAGCCATATGTTGTGTTTTTCTTGCATTCAGTTCGTTCTCGTCTTTAATATGCTTTTTACCCAGTGTGTCTGCCTTTGTATTTAATTTGCTTATACAAAAGAATATGACTGAGGCCACCAATAATACAATAGTTAAGATTTCAAGGAATATCATAGCTCACATTTTTGAATAGTTCGTATCTACTGTATCCAGTTCCTCATATTTTGTCAAAATACGATTGTGTGGTAATTTTAAACTAGTTCAATAGAGATATACACCCCCAACGGAACTTGGCGGGTGCGCTTCTGTTGTGAGTTGTGCATTTACTAGAACCTATGAACCTAGAAACTAGAACCTAATGAAAAACGATCACCAAAACTGGATACGCGTCAAAGGCGCAAAGACCCACAACCTCAAAAATGTGGATGTAGAGATGCCACGCGACAAAATGGTCGCAATTACCGGCATGTCTGGCTCGGGCAAATCGTCACTCGCGTTCGATACGATTTTTGCCGAGGGTCAGCGACGCTATGTTGAATCTCTTTCTTCATATGCACGCCAATTCCTCCAGCAGATGCCAAAGCCCGATGTCGAAGAAATTACTGGACTCTCTCCGGCTATCTCCATCGATCAGAAATCTCGCTCAAACAATCCGCGCTCGACAGTAGCGACTATCACCGAAATCTATGACTACCTTCGCGTGCTCTATGCCCGCATCGGCCGACCGTTTTCGCCAATCTCTGGTCTTGAAGTAAAGAAACTTTCCAACCAAGAAATTTCCGATTTCGTTTTGAAGAAAGTGAAGGACGTCCTCAAAAACTCGAAAGGCAAAGAAAAGAAAGTGATGGGCGTGTCGTGGAACGATGCTCCAATCGAAATCTACGCACCAATGGTGCGTGGACGAAAAGGCGAATACTATCAATTGCTCTACGACATGCTTTCAAAGGGTTATGAAAAAGCGCGCATCGACGGCAAGGTTCACAATCTCCGCGATCGCATTGAGCTCTCAAAGACAGCCAAGCACGAAATCGATATCATGATTGATTCTTTTGCTGTGCATGAATTCTCTGACCGCCCAGCCGACATGGAAATGCGACTTGCTGAAGCAATCGAACGAGCGATCCTTGAATCCGACGGCCTCATTCGTATTGTGACCCCCGACGAAGATTCACTCCTTTCTGCCAAGCTTATCTGTCCAGAAGATGGCTACGTCTTTCCAGAGATCGAGCCACGCTTGTTCTCATTTAATTCTCCATACGGAGCATGTGCATCTTGTAACGGTCTTGGTACCAAGCATTTCTTTGGCGACGAAGCATGCGACACTTGTCACGGTGCACGTCTTCGCGAAGAAGCACTCAACGTATTTCTTGGCGGAAAAGAACACGGCAAGAACGTTGTCGATTTCACCAAAATGACAGTTCGCGAAGCTGGAGATTTTCTCGCGACGATCAAACTCACCGCCAAAGAACGCGAAATTGGAGCAGGAATCTTGAAAGAAATTTCTGACCGCGTGCAATTCATGCTCAACGTGGGCTTGGACTATCTCGGACTTGATCGCCGTGCCAACACACTTTCTGGTGGAGAGTCTCAGCGTATTCGTCTCGCCTCACAACTTGGATCTCGACTCGTAGGTGCCATGTACGTGCTCGATGAACCAACGATTGGTCTCCATCAGCGCGACAACGACAAGCTCATTGCTACGCTTCTTGAACTGCGCGATCTCGGCAACACGATCATTGTGGTTGAGCATGACGAAGATACAATTTATGCATCCGACTATATCGTAGACATCGGTCCGGCCGCTGGAGTGCATGGTGGAAACATTATTGAGTCCGGCTGGCTCGACAAATTGCTGACCGCAAAAACAAATCCGTCCGGATCTCGCACACTCGCATATCTTCGCGAAGAAGCCAAGATTCCTGTACCAGAAAAGCGTCGCGATTCCGACAAAGGCATGCTACAAATCGTTGGCGCAAAAGTCCATAACATCGACAATGTGAATATCGACATTCCCCTTGGCCGGCTCGTGTGTATCACGGGAGTTTCCGGAGCAGGGAAGTCGTCGTTCATGGACGATGTGCTTGGCGCCAATCTTTCCGCTCAATTCGACAAAAAGTATCGCTCCGCCAAGATTTACAATTGTGCAAAATTCTTGGGCCGCGAATATCTTACTCGCGCAATCTTGATCGATCAATCGCCAATCGGACGTACGCCTCGATCCAACATTGCGACCTACACCGGCGCATGGAGTCACATCCGCGACATGTTCGCCGAGACAGAAGAAGCTCGACTTCGTGGATGGAAAGCCAATCGATTCTCTTTCAATGTCAAAGGCGGACGATGTGAAGCCTGTGAAGGACGCGGAATGATCGCTGTCGAAATGCACTTCTTGCCGACCGTGTATGTCATTTGCGATGTCTGTGATGGCAAACGTTTCGATAAGGAAACACTCAAAGTAAAATACAAAAAGAAGAGTGTGTATGACGTGCTTGAAATGACCGTCGAAGAAGCCAATGAATTTTTTCGCGACATTCCGGCAATTTCAGATCGATTACAAACGCTTGTTGATGTTGGACTTTCATATATCAAAATCGGACAGAACGCGACAACACTTTCTGGAGGTGAAGCGCAACGTGTAAAGATCGCGTCAGAACTCTACAGGCCATTTATCCAAAAGGCGATGTATCTTCTCGATGAGCCAACAGTGGGACTGCATTATGATGACGTGGCAAATCTCATCGACGTGTTACAAAAGCTCGTCAATCGCGGAAACTCAGTCGTTGTCATTGAACACAATCTCGACCTCATCAAATGCGCCGACTATCTCATCGACTTCGGCCCAGAAGGGGGAGACAAAGGCGGAAAAATTATCGCAAAAGGAACACCTGAAGATGTGGCAAACAACGCAAAAAGCCACACAGGCTACTACCTAAAAAAAGTATTAAAACGAAAGTAAAAAAAAGACAGGAGCGCGCGGGCTCCTGTCATGGACTTTTTTGGGTTTGAACTTATTTAATTTTTAAAATTCTCATACCGATTCTCCCGATGATGTAGGCTATGAATCCTTCGATTCCCCCATATAAGAAAATTTTGCCGAGTTGTTCATTGTATAAATTCTCGCCAGGGATTTCTCTTATTTGGGTAAAATGAAACATGAAGCCTGCCACGGAAATAAATCCACAAACAATTATTAAGTAATCTTTTTTTGTGCCCATGATTTTTTAAGATTTGGTTGTATTATAGTATAAAACAATGAAAAGTCAAGAACTCACAAAACTTAAACTTCCTGATACACCCGGCGTGTATTTTTTCCTTGGCCGTTCGCCGAAGGACGAATTAGGCCGTGTGGGCGGCCCTAAATCAGCTAAAGCTGATCGGGCGAGCAAGATTCTCTATATCGGCAAAGCCACTTCACTTCGTGACCGTACCAAAAGTTATTTCGCCAAGGATTTGATAGCTACCCGGGGTCCACTCATTGTGGACATGGTTTTTAAGTCAGATTTGGTCACATTTGAAAAAACAGATTCAGTTCTCGAAGCACTCATTCTCGAAGCCAATCTCATAAAGAAGTATCAGCCGTACTACAACACCAAAGAAAAGGACGACAAGAGTTGGAATTATGTAGTTATAACTGACGAAAAACTTCCGAAAGTATTAGTAATGCGAGGTAAGGATTTGCTTTCCAAACACCAAAAACCAAACACCAAAAACCATACTGCTACCTTCGGTCCTTATACGAGTGGTCTACAGCTTCGTGAAGCACTCAAAATAGTGCGACGTATTTTTCCGTTTGTGGATGCAAGTTCTGCAAAGCGAGACAACTACGAATTCTACCGTCAATTGGGACTCACACCGGATTTGGGTGGTATTGTCATGCCGGACTCCGATCCGGCATCCATGAAAAATACAAATGGATCTCCGAATAAATCGGGGATGGCACAGATACAGACAAGCGCTTTGAATTCCTACAAAAAAAATATCAAAAACATCAAACTGTTTTTTCAAGGAAAGAAAAAAGACATTTTGAAAAGTCTGAAAGCAGAAATGAAGCTTGCCGCAAAAGCACAATTGTTTGAAGAAGCATCGCGTATTCGCAATCAAATTTTCGCTCTCGAACACATCAACGACATCGCATTGTTGAAGAATGACCTAACACCAAACACCAGACACCAAAAACCAGGGTTCCGCATCGAAGCGTACGACGTCGCTCACATGAGCGGAAAAAACATGGTTGGAGTCATGACGGTAATAGAGGATGGCGAAGTTAGTAAAAAAGAATACCGCACGTTCAACATCAAAGGCCAAACTGACGCTGATGACACGCGAGCCCTCGAAGAGATGATGAGCCGACGATTCCGTCATACCGAATGGGGAATGCCGGACATTGTGGTGACTGATGGTGGGGAGGCACAATTTCGTGTGGGCAAGCAAGTATTGAAGCGGTATCAGTTAGAGATCCCTGTTGTTTCGGTGGTTAAGGATGAACGACATAAGCCAAAAGATATTCTAGGCGACGAGGTTGTCGCAAAAAAATACAAGAAAGAAATCCTCCTCGCCAACTCTGAAGCGCACCGATTCTCATTGAAACTACACAAAAACAAACGCAACAAAGCGTTTCTCGGATAAGTTTTTAGTATTTAATACTGTATACCGTATACCAAATACTGTATACTAATAAACATGATTCGAGTCGGCGTACTCCGCGGAGGAACAGGAAATCAATATGAACAATCGCTCGCAACCGGAGCGTATGTTTTACAGAATTTACCAAAAGATACATACGAAGTATCAGATATTTTTCTTGATCGCGATGGTATCTGGCACATGAACGGAACTCCACTCGACTACGAAAAATTGATGCGTCGTGTTGATGTCATCTGGAATGCATTACACGGATTCTATGGAGCAGATGGCAAAGTACAACAGCTCCTCGAAAATTTGAGTATCCCATACATCGGCAGTGGTCCACTCACTTGCGCGATTACCATGAACAAGAAGTTGCTCAACGACCATCTCTCGAAATGTAATGTCAAAACTCCGCGTGGAATATATGTGGAAGATTGGGGTGATTCAACGGTTGAGGAAACTGTCCCAGATGTTGTATCCGCAGTTTCAAAAAAATTGTCGCCACCGTGGATTGTCGAACCGATTCACAAAGGTGAGGGTAGTGGTGGAATCACTGCCAAGACTCGCGACGAGCTAACGACAGTTCTTTCTCAAATGTTTGAACTCAAAACCCCAGTGCTTGTTGAAGAGGCAGTGCTTGGCCGGAATGTCAGTGTCTCATCAGTGGCAGATTTTCGCGGTGAATCAGTCTATACATTCCTTCCGACACAGACAGACAACGAGAATGTAAACATACCGGCGTCCCCGAATGGGGGCAATTTTAGCGCCAAGCTCCACAAGAATGAATCAGAATTATTGCAGAAACTCGCCAAAGAAATTCACAAGAACATGCATCTTGGCCATTACTCACGCGTGGAAGCAATCATCAGCCCGAAAGGGAACATATATGTGAAGAATATTGAAACGGTTCCTGCACTGCATAAAGAATCCGACCTGCATCACGCGATAGCAGGGGTTGGATCGAGCTTTAAGGAGTTTGCGAAACATTTGATATCTAGAGCGGTAGGAAAATAAAAAAGACCCGGGTGGGTCTTTTTTGTAATTATATATTTTCTTTTGGCGGTTCCGGGATTCTCAATCTTCGATTTTTCTCATTAGTTACTACAAGTTTGAGCATCTCTTCCCAAGTAATTTGGCCGAATGGTTCAAGTGTGTCAAAGTTCTCATCAACTTGGGACACCCAATCTGATGAAAATGCAGAATTCTTTTCACAGAAATACAATTCTGAGCCACCAGTAAATTGAGAATCATCCTCTGGTGGAAATCCTTTTACTACAATCCGGTAATTGACGCGATAGGCATCACTTAGCCTACTCATATTAGTTTCGGTTTTGTATTCTGGTGGAAATCCTTCGTCACCTTTAACATACGCACAAATCACTCCCGGGCGAATGGCGTTGAAAAGCCGTTTCCATTCCTTTATGTATTCATCTGTATGGTCAGGCTCGAGTACTTCTTCGTTAGGCGGAGTCGGAATATCTGTTTTATTTTGCATATGAATATTTTTTCCTCATATTACATGAGGCGACTTTTGTGTCAAATATACTTTTGGGCTATTCTGAATTTAGTTCAGGGTCCAGGGTTTGTTTTGTGGTCACAGATTCCAGGTCTCGGTCCAAGTCACTAAGTCTACTCGGATGAGTACATCCTGCGTGGACTAAGTGCTTGCGACCCCGCCTCGGCAACGAATGAGTACATTCGGCTTCGCGCCTGCGGCTTTCGAGACCGCTAGGGTCAACACAAAATAAATGCCCAGAAGCAACTTGCTTCTGGGCTAAATTTTGTGGACCCTAGCGGTCTCGAACCGCTCACCTCCTCATTGCAAATAATACTATTCTACACTCAATATTTTCATTAAATACATATATTATGTAAAATACTTGCATATTTTCATCATATATGTATACTATATGAGGTATATTATAGGATAATATGTAAATTTTATGCAAATTTCACTCATTGAATTTTCGTTAGAAAATTTTAAAGCCTTTAAAAATAAGGCTGTTTTCTCGATGATTGCTCGTAAAAGTGATAGGCATACCTTTGAAACAAATAGTGAGAACCTACTCAAAACCTCACTTATTTACGGTCCGAATGCTTCTGGTAAAAGCTCTATTCTTGATGCTTTTAGTATCATGAAAAGATTGATTCATATATCAGCAAACATTCCAGAAAATCAAGAGAATGCAAAACTCCCTTACTTTCCATTTCTTGCTTCTGAAGACGGAAAAACTCAACCAACTTCGCTCGAGGTCTCTTTTTCGTTGAAAGATGGTAGAGACGGTATTTATAAGTACGGTTTCTCGTTTTTGCAGGATCATATTATTTCAGAAAAGCTTGTATTAATATCTAACACAGGAAAGGAGGAGGAGTATTTTTCAAGAAATAACCAGAGCATCAATGTTAAGCTAGAATTTAAGGATATGGAAAACCTTTTAGGTACCGTCCGAAAAGAAGCTCTTTTCCTTTCTACTTCTGCACAGTTAAACAACTCTTTTGCTCTCGACCTTATAAATGCCTTTAATAGTATTACTGTTATTTCTGGAATACATCAGTCTTCGCAAGATGTTACTATTAAAAAATTTAAAGATGATCCTTTGTTTAAAGATAGATTCCTAGCTAATTTAAAAACTGCTGATTTTTGCATAACTGGGGGTGAGACACAAGAAATTGATATGCAAGGTATGAATCTTAAATTTGATGCCGGAAAGCTTTCATTTGAAGAGGTGAAAGGTAAAGATAATATGCTTTTTCTTGAACATCCTATATATAACTCAAATAAGGAAAAAACAGGAACTTTCAAACTTAATCTTTTCGAAGAATCAATGGGTACCCAAAAGTTTTCATTAACACTTGGTTCAATTATTGAAACTCTCGATAGAGGTAATGTCCTTTTTATTGATGAATTTGATAATAGCTTGCATCCACTACTTACTAAATTCATCCTCGATCTTTTTGATTCGAAAGAAGTAAACAAAAATAATGCACAATTGATTGTTACTACTCACGATACAAGCCTTCTTTCTTATAGAGATGATTTCTTAAAAGATCAATTTTGGTTTACTGATAAAGACGAACTCGGTTCAGCTAAACTTTTCTCTCTAGCTGAATTTACACTGAGAAATGATACCGAATATTCAAAGAAGTACTTAGAAGGTCGATTTGGTGGACTCCCATTCATTGGCTCAGTTAAGAAGTAATTTTATGGCTTCTCGATTTTCCAGAAACTCAAACACGAAGAATCCCAAGAAGGTTATTCGTATTTATACTGAAGGAGAATCAACAGAACCAAATTATTTCAATGCTATTAAAGACGAATTACGGCTAAGCGAGATTGATATTAAGGTGAATGGACTTGGTCATAATACGATAGCACTCGTTGAATACGTAATTGATCGTAAAAACGAAACCTCCTCAACTGATGAAGATACGGAATGGTGGGTTGTTTTTGACAAAGATGATTTCGGGCGTTTTAATGAAGCGATTGAAAAAGCCGAGAGTGAAGGTATTAAAGTCGCGTATTCAAATGAAAGTTTTGAATTGTGGTTTATTCTTCATTTTGAATTTCTCCAATCGTCTTTAGGAAGAGACAAGTTTGCTGCTAAAATCACAAGTCATATAGGGAAGAAGTATGAAAAGAATATTGATATATACAGCTTACTTAAATCGAAAGAATCTGATGCTATTCGAAATGCAAAAAATCTTGAGAAACAACATGACAAGTTGGGAGAAGCATCTTTTGACAAAAGAGTTCCCTCTACAAGGGTTTATGAACTCATTGAGTGCTTAAGAGGATTAAAATAAAAATATGGTTTATCTCATAACATACCAATTGAATAGACCAGGTAAAAATTATCAAAGTTTGTATTCTGCACTTCAGCAATATGACTACATAAAAGATAATTTTTTACATACCGTATGGTTTGTTTCTACAAGTTGGACTGCAAGTCAAATTTATAATCATCTTGCCTCTCATATGGATAGAACTGATAGACTTTTTATTACTCCGATAACTAGGGGCACTCATGGATGGATGAGTCCACATATTTGGAATTGGATAACTGCTAGAGTTTAGATCTTTAGGTTGTGTTGGAGTGCCCTTCAAAATCTTGTTATTTTAAGTCATTCAGTGGATGTTTCGTCATTTGCGAACGCAAATGCTCTGCACTTGCTGCAAGGTAAATTGTCGTAGTCTTTATATCACTATGACCCATCATCTTGGATAGGCTAAAAATGTCGCAACCTCCTTCAAGCATGAGTGTTGCGAAAGTATGCCTCAGTTTGTGTGGAGTGAATTTAATTCCGGATGCCTCATTGAGTTGTTTTACGAGAACTCTCAATCCGTTTGCCGTGTATCCAACATTTCGGTTTAGGGAGACAAAGAATTCTGGGCAGGTCTTATTCAACCGTTTTCTTTCACTAATGTATCTTTTTAAACTCTGAGCTAGTGTATAGCTCATTGGAACAATTCGATCTTTGTTTCCTTTTCCTTGTTTTACAAAAATCGTAAAGTTGACTATGTCTATGTCAGAATATTTCAGACTCAAGATTTCTTGTCGTCTTAAACCGGCAAAGATGAACATCGAAAATAGGGCATGATTGCGAAATCTCAAGAATTTGTATTTATATGGATAATTATAGATAACCTCAAGCAACCGTAATGAATCTTGCTTGGTTAGTTTTCTTGGTAGCCTCTTTTCCAATCGAGGTTTTTCAATATTCTCGATTGGATTCTTTGTCATGTACTCATATTTCATACACCAACGGAAAAATACAAGAAGGGAAACATGGTACACAAGGTATGTGTTCACACTCCACTTTCTTTGGATTCGACCATAGTAAAAAAGGTCTCGAACTTTTTCATCGGTAACCTGACTGATTTCGGTTACACCCATAAACTGACTGAAACAGCCGATAACATAACGATATCTTTTGATTGTGGCATTCGATTGACCACGAATAGAGGATGAGTACTCACAAAATCGTTCACACAAAATATCAATGTCCATTTGAATGAATATCGCTGCTGAATCTCTTAATAGAGTAAATATTTGAAGCCGCCGACCTATTTACTGCAGGTAAAGAGGCAGTCGGCTATTCAATTTCCTTGAAAAGTATAAGAATAAAGCCACTACCTGTTTACCACAAGAGGTGGTTGTCGGCAGTGATTTTTTTATCTCATTTTTCTATTCCACCTTTTAGTACAAACGTATTTGTGGACCCTAGCGGTCTCGAACCGCTCACCTCCTCATTGCAAATGAGGCGCTCTACCGGATGAGCTAAGGGCCCTTTGATAACAGGGGTATTCTAGCCGAATTTATTAATTTTTGCAATATCTTGTATACTCTCAGTGGTAAATGGTCATGAGTCTTAGGTAGAATTACACAATGGAAACACTCGAATTATTCTCAATTATAAAAACACCTGCAACCATACTTCATGTCCTAGCTGTCGTTGGTGGAATGGGTTCGGCTCTTTTGTCGGATATTCTATTCAATTTTTATGCGAAGGATAGACAGATTAACAAAACAGAACAAAAGACCTTGGAAATTTTATCCAAAGTTGTTTGGATAAGCCTCATTGTCATATCACTTTCTGGTATTGCAATTTTTTTGAGCGACATCGAAAAATATCTCGCTTCAGCAAAGTTTCTTGCGAAGATGACGATTCTCGGCGTTCTTTTGGCGAATGGATATTTGCTCAATTCGTATGCATGGAAGCACTTGCTTCGCCCAGGATTTTTTACTGCAAAACGTGAATCACTCGCTCGCAAAATTTCATTTGCTGGGGGAGCAATTTCTGTAATTTCCTGGCTCTCTGTCTGTACTCTGGGAGTTATGGATTCGTTACCATTTTCATATACACATATCATTGGTTTGTACGGATTAATAATCCTTGTGGGTATTCTCGGGGCACTTTTGCTTGAAAATAGAGAATTCGAGCGTCCACAGAAATAATTTTTGTACCACCTCCAAGGAGGTGTATAATAGTTTTCGTTGTTAAAAAATTATTAATTTCGGGTTCTCTAGAACCTAGACCCTAAACCCTAGACCCTATTTTTATGAATCCATTCCAAAACGCATTGATGCAGCTCGACCGTGCAAACAAAGTTCAGCCATTTCCTGAAGCTTTTATAAAACAAATCTCTGCACCAAACAGAGAAGTCCGTATTTCAATTCCGGTAACGATGGACAACGGAACAGTCCAGGTGTTTGAAGGCTATCGCGTGGAGCACAACAACGCGCGTGGTCCATACAAAGGTGGCATTCGTTTCCATCACGATACTGATATCAACGAGGTCAAAGCACTCGCATTTTGGATGGCGCTCAAATGTGCTGTTGCCAATATTCCGATGGGTGGAGGCAAGGGTGGCGTGACTGTTGACCCAAAGACACTTTCAAAAACAGAACTCGAAAAGCTCTCTCGTGGCTGGGCGCGCGGTATGGCAGATATTCTCGGACCAAAAAAAGATGTACCAGCTCCAGATGTGAACACCACTCCAGAAATCATGGCATGGATGAATGACGAGTATATGAAGATCTCTGGTGAGACAACACTTGCGACATTTACCGGCAAACCGCTCAACGCAGGCGGGTCAGAAGGACGTGGTGCAGCGACAGGTCTCGGAGGATATTATGTATTCGACGTGCTTCGTTCAAAATACGCCGTCCAGGACGGTGCGAGTGTCGTGATTCAAGGATTCGGAAACGTGGGAGGCAACGCCGCAGAAATTTTTCTTGCACACGGATACAAGATTATTGCCATGAGTGATTCAAAAGGTGGCGTAGTCAACGAAGCTGGTCTCGATATCAAAGCACTCGAAGCTTGGAAAAAGGAAACTGGCGCGCTTGCAGGCTTCGCCGGCTCGCGCTCGATTACCAACGCCGAACTCCTCGAACTTCCATGCGACGTACTCATTCCTGCAGCTCTCGAAAATCAAATCACCGCATCAAACGCCGGCAATATCAAAGCCAAGTTCATTCTCGAGCTCGCCAACGGTCCAATCACTCCAGAAGCTGATGAAGCGCTCTTTGATCGCGGAATTCCAGTTGTTCCAGACATTCTTGCCAATTCTGGAGGTGTGACTGTTTCAACATTCGAATGGGAACAGAATTTGAAAGGGGAACACTGGAGTGAAGAAGATGTAAATAAGAAATTGAAAGAAATTCTTGATGTTGAAGCAGTGGCAATCTACGAAAAATCTGTCTCCACAAAAACCGACCTTCGTCGTGCCGCATTCATCGTGGCCCTCGAACGCATCGCAAAAGCGATGGGGTATTAGCATTTATGTCATTCCGGACTTGATCCGGAATCCAGGTTTAGGAAAATAAAAAATGCCGGAACGTATATTCCGGCATTTTACTATTTTTAAATTATTTTAATTTAGTTGCAGAGAATTTTTATATTCTGCAACATACTGAAGTTGTTTTGTGAGGCTTTCCTCCATCTTATTCGAGAGACTGTTTTCCTCTTTGTTCTTGAATTTCTCTTTAGCCCATTCCCATTCTGTTTGAATATCGGGAACTGAGCGCAAAAATGACCCATCGGCTTCTGTGTAACAGCCATAATTTTCGTTTATTCTGACAAGGAGCCTGCCTTTGTCAGTAATCATAAATTTGTACATGAGCGTTAATTTTTTTATATTATATCACCTTTGTATAAAAAAGTCAAGTACACAAAACCCTAGCAAATATACAATAAAAAACCCTCTCGGTGCTGTATTGCACGAGAGGGAGGATTGTACTTACGGATTAGATTTTTTGCTATCCAAACCAAATCGATTTTTATCGAACAAAAAATAGTATGTTCTATTGTATCGGTTTGTTCGTTCTTTTGTTTTGAATTCTATTCGAAGTACATTCGGAAAGATGAGGGTTTCAGTAGGTTCCTCGACAAGGTCTGCATAGGTCAATCCCGGGAATTGCATGAAAGGCATGCCATCATGATGATACTCGATCATCTTCAGCTTTCTTTCATAGTGATTTTCAATACGACCAATTAAAAAACGCGAAGGAGTACCATCTGCATTTTTTAAACGAATTTTTGTGTAGCTTGCGCTGTCTTCGGGCTGAGCGTTCGTCGGTGTGAAGAAAATCGATACAGCAACCAACAGAATTATCGTTGTTTTCATATGCGTACGTTTTGTATTTACAAGAATAGTACAACCATCTTTTTAGCAAGTCAAAGACAGTATTAGAAAAAGCTCGCATTTGCTATACTTGTATTGTATTTCCTAGAGCCTAATGATCTAGGGCCTAATTTCTATTCTCATGCGCGCCAACAAAATCCAAATCATCAAATACGCTCCGCCGCCATCCGACCTGCCGGTCTATGGCGCTGTTCAACAATCAGAAGTCTCGTTCATTGGACGTACCAATTATGTTGCTGCACTCGAAGAAAAGAAATTCATCTTCGGTATCAAACGTGTCGACCGCAAGCGTCACACGTATATTCTTGGCAAAGCTGGCGTTGGCAAGACAAAACTTCTTGAATTATGTATTCGCCAAGATATTGCCTATGGCTACGGCGTCTGTGTTATAGATCCACACGGCGAACTCATCAACGACTTACTTGATTTTATCCCAACAAACCGAATCAATGATGTCTGCGTTATTGATCCTACAGATACTGATTCACCGATTGTTTTCAATCCGATTTATAAAGTAGACCCTGAGTTCAAACATCAATTCACTCAAAGTTTTATCGAATTGATGCAGTTGCAATTCGGATCCAATTGGACTCCGCGTCTTGAGCATGTGCTTCGTTTTGCACTCCTTGCACTTCTTGATTACAAGGACGCGACGATTGAAGGACTCATACTTATGCTCACAGATTTCGACTACCGAGCAAAGGTTATCGAAGCAAGTTCAGATGGAATGGTTCGAAAATTTTGGGAGAGTGAATTTGCTGAATGGTCTGAAAGATTCAATACTGATGCCGTCATTCCAATCATCAACAAACTTTCGCAATTTTTCTCCAATGCAGGCCTCCGCGCCATGTTTAGTCAGAACGACAACAAGATTGATTTTTGCAAACTCATGGACGAAAAGAAAATCGTGTTAGTAAACCTGGCTCAAGAACGCATTGGTGAAGAGAACGCAAGTTTTCTCGGATCAATTATTCTCACCAAAATCAAAGAAGCCGGAATGCATCGAGCCCGTGCTGGAAAAAATACCCCACAGGATTTTTATCTCTACATCGATGAATTTCACAAAATCATCACCGATTCGTTTGAGAGTTTTTTGACTTCGGCACGAAAATACGCGATTAATGTCACGCTTACAAATCAATACATCGGGCAGTTTTCAAAAAAAATTGAACATGCCGTCCTCGGCAATGCGGGTACGCTTATTATTTTTCGTGTGGGCGGGGAAGATGCAACAGTGCTCAAGCCAGAATTTGCCCCAATTTTTGATATCAAAGACATGATCAACCTCGGCATTGGAGAATTCTATATCAAGACCACAATCGATGGGGAATCCAACGATCCATTTTCTGCAGAGACACTCAAAGTTCTCCCTTCACCCAATCCCAGTTCAAAACAAAAAATTCTCGATTCTTCTCACGAAAAATACGATATCAAATAGATATACAAACAAAATCCCCGGGTCATCCTTGATTCAGCAGAATCACCTCTTGGAGGCTACTGATTCAGGATCTATGCACTACTATTGACTTAATATATAAATAAGTGTATAATAATATTTAATTAAACAATCTTTTAAAATATTTTTTCACCGCTAAACAATATAAAATGAATCTTAAAGCATTACTGAACACACCAATGAACGAACTTGGTTTAGGTGGAGTATTTAATAGCTGGTTTTTTCGTCCAAAGAAAATGACACAAGACCAGGTTATTACTTTGAAAGAATTTATTGCACTTAATCCCTTTATGAAAGTAAATGGAGAACGCTTTACTTGCTGGCGTAACGACGAAGTAAATAATTATATTTCGTACGGTTTTGCAAAAGAAAGCGCTAGTTGGATAAAGCTCAAAGATTTTTTGATTATGAAAGGATTCACTTCTAAGGAGTGGATTATGCTTCTTCCTAATATTAAGACAAACAAAGGTTATGTTCCTGATTATAAATTATTAGGAAAAAAGATTCTTGTTGAAATGCCCGTATGTAAGATTACTGACGTAAAGCCCAACTGTGACCCCTTTCGGCAGATATCAAGTGCAACGTTTGGAGCTGAAAGGAATCATAATGACCCCTTTCAGCTAAAGGTAAAGGATATTCTACGCTGGACTGCTACCAAAATTAATACTGAATTTCCCCTAAGCGAGAGGAACAAGAATGTAAGACATACATTTTTGAGTATTCAAGCTCGATTGAGACAGTTAGGTTTTGGGGAAAAAGACAGTGTCTTCATGAAAGCCTATCTTTTTTCACTTCGGACAAAGGAAGATCATATTGCAAATCTTGTTCAAAACAGGGGATTCTCAAGATCCGAGGCTGTGAAAGCCGTTGCGCTTGGAATTAAGGCAGGTTGGATTCATGTTGAGAGTGATAAATCAGAGGTGTTTGAAATATCGATTGTAAATGAAAACCCTAAAATTATTACATCAAAGTAGTGTCTATCGAATCTAATGGCTCATATGAAAGTATGGGTCATTTTTTATTTATAAAGTCGTGTATGTATACTTGATACCGTATACCGTATACCGTATACTTATCTCATATGGATTTTCTCCCTGATGGAGTTGCTTTTAATAAAGAAATCACGTACCTTGCGAAAACGAATTTTCGCAATCAAGAACAGGTCTTCGGCATAAAGCGCAAAGATCGTCGTCAGCATATCTATGTGCTTGGAAAGTCAGGAACCGGTAAATCAACATTGCTAGAAGGAATGATTGTGCAAAATATTTGGAATGGAGAGGGAGTCTGCGTCGTTGATCCGCACGGTGAACTTGTCGAAAACATTTTAGCTTCGATTCCGCCACACCGCGTCAAAGATGTGGTGTACTTCAATCCTGCTGATACTGACTATCACATTGGATTCAATGTGCTGCAGATTGATGATCCCAAATACAAGCATCTTGTGGCATCGGGACTCATGGGAATCTTCACCAAGATTTGGGCCAATGCATGGAGTGCTCGTATGGAATACATTTTGAACAATGCGATTCTGGCGCTTTCTGATACTCCTGGATCAACACTCCTTGGAATCCCGCGTCTTCTTGTCGACAAAGACTACCGTCAGCTTGTGGTGAACAACTTGAAGGATCCAGTCATCAAGGCTTTTTGGGTGCATGAATACGAAGCATGGCGCGACCAATACCGTAACGAGGCGATCGCGCCGATCCAAAACAAAGTGGGACAATTTCTTTCATCGTCGATGGTGCGTAATGTTGTTGGTCAGGCAAAATCAACCATCGACATCTTCGATATGATGAACACCGGCAAGATCTTCTTGGTCAACGTTTCCAAAGGACGCATCGGCGAAGACAATTCGGCCCTTCTTGGTGGAATGCTCATCACCAAGATTCAGCTTGCCGCGATGGAACGCGTGCGTATCCCGGAAGATGAGCGTAAGGACTTCTATATGTATGTCGACGAATTCCAAAACTTCGTGACGGATTCATTTGCTTCAATTCTTTCTGAGGCTCGAAAATACCGTCTCAATCTCACACTTGCACACCAATACATCGCCCAGCTTGTGACCAAGGATTCGATGGCAGTGCGTGATGCTGTGTTTGGAAACGTTGGAACGATGATTATTTTCCGCGTGGGTGCGGCTGATGCCGAATTCCTTGAGCCCGAAGTCGAGCCAGAATTTTTGATTCAGGATTTGGTCAATTTGCCGAACTACACCATTTATTTGAAGCTCATGGTGGACGGTATCACATCACGCCCGTTTTCTGCCAAGACGCTTCCTCCTTTCAAGACTCCAGCAGATAGTGATGTATCAGAACAAATTATTGAATCATCTCGAAAATTATATGCTCGTTCACGTGAAGACGTCGAGCGAGATATTAGCGAATGGAGTGGAATGGTGAGTGGTGGACCAAGCGGCAATACTGAAGGCGAAGGAAAGTTCAAAGCTGTCTGTTCGGCGTGTGGAAAGGAAACCACCGTGCCATTCGAACCGGAAGCAGGACGCCCTATCTATTGTAAGGATTGTATCGCCAAGATTAAGTCTGGTGAATTGAAGCCGGTCAAAGGTACGACGCGTGCTCGCGCCCTTGAACCCCAATCATTCGCACCACTTGCGAATTTGGGTATTGAATTCACTCCAGAAAAAAAGGAAGTTCCAGTTGCTCGTCCGGCTATGGTAAATCCCGCACCAGTGCCACCGGTTGTCTCCGTCTCTACACCTTCACCTGTATCAGCTACTATTCCGAACAAGCCTGTATCACCAACACTTTCTCGACCAGCACGAAGTATTCCAACAATACAGAAAGCTCCTGCTCCGATTACAAAACCCGCTCCAGTTCCACAGAAACCGATTTCAACACCAAGTGTTGACCCTGTGGCAAAACCTACTGAAGTATCACGCTCAGTTACCACCCAGGCGAGTCCGAAAATTGTTTCTCGACCTGCACCCGAGCGAGAAATCAAAAAAGGCCCTGATCATGTGGGACTGCAAGATCTTTTGAAGCAAGCACTCGGTGATACCATTACAAAAAATGAGGTTAAACCGAAAGTTGAAACTCCGGTCGCAACACCCGTTGAGGAAAAGAAGACAATATCACTCGCCTCACTCAAAAATTCCGAAATACATTCAGGAATAAAAATGCAAACAAAGACTGCTTCTGATGAGCACGTCAATTCGCTTGCCGCAGCGATTGCAAAAGCACAGAGAATACATAATGAACAAGGATCAAAAAACAAAGAACAAATAGAAAAAGAAGAAAAACCAAACGAGCCTAAACCCGACACTGTCGGATTGCCCGACGCTCCCAAAGAAACGTTGAGGGAAGAAGACCCAAAACCAAAAAAAATTCGCGAAGTACCCGAAGACGTTCTTCGAAAAGTACTCAGTGAATAATCCAATTATTAACCAATAGTACGCAGGGAATATGAAAAACATACGACTTCGCACATTGTTCTTCCGGGGGTTATGTATTTTGAGTGTCACTGTTTTTTCTCCGCTATTTGCTTACGCAAGTGGCGGTTTTTTAATTACCGAGATTATGTTTGATCCTTCGGGAGGCGACGCGAATCGTGAATGGGTGGAAATTCAAAATTCTAGTTCCGCATCCGTCGATATTTCTGGCTATATATTTCAGAGTGATGGACCAGAAAGTTCCCATCATTCACTGGCTCCTGTGGGGTCAAGTTCTGTACCGGGAGGAGGATATGCAGTTATTGTTCAAAACGTAGATGCATTCAAGGCAGATTATCCAGGGTTCTCTGGACTTGTGTTTGATGGTAGTTGGACTGGTCTCACTGCGACATCTGGGAAGACGCTCGTTATACGCGACGACGCTGATGTCGTTCTCGATCAAGTGACATACAATCCGACTGTCGGAGGAGCAAATGATGGCAACTCTCAACAAAAAAATGCTACCGGGGTTTGGATTGCAGCAGCGCCCACCCCAGGAGCGGAAAATACATCAACAACCGAAAATACAGATACTGATACTACAACCACGACAACTGGCGGGGGTGGGTCTGGAAGTGGAAGTGGGTCGGGGGGAGGTGGCAGTACTACCATCTTGACGACGATAGCAACACCTAAAGTGATTGTTCCTCCACATATGCAAGCGAATATTTCCATACAGAAAGTAGGGAGTGTCGGCGTCTCTGTACCATTTTCTATAAATGTTCTTGGATATGACAGCGAGAAGAGATATCACGGCTCATTTCATACTGCGTTTGGTGATGGGACTGCATATGATGCAAAAGATTCTGAGCCGTTCGATCATATATATCATTTTCCTGGAACCTATGTAATTTCGTTTGAGTACAAATCTAATCCATATGACAAGAAACCAGAGATTACAGCGCGTGCAAAGATTGATATCACTGTTGCTGGAGTCGTTATTTCGTCAGTATTGCCTAATGGTTCGATTGAACTAAAAAATAACGGCGACCGAGAAGCTGATCTTTCAGATTGGAGTTTGCAAAGTGGTGATGTGGTATATCACATTCCCTCAGGTACAATTTTATTATCGAGTGCAAAAATTATCCTCCTAATCGAGATAACAAAATTTGTTACCCCGGTGATAAATCCACAGTTACTACTTCCTTCAGGAGTTGTCTTTATGAAATATGGTGACATGATTGCACCGTCTCAGGTCGAAATTTCTGCACCAGCTGTTGTGTATGCAAAAGCAAATACTACTGTACCAATTGTGGCAGATTACTCTGTTTCAGTTCTCTCTGATAGCAAGACTGCGTCACCCAAAATTGCTAGTGACGCACTTTCTGCAAATGCCATAGGGTCATTTCAGGACGAGATAGATGTATCTAATACAAAAAAGCGTTCAGCTTTGCCATATATTTTTGTCACGATAGGAATCATTATTGCTTCAATTATTGCCTTGTTTAAATACGGAGGATTTTCAGAAAAAACACGAGATTCTGAAAATGAAATCAATAGAGAAGAAAGTACAAAAAGCATCGCAGACAAAATTACCATCATAGATGAATAATGTTATATTGCATGTATGACGAAGGCAGAAAAACTAAACGCTCTCAATACAAAATGGGCGAAGGAAAATACCTGCAAACTCAAAAAGACTGCAACTCAGCCTGTTTTTGGTGATGGCTCATCGAATGCAGATATTGTTTTTATCGGTGAAGCACCAGGAAAAATGGAAGACAAACTAGGGAAACCGTTTGTAGGAGCTTCGGGAAAGTTTTTGGCAGAAATGCTCGAAAGTATCAAATTGAAAAGGGAAGATGTGTATATCACGAACATTGTGAAGTATCGCCCTCCAGACAATCGTGATCCGTTGCCAGAAGAAAAAGAAGTTTGCCGGCAGTGGCTCGAAGATGAGCTTAATTTGATCAAACCGAAACTCATTGTGTTTCTTGGTCGTCATGCAATGCGCAACTTTTTTCCCGATTATGTAATCGGTGATGTGCATGGTACGCTCATCCACAAAAAAATTCCTCTTATATATACAGAATATTTTTTGCCATTGTATCATCCGGCTTCAGCACTTTACAACGGTGGAATGCGCGAAACCCTCAAAGAGGATTTCGCGCAGATACCGAGAATTCTGAAGAAACTCAAGGATTAATTTTTTCGTACTATATTTTCTAGTTCTTACAGAACCTGTACACCTTTCGCTTTCTGAGTACAGAATGCTCAAGGTCTTGCGACGACGGTTTCTATCCACCGTCTCACTCTAAACCCTAAACCCTAACACCCAGACCCTTCCTGAGTCTGTTCGCATGTTGGGCAAGATTCCGAAATACTTCCACCCTCACGCCATACATCAACGGCTTTCGCGAGTGGCAAAATCGAAAGAAAGAATTTGAGATCAATCAATTCTCGAAGCCAATAAAATATTCTTCCCGAAAATACAATATTTTTATACGTAAAGATTCCCCAGTTATTTCCCAGAGGGATAACATACGGATTCACTTTGGGTGCGTATGCTGCTGGTTTTTTTTTCAAAATCAGTGCTTGAATGGCTTTAGGTATATACGATCCATCATAGTTTGCTGTCTGTGCTGTTCCTGCGTACGGAGTGCTTGCACTGTCACCGATTGCAAAGACAGTATCTATGCCTTGTACCTGCATGAATTCATTCACCAGAATACGTCCTCCCTTGTCCAGTGTTAATCCTGATATTTTTTGATATATATGACTCGCACGCACACCTGCAGTCCAAACAATCGTCTTTGTGTTAAATCTGATGTCTTTCAAATATACACCTCCGGTATCCTCACTTGTTACTGGTCGATTGAGAATGATGTTTATGCCAAGCTCGTCGAGTTTTTTTGTCGCTCGGCGAGATACTTCTTCGGTAAGTGTTGGGAGAAGTCGAGGGCCGGCTTGAAGAATTGTTACCGTTACGAGATGGACAGGAATGTTGTGGTATTCCGCGAGACCTCGTGCATAATGTCGAATTACACTCGAAAGCTCTACACCAGCGGGACCACCTCCCACAATGACAAAGTGAAATTGTGACATCAGTTCTCCTTTTGTAAGATTTTTACTTCCCGCAAAAAGCGAATGCATATGTCGTTTAAGTGCAAGTGCTGTTTCTACTGTTTTAAGAGAAAAAGAATTTTCTGCAATCCCTGGAATTCCGTAGTAGGTTGTTTCTGCTCCGAGAGCAAGCACAAGGAAATCGTATCGATAGCGTGATCCAGAAGCGCCAAGTACAAATTTTTCTGCGAGGTTTCCTTCAACGATAGTATCCACAATCACTTCTACCTTTGTGTGGTCAAAAATTTCCCCAAGTGGAATACATGTTTCTATAGGGGATGCGCCAGTCGCAAGCTTATACAGTGCTGGTGTGTAATTGAAATGATGACTATCAGAAACAAGCGTAATTTTTGTATGTGGGATGCGAAGTTTAAGAAGATTGAGAGCGGTATTGATACCACCAAATCCGCCTCCGAGTATCAGAATGCGACGTGGATTTTCCGCAGAATATGTTTCCATGAGTATTAGTATACAGTATTTAGTATACGGTATACAGTATGGAGCTCGTAAAATGCATGTATTTTTATACTTGATACTGTATACCGTATACAGTATACTCATCGACATGGGTATCAAATCATTTTTAATCAAGAAAACATTACAGGCCAAGGGTGTGTCAAAAGACCAAGCAGAACTCATTGCCAATAAGATGGCCGATGATCCTGCATTTGCCGACAAACTCAAGGTCCTTCAAGACAACAAAGAGGTCAAAGCCCTTTTTGAGAATATTCAAAAAGAAATGGAAGAGCTCAAGAAGTCTGGCAAGCCAGAACAATACGCGATGATGATGGTCATGACCAAGTACAAGGATCAGATAACCAAGCACCGCGAAGAACTCATGCCACTCATGGAACTCATGCAGGGAATGGGCAATTAAAAAGCATAAAAAATACCCGAGTTTTCTCGGGTATTTTTTATGCTTTCTTTATGAACTCAGTTCTAAGGACAAGTCCTTTTACTTTGTCTGTATTACATTCAATCAATTCAGGATCATCCGTAAGTCGAATTTTTTGAACCTTAGTGCCTTGTTTAATTGTAATGGAACTTCCTTTAACTTTAAGGTCTTTGATAAGTGTTACACTGTCGCCGTTTGCAAGCACATTTCCGTGCGCGTCTTTGACTATAATAATTTCCTCCTCGTCTTCATCATGTGTTGTTTCCATGGATAGATAGTACCACACAAAGATGATGTCGGACTTGTATACATATAATTGTATGCAATACATAAAAATATTTGAAAATAGCATTATTTTTGCTAGTATCTCTCTATGTCATTATCTATTGGAATCGTAGGTCTGCCAAACGTCGGAAAGTCGACGCTTTTTAACGCACTCACCAAAAAAGGCGTACCTGCAGAAAACTATCCGTTTTGTACCATCGACCCATCAGTGGGTATTGTTGGTGTACCAGACGAGCGCCTTTACAAGCTCGCTGAATTTTCAAAAACAAACCGTACCATTCCAGCTGTGATTGAATTCGTAGACATCGCCGGACTTGTTGCTGGTGCTTCAAAGGGTGAAGGGCTCGGAAACAAATTCCTCGCAAACATTCGCGAAACGGATGCTATTTTTGAAATGGTAAGAATCTTTCCGCTCAAAGGTGGTAGTGGTAATGATGTGCTTCATGTATATGGCGATATTGATCCACTTCGCGATATTCGTGTCATCAATATGGAACTTATTCTTGCCGATCTTGAAACCGCTACCAAGCGTCTCGGAAATGTATCTCGTGAAGCCAAGCGTGGTGACAAAGAAGCTATTATCGAAGAAGTAGCCCTCGCGAAAGTGATTGCCGCATGTGAAGCAGAAAAAATGGTTAACACTGTTGTTTTTGACGACAAAGAATTGCCGAAGATGCAACAACTCAATCTGCTTACTATCAAACCAATCCTCTATGGGCTCAACAAGCGCGCTGGTACAAAAAATCTCGATGAATCGAATCCTGAACTGTTCAAAGATTTGTGCGACTACATTATTTCAACTGGCGCGGAGTATGTAGTGCTTGATGCAAAAATCGAAGATGAACTCAAAGATTTTGAAGGCGAAGAAAAAGAAATGTTTCGTGTAGAAATGGGTGGAGGTGAAAATGGAATCGATGCACTCATTGGTAAGGCATACAAACTTCTCGGACTTGAAACGTACTTCACAACTGGTGTAGAAGAAACTCGTGCTTGGACCATAAAGAAGGGAAGTACTGCACCAGTAGCAGGTATGGCCATTCACACCGATTTCAAAGACAAATTCATTCGCGCAGAAGTAGTATTCTGGAAAGATCTTCTTGAAGCCGGCTCATACGGCGAAGCTCGCTCAAAAGGCAAAGTCCGCACGGAAGGGAAGGATTATATTGTACGTGACGGCGATGTCATCGAATTTAAAATATAACTTCCATATACGGCGCATTCCATTGTTGCTTCACTCAACTCGCTCCCGCAACGTACCCCATGTACGTCTTGGTCGCAAGTTGAGCTCGCGTCGCGGACTGCACTCGTCTCTGAAAGTTATATATTTGGATATTATTTTTTTGTGTCATCCTGAACTTGATTCAGGATCCAGGCCTGTAAAATAAAAAAGCGTAGCAAGTTATTGCGACGCTTTTGGAAAAATTAGTATATATTCTATTTGTTTTTTCTCTCGTGATTTATAATATCAAAAATAAGTTCATTACTTGAGATGTGTAAATCAGATTCAATAACATTCTCGTGAAATTTTTTGGCTACTGTAATCATATTTAATCCTGTATATGAATTAAAGTCACTCACCCAAATTTTTCCTTTAGAATTTCTGTATTCGTAAATCAGATTGTCTTTTACGCAAAACATACTAATTTCGTCTTTTGCTGCGTCGAATCCATTATTACCTTGCGGGTGATAATCACGGTTGGTAATAAAAATGATCATTTCTGATTCATCTTTATTAACTGCTGCAATAAAACCGAATGTTCCTTTGTGTTTTTGGTTAATCTCTATGTGACCCAAATCACACATTAATAAACTGTGAGTATTTATGAATCGACAGAGAGGGAAAAGTGGTTCATATGAAGGATAACTTCCTCCAAAGAATTTGATTACGGCCTGTTGAGCATTTTGTATGTTTACTTCCATTTTTTAATTATTTTTCTTCATATTAACAATATTTGACATTTTGTCAATATATGTGTATGGTAAAGAAAAAACTCATGAAGCTATTTTACATATTAATCGTCGTTTTCACTTGTATTTTTTCAGAAAAAATACAAGCCCAATCACAGCAGCTAGACAAAAAGGCAAATGTGGGCAAATGGGACAAATTCAAAAAACCTATTCCAAAAATTCCTTTTTCAAACCCAAGCTGGATTAATGAAGATGTTAAAATTATTGGAGCAACGGATCAATTGAATCAATATTATAAAATCCTGTCAGGATTGAAAAATTTACCGGCTAAGCATACTTGGCCAAACGGTTCCCATTATGTAAGAGATGGCAATTTAATTTTTGTGATCTCTGCTGACACAAGTATGTGTTGCGTTCTGAAAGCTGAACGACCGCCAGTTGTTGAATCAATTTATTTTTTCTTTGATCCCAAAAGTAAATTGGTTATGAAATATATTACGCTCAATGGTGATTTTTCGGACCTGACTATTGATAAAGCAATACTCTTTATTAATGACCAGCTCTATGGACAAAGGGAAAGTGATTAATTATGCCCACAAATGACGAAAGTTATTTGTGGGATTTTTTTGTGTTATTATGCTTTTTATGAAAAGCGATGAAGTAATAGACATTCTAAAAAACGACGGAGTTGGCGTTTTTCCGACTGATACACTTTATGGAATAGTGGGCAGTGCTTTCTCAAAAAAAGCAGTAGAGCGAATCTATGATGTAAAAGGGCGAGACGACAATAAGCCGTTCATTGTCCTTATTTCACAAGTTTCTGATCTCAATTTTTTTGGAATCAATCTCGCGCCCGATCAGCTCTCATACTTAGATTCAGTATGGCCCGGCCCAGTATCGGTCATTTTGCCGTGCTTGTCGGACGAATTTTCATATATACATCGAGGAACCCAGTCGATTGCTTTTCGGGTTCCGGGTGATGAAAATGTACGTACTTTTTTACAAAAAACTGGACCGCTCGTTGCTCCATCTGCAAATCCACAAGGACTTGAGCCTGCATACACAATAGTGGAAGCACGAAAGTATTTTGGCGACAGCGTTGATTTTTATGTTGACGAAGGCGAAAAAAGAGCAAAACCATCGACAATTGTTTCAATGGTCTCTGGTGAACCAGTAGTCCTGCGAAAATAAATTTTTTACATTTTATCTCACACCCGCGAGATAAAATGTAAAACGACACAACCAAAAATAAAAACCACATATTGTGGTTTTTATTTTTGGTTTCGACGTTTCATTTCCGATATCTCTTCACCTAATGCTTTTAGCGAAAATTCAATTCGTTCCAGCACTTCGCGTTCGAGAATTTCTTGTTTGGTTTCTTTTATATCTTCTTCCTGAATTTCTTCCACGTCTTCCTGAATTTCATCCACGTCTTCCTGAATTTCTCCAACGTCTTCTTGAATTTCGTCGATGTCTTCTTGAATCTCCTCCACATCCTCTTGAATCTCTTCTACGTCTTCAGAAACTTCTTCAAGTTGTTTTGCTTGGCGATTGACGCTCATTTGAATAAAAATCGAAAGATAGATTGCTTCGAGTGATACAACGGTCGTGAGTACGAGCAAAATTGTTTCAAAATGCACTCCGAGGAAATAGAGAAAGAACGATATAATGAATATCGCCGTATGGAAAATAAGCGATGCTGGAGATCCGATCCAGCGCGTCGCCTTTATCGAAAAATTCTCGACATACGGTTTTTTTTCTTTGAAAAATTTCTTATTTTTTCGTACCATCGTGTTTTTTTATTCTGCGTTGAATATATACCGTATTTATTATACTATGGAGTATCGACAGATGCCACAAAAAAGCATCGCATTATAAGCCTATTTTCAAAAGTACTACCATGGACAACACCAACACAGCCGTACATGCCGAACAAAAAATGACGCCAAAATTTTTCTTTATTTCGCTCGGAGTACTTGTCGCGCTCATCGCAACCGTTACTTCACTTCTTAATCTTATTTTTGCAACGCTCGAAAAGCATTTTCCTGATGCACTAAACGGCGTGTATCAATACGGATACAACACATACAGCTTTGAAGGGATGCGAACAGCACTCGCAACACTCATCATTATATTTCCTCTTTTTCTTGTTCTTTCTCGTGCTTGGACAAAACTCGTTGAATCAGGGCTTGGACGAGTAGACGCGATCATAAAGAAATGGATGCTCTACCTGGTGATTTTCCTATCGAGTGTTGTTGTCGCTGTTGATTTGGTCACACTCGTACGCTACTTTGTTTCTGGCGAGATTACCACACGCTTCATTTTGAAAGTACTCGCCGTGCTTGTTGTAGCACTACTCGCAGGCTATCACTACTTCAAGGAGATAGAATCTGAAAAAATGAAAAAAGGTCTGCGACTTATTTCTGCAAGTATCGCTTGTGTTATCGTTCTTGTTTCAATTGTTACGAGTTTTGCTGTTATGGGCAGCCCATTCACTCAGCGTAAGCTTCGTCTTGATGAGCGCCGTATGCAAGATCTGCAATCTATTCAGTACCAAGTTATCAATTTCTGGCAACAGAAAGAGAAACTTCCAGAAACACTTGCCGAACTTTCAAACCCAATTTCTAGTTATTCAGTGCCAGTTGATCCTGAGTTTGAAAAAGGCGTAGTTTATGAATACAAAAAGACTGGTAATCTTACATTTGAGCTTTGTGCTACTTTCGCACTCCCGATTCCAAAGGGTTGGCAAGAGTATAGTAAGGGTGGCGGTGGAATTATGCCTATACCAGCGACAGATTACAGCACTACTGAACCAGCATATCCATATGGAGGCGGAGCGAACGAATCTTGGAGTCATGAAGCTGGACGCACATGCTTTACACGAACAATCGACAAAGATATTTACCCACCATACAAGAAAATGCAGTAGACACACTGTGGTTATAGACTATGAATCCATACGATCATCGAAAAATTGAAAAAGAGTGGCAGTCAAAATGGGAACAAAACGAGACATTCAAAACTGACACAGGCTCTGACAAGCCCAAGCAGTATGTTCTCGACATGTTTCCATATCCGTCCGGTGAAGGTCTCCATGTAGGACACCCGCGCGGATATATTGCCACCGATATTTATTCTCGCATGAAGCGCATGCAAGGATTTGAAGTGCTTCATCCGATGGGATGGGATGCTTTTGGTTTGCCTGCAGAAAATTACGCGATCAAAAACAAAGTGCATCCGAGTGTTGCAGTAAAAGAAAACGTTGCTCGATTCAAGCAACAGCTCTCGATCATAGGACTTGATTATGATTGGTCAAAAGAAATCGATACCACGGATCCGGCATTCTACAAATGGACGCAGTGGATCTTTTTGCAGATGTACAAAAAAGGTTTGGCGTATGAATCAAACGAGCCAATCAATTGGTGTCCTTCATGTCAGACCGGTCTTGCAAACGAAGACGTAGAAGCGGATGGCACGTGTGAACGTTGCGGAACGATGGTGGAGCAAAAGCCGATGCGACAATGGGTACTCAAAATTACCGATTATGCAGACCGTATGCTTGCCGACCTCGACAAGCTTCCAAAATGGCCAGATGGTGTCAAAGAAGCCCAGCGTCACTGGATCGGAAAATCCGAAGGTTCCGAGATTGATTTCGCTATTAAGGGGAGTGACGCAAAAATTACCGTCTTCACTACGCGTGCAGACACTCTCTTTGGTGTGACATATGTTGTCTTTGCACCCGAACATCCGCTCATCATAAGTCTCAAATCACAAATCTCAAATGTAGGTGATGTTGAGAAATATATTGAAGAAGCGAAAAACAAAGACGATATCACTCGTATAGCAGTTGGAAAAGAAAAGACCGGAGTAAAACTCGAGGGTATTTTTGCAATCAATCCAGTCAACGGCGAAGAAGTGCCTGTTTGGGTGGCGGATTACGTGTTGCCGAATTATGGAACAGGTGCAGTAATGGCCGTACCTGCACATGACGAACGCGATTTTGCTTTTGCAAAAAAATACAACTTGCCAATGAAGCATGTGATTGCTCCAGAAACAGGAATAAAAAACGAAAATGAAGAAATTAGACCGAGCGTTGTTGTAATCGTCCAGGACCCAAAAACAAAAAAAGTTCTTAAGATTGTCTGGGGTAAGGAGTATGGCGACCGACGGTTGTTTATCGGTGGGGGGATTGAATCTGGAGAAAATCTCGAAGCTGCTGCTCGACGTGAGATACTTGAGGAGACAGGATACAAGAATGTTGTACTAAAAAACACTTCAGGAACTGTTTTTCATCATTATTACTCAGCTGCCAAAAATAAGTATCGCATGACTGAAGCGGTTGGAATGCTTTTTGAACTTGTCGATGATGAACAGACTGATCCATCTTTGGACGAACACGAGAAAGGCAAATTTACTTTTGAATGGGTTGCTGTTGATGAATCACGTTTCGATGTTGCTGATGAGCAGCATAAATTCATGCACGATTATTTGCTTGATGACAAAATATTTACCGGCGATGGAATTCTTATTGATTCCGAAAAATTCAACGGTATATATTCTGATACAGCACGACAAAAAATTACTGAATCAGTCGGCGGAAAAATAGTAACGAAATATCGTATCAAAGACTGGGTCTTCTCTCGTCAGCGCTACTGGGGTGAGCCGATACCTATTATTCACTGTCCAAAGTGTGGGGTTGTTCCTGTGCCTGAAAAAGATTTGCCGGTCACACTTCCAAACGTAGAAAACTATGCGCCAACAGGCACCGGGGAGAGTCCCCTTGCTGATATATCCCTCTGGGTCAATGTTGCCTGTCCGACATGTGGTGGTGATGCAAAACGCGAAACCAACACAATGCCTCAATGGGCGGGGAGTTCTTGGTATTATTTGCGATTTATCGATCCAAAGAATTCCAACGCATTGATTGATGCGGATTTAGAAAAAAAGTGGATGCCCGTCGATGTATATGTCGGAGGCGATCATGCAACACGACATCTTATCTATGCGCGATTCTGGCACAAATTCCTTTTTGACATCGGTGTAGTTACAACCGAAGAACCATTTCCACGTCTTGAATTCCTTGGATTCATTTTGGCGAACGACGGACGTAAGATGAGTAAACGCTGGGGTAATATTGTAAACCCTGATGAGATGGTAGATCGTTTTGGTGCAGACTCATTTCGTTTATACGAAATGTTCATCGGTCCATTTGAATATACAGCGCTTTGGAATACCAATGGCCTGGTAGGCACCTCCAGATTTTTGGAAAAAATCTGGAGATTGCAGTCAAAAGTTATAAAGTCGAAAGTTGAAAGTCCTGAATTCGAAAGAACACTCAATCAAACAATCAAAAAAATCGGAGAAGATATCGAAGGGTTCAAATTCAACACTGCAGTTTCAGCAATGATGATCTGTATCAACGAAATGGAAAAGATGGAGACCGTTTCAATTTCGGATTACAAGAAATTCCTCCAAATCCTCGCACCGTTTGCGCCGCACATGACCGAAGAGTTATGGCACGAACTTGGCGAGACAAATTCCATTCATCATTCAGAGTGGCCAACATTTGATTCGGTAAAACTGGAATCAGATACGGTAACGATTACGATTTCAGTGAATGGAAAAGCTCGTGATGAACTTGTAGTCCCAAAAAATACGCCTCAGTCTGAAATTGAATCGCTCGCTCGCACTTCAGAAAAAATCCAGGTTCATTTGAATGGAGTAGAGCCGAAACGTGTAATTTATGTGCCGAATAAGCTAGTCAACTTCGTTGTATAATAGAAATCGCAAAAACAGATGCAGTTCGAGGCACAAGTGAGGCTTGTGACCAAAATGTACTGACTGTACATTGCGGGAACAAACGAGTGAAGTAACAATGAAATGCGCTGTGTTTGTAATTTCTAAAAATGTTCAAAAAAATCCTAAAATTAATCAATCGTAGAGAAGACGAAGGTGGAATGCACCAGGCGGCTATTTTGCTTGGTGTTTTTTCACTCGCCTCACAACTCATCGGCCTTTGGCGCGATCGAATGCTCGCACATCAGATCGGCCCCGGCCAGTTGCTCGATGTCTATTACGCAGCATTCCGTATTCCGGATTTCATCTATCTCTCGATTGCATCACTTGCGTCTATCACAGTTTTGATGCCATTTCTTATCGAGCACATCAATGGTTCTGGTAAAGAATCCGCTCGCAAATTTTTCAATGACGTGCTCTCTGGATTTTTCCTTCTCCTCACACTCGTTTCAATAATTGTTTTCTTTTTTATGCCGTATCTTGCGCGTATGACGGCGCCGGGATTTAATGCGGATCAACTCGATCAATTGGTCACTGCAAGCCGCATCATGCTTCTTTCCCCAATATTTATGGGTCTTTCAAACATGCTCGGCACGGTCACTCAACTCATGCGCAAGTTTGTGGTATTTTCTCTCTCACCGATTTTTTATAACCTTGGAATCGTATTCGGGATCTATTTTCTTTATCCGCACTATGGCGTGTATGGACTTGCTGCCGGAGTGGCGATCGGAGCACTTCTTCATTTGCTTATCCAAATCCCGACAATCATCAAAGCTGGATTCACTCCTAAGCTCGTAGCTCGTCTTGAGCGTTCAACACTTCGACAGGTAGTATCACTTTCTCTTCCGCGCACGCTCGGGCTTTCAATGAATTCGATTGCGCTTCTTGTGATTCTTGCAATGGCATCCAAGCTTTCTCCGGGGTCAATTTCGATTTTTAACTTTTCTCTTAATCTAGAAACTGTACCGGTCGGCATTATCGGGATTTCATATGCAGTCGCGTCGTTCCCACTCCTTGCGGAAGCATTTGCGAGTGGTGACAAAGAAAAATGGCAGAAAAATATTCTTTCCGCAATCAAACAAATTATTTTTTGGTCGCTTCCGCTTTCAGCTCTTTTTATTGTTGTTCGAGCGCAGATAGTCCGTGTTACGCTCGGGTCAGGAGCTTTTTCATGGAATGATACAAAGCTCACCGCGGCGGCATTTGCACTCTTTACGATTGGGCTTGTTGCTCAAAACATGATTCTTGTTTCCGTTCGCGCATTTTATTCGGCGCATAATACCAAGACCCCGCTCATTATCAACGCTTTCTGTTCGGTTGTGATTGTGGCACTCGCTTGGGGACTACTCTATCTATTTAATGCTGTGCCAATGTTCCGCTATTTTATTGAGTCAGTGATGCGTGTGCCAGATATTCCGGGCACAGAAGTGTTAATGCTTCCTCTCGCATACTCGATTGGCACATTGCTCAATGCTTGGCTCAATTGGGTTGATTTGCGCAAGCAATATCTTACCGGAGTAGGGAATTTGACTCGAACTTTTTTTGAAGGAATTTCGGCGGCTTTTGCAGTGGGCATTTTTTCATACGGAGCACTCAATTTGTTTTCTCATGTCTTTGATCAGAACACGACGATTGGTGTATTTTTCCAAGGCACGATAGCTTCTGTTGTTGGTGTACTTGCCGGATTCGTTCTCCTTTATGCGATGAAGAGCGAATCACTCTTTGATTTTCTTGGCGCAGTCCGCAAAAAATTCTGGAAAGTCGATTTCGTCGAGCCGGAGAAATAATTTTTAAAAACAAGGCTTTTCTGCTAGTATGACCGTATCTTATGGATTTAAAGCATATTCGAAACTTTTCAATCATCGCCCATATCGACCACGGCAAGTCTACGCTTGCCGATAGAATGCTTGAGGTAACGGGCACTATCGAGGCGCGTAAGATGCGTGATCAGGTGCTCGACAACATGGAGCTTGAACGCGAGCGTGGCATCACGATCAAAATGCAGCCTGTTCGCATGGAACACAGAGTAAAAACTCTACATCCTAAATCCGAAACTCTAAAGAGCCCTTTAGAACTTAGAACTTCAAATTTAGAACTTGATTCAACGTACCAGTTGAATCTGATCGACACTCCAGGCCACATCGACTTTTCATATGAGGTGTCTCGTGCACTGAAGGCTGTGGAAGGCTCAATTTTGCTCGTAGACTCGACTCAAGGCGTGCAAGCACAAACTCTCACTACTCTCGAAGCAGCTCGTGCAGAGGGGCTTATTATAGTACCTGCAGTTTCCAAGATTGATTCGCCACTTGCTCGACCGGATGAAGTCAAAATTGAAATCGCAACGTTGCTTGATATTGATCCAGATACGATTCTTGAAGTTTCTGGAAAAACGGGACAAGGTGTAGCCGAACTGCTCAAAGCGGTCATTGAACGAGTTCCACCTCCAGCCCGTGCCGAAGAACCAGGACTCAAAGCACTCGTGTTTGATTTTAAATATGACGACCATCGCGGAGTTATTGTCTATGTTCGAATCTTCGAAGGTTCAGTACGGCGTAATGACAAACTCCTTTTTTCAATTGCCAAAGAAAAATTCATCGCGCTCGAAGTGGGAATTTTTGCTCCAGGAGAAGAAGCGCGCGATTCATTGAATGCTGGAGAAATTGGTTACATTGTTACTGGCGTAAAGCAGCCAGGTATCGCATCAGTGGGAGATACTATCACCATGGAGAAGAACCCATTGCCTGCACTTCCTGGATATGCGAATCCGCGGCCAGTGGTTTGGGCTTCGATCTATCCAGAAAGCCAAGATGATTTTCCGACTCTCAAAATGGCACTTAGTCGTCTCAAGCTTTCTGACTCAGCATTCACATTCGAAGAAGAATCAAGTGGTGCACTCGGTCGTGGATATCGCGCAGGGTTCCTTGGAATGCTTCATCTTGAAATCATCACCGAGCGACTTCGTCGTGAATACAATCTAGAACTCATCGTGACTACGCCATCAATTACCTATATGGTCACAAAACGCAACGGTGGATTGGAGACAGTGTATTCACCGCACCTGTTTCCAAGTGATGGAGAAATCTTGTCAGTAGAAGAACCCTGGGCAGAAATGCGAATTATCACACCCGAGCGATATATCGGCGTGCTGATGCCTTTTCTGTACGAACACGAAGGGGAAGTCGGAATAACAGATACATTTGGAGAAGGGCGTTCGGCTGTCACAGTTATGATGCCGCTTCGTGAAATGATGCGTGGATTTTTTGACGAGCTCAAGAGTCTCACTTCAGGATATGCTTCGATTACATACTCGATTGCCGGACTTCGCCCTGCGTCAGTGACCCGCATGGATATTGCGCTTGCTGATGAAATCGTTCCGGCGTTTACTCGCGTGATTGCACGACGTCGTGCACAAGAAGAAGCTGATGAAGCTACAGAGAAACTCCAAAAGATTTTGCCACGCCAGCAATTTGAAATGAAAGTACAAGGCATCGCGCTCGGCAAAATTCTCTCAAGTAAGACCATCAAAGCATTCCGCAAAGACGTGCTCATGCACGGATCCAAAGTGGTGGGAGGTGGAGACGTGAGTCGCAAAAAGAAACTGCTCGAAAAGCAGAAGAAAGGTAAGGCTCGTCAGCGCGAGTACGCAAAGGTCAACATCCCACACGACGTATTCCTCAAAATGATGCAGAAGGGGGAGTAGTAAATAAACCCTAAGCTCTAAAATTTAAACTCTAAAAAACACTGAATCCATTTAGAATTTAGTGTTTAGAATTTAGAGTTTCTTTTTACTTAATTAGTAAAAAGTCCCGGCATATAGAGCGCCACCATCATGATGATGATGAGAACGGAGACGATGCCCCATGCGATACCGACTTTTTTCTTGTGTTTGCGTGAAAATATAGACATAAAAATTCAGGGTCTAGTTGCTAGGTTCTAGGTTATAGTAATACAATAGGAACAGCAGAAACAGTGTATCATGTGATTAGAAACTATCAACTCCAGTCTTTGGACTCTTGATTTTTCTAGACCCTAGACCCTAAACCCTAAAACCTGCCCATGTCTTATTCAAAACAACCCAATCTATTCAAACGCATTTTATTTTCCCGCGGTATGGCGATTGCCATTCTCGTTGCTATTGTGCTTGTAGGGTATGGCTTGGTTTCGCTTATAAGCAAAAGCTTCGAAGCATCACGATCACGAAAACTTGCCGAAAATCGGGCCGAAGTTTTGCAAAAGAAAAAAGATGATCTTTCTAAAAAAATTGAAACGTTGAATTCTACTGAAGGACAAGAAGCCGTTCTTCGCGAGCAGTTCCCCGTGGTAAAAGAAGGTGAGCACGTGGTGGTGATTACCGACCAGGGAGCCCAAGCAGACCGCAATACGAAAGTCGGGGGGGGTTTGCCAAAACCCCCAAGAACCCCCGGGAAAAAAAAACAAAGAGGGGG
>CAYVZI010000005.1:5380-26300 GCA_964456475.1 uncultured Candidatus Saccharibacteria bacterium | reverse complement strand
CCCCCCCCCACCCACCACACATTCCCGGCGGGGATGGCCCCCCACCCCCCCCGCCCCCCCCGACGGAAGAAGAGACACAAGGAGGCTTTTGGAATTTTTTCAAAAACTTGTTTCGATAATTTGTACTAGATGCATTTCATTCCAGCTGAGAACGGTTCAGATTGTATACTCGGAATGAGTCCTACAAATTGCGTTTCGTCAGTACAGTAGTATTGACCTTTTTTCGTGAGTGAGGGGATGGTGACCGTAAAACTCTTTGCCGGATAATTTGAGTCGACAGTGCAAGTCACAGTACCGCCGAGTTTTTTGATTCCAGAAAGCACATCGCCGAATCCATTCTCTGAAGTCACATCCATGCAAATGTTTTTGGTTGCTGAGATTCCGTAGTTGGTATTTTTTAGGAAATAGTTTTTTGCAACTTTACCTGCGCCTTCAAGGCTCGCCATTGTTCCACTGTCGACGGCTATTTCACCCGCCTCTCGCGCTTTTTTTACATCACTTGGATATGCAGTGTAATACCAATATCCAACACCAGCGAGAACCAAAACAAAAATAATGAATTTCATAATGTGTATTTTTCCCCTCCTTTACAAAGGAGGGGTGGTTTGTAATCAAAACGGGGTGGTTCTTCGCATTTAATTCACAGGAACCACCCCGTCCGGAGTACCGTCCACCCCTCCTGGTTACAGGAGGGGAATTAGCTACTCCTCAAGTAACGGTTTCTCGAGCGTTAGTGCCTCAAGTTCTGGTGCTTCGCCGGTGATTCGCATCACATCTTTGTCTACTTTTCTAAATTCTTTATTGCTTGCGTTGAAGTGATTCACTGCTGTGCCGAGTGCGTTACCAAGCTTCGCATGATATTCCTCAAATGATTTCAAATGTTTGCCGAGTTCACCCACGCGCTTAATGATATCTTTGGCCGTCTCCTCGATCTGGAGTGCACGAAGACCTTGCAAGACTGTCTGCAAGTATGCGAGGAAAGACGTAGGGGAGACGATGATGACTTTGTATTTTGACGCCGCACGCTGGATCAGATTTTCTTCTTCACCGACTTTGTTTACAAGGAGATCATAATAGATTGCCTCGTGCGGGATAAACATAAATGCAAAGTCCATCGTGCCGTTTTCTGGCTGGATATATTTTGATGTTTCGACAATGCGAAGCTTAAGATCGTTTTCGAATTGCTTGGCGTATTCAGCTTTACGAATAGGATCTTTTTCTCCCGCCATACGATTATAGTTGTCGAGTGAGAATTTTGAATCCACGGGAATAATCTTGTCTTTGACAAATACTGCCGCATCGACGATTGAGCCATCGGGGAATCCAAATTGCATCTGGTACCCGCCGACAGGAAGCACGTTCTTAAGAAGTGCGTCGAGGTAATATTCGCCGAGAATTCCGCGCTGTTTTGGGTTTTTCAAAATGTCCTGCAATTCTTCAAGCTGTTCGGTAAATCCGACGACTTGTTTGTTGGTCACATCAAGCAGTGTAAGTTTTTCCGTAACCTCCTGAATAATCTTGGTTGACTCGCTCGCCTGATGACGCATGGCTGAATTCATTTCCTTCGCAGAGTCGCCAAGTTTCTGGTCTACGGTGCGAGTGAGTTCGTTCATTTGCTGGAGGAGTAGTTTGAGCGCGGTGTCGTCTTGGACTACCGGTACTTCTGATTTTTTACCCCGCAAAATAATCGCAACAATAGCGATGATTAGAATCCCGATAATGACAAGTAGAGATGTTTGCATAGAAGAATTTTATCACACTTTTATTTATTACTCATTATGGTATGATTTGCGCAAAACCACTTCCTATGGCATATCATACATTAGTTCTCCCGCCGGGTATTTTAAGAATACGAAGACAGGCAGCTCAAATTGTTGGTGTACAACAACAAAAAGCAAAAATAATTTCCAAGGAGCAGCAAAAAGAGAGGGGGAGAGTAGGTCAACAGCAAGGTCGTGAAGCCGAGAATCGTTTCTTGAAAGCCTGGGAAGACAGGCATTCTTATGGGATATCGATTGCAGTACGGAGGGCCACTTTACATGAGGATTTACATGAAAAAACCGATGCGTGGATTGATATAAAAGGATATGATCCTTTTCGTATACAAATCAAATCTCGCATGACGAAAAAGAAAGAACATCACGAGTTTCGCATTGAGGGAATTATTCTCGTTTCCGTTTTACTCGCCGATAGGTACGATGAGATTCGAGAAAATACGCTGGAAGAAATACGCGTATATTTACGAATAAAACACATTGCAATTACTTTTTAAGGGTAAAAGCGGTTAACTCCGCTTTTTTTTATACTAATTTCCCCAAATAAGATTTGAGCGTGAAGATCCAATCTTCGTCATCTGGAGAATTTTCGAGTTTTGATTTGAGAAGCCATTCGAGATAGCCCGAATCTGATTTTCCAATATCGGCACCAAGCACGTTCATTGACAGATTTACTGCATAAATGTAATGTGAAGAAAAAATTCTATGAATGTAAAAATATTTCGTATGGGTACACAAGGGTTGTACACTCTACTTAAGCCAAATTTTGAAACATCTACATTTGACATTGTCGAAGGCAGGGAAGTTCATGCCAGTAAAATGACACTGTATGGTTTTGGTGGAATAATTATGGGTCATTGTAATGAGGCAACAGCTCCGAGTGAAGAATACAAAGATCGCTCAAAATGGAAACAGGGCGCATTTATCAATTTTGTAAATAAAGTTAATCAGGTAGCTGAAAAATACAAGGTTGGGTATGTTCTTGTTCAAATTATTTGTGATCAGTCTGTGGGTACATTTTGGCAGTGCGATGGCGAGTTTCAGATTCTTGTTCCAAATGAGTCGGCAATGATCTAATCAAAAAAATATTTTAAACTAAAAAAGCGGGAAATCCCGCTTTTTCTTTTTATATTAATTTTCCCAAATATGTTTTGAGTGTAAAAATCCAATCTTCGTCATCTGGAGAATTTTCGAGTTTTGATTTGAGAAGCCATTCGAGATAGCCCGAATCTGATTTTCCGACATCGGCAACGCTTTGGCCATTATATTTTCCGAAGTTGAATGTCTTGATGATGGATGGAAGACTTGATATCTCGATCATTTCTTTTATTGGTTCATCGCCATTTTTCTGCTCAGACATGCGTGTATATAGTCGTTCAAACAATTTTTCAAGCACAAGCACGTCACCATCAGCACTATGTGCCGCAGCAGCTTCGTCTACTTCCAAATCCAAAAAGTATCGCAAGTACTGCAAGTTGTATTTTGGAATTTTACTTTCAGGATCCATAGCACGAGCGACACGAAGGGTGCAGATAACATGCTTTGGTATGATGCCTTCTTTTTCGAGCATGCCGAGGTCAAACTTGGCATTATGAGCTACAACGACCGTGTTGTCGTCTTCAAAAAGATCTTTGACCTCCTTCCACATAGGTGAATCTTTGAAGGCTGGTTTATCAGCAATCATTTTGTTTGAGATGTGATGCACCGCCGAAGCTTCAGCTGGGATAGGGAACGGTGGCTTAAAAAGTCCTGCACGCATTTCTGAATTTCCTAGCTCTTTCCAAGCAATTTGGCACAAATAATCTTTGGGTTCATTGCCAGTGGTTTCAGTATCAAAAAATATGATTTTCATGTGCCGATTATACCACTTCGTGGTATAATCGGCACATGCTACATGAAGAAATCAAAGGGAAAATAAAGGAAGCAATGCTTGCAAAAGACGCGGTACGACTTGAAGTTTATCGTGGAATGGTTGCGGCTTTTACCAACGAATTGGTTGCCAAAGGAAAAAAACCACAAGAATGGCTCAATGATGAAGAGGCGCTTGCTGTAATCACACGTCTTTCAAAACAACGCAAGGATTCCATCGAACAATATACAAAAGGCGGACGCGAGGATCTTGTTTCCGAAGAACAGGCTCAGCTTGCAGTCATAGAAACTTTTTTGCCGGCAATGATGAGCAAAGATGAAATCAAAACTTTTGCCGTTGCAAAGCAGGCTGACCTCGGAATTACCGATGCGACGAAGAAAGGCATGCTTATGTCAGCCCTAATGAAAGACCTCAAGGGCAAGGCAGACGGTATGGATGTAAAAGAAGTCGTCGATAGTCTTTTTTAGAGATATGCGCGAAAAGATACCTGAGGAAATTTTTACAAAACAGAGAGATGCAATGGAAAAAATTCCAGTAGGGTATTTCAAAGATGCAGATGCACTCAAGGTTTTTCAGAAAATCGATCCGAAGGAAACTGGGAAAGATGACTTTATTCAAAAGGAGGATATAAACTCTGATATAGAAAGTCTTTCAGAAATAGCCCAAGCTTTTATAGAGGGTGATATGAGTAAATTACCAGAGGATATTCTTACTCCAGCATTCTATGAAAACAAAATTCACCTGCCCTTGGAGAGAATAATGCAATCGCTTGATAGTGAACAGAAGCAATTGGATAAAAGATTTGAAGAGCTTAAGCACCAAGAATTGATTAATGAAAGTTCTTTAAGTAACAGTGCACAATTTGATGCGTTAGAAATGCACACAGAAGATTTTCGCAAGAGAAAAGATGAATTCAAAAAGCTTGAACAAACCCTTGAAAGCCATTATGAAAGAATATTGGGCAATTTTAAGAAAAACGAAAAAAGCACAGACCTAGGTATCGATTTTCCTGTCGATAAAATCAATAACCCCAACTAATATCGTGTTTTACTACTAATTACTATCTACTAACTACTTACTAACTCTATGAAAATCATTTGGCACTGGCTCATTCTTTCAATAGCAATATATGTCACGACATATATAATGCCGAATACTGTCTCGGCAAACCCAACATACGTTATTTTGGTTGTCGGTGCATGTCTTATGTTCGTAAATTTTGTCATCAAGCCGATTATTTCACTCCTTACATTGCCGATCAACATCCTTACACTTGGTATTTTTGGTATTGTACTCAATGGCGCATTTTTCTGGCTACTCGCGGATGTGATTCCAGGATTCACTATTGTGTCATTCAGTGGAGCAGTAATCGCAGCAATTATCGTTTCTATCGTAAACTGGATTCTTGAGCGAGTATTCAGAACAAATTAATTTTTCGCTTTCATTTTTATTTTTTCCTTTGCAACATGAAATCCATCTTTACTCCATTGTCACTTTTTGTTACCGCACATGGCGCTGTTGCATACGGAGCTTTGTTTCTCGGTGTGCTTTGGGAAGGTGAAATTACGCTCATTATGGCGGGAGTGCTTACTCATCTTGGAGTGTTATCGCTTCCTACCACCGTCGGGGTTGTGGTCCTAGCTGCAACAGCAAAAACACTTCTCGGGTATCAGCTCGGAAGCTGGCTTGGAAAAAAGTTTCCTCATAGTCCAATACTCAAATATTTTGAACGCAAAGTCTTTTACTTTCTACCACGTTTCCGTGAACAGCCGTTTTGGTCGCTCGTGATTTCAAAATGTATTTACGGAGTAAATAATGCTACGCTTATTTTTGCTGGATATGTCGGTGTTGATTTCAAGAAATTTTGCATCGCAGAATTTGTCTCCTCGGTAATCTGGTTTGGAGGCATGTTTGGACTTGGATTATTCTTTTCAACCACAGCACTCAACATCAGTCACAACTTCCGTAGCTTCAGCCTGATCGTGTTACTCTTCATTGTAGGATTCATGATATTGCTTAAGGTCATCAATCTCATCATTGAGATTATTGAAGAGTGGGAAATCGATGTTGAAGAAGCAAAAAAATAATATGGGACTTTTTTCAAAACAAATTATAGTTGCAACCCACGATGGCAAATTCCATGCCGATGATATTTTTGCATGTGCCACGCTTGAGCTTTTTTTGAATACAAAATCGCGCATCGTTCGCACACGAGACGAAGCCGTGATCAACAAAGCCGACTTTGTTGTTGATGTAGGCGGAATATATAGCCCAGAACAGAAGCGATTCGATCACCATATGCGCGAAGGTGCTGGCGAGAGAGCGAATGGAATTCCATATGCATCGTTTGGTTTGGTGTGGAAGGAATATGGCGCAGCAATTTCCGGCACACCGGAAATTGCTGCGCGGATAGATGCACGGCTCGTGTCTCCAATCGATGCTGATGACAATGCGTATCCACTTCTTGAACTCAAGGGTGATGTCGCTCCATTCACACTCCAAGGATTCATGTATATGTCTCGACCGACATGGTGTGAGTCCGAAGAAAAGTACGATGAAGCATTTCTTGATCTTGTTGCGCTTGCAAAAAAAATAATCTTACGCCAAATCAAAATTGAGCAAGATTTTTTGAGTGCGGAAAGTATTGTAGAAAAAGCCTACGCCGACGCTTCCGACAAGCGCTTGATTATTCTTGATGAAAATTGTCCTTGGCAAGAGACTCTCTTGAAATATCCTGAGCCACTATTCCTCGTATCTCCGCGCAGGGGCACGGCAGGTTGGGGAATTAATGCTATTCCTGTTGGCAAATTCACATTTGAAAATAAAAAAATGTTACCCGAATCTTGGGCTGGACTTCGCGACGAAGACCTCGCAAAAATTACTGGAGTCGCCGACGCAGTATTTTGTCATCGTGCTCGATTTCTTGCCGTCGCAAAAACCAAAGAAGGCGCCCTCGCGCTGGCAAAGATTGCCATCTCAAATAATTCATAAAAGTATATTTTCCAACACGAATTAGGAAAAATGGCAAAAATTTGCTAAGCTGTATTTGCATTGGATTTTTACTATTTTCTACTTTCTATTATCTATTTTCTAAACACATGGCATTGATTGACGAACTAAAATTTCATGCAAAAGCTGGAAAGGGTGGTGACGGAGTAGTCCGTTGGCGCCGAGAGAAGTTTATCCCGATGGGGGGTCCAGCTGGAGGCAATGGGGGTCGCGGAGGCGACGTCTATATTGAAGCGGTTCGCGACAACCAGCTTCTTTCGCAGTACCGACACGTCGATCATTTTGCTGCACATGATGGAGAGCCAGGAGGCTCACGCAGTCTGCATGGAGCAAACGGAGAGGATGAAATAATTCGACTTCCAATCGGGTCTGTCGTCACAAACAAATCAACCGAAGAAAAATATCAACTTCTCGAAGAAGGTGAAAAATACAAAGTACTCGAAGGAGGCGGTGGTGGAAAAGGAAATGAACATTTCAAAAGCTCAACCAATGTTTCTCCAAAAGAATGGACTCCAGGACGTGCTGGTGACGAAGCCGACTTTTTTGTCGAACTTGAACTCATTGCCGATGCTGGTCTTATTGGACTTCCAAACGCGGGAAAATCTTCACTCCTCAATGTTGTCACGAATGCAAAGGCCAAAGTGGGCGACTATGCATTCACCACACTCGACCCAAACCTCGGAGATTGCTTTGGATATATTCTTGCCGACATTCCAGGACTCATCGAAGGTGCATCAGAAGGCCGAGGACTTGGTGTTCGATTTCTCAAACACATCAAACGTACAAAAGCGCTCGTGCATCTCGTGTCGTTTGAAAATGAAATCGACAACACGGGAGGAATGATGAAAGTGTACAAAGAAATCCGTACCGAACTCAAAAAATATGACAAGAATCTCGGATTCGAAAAAGGCGAGGGACTCTCTGATAAGGACGAAATAATTCTTCTCACAAAGACTGATGTGTTGCCTGAGAAAGATAAGGAAAAAATCATCGCCAAAAAGGTGAAGGAATTTGAAAAAACTGGAAACCCAGTCTTCACACTCTCGCTCTATGACGACGAATCAGTGAAAGCATTCTCAGATTCATTGGTAAAATATTTCCGAACGATCAAAAAATAAGCCAAAAAGGCTTATTTTTTTGTGTCATACCGGACTTGATCCGGGATCCAGGCTTTTTGAATTCATACTGTATACCGTATACCAAATACTATATACTATATGAATGAAAGTTCACGACCTTATTTTTGTCGACACCGAAACGACCGGATTAAATCCACTCGAACACGAGATTATCGAAATCGCGCTTGTTCGCGTACGTCAAACGTGGGGTAAAGGTGAACAGCCCCAATTTGAATTGATTGAAGAATGGTCTACAAAAATTCTTCCCGAAAATATTGCAACGGCGAATCCGGATTCACTTCGTGTGACTGGATACACAGTGACTGGGTGGAAAGATGCGATTCCGTGTATTGACGCAATGAGAGAGTTTGCAACACGAACGGAGGGTGGAATCATGGTGGCGCACAATGTTGCATTTGATTCTGCTTTTATTGATGCAACGCTTGCAAGATTTACTATCGAAAATCCAATGCATTATCATCGTCTCGATACGGTGTCTATGGCATACGCAGTCCTACACAACACTCCGGATGTTGGACGCTATTCTCTTGCTGAATTATGCAAGCATTTTGGTATCACAAATACGAATGCACATTCGGCGCTCGCTGATGCTCGCGCCGACTTCGAGCTTTTCAAAAAGTTGATGACAATGTAGTATTTCCGAGTCCGGGTCATCCTGAATTTATTTCAGGATCTACGATGCTGGATTCTGAAGCTCCAAGAGCGAATTTACTAATTCGCAAGTTCAGAATGACCCAAGATTAATCCATGAAATCAAACAAGAGTACAACTGTATTTGTCGGGCTGTCTGGCGGAGTTGATTCGTCCGTGACTGCCGCACTCCTCAAACAGCAAGACTACAACGTAGTCGGGGTTTTTATACGTACCTGGCAGCCCGATTTCATCGAGTGTTCATTTCGTGAAGACCGCCTTGATGCGATGCGTGTAGCTACGTTTCTCGATATCCCGTTTCTTGAATGCGACGCAGAAACTATCTACAAAGAGAAAGTGGCTGAGTATATGATTGAGGAATACAAGAAGGGACGAACTCCAAATCCGGATGTAATGTGCAATCGCGAAATAAAGTTTGGTGTGTTTTGGGATTTTGCCAAGAAACACGGAGCGGATTTTGTCGCGACCGGACACTATGCACAAATCAAAAATGGAAAATTAATGAAAGCCAACGATACTTCAAAAGATCAGGCGTATTTCCTTTATCGACTTACACAAGAAGATTTAGAACACATTCTTTTTCCAATCGGACATTTACATAAAACTGAAGTACGAAAGCTTGCCGAAAAATTCGGTCTACCGAATGCAGTAAAGAAAGATAGTCAGGGAGTGTGTATGCTTGGAGACTTGGATTTGAAGCAATTTCTCGAACATTACATTCCAAGCAAGCGAGGTGAAGTTTTGAATGAAGACGGGGAGGCCATAGGTCATCACGATGGCGTGTTGTTCCTTACTCTCGGCGAACGTCACGGATTTACGATTACCAAGAAGACCCCAAACGATGAACGGTATTATATTGTTGCAAAAGATATCGAAAAAAATACGGTTACTGTTTCAAATAAAAAAGAACGAGAAATTCAAGGAGACAAAAAGGAAATTGAGATTGCTCGTTGTAGTTGGGTGAATGAGATATCAAAAATTGGCAAAAAATATACCGCACAGATTCGCTATCACGGAGAACTTTTGTCGTGCGAAGTTAAAAAGATTGAAAATGATAAAGCAGTAATTGCATTTGAAAAACCAATTGTCGTAGCTTCCGGTCAATCAATCGTTTTGTATGATGGTGATACTTGTTTTGGTGGTGGAATAGTATTCTAACCCAATATCCGTTTTCAACAGTGACCACTGTTGAAAACGGATATTTTGACATATATAAAAAAGTATTATATTGTGAAAAGTAATACCTGAGTCTAGGCAGGCTGTCCTAGGATTTTAAAACCGAATAACAATGAAAAAGAATGTAGAAATTCGATTACAAAATCTATTTCCTCGATTGCGAGGCGTCGACTTTGGTTTTTTCCATAAATTTGGAACCAGAAACGCATTGTCTCTTATTCGTGAACTGTATAACAACCCGGCTTTCAAGGGCGATAAATTTCATCTTGAGATTGAAGATTGTGAATTTCAGCTTTCGAAAACCGATAGGGATGACACATTGCGGATTCTAGAACTTGGAGCAAGAATGGGATATTTTAGGCTATGTCAGGATAACTTTAAGTTTCTTGAGTCTAGCTTGAAATCACAGTTAAACCAAGCAAAAAAAGATCCACGGTTTGCCTACGCGCCGGTGTTTCCTGTTTTACGCAATAGTGCATGTTTTAAACCTGGCGACGATGTGATGGTGTTCACTGGCAAAAGCGATCTTGACGTGATGCATGATAAGTTGCATTTCATATCTCCATTTAAATGGGTTACTGCTACAGCTATTACCTGGGCAGATGATACATCGAAAGATAATGTCTTTGTCTATACAAGGCAACCTGTATTTGACTCAGGAATCAATGGAGATGGTCACGAAGCGAACTATTCAAAAGCATCACCGTTTATTCTCGGAAGACAGGAATTCTTTTGCTTGCGCGAACTTATTCAAAATGAATACGGCTGGGATTTTGTTCTCAATTTCCTGAATAACTGTTATCGGCATGATGACTTATCAAATCTCATTCCTTATGAATCGCTGCATTTTGATCAACTAAGAAAAATATTTCTTGATCCAGACGTGGAGATGATATCAAATAATGAATTGAAAACGAAAGAACGCGACTGGTTTTTGAAGATTTTATGCCGATTGCAGCATCTTGATCAGTCAAACATATTCTATGGTTTTAAAAAAGCGATAGAGGAAAAAGGTCATACCTTCTTAAATGAAGAGTTTATATGAATTGAATATAATGATACACAAGGATGTCCTCCTTGTGTATTTTTTTGCTTGATACCTGATACTTGATACTTTATACTTATCTATATGATAGATAATCTTATTGTAGATCCAATTGCTCTTAGTATTTTTTATAAACTCGGTGCCGCGGTGATTTGTGGAGCACTCATCGGAACAGAGCGTGTTATTTCTCACAAAGATGCCGGTATGCGTACCTACGCACTCGTTGCAATGGGAGCAGCTCTCTTTGTTATTATTAGCGACACAATGTTGCGTTTGTACACGTCAGAAGGTTTTAATGTCGACAATCCGATGCAAGTAGCCTCAATGATTGTTTCCGGAATTGGATTCTTGGGAGCCGGAATGATTATTTTCCGCGATTCAAAAGTAGCAGGACTCACCACCGCTTCTGGATTTTGGGTTGTGGCAGGTATCGGCATGGCTTGTGGGTATGGACTATATATCCCAGCAATTCTCGCAACACTCATAACGCTTTTTGTATTTATCATTCTATGGCACGTAGAAAATCATATAAAAAAGTTTGTTTGGAAGGATGAAAAAGAAGAACCGAAAGCATAAAAATTTCATGCAATAAAAAAAATCAACCCGTTGGGTTGATTTTTTTATGAGGTAGGTATACGATTATCGAGAATCAAATACATTCACCTCATGGCTTTACCCAACTCAACAAAAGGGGTGGTGCGCACACTGCGACCACGGATTATTTCAACGAGGTATCTCTCAAAAACCAGATTTGCCTCAATGATTCGTCGTAAAAGACAATAAAGTAAGTGTGGCTAGTATCCAAGAAGGAGTGTTGTCGATGTATGTCGGCCACACTTCTTTTTTTTGCCTAATTTTGCTAGTATTCGTCCATATGCAATCCGAAGAAATTCGCAAACGATTCCTAGCCTTTTTTGAAAAACGCGGTCACGCGATTATTCCATCTGCCCCGCTCGTCCCACTGAACGATCCATCAGTGCTTTTCAATACCGCTGGAATGCAACCGCTTGTGCCATATCTTCTTGGGCAAAAACACCCACAAGGCACTCGCATTGCCGATGTGCAGAAATGCGTCCGCACTGGAGATCTTGATGACATCGGTGACAATCGTCACTTTTCATTTTTTGAAATGCTTGGCAATTGGTCACTCGGTAACTATTTCAAAGAAGACGCAATCAAATGGAGTTATGAATTCCTTACTTCAAAAGAAGAAGGACTTGGGCTTGATGTATCTCGTCTGTACTTCACTATTTTTGAAGGTGATGAAAATGCACCATACGATCAGGAATCAAAAGATTTGTGGATGAGTATGGGAATCCCGGAACATCGCATCTATGCGCTTCCGGCTGAAGACAACTGGTGGAGTCCTGGCGACAACGGCCCGTGCGGTCCATGCAGCGAGATGTTCTACGATATGAGTGGTACAGTCGGCAATCTTTCAAAAGAAGGGTTTTTGAATGCAGTAAAAGAAGAATCGGTCATCGAAATCTGGAACGATGTGTTCATGGAATACGAAAAAAAAGATGGAAAGGTAATCGGCAAGCTCGCACAGAAAAATGTGGACACCGGCGCCGGACTTGAACGTATCACTGCGGTCATGCAGGGAAAACAAACTGCGTATGATACGGATATTTTGTCAGACGTAATGATGATGATAAAAAATGGTTCAAGTAATTACAACGAACCGTATGCTCGTGTGGTTGCAGATCATTTGCGTACATCACTCTTTATGGTTGCAGACGGTGTTGTGCCTTCAAACAAAGATCGTGGATACATCCTTCGTCGACTTCTCCGTCGTGCGATTGTTCGATCACTGAAATTGGGATTTTCTGGAAACCTCTCTATTGAGATAGTCGAAGCTTTTGTTGGTAAATACAAAACTATGTATCCCGAGGTTTCTTCACCGGAAAATATCAAAGTGATAGCAGACGAAATAATTAAATTCAAAAAAACAGTTGAAGATGGAATAAAAGAATTTGAAAAAGGTGAGGATCCATTCATTCTCGCAACTACATTCGGTTTTCCAATTGAGCTCACACTTGAACTCGCTCAGGAAAAAGGAATCAAAGTTGACCTGGAAGATTTTCATACAAAGATGGCCGAACATCAGAAACTTTCACAAACAGCATCCGCCGGAATGTTTAAGGGTGGACTCGCTAATCACAACGAAAAAACGATTCGACTTCATACTGCACACCATCTCCTCCTTTCTGCACTTCAAGAAGTACTTGGGAAAGAAGTAAAACAACGGGGTAGTAATATTACCGAAGAGCGCCTTCGCATCGACTTTGCTTTCGACCGCAAGATGACAGACGAGGAGAAAAAGAAGGTTGAAGATATTGTAAACAAACGCATCGAAGAAAAGTTGAACGTTGTTCGTCGCGAAATGCCTCGCGCCGATGCGGAACAGCTCGGTGCTGAAATGGAATTCGGCGTGAAGTATCCTGATACCGTTTCCGTATACTTCATCGAAGACAAAGAAGGGAACGCAGTATCGAAAGAATTCTGTGGTGGTCCGCATGTGCAAAACACTTCCGATCTCGGTCACTTCAAACTCCAAAAAGAAGAAGCTTCATCACAAGGTGTGCGACGAATCAAAGCCGTACTTGACTAACTAACATATTATATGCTATAATATAAATAACCTAAGTTAGGTTTTTTGACATGCATTTTGTTTGGTGGACAGAGAAGATTCTTGTCTTTTGTGTTCACTAAACAAAACAAAAATGACTCCCATAAAACTAGCTGTCGTTCTCACAGGACTAGTGCCATATTTGCTCCTTATAATAGGAATAATAAAAGGAAAAGTAAAACAAAGTTTCGCAACCTGGATACTATGGCTCACGCTTGATGGAATTATGTTGCGATCAATTATTGTTCAAGATGGCAATCCTGTTTTATTTTCGATATTTACCATAGGGACATTAGTTGTAACAATTTTCCTTATTGTGTATAAACAATTTTCATGGGGAAAGTTTGAATCATTCGTTGCTGGACTGGTTTTTATTTGCATCATCGCATATCTAGTGGGTGGACCGTATCTTTCAACAATAGCTACTGCTATTGCTTTGGATGTAGCCGGAATACCTCAGATTATTGATACATATAAAGATCCAAAATCGACTTCCACAAAAGCATATATCTTATTTACACTATCTAGTGGACTTTCGTTGGTCGGATTGCATGAATGGAGTGTGCAGAATTGGTTGCCGGCAACTAATGCTATGATTTATTGCTTACTTGTCACATTACTTTCTATCAGAAGAAACTAATCTACAAAAATTTATTTGAAAAACCTATCCATAACACGGATAGGTTTTTTTAATTTTCCCCATACTGTATACTGTAACCATGTTTTCATTCTTCCGAAAGATGCAAAAAAAGGAACGTATACTTGTACTCCATATTGGGTCTGGCTCAATTATGGGTACTCTTGTTTCGAGTGATGGCACCAAGACCACGATGCATGCATCGGCTTCTATTGATATTCCAATTCTTTCCGATCTTACACTCCCTCAATTTGAAAAAGAAACACTGAACGCACTCGAGAAGGCACTCAAAACTATTGCTGAAGCACGTCTCGCTCCGCCCGATAGAGTGGCAGTTTATTTTTCTTCCCCCTGGTATGCATCGCAAGTGCGTTCAGCAAAAATGTCTCGACCCACTTCTTTTGTAGTCACGAAAGCTCTGATTGATGACATGATTGCACGCGAACTCAAAGCATTTGAAGAAGAGCAAATTTCTCAAAAGGCAGGTACTGCCGATGAGCTCCGTGCAATTGATTCCAAAATAATGCAAGTGAAGCTCAATGAGTATCCACATACTGATCCGATTGGTATATCGACTCGTGAACTTGAGCTCTCGATATTTATTTCTGTTGCACCTCTGCATATACTCAAAGCTTTTGAATCTGTTATTGAACGGACTTATCATGCGCCAATCACTTTTTCTTCATTCCTCCTCGCATCTTTTTTGGTAACTCGAGACTTTTTTTCGAATGTACATAGTTACGTACTTGTAGACGTGGGTGGAGAAGTGAGCGACGTCACCCTTGTACGCGAAGGCACTATTTTTCAGTCTGTCTCGTTTCCGCATGGATGCAATTTTGTTTTACGTAAGCTTTCTTCTGGGCTTGGACGAAGTACTGCTGAAGCTGTTTCGATTTGTACACTATATGTCGACAACAAACTCGAGGATACGGTTCGAAGCCAATGTGAAAGTATTTTGAAAGATGTTAAGAGTACTTGGTCGCAGTCGTTCCAAAAAGCACTCTATTCAGTCTCAAATGATCTCTCGATTCCGGATACTATTTTACTTTCTGTGGGGACCAATATCGCACCCTGGTTTATCGACAATATACGCCATGAAGAATTTCACCAATACACACGTGTCGAAAAAGATTTTAAAGTGATAGTATTAAATACAGAACTCTTCCATGATTTACTTGTTTTTGATCCGTTTGTCGAACGCAACCCATTCACTATGATTGAAACATTAGCAACAGTAAAAAGAATATAGTTGTATTTGAGTTTCTACTTTCTACTAACTATTTTCTACTTTCTAACTTATATGGTACGAAGCAAATTGCAAGACATAAAGCCTTCAACACGTCGAATGAAATCGGACGAGGAGATTGTTCCTATTCATATCGAAAAAGAATCAAAACGGTCTGCACCAACACCTGAGTATTCGCGCACCGTTCCTTTTGTGCCAACTGAACCCAAGAAGTCCTCACGATATGCTCTTTGGTATATTGCGGTTGCTTGCGTTGTCGGATTTATTTTCTCTTTGTCTTTCTTGTTTGAGCGGTCGACTGTCACTATTACTCCGAAGACTGCACCAGTCGTTTTTGATGCTACAGATTCCTTTGTAGCAGAAAAGGATAGTACAAGTGGAGATGCAATCGTGTACACAGTGATGTCTCTTTCTGGAGACGAGTCAATCAAATTGCCAGGTACAGAGTCCAAAAATCAATCCACTCCTGCAACTGGGACAGTGGTTCTCTATAATGCGTATCAAACAGCACCATACAAGCTTGTAAAAAGCACTCGCTTGGCGACAAGCAAGGGTCTAGTCTATCGCATTGACAAAGCAGTCACAATTCCAGGCTATACAAAAAAGAACGGTGTTGTTGTCCCAGGGTCAGTATCTGTGACAGCGACTGCAGCTGTTCCTGGTGAATCAGGCAATATCGAAATGACCGACTTCACTCTTCCTGGTCTTTCTGGAACCGCTCAAGCTTCAAAGATTTATGCTCGCTCAAAAACTGCAATGACGGGTGGTGTTTCTGGTACCGTTTACAGTATCCCTCAAGATGCTGCAAACGCAGCACTTGGAACACTTCGAGAAAAGCTCAAGACAAAATTGATTGCAAAAGCGAAAGTGCAGGTTCCTGATGGGTATTTGTTTTATGATGATGCCACTCTCTTTTCTGCAAATGATAGTGTTGTTGTACCTGTTTCAAAAACGAGTGATGTACCGATTGCTTTGACGGGTACACTTACGGTGTATCTTCTAAAAGAAAGTACATTAGTAAAAGCGATTGCCCAAAAGACAATCAGTCAGTACGCCAACGAGCCGGTCTCCATTCCAAAACTTTCAACAGTCAAAATTATTCCTGCTCGAACCTTGATACCAAGTTCAGATTCTACATTCACATTCACGTTTGATGGAACTGTTTCAATTCTGTGGACAATACAGACAGAGGATGTCAAAAAAGTTCTTGCTGGTCAAAAGAAAACTGAGTTTCAGTCACGTATTGCCGCTATCACTGGAGTAGATCGTGCCGAGCTTGTCATGAAGCCATTTTGGGCACGTACCTTCCCAAAAGACCAAGCCAAGATTGACATAGTCGTGAAATAAGGATAGTCACACCTGCCTCCTCTTGACCTTTGGAGTATTATTTGTTAGTCTACTAATCACCAATCAATGGTTGAAAAAACAGACGAAAAACCAGTTTCCGGGGTGATCATAGATGCACTTCCAAACCTAACCTTTAAGGTGGAACTTTCTGATGGTAGCGGCATGACTACACTTGCGTATGTGAGTGGAAAGATGCGACTACATCGGATTAAGGTTTTAGTTGGGGACAAAGTAGAGCTTGTTCTTGCTCCTGATGGAGTACGAGGAAGAATTACTCGACGTCTATAAAAATGACATATCGCGACGAGCGGCTCTATGGATATTGAGTTGTTCACATTTTTTTGTCTAAAAGTCAGAATTTATTTTATACAAACACTTATTACTACACTATTAATTATTTATCTCACATAAAATGAAAGTCCGAGCTCGAGTCAAAAAAATGTGTGCAAAATGCAAGATGGTCCGTCGTGACCGTCACCTACGTATTATCTGTGACAACCCAAAGCATAAACAGAAGCAATAAAAATTCTTAATTCTTAATTTTTAATTCCTAATTATTTTATCCTATGCGTATCTCAGGTATTACAATTCCAGACAACAAGCAACTTGAATTCGGTTTGACCGAAATCTATGGTATTGGTCGTTCAGCTGCAGTAAAGATTCTCACTGAAGCTGGCGTCTCTCCAAAACAGAAGCCTTCTGATATCGATGCGGAGCAGGAAAACACGATCCGTAAGATCATCGAAGGACTGAAGACCGAAGGTACACTGAAGCGCGAAGTTTCTGCAAACGTAAAGCGTTTGAAAGATATCAAGGCATACCGCGGTACTCGCCACATGCGAAAGCTCCCAACAAAAGGTCAACGTACAAAGACAAACTCTCGAACAGTTCGAGGAAATGTCCGAAAGACGATGGGAAGTGGAAAGCGCAAGCTCGAAAAGACATAAAATTAGTTCATCAAGTTCATAAAGTCTATTAAGTTTGTAAAGTTTGAGAATACAAAAATACAAACGCATTAACTTTATAAACTTTAAGAACTTTACAAACTTTTAACTTATATTATGGCAAAGAAAACTACAACAACTCCAGACGAAACAAAAGCAGAAGTTGCGGCGCAAGCTCCAGCTCCTGTTCGCGTTCCAAAAAAGAAGCACATCAACGGCACATTGCACGTTGAAGCTACATTCAACAACACAAAGGTTGTTTTTTCTGACAAGTCTGGGAATACTCTTTTCTGGTCTTCTTCTGGATCTCTTGGATTCAAAGGAGCAAAGAAGGGAACACCATTTGCTGCCTCAAAGGTAGGAGAGACGGTAGGAGAAAAAGTTGCTGCACTTGGAATCAAGGAAGCTGATGTTATTGTCAAAGGCGTTGGATCTGGTCGTGAGCCTGCAATTCGTGGATTTATCTCACACGGTATAGAAATTACCGGAATCAAGGATGCTACACCAGTTCCTCACAATGGTCCAAAGGCAAAGAAGCCACGTCGCGTATAATTTTTATTATTACTTTCTACTTACTATTTTCTACTTTCTAACTATATGAAACTCGGCCCAAAATACAAAATCGCTCGTCGTCTCGGTCCTGCTGTCTTTGAAAAGACGCAGACACAGAAATTTCAGCTTTCTGAGGCACGTCACGCTCGTAAGAAAAGTGACAAGCGCCCAAAGCCTCTTTCTGATTTCGGTCTTCAATTGATCGAGAAACAGCGTGTTCGTTTTTCATACGGAATCATCGAGCGCCAGCTTGGTAACTACGTCAAAAAAGCAACTGAGACAAAAGGTGGAAACTCTGCCGAAAAACTCTTTGGACTTTTGGAAAGCCGTCTCGATAATGTGGTATACCGACTTGGAATCGCACACACACGCCGACTTGCACGCCAGATGACTTCACACGGACATTTTCTTGTAAATGGAAAGCGAACAACAGTGCCATCATATGCTGTAAAGAAAGGTGATGTTATCACTGTTCGCGAAGGGTCAAAGAAGAGCGTTTTGTTTGCTGAGCTTGCAAAGAAGCTCCAAAATTATTCTGTACCTAAATGGCTGAAGTTTGATGTCGAGAAAATGACCGCTACAGTGGAAGGCGATCCTGTTCTCGAGACGGGCGGTGCGATCAATTTGAATGTCGTACTTGAGTATTACTCTCGTTAATTATTTTTAGTCGAATAGTATTATCTAATTTTTTATATAGTATGTCGGATCACAACATCATTCTCCCATCAAAGCCTCGCGTTGTTTCAGAGACTGAACAAAAGGGCGTGTACGAAATCGACGGCCTTTCTCCTGGCTACGGTCATACTCTCGGCAACTCATTGCGCCGAATTGTGCTTTCTTCACTTCCGGGTGCAGCTATCACATCGGTAAAGATCGATGGTGTTCCTCATGAGTTTTCGACAATCGAAGGCGTCAAAGAGGATGTTGTGCTTATTCTTCTTCACTTGAAGAAGATCCGTTTTCAAATGTCTACCGACGAGCCTCAGACTGCAACTCTTTCTGTAAAAGGTGCAAAGACTGTCACCGCGGGAGACATCAAAGTTTCTGGCCAGCTTGAAGTTCTCAATCCTGACCTCTACATTGCAGAACTTACCGACAAGTCTGCTGCTATTTCAATCGAAATGACTGTAGAGCGCGGTCTTGGATTTGTTCCACGCGAAGCTCACTCAAAAGAAAAAATGGAAGTTGGAATGATTGCAGTTGATGCGATTTTTACTCCTATCCGCCGAGTTTCTTACGAAGTTGAGAACATGCGCGTTGGCGACAAGACAAACCACAACCGTCTCCGCATGCTCATCGAAACAGACGGAACAATTTCTCCACGTTTTGCTCTCGAAAGTTCAATCAAGATTATGATCGAACAACTCGGCGCAATCCTTGGATTTTCTGAAGATGCCCTTATTGCTCATACAACACCAAAAGCAGATGTGATTGAAACGACAGATTCTGCAGGTGATGAAGATAAGAGCGACCTGAGCGAGGTTTTGAAGACTCGCATTGATACACTTGATTTCTCAACCCGAACCTTGAATGCCCTCACCGATGCCGGCATTCGAACACTCGGAGGTCTTGCTCGAAAGAAAAAGGAGGACCTGCTCGAAGTGGAAGGTATGGGAGAGAAAGGAATCCAAGAGATTAAGAGAATTTTATCAAACCACGGCATTACATTGAAGTAATTTGTATTAGTATTTTCTACTATCTACTTACTACTTTCTACTAACTAATTTATGAGACACGCAAACAAAAACAGAAAATTCGGACGAGAACAAAAAGTACGACGTACTTTCTTGAAAGGCCTTGCGCTTGATCTTATTCGTCATGAGAAAATCACGACAACTGAAGCCCGTGCAAAGGAGCTCCGCAAGATCATCGAGCCTATGGTTACTCTCGCAAAGAAGGGCGATACTGCAAGTCATCGTTTGACTGTGTCTCGCTTGCTCAACCGCAAGACTGAAACCAAAAAGCTTTTTGAGGAAATCGCACCGAAATATAAGACACGTGCTGGTGGATATACTCGTGTCGTTCGATTACCAGTTCGAAAGAGTGATGCGTCAGCAATGGCTATCATTGAATTTGTATAAATTATATGGCTAAACCAACTACTAACAATATAAAGAATACCGTCATTGATGCATCAGGGGTTACTGTAGGTCGCGTAGCTACACAAGTAGCAATCGCGCTTATGGGAAAGGATGAACCTACATTCGAACGCCATACAATTACTGGTGGTACTGTTACGATTGTAAATGCAGGCAAGATCAAGATTGATCCACGCAAGCTCGATACGGTCAAATTTGCACTTTACTCAGGATACCCAGGAGGTCTTCGTTTTGAAACACTTGCCCAGGTATTGGAAAAGAAAGGAATTGAAGAAGTGCTTCGCCGAGCGGTCTACGGCATGCTTCCAGGCAACAAGCTTCGCCCGGAACTTATGAAGAAGCTAACGGTAACAAAATAATTATATGGCAGACAAAAAAGTATACGTAGAAAAAATCGGCCGTCGCAAAACTTCAACTTCTCGTGTTCGTTTGACACCAGCAAGTAAGGCAAGTTTTACAGTGAATGGCAAAGATGTGAAGGATTATTTCAAGACTCCTGCACTCATGAAAGTAGTGACTGATGTTGCTACAGTTGTGAAGCCGGATGAGAAATATGAAATCACTGTAGTTGTGCAAGGTGGAGGAATCCACTCACAAGCAGAAGCTATCCGTCACGGTCTCGCTCGCTTCTTCTCAGAATTGCTCGACGACTCAAAAGATAAGCTCAAAAAAGAAGGATACCTCAAACGTGATCCTCGTTCAAAAGAACGCCGAAAGTTCGGTCTCAAGAAAGCCCGCAAGAGCCCACAATGGTCAAAACGCTAAAAGAAAAAACGCCCCACAGGCGTTTTTTCTTTT
>CAYVZI010000005.1:0-5370 GCA_964456475.1 uncultured Candidatus Saccharibacteria bacterium | reverse complement strand
CGAATTAAGAATTAGGAATGAAGCCCGAATCGTATTTTTCTCCTCCTTTACTAAGGAGGAGTGTTTTGTAATCAAAACGAGGTGGTTCTTAGTACTGTGTCATCCTGAATTTGATTCAGGAATCCACCTCCTTGCATTTTTTAATATACGTGATATAATATAATTAAATTATTTCACCTTACTAAAATAAAAAACTATGACACGTTTTGAATATCTTCAACTCAGAAACGAAATAAAAAATCGTTTAACACCATCTCCATTATTACTGACAATTATCGCAGTAGTTTCTGCTGTAGCTATTATTATTGCGTACATTGATATAGCAGTACGGCATCGTACTTTTGTGACACAAGGTATTATTGCTGCTTTCGGAACGGCTGGTTTGCTCACGCTTCTTTTTGTAAGCCTGAACTATGTGATTCTCTACACCCAAGCCCTACGAGAACTCAATAGAGATTTTATGTTGGGTAAATCCGTAGAAGAATTTTTGGATAGAAATAATCTTGATGATTTATTTCCAAGAGCGTAGAAGAAGAAATACATATATTTTATAACCCGCACAATTGTGCGGGTTTTGTTATACTTACCCAATGCCCTCCTTTTCCGAAAAAGTAAAAAATATTGTCGCCAAGATTCTCAAAGGCAAGACTATGACCTATAAACAAGTCGCTGTTAAGGCAGGCTCTCCAAACGCCGCCCGTGCCGTAGGTTCTATAATGAAAGGGAATTACGATCCCAAGATTCCTTGCCACAGGGTGATTCGCTCAGATGGTAAGATTGGCGACTACAATCGCGGGGGCTCATCTGAAAAACTTCGCAAACTCCGCGCCGAGCGCGCGCTCTAACTTTACATTTTATTTAACGACCGTTAAATAAAATGTAAACGAGTTTTTGATACTGTATACCGTATACTAAATACTGTATACTATCTCCATGTTCACCTTTTTTCACGCAATAGTTTTGGGTCTGGTGGAAGGCATTACGGAATTTTTGCCTGTCTCTTCAACCGGACATCTGATTCTTACCACTGAAGCTTTGTCTCTTGTTTCAACCGATTTTGTAAAAAGCTTTGAAATATTCATCCAACTTGGAGCGATATTGGCCGTGCTGGTACTGTATTGGAAAAAATTGCTCTTAAACAGCATTATTTTTAAACGTGTGGCTGTGGCATTTATCCCGACTGCCATTATCGGGCTTCTTGTGTATGGAGTGGTAAAAACGCATTTGCTCGGAAACATATCAGTTGTACTCTGGTCTCTTTCTATTGGGGGAATATTGCTTATTGCCTTTGAGTTTTTTTACAAAAAACGAACATCACAAAATTCTGTGACTTCTGAGCTTGAATCGATTACCTATACGCAAGCATTTACAATAGGTCTCTTTCAGTCGATTGCCATTATCCCGGGAGTCTCGCGCTCGGCTTCTACGATTGTAGGGGGCCTCCTTCTTGGTCTTTCGCGTCAGGCAATTGTTGAATTTTCATTTATGCTTGCTATCCCGACTATGGCTGCGGCGGTTGGATTGGATCTTTTGAAGAGCGGGCTAGCATTCTCTTCGAAAGAAACCGGATTGCTCGCAGTGGGGTTTGTTACCGCTTTTGTATCCGCACTTCTTGCCGTGCAGTTCCTTCTCCGTTTTGTAAAAAATCACACATTCACTTCTTTCGGTATATATCGGATTATATTAGTGGTCGTATTTTTATTTGTAATTATGTAGTAAAGATAAAATGGAAATTTCAAAAATCGACAGTATGCTTTTTCGTAGAAAAGGGGATGACGATCACTCGGTTGGGTATCAAGACAAATATGTAGATCACTACCTTGAACAGTATCGTTTGTACTTACATATTTTCAACACCACTGTCGAGCGTCGCCAGAAATCAAATGAATTCTTTGTAGGAATCAATACGGCAATAATGGCGTTCATTGGATATATCGAGGTAAAGGAGGTGTCAGCTTTGTCGAATGCCCCAATTGTTTTTCTCATTGTTCCACTCATAGGTATTTCAATCTGCTATTCGTGGCTTTTGATTATTAAATCGTACAAAAATCTCAATAGGGCAAAGTTCAAAGTGATTCATCGATTAGAAACAAATTTGCCCACAGAAAATTTCGAAACCGAATGGAATCTACTTGGTCAAGGAAAAGACCCAACAAAATATCGTACACTTTCGAGTATTGAGAGGAATATACCAATAATATTTGCACTGTTTTACGCTGTTATTTTTATAGCAAATATTCCATTCGGTATACTTGCTCGATTATTTTAGTGATATACTGTGCATGTAATCAATTATTAATTTAAATGGTTAGGATAAAGTTGTATTGTATTTTACTACTATCTACTTTCTACTAACTACTAACTAGTTTATGGCCAAAGGAATTTCACACAAGAAGGAAGCGAAGAAACCTAAGAAAGATAAGAAGAAATAGGGTATAGGTTTTAGGGTTTAGAAAATTCACACGGAATACCCAACAGAAAAGCCCCGCCGTTAGGCGGGGCTTTTCTTATCCAAAGTGGATTACGCGCGCTGTACGTTTACAGCGTTCATACCCTTCGGTGATTCCTCAGTCTCGAAAGAGACAGCATCACCTTCGCGAAGTTCGTCGAAAGTAACACCAACGAGGTTCTTTGAGTGAAAGAAAAGATCTTTCGCAAGTCCCTCTGCTGTGATGAAACCGAAACCTTTGTCTGTGAGCTTTTTGATTGTTCCAGTCATTGAGATTTTGATTGTGTTAGTAAATACAAATGCGGCTTATTCTTCAAATCGACTCCTTTCGAACCCTACTGCTTTGTAATATAAGTATACCACCTTCAATTTAAAAAGTCAACCACTGGATTAGGTTGTACTCAACCTGTATCAGTGGGCGTCATCTGGATGGCAAGACAAAAAACACCTTTCGTTACTTGTCAAAAATGAGATTCTGTATAAAATAGACACATGGACCTAAATGAAAATGACGAAATTATCGATGATGTGGTCTTTGAAGACACTGCTGAAGGCGAGGGTGAGGCCCTCTCAAAAGACAAGATCAAAAAACTCCGCGAAGACCTGAAAACCGCTCAAACTGAGAAGGCTGACTACCTTGCTTCATGGCAAAAAGAACGAGCCGACTTCATCAACTACAAAAAGGGTGAAGATGAGCGTAAAAAGATGACGCTCGATTATGCTCGCGAGCAATTCGTAGAAGAGCTTCTCCCTGTGCTTGATGCATATGACATGATGTCTGCCAACAAAGAAGCTTGGTCCAAAGTTGATAAGGCATGGAGTATGGGTGTAGAATATATTCACGCACAACTTCTCAAAGTGCTTGCTGAAAATGGCGTTGACGAGATTTCTCCAAAGGAAGGAGAAGCACTTGATGCAACTCTTCACGAAGGAGTTGATATGATTCCGACTGACGACGAATCAAAAGAGCACACGATTGCTACAATCATGCAGAAAGGCTATAAAAATGGCGACCGCATTATCCGTCCCGCACGCGTGAAGGTGTACGAATTCAAAAAATAGAATACAATTTTTGTATGGAAACTCAAAAAATAAACATCAATACGATTGAGAGTAATAAGTCTGAAATTGAAAAATTTCAAGAACAGAAAAAGGAACTTGAAGAAAAATTGTCTCATGTTGAAGGCAAACTTGAAGTACTGTCAGGTGAACTTAAGTTTATACCAGAAGTTCGCGAAATAGCGCGACTCAATAAAAAGAATGACTCTGTAAAATCAAATAAGGAATTTGATGACAATAATCGATTACTTGATAAGCTTTATGAGAAGGTACCTGGTTTGGCAAAAAAGATGGAGGAAGAAAATATATTAAAGACTGAAAAGTTGACGCTTTCTATGCAATTATATGAAGTTGCAGGAAAAATACGTAAATTAGAAATTCTTACAGCGAAGGAAAAATTTTTAGAGACAGTACTCAGTCCTCTTATTGGAACAATTGAAGAGAGTATCAATCAGAACGAGGCTATCATTGAAAAATACACCTATCAGGTAAAAGATCTGACTGAACAAGCCGGGATGAAATTGGATGATGCATTCGGCACTCTTCAAATGAATGACAAAATCCGTATAGACCGAGTGAATATCAAAATTTCAGATCAATATATTGTACTAGCAGAATTGGGAGAATTGAAAAATGAAATAGACAGTATCAAAGGAAACGAAAGATACGCCAGCGATTCTATTGGCCAAGCTCAGCAAAAGGTAGAGCGAATCAAAAAAAGTATTGATGGCCGACTTCTATTGAGCAAGGAATAGTTTTTTGTTATTCAGTTTTGCTAGATTTTGATACTCACGTCTCACACAATAATACGCGACTCACAAATAAAGTATAAATAAGATATGCAAAATCGCGTGTGCACATCGAGTTGATGAAGTGGACAACAAAAATAAGCCTTATACAGTAAAGTTATAATGCATATAAAAATGACATAAATAATGTCGTCATGAATTTAAAAAAACACCACTTTGACAATAGTGATGATTTTTGGTTATATAAAGAAAACACTCCGTTATGAAAAAGAAAAAAGAACCACTTGGTTTTATTGAATCTGTTGTACCACCACTTTGTGTGATGATAAGTTTTTGTTGTTTTATTGTGATCATCGGGGCTATGATCGCTTTAATAGGTTTAATGATAGACGGCTTCACTTTTCTGCTATACGCAGGCACGAGTTTGATTATTATACTTATCGGTGAATACAGTAAATATTCCCCAATACGAGGTGCATGGCGGGAAAGGGTGTAATAAAAAAATGTATAGAACAATCCTTCGGGATTGTTTTTTTGTTTACAACTTGTATGTATCGCGAAGATAATTTTCTGTTTCTTTATCGAGCGAATCAGTAACGATGATCATCAACTCAGTCGAAAGACCAAAATCTTTTTTCAAATTTTGAAACATGAATTCAAATGGAAAAGGGGAGACCCCGGCGCTGTTTTTGAGCATCATGAAGCCCGCTTTTTTGAGCAAGTCGCGGAGCGCTTCGCGCGCCGCCTTTCGGGTCTCGGGAAGATCAAGGAGAACGATGCGCCATTTACCATCCCAGTTCGGGTTTACCAGTGAATTATCACTATCTAGCTTTTGGCTACTCGCCTTCATTCGGCCCTCTTTAGTGAGGCGGAGATAGTCACCCTGACCGCCTTCTAGAAGCTCTACAAGCCCCGAATCCGCGAGGTTTTTGATACTGCGAGTAATGGCATATTTCTGGGTCGAAGTGGCGGGGGGGGGGGGGGGGGGGGGGGGGTGCCCCCCACCCCCCAACACCCCCAACCCCCAAACCCCAAATCCCCAATCCCCATTGTATTTTACTTAAGAAAAAGAAATTAAAATTAGAATGTTATATTTATAATTAATAGAATAAA
>CAYVZI010000004.1:0-76181 GCA_964456475.1 uncultured Candidatus Saccharibacteria bacterium | reverse complement strand
TGGCGACGAGCAAAATTTCGGAGCCGGATCTCACCGAATTTTACTGCTTTGCTTGCGGGTGAATTTCCAGGGCCGAGAAATTTTCTGACCCAGTAGGTCAATTTGCTAATTGAGTGACGACGAAGAAAATGTTCTTGGCCGAACGAATTGCCTCCGCAACCCTTATTTTTCCTCAAATCTACGATATACTATAGAGAGTGAAAAAATTTTGGAATAACCCAGAAAATAATCCGATTAAAATCATTTTGCTTGTGGCTATTATTGCCATAGCAGGATTTTTTGTCTATCAATCCTCAAACCGCAATGCACTTACGGGGAAAGGGTTGGTCTTCGACCCAATTGTTCCCGGTTTTAGTTCTGCGATTTCATCATCTTCAGGATTTTCTGCTCCGACAGGCGTAGCCGGCGGCGATTTTAATAATGACGGATTTGCTGACGCTGCGTTTATTGAATCATCAAATGCCACAATCAATATTGTTCTAGGGAATGGCGATGGAACACTATCGCCAGGAACAGCTATTCTCCTTCCGGGGGGATCCAATCTTATTTCAATAACAGCAAATATATTTCGAACTGGATCTTCAAACATTGATCTTGCCGTAGCAGATTCAACAAGTGGTGAAATTTTTGTATTTCTCGGAAACGGCGATGGAACATTTACTGCATCAACCCCGACATCATTTACAGCAGGTATCGGTGCTTCGTCAGAAATCACTTCAGGAAGCGTTGGGGGCTCAATGTCTCTTTTTGCAGCTCAAATCGATGCTGGCGTTGCACTTGGCGGACGAGCAATGTTCCTCGGTAATGGAGATGGGACATTTGATTCTGCCACACCCGTCACTCTTTCCAATCCATCTGGAGTATTCAAAATTGCTGGCGGAGACATCGACAACGACGGAGATTTTGATCTTGGAACGGTTCATCTGGCAACAGTTTCAAGTTTGATACACACCTACCTTGGTGATGGAGCGGGTGTTTTTTCTCCGACAGCTACTCCAACATCAATCACTGGGGGTGGCGTTATCAATGGATTTGTATTCAGCGATTTTGATGATGACAGTAATTTGGATCTAGCAGTAATTGGTGAAAACCCAGGAGAAGTTAGTATTTTCCCCGGTGATGGTACTGGAGTATTTTCAAGCGGAGAGGCAGCCTCGGCCACTATCCCTGGATCAAACGCTTCCGCAATTGATTCAGCTGATTTCAACAATGACGGAATGAGCGACCTGATCGTAACTGATTCCGTAACCGGCAATGCATATATACTTCTCAATCCTCCTCTTCCCTCAATCATAAATGTGACATCAAGCACAGCAAACGGATCGTACCGATCAGCAGATACTATTTCAATTCAAATCGTTTTCGATCATACGGTTGCAGTCACAGGCACGCCAGAAATCTATCTAGCGACAGGAGGAGCAACACCCACACCTGTTTCCTACACGTCAGGATCTGGTACGGCCACTCTTACATTCATCTACACAATTTCATCGACGGAAACGTCTGCTGACTTGAGTTATACGAGCGGAGGATTTTCATTAAATGGTGGCACAATTAGAGACACCGTGAGTGGTACGGTAAATGCAAACATTACACTCCCCACTCCCGGATCTGCCGGTTCTCTTTCATTCAACAAAGATCTTATAATCGACACAACTCCACCTGAGATTATTCAAATAACCGCAGTGCCAACTCCAGATACCGATACAACTCCAAACTACACTTTTTCTACTACAGAGGCTGGGACAATCAGTTATCTCGGAGGTTGTACTAGTGCGACGACGTCAGCAACACTCGGATCAAATACCATTACTTTTTCAACACTCGCAGAAGGAACATACGCGAGTTGTCGGATATATGTAACAGATTTGGCAGGTAATGAAAGCAATATTCTGACAATACAGAGCTTTACCTTCTCCTCCCCCGGCGGCGGCGGCGGCTCTGGCGGTGGCGGCGGAGGCGGAGGCGGAGGTGGAGGTGGAGGTGGAGGAATCATTTTTCCACCATTCCTTTCTGAAACAACTCCGGTCGGAACACCAACAACAAATCATAATCCGTCATATATACTCACAGCGACTGAGTCTGGCAATCTGTCGTATACTGGCGGATGTACAAGTTCTTCAGTATTCATTGGCGCAGGAGCAAATACGATTGTATTCAATACACTTCCAAGCGGAACATATTCAACGTGCATGATTCAATTAACAAACGGGGTGGGAGTAAAAAGTAACATTCTCACTGTTTCGAGCTTTACGATTGTTGATCCTATTGTGACCCCTACAATCAAACCGACACCAGAACCGAAACCTACGCCCGCTCCGATTCCTAAGCCTGCCCCAAAACCAAAGCCAACACCGACGATTATTCCAGCACCGGAACCTTTACCTGAACCAACACCTCCTCCTGTAGTCGAAATTCCTACACCAACAATAATAGAAGAACCAATAGTACCTATTGAGACACCTTCTCTTCCAATTATTCCAGTACAATCAGTAGTCGAAGAAGACAAGTGTGTGTATGGAAACGAATCCGGAATAATCGCTACCATTTCAAATGAAATAGCATGGAGATTCTGCCAAATCAAACCGTACATTACGAAACTTATTGATAGTATCCAAAGTGTATATGTTGAATACAACGGCGATATTCTTTTGAAAATTCTTGTAGTACTATCTCTCCTCATTGGCGGAATCATCACGCTCATCTACGGAATTTTTCTCGATACACTTTCCTTTGGTGAGTTTCTCTATATTCCCCGTCGTATTGTATCTCTCTTCGTGAAAGGTCTCGGTTTCAAGAAACAAAAACATATATGGGGCACAGTGTATGATTCAATTACCAAACACCCACTTGATCCAGCAACCCTCACACTCTGGAATAATGCTGGCAAAAAAATAAAAGAAACAATGACCGACCTTTCCGGAAAATACAGCTTTGGAAGTCTTCCACCTGGAACATATACAATCACCGCAACAAAGCATGGCTACACAATTGCGAACGACCCCACGAACAATCGAGACCACGATGAAGTGTACCGACATCTGTACCACGGGGAATCATTCAACGTACTTGCCCCAGGCGGACCAATGCTCTTAAACATTCCAATGAACCCAAACTCATTTAATTGGACTGAGTTTGCAAAAAACGGTCCTCGTACAATGAAATCATATGCCGGATCTGAGCGATTGTTCTTTGGCCTTAGTTCATTCTTTATGACGTTTGGATTTTTCACAGCAGTACTACTGGTGGTTGGTACAACAAGCTTCTTCAATATCACAATACTCGGAATCGCTCTCGTTCTGTATATCCTCAAGCCGCAGACACTCTGTGCACGACCATTTGGATATATCACCGACGGCAGATCGGGAGACCCTCTCTCCTTCGGCATCGTACGCATCTCTTCGGGTGTAACAGGAGCAGACATCGTTGATTGCGTACTTGATGCGGTTGGTAAATATTCATACTCCCTACCGAAAGGTAGTTATCTACTTCGCGTTGACCGTAAAAATTTTGATGTGGGATACCACACCCTCATGAAAAATATTCCAATCACCACCAAGAAAAATGTTGTTGCCCAAAGCCTCATCGTGACCGAAGCGACCTAAACACAAGATCAAGAAAACATGAAAACAAAAAGCCCCGCACGGCTTCGTCGTGCGGGGCTTTGGCTATCTGTATTCAGGTTGTATACTGTATCGAGTTAGTATTCCCTACTAACTACTTACTACTAATTACTATCTAGAAACATGTTTACAACATTTCTACAAAATCTCACACCGTTCGGAACTACATTTAACATCTTCACTATTGCCGTTATCCTCTGGAGTCTTTTTTGGAAAGCTTGGTCGCTCTGGCTCGCCGCTCGTCGTGGACAAAAAGTTTGGTTTGGAATACTCCTTATTGTAAACACGCTCGGACTACTCGAAATCATCTACATTTTCGCAATCGCACGACGCAAAGATACAATCGCAGCAAAATAATTTAAGAAAAACCCGCCATCATCTGATGGCGGGTTTTTCTTAATGAGCTACGGTAAATCCATACACCTTACGAAACCCAGCTCTTCTCAAGGCCTTGCGCGCAGCCATCAGCGTTGCGCCAGTAGTAGTCACGTCATCAATCAATATCACTACCTCTCCCCCAGCACTCGTCTGGGTTGCAACAAAGCAATCTCCCAAATTTTCCAATCGCTTTCCACGGTGCTTAATTTCTGCCTGAGGTGTGGTTTCTTTTATTTTTTTCAAAAGTCCTATCTCCAAAACCAGGAGATCATTCTTTATTTGATCAACCGTCTTCCTTGCCAACAATTCAGATTGGTTGTATCCCCGTTTTGCCATACGTTTTTGAGAAAGCGGAATCGGCACAATCAATACGTTTCGCGAACCAAGAAATAATCCTTCTTCTCCCAAAAATTCGAGTAGGGTTTCAGATAAGCTTCGGGCAAGCACAGTTGCTACCCCGCGAGCGTTTTTGTATTTCAATAATCGGACAAGTCTCCTTACGCGAAAATCGCCGTAGGCAAATACACTTGTGATCCATGAATGCATTGGATTCGTAGCTGGAGTGATTTTCGTCTCACACTCGCGACACAGCAAAAACCCACGAATACCACACCCGACACAACGGTCTGGAAAAATCATATTCAAAAAAGACTTGAGTATTCGCATAGAAATGTATCTTCGTATATTCTACACCTCAAAACATGATACAATAATCCATAGCAATATGGCGGACTCAAAAATTTACATTGCGTGGCAAACTGAAGAATACGTGCACCGAGAAAAGACCCCTGATTGGTTTTGGGCACTTGGCCTGATTGCACTTGCGAGTGCTACTGTTGCAGTCATCTACGACAATGTTCTCTTTGCCATTCTTATCATTTTGGCGTCAGTCCTTCTTGGATATTATGCAGCTCGCATTCCGAAAATTATTGAGATTGCCATAAGCAATGAAGGGATCAAAATCAAAAACTTTCTCTATCAATACAAAAAGATCAAAGGTTTTGCGATTGACGAGCACACGATGGGCAACCAGCTCCTCATTGAATCAGACCGCATCATTGCTCCACTCATTTCAATCCCCATTCCAAATTCGATTAGCACAGAAGAAATAGTACAGATACTTGAAACAAAGATTCCACACAAAGAAGATATGCGCGAGCATGCTACACATCGCATAATGGAACACATCGGATTTTAAAACCGCCCATACGGGCGGTTTTTTGATTACTCCTTTTTTGACTGGGATATCAACTGATCGAGCTTTTGTGACAACTGAAGCAGTGTTATTTCTTCAGTGACAACTTCCTTTTCCATTTTTTTGATTGCCTGTTTTTCAATCTGTTCTTCTTGCTTCACTTTTTTGATGATAATAGTGTTACCAATCATTGTCTGAATAAACACGCCCACTCCGCCCAGAAGCAGAGCTCCGATAATAATTGAAGAGAGAGACGATAATCCTAATTCATCAAATCCGTGCCAAACGCCACGCCAAAATAATATAATTCCAACCCCAGCAAGAAATGCCTGTGCAAAAGGAAATTGTTCAAAAAATTTTCGTGCTTTTTCTTCGATACGAAGAAGTATTTTTGTGATAGGTGTCATAGGTAAAATATAGCATGCCGATACAAAATCGAGCAGGAAGATCGAAAATACGATACTGGCAGGATCGCGAGTACGCTTATCGGTCATTACATAACAACTTTGGCAGGACCGGCAGTAGCCTTATCGACCCCTACTGGGTCAGTACAGGTTTCCGATATTTTGAAAATGAATTTTCAAAATATAACGGAGAACCTTTTCGATTCCTGGCAGGAAGTGGGTACACGTATCGGTCACGAATCTTTTTCTGCTGAAAAAGTTCGCGACCCCGCCTCGCACCGTCGTGCTCCGGCTTTCGATTCCTGCCGCGACTTCCTCCAAGAGTCATCCTGCTGAATGAGCAGTTCAGTCGCTCCAGAATCACAAAATACAAAACAGCCCCGGGTGGGGCTGTTTTGTATTTTGTGATTCTGGCAGGAATCGAACCTGCATTTCTCCCTTCGCAGGGGAGTGTCCTATCCGTTGAACGACAGAATCATTTAATTAACGCCTAGAACTATACGGTATTTTAGAGAATTAGTAAAGAAAAAACGACCCTTATGAGGTCGTTCAATTTTTGAGCAAAATTATCTATCAGGAAATCAATTGAATGTAATTTACTGGTATTTCCTTTAATAAATCCTGTTTTTGCTGGTCGCTTCTTTTGCAAAGCCAATAAGTAGCCCAAGCTGTATCGCTAGAAACCCTGTTTATATACTTACCTCCCTCAAGGAGTCCGTTGGCTGCAAAAAACTCCAACTCTAAACCGCTTGCGGTAAGAATTTCATTAAGCTTTCCATAACCACCAGCCAGATCCTCGATATCTCTCCAAGCATGTTGAATAGCACGAAAAACAAATGGTGAATTAGTAGGACTACTGAGTGTAATATAACACCCTTTTGTAAGCTCGTCCGAACCCGCAAGGAGCGTTGTGCAAATTTTGTTCGCGAGTGGCGAACATCCTGAAGCGTTGATTACCTGCATCACGCTACTTATAGTTTCTGCTGTATTCATTTTTTTAAGTTTGATTATATATTAACATATTAAAAAATACCTGTCAATGCAGGTATTTTTTAATATTAATTATGTTTATTTACCACTCCACTCTTTTAATTCTTCGATCGTTGCTTCGCCACAGATTGATTTTCCAGTTTCAGTGTTATAAAAGTACGGCACTCCCCCACAAACACCCTTGTCATAATTTTCGAGAGTTTTCATATTTTCGTCGCTGTGCCAGACTTCGCGACGTTCAACTTTCACACCCGTGTCATGTTCGAGTTTCTGGATGACTGATTCCATTTTTTCACAATGTGGACATTCCTGTCCGTAGAAATTGATTAATGCCATAAACTAGTTGATAGAAAATAGTTAGTAGTAAGTAGAAAATCAAGACCGGACACAGTATAACAAAAATCGCCCGGAGGGGCGATTTTTGTTATTTTACGAGACGTGAAAGACGAGCCTTTTTGCGAGATGCGGTATTCTTCTTGATGATTCCGCGCTTTGCAGCCTTGTCGACAGCTTGGAATGCCGCAGAGAGCATCTTTGCCCCTGCTTCCTTCCCTTCTGCCTTTACAGACTTTTCGAGCTTCTTGATAGCCTCTTTCATATTCTTGTTTCGGCGATCGTTGAGAACTTTCTTACGAGCTGAAACGCGAATGGCCTTTTTTGCTGAACTGGTGATTGCCATAGTATTCTAAATAGTTAATTAATGGTCTATATAATGTAAAGATTTCTTGTTCCCGCCGAGACACAGCTAAGGAGCAATACCCGCAAACTATACCAGAAAATGGTTTTTTTGCAATGATTCTGTTGCATATGTTGAAATAATATCATTTGATAGCATGACTGCATTTCCGTGACTCAGCAAACCTAGGTATGAATGGACTACTTCCATTTTTCCTTCCATCTCAACCAAACGCTTCCACATTCTCCGCTTTGTCGCAGTTCGCAAGACCCGATGATGCGAGAAATGAATCCAACCAAGAAAATCTACACCTGATGAAAGCGTCTTGATGAAGACTTTGTCAGGATGAAGCGAGAGCTTGAGTCTTGTCTCCAAAAATTCCGCGATTTTCGGAAGCAAATTTTCTAGGTATGCCTTGTCTTCGCTCAAAATAACGAAATCGTCAGCATAACGAATATAGTACTTCGCTTTCATTTCGCGCTTCATAAAATGGTCGAATTCATTCATATAAATGTTTACCAAAAGCTGACTCGTAAGGTTACCGAGTGGTAAACCTCGGGCTTTTTCCCCTCCTTTACTAAGGAGGGGTGTTTTGTAGTCAAAACGGGGTGGTTCCGAAGTATCAAAACTATCAATCACCGTTCCAAGAAGCTGAAGAATATCCTCATCCTCAATATGCTTCGCCAAAATTTCTTTCAGGATCACATGATCTATATTGGCAAAGAATTTCCTAATATCGCATTTCAAAACAAAACATGTCCGAGTGTTGTTCTTTGAAACAACCCGTCCAAAATCCCGAAATCGATCAATGGCCTTATGTGTCCCCTTTTCCACCCTACATGAATATGAATCAAAGATGAATTTTGAGTCGAAGTACCGATACAATTCTTGATATATCAGATGATGCAGCAATCGGTCACGAACGGTTGCTTTATGAATACTGCGAGGCTTGGGATCGGAAATATTGAATGCAGTATATCCACCGTGTACATATGTTCTTTCTGAAATATCGCGATGCAGGGAAAATATATTATTCATCAATCGTGACTGGAACAAGATAACATCCGCTCGTTTCCGCTTGCCGTTCAAAAATACCCGCCAAGCGGTCATTAGCAGTTCCAAGGTAAATATATTCGAGTAGCGTTTATCAAACTTTTTCACTATACTGCATCGTATCATGTCGGAACTTCCACACACACACACACACACACACACACACACCTTAGCCCGAGCGTGCTTTTGAAAGCAAAAGATTCCTATGCTTTATGGTTTAAGATTTTATTAGATTTTCCCAAAGCCTACCGTTACAGCCTAGGCGGAAAGATTGACGCATATTTTCTTGAGCTGCTTGAGTGCATCTTTACGACGCTCTATCTTCCCGTTGAACGCAAAATTCCGCGAATAGAAATGTCTATCAGCAAACTCGACGGTGTAAAATTCTTTCTGCAACTCGCCTGGGAAAACAAATGCGTACCGAACGAAAAATATATGGCTCTCTCAGCACAGCTCGATGAAATCGGAAAAATGCTCGGCGGATGGAAAAAAGGACTAGAAAAGAAAACTCCCACAAAATAACTTGCAGGAGAAAGTGTTGTGTTTCGAGAAAGCACCTCATTGCCCTTGTTCCAGTTGTCGAGGTCGTTCACGTTACAGTTCCAGCTGTCACCATTCCAGTTGACGTTCGCAACGCGAACCACTTTCGTACCATCACCCATCAGTGTCACTGCCAGCCGAAGATATGCAAAGACTGTGCTGTATAGTATTTGGGAGAGAATCGTACTCCACTAGATGACGATACCAACAAAATATCTTTTTTAAAAAATCCAACCACCCACCCTAACTATCAGCATACCGATAGTTATTCTCGAGCGACAAGATTTGAGCCACTGAAAGAAAACCCGTGAGCATTCTTTATTACAATGGTAATGATCTTATTGTAATAAAAAAAATACCTGGACAAAGAGTCCAAGTATTTAAGATTATAAGTATCAAGAAAATTAAGGTTTTAAGATACCGTTGCGAGAAAGCACCTCAAGGCCCTCGCCCCAGTAGCCGAGGTCGCTCACGAAACAGTCCCAGCTGCCACCAAGCCAGCGGACGTCCGCAACGCGAACCACTCCATCACTACAAAGAAAGTAACCAATAATGGTCCAGCTTCCATCTGTAAGAAGTAATCCTTTTTCACCATTTGGCTGTTGTTCCGTTAAGTAACTTGTGCGATACAAGATTTCCTCTTCAGAAAGCAGATTTTCGGTCTCGCTCACGCCTATTGCTGTCATAATGTCCTTATCGGTTGTCTGCTTCTTCAAGACAGACTTATCAACAATGGCTTCAGGTAGAGTATTAAATGGTTGCGTTTTATCAACCAAATACTTTTTGTAATTATCCCCCAAATAGTATTTTACTTTTGAGTTATTCCGAAATATATCGTTTGGAATAAACTGCTCGGTAAGACAGGGAATAACAATTCCTGTTTGCTTGATTTCTAAAAATGAAAAATTCGGTTGCGATACAACCTTGTCTTTCATAATTTCAGAATGGAACTTCCCCATAACTACGTCTTGCAATGCAAGGGCGACAAGTTTTGGGTCAATTGGGCTACCGCCTTTCTGACGGATCTGCCTCTTGATTTCAAACATCTGTTTGTCGATGTTGAGATCTTGTTCGCCTGTGACATTGAATTTTTCTGCCATGACAATGTGTTTTTAAAGGCTTTTGACAGCCTTGTTTGAAATGAATGTATCTTGTATATTATATCACATATCTGTGCTAAAAGTCAATACCCCTATACGCTATACTCTATAAGCTATATACTGTTCATATGATTTCCCACCTCAGTGGCACCATTATTGAGCTTTCCGAAAAGTTCGTCGTCGTCGATGTAAATGGCGTGGGGTACAAAGTATATTGCTCGACCGAGACACTCGCCAGTCTTCGTGAGGACACCCCGACTTCCCTCTTTACTTATCTCGTCGTCAGAGAAGATGCACTCGACTTGTATGGATTTGCTTCACGCGAAGAAGAAGATTTTTTTCAGCTTCTCATTTCTGTTTCTGGTATTGGACCAAAAGGTGCACTTGGCATCTTGAGTGCCACATCAACCAACATTCTCAAAAAAGCCATCGCTACTGGTGACACAAGCTATCTCACCAAAGTTTCTGGTATTGGTCGCAAGACCGCCGAAAAAGTGGTACTTGAACTCCGCGACAAACTCAAGGCACATGTCGATACCAAAGAAAACCCTCACGAGCTCCGCGCTGAATCGGACGTCGTAGAAGCACTCAAGTCTCTCGGCTATTCTCAGAACGAAGCCCGCGACGCACTCAAAGAAGTTCCTGTGGAAATTGTAGGAACGAACGCTCGAATCAAGGAAGCTCTAAAAATTCTTGGTCAAAAATAAAAACCCCGGTTGGGGTTTTTTATTATTCTGCCCATTCTATGGCAATAAATTCTCTTTCTAACGAAATCTTGGCATCCTTGCGCATTGCTTCATGGTCAAGAATATTCTGTCCCTTATTTTTTTTAATATAAAAGAAATAGGAGGTTTCTGAACCATCATTGAACACAAATGGCCACATTGCAATTGGCAACTCTTCTGCGAGAGGTGCTTCATACAAGGCAAGGGCTAACTCGTGCCTGCATGGATGGTATGCAGTGCTCGAATGTAACTTCTTGATAAGCTCCATATAGGTAGGTTCTTCTGTAAAACCCAGATCCTGGGGTGTAATTATTACTGGATGCATAATTTGAGTACTTGCAACGGCATATAGTTTTTGGCCATGAAGCAAATATTCAGTGCCATCACCAAGGCGTACGCTTTGTATTTTTTTCATTAATTGAGCATCTGTGCCTCCATTGATCCGAATATCGGAGAGAACGGTCTCATCAACCAACATAATTTTTCTCATTTTCTATAGTTTGAATATAAACTGACATAAAAATTATCATTTGTCAATTTATGCTACTATGTTTTTATGCCTGAACTTCCTGAAGTCCAAACTACCGTCAATGGTATCAATATGGTGGCCCGAGGTCTCACAATCAAAGAGATCTGGACAGACTTGGCAAAAAAGACGGTTTCAAGACCTGATTATAAAGAGAGTATCAAATACCTCCCCTTCTTTGATGCAATGCAAAAAGCCGTGTGTGGCAAAAAAATCATTTCTGCCGAACGTCGCGCAAAAAACATTCTGATTAATTTGTCAGATAATCACACAATCCTCATTCACATGAAAATGACCGGCCATGTGATGTTTGGGACATACATGAAAATAAAAAGTAAAAATGAAAAAGGAAAAGAGATGGAATGCTGGGAACCGAGCCCAAAAGAAAAAAATGAAGCGCTCCGCGATCCATACAATCGATTCCTCCATTTTGTGATTTCATTTACCAACGGCAAACAACTCGTGCTTTCTGACGTCCGCAAATTTGCCAAAGTCACCCTCCTCTCCACAAAAGATGCCCATCAAACAAAACATCTTGATACTCTTGGACCTGAGCCGTTAGAAAAAAGTTTCAGCTATAAGGAATTCGCCGAGCGAACCAACCAAAAGAAATCTGGGAAAATAAAATCGGTACTAATGGACCAGTCGGTGATTTCTGGAGTCGGCAATATTTATTCTGACGAAGCATTGTGGCTTGCCGGCATCCATCCGAATTCCATCGTTTCAAAAATTCCTGAAAAAAGTATGGGGGAACTATTCCCTGCAGTACAAACAGTGCTCAACAAAGGCATCGATTTCGGTGGAGATTCCACAAGTGACTATCGCCAGATAGATGGCACGCGCGGAAAATTCAGCCATCAGCATAATGCCTATCGGCTCACCGGGAGCAAATGCAAAAAACGTGGATGTAACGGAAGTATAAAAAGAATAATCGTTGGCGGACGCAGTGCTCACTTCTGCGAAGTGCATCAGAAATTGTTTGTGTAGTCATCTTGTGTTATTCCGGCCTCCGAGCCGGAATCCATTCAAATTTTCCGTGGATCCCGGATCAAGTCCGGGATGACAATCTAACGATTTAAAATTCGAAAGAGCGCGACTCCAGTTGCAACCGAAACATTCAGTGATTCTTTCTCCCCTGCCATTGGAATCTCCGCGATAACATCGCATTGATTTAAGATAGTTTTGGGTAGTCCTGTTACTTCAGGACCGAGGACAAAGGCCATTTTTTCTTTTTTCTTCACCTCTTTATAATCAACAGAATTTTTTGATTGTTCGATTGCAACGATTGTGTATCCATCTTTTTTAAGTTCGTCCAAGAGTGAGCCAATTTCTTCACGAGATTCATATGGTACGGTCTTTTCTGCTCCAAGAGCCGATTTGGCAATATCCGGTCGGGGTCGTCCAAACCGATCAAGCGGTGACGGCGTAATTCCCACAAGGTATATTTTTGTTATTCCGACAGCATCAGCGGTACGGAAAATAGCCCCCACGTTATGAGTGCTTCGGATATCGGGAAGGATGAGGACGGCGGTAGTCATACATTGCATACTACATGAAAATATACATTTTGTTCAGCAGGAATCGCCCTGCATAAAATTTTCGTCGCCACTCAAATTTTTGCTAGGGCCTGCCCTCGCCATTTTTTCTGCTGAAAAAATATGACTGCGGGCTTCGATTCCAACCCGCAAGCAAAGAAGTTTGCTTGCTCGGGTGGGCGAAAGAAAAACGGCCGGCCTCCTGAAGAGACCGGCTCATTTTTCTAATCGTCCACCCGGTTGGAATCGAACCAACGACCCTCTCCTTAAAAGGGAGCTGCTCTACCGACTGAGCTACGGGTGGATATTGAAAGCACAAGTACAATCGAAAATACCATAAATCGGCTTATAAATCAAGAAAAAAGAATGCTGTCCCCGGCTAAAGAAAAGGGGTATAATCCAAAGTATGGAAAACAAATCAACAAAAACTCGCATTATTATCTTTGTGCTCATACTCGTTGCAATTACCACTCTAATGACCCTTGTCGTTCGCGGTTCAGGAACTGCGGGAAAATATTCTACGTTCGTCACAGCACTCAAAGATAGCGGTGCAAAATTCTACGGAGCATTCTGGTGTCCTCACTGCCAAGAACAAGAGAAAGCGCTTGATGCTTCTCGCCAATCACTTGAGAGAGCAGGACTCTATGTGGAATGTTCTACACCCGATGGAAGAGATCAAAAACAAATTTGTGATGACGAAAAAATTGAGAGTTATCCAACATGGAAATTTCCCAATGGTATCAAAATAACGTACGCGGGCAAACCTGCAATTTGTGAGACAACCGCACAAGAAGGCGAAGATGCATCGTGTAAAAATGTTCGATCAAAAACATTCCGTGTTCATATTTTCAAAGGAGTGGGTGTGGTCGCGAGCGACACAGATCCAATCCAGACGGGAGATGTATGGAGCTTTGTTCCCGGGTCACAACTTCGTGGAAAAATTGCTCTTGATGAATTAGCTCGACAAGCGGGCATCCCCTCACCTACAGAAACAACATCTCTTAGCGACGAGGAAAAAGTATCCAACTAATCTATATGGAAACATTTACTTTTTTCTTCAATCAAATTATGAGTATCTCAGTTTTTGCTGGAATACTATTGAGTATTGTTTTGATCTACTGTCTTCTTATTCCAGAAAATGCATTTTCAAAAAAAATACATTTTGTCGTCCAAAAAAATATTTTGTTTATCGGATTTTTTATTGCACTCGCTGCAGCAATCTCAAGTCTTATCTACTCAAATGTGATTGGCTACCCACCATGTCTACTTTGTTGGTACACACGCATTGCATTTTATCCTCAAGTAATTTTGTTTGGCATCGCACTTTGGAAAAAAGATTTCAAGATTACTGACTATGCGATTGGTCTAACATTATTTGGACTCGCTGTTTCTATCTTCCACGTAGTATCAGAAAGTATAGGCAAATCAGTTCTTCCTTGTGAAGCATCAGGTCCATCGTGTCTCATCAAGTATGTCCACGAGTATGGATTTATTACCATACCAGTAATGGGACTTGTGAGTTTTGCCTCACTACTCCTTCTTCTCCTCCTCGCAAAAAAGACTGTAAAATAAAGGTTTTCTACAAATCCCCGTATGGGGATTTTTAGTTATCCCCAAGAATCTTCTAATATCCCCTTTTGTCTCCAAAATTCGAGGTATACTAATTACAAATAGAGATAGCAGGTTGTTGCAATTGTGAAGTTACCCACTTAGGGTTTTATACAAACTATTGCTTCTGCATTTCGCAAAGAGATTTCAATTGTTTAGGAACATTTTGTTCTATTAGAGATAATGGTATGAAAGATAGAAGTAAGTGGCTATCGACTCACCCATTAAAACTTTTGAAAATTTTTCTCCTTACTCTTTGTACGGTACATTCTAAAATAAACCGGAGTTAATAACTCCAACTAAAGGCTAGTGCGAATATCTAAAGAGCCTGGAACTTGTTTTTGAAAAATTCAAAAATAAATTCCAGGCTCTTTTTTTTATAACAAAAAAAAATAAAAATGTGTTTTGAACTGTGATTCGTATTAACTAGACCCTAACCCCTATCACCTAAACCCTTACTTAGTTTTTTCCAACGATCTCAAAAGTAACGCTTCAAGTGCTGGTTCGAATTCAATTCCAGAAAGCATTGATTCATGAAAGAGTGTTGTGAGATCAAATGCGATTTTTTCGAGCTCGGCATCAGAAAAATTTTTACTTCCTGTTTTCGCTTTCTGATACACAAAAGGATTGATTCCACTCTCCCCCGCTCCATTTGTTTTTTTTGCGATCAGCATATTTTTTGTCGCCCAAAAAAGTTTGCCGGCAAGTTCGCGTGGTTCCACTCCGAGTTCAATTGCTTTACGATAAAGTCCCCATACACTCGATCGTGTTCGCGCAGAAAACGCATCCGTCAAAAGAAATGAATTGAACGCTTCTTCTTTTTTTATTTTTTCAGCGAGTTCAAATTTTTCTACAACACCACCCTTCTTTTGTACTTTTTGCAAAAATGGTGCGAGAAAACTATTTTCGCAAATGATGAATTGATTCGGTGATTCAGATAGTATTGGAATTATTTTTTCAAATTCATCACGAAGTTCTGCAATGTCGCAAATACCGGTAAGTGTCACGACACTTACTCCGCCAAAGAGCGACATACTTTCCGCAAGAGTTCGAAACACATTCGGATCAAAATTCACATCAGTGAATGACTGTACATCCGTCCCGTTTTTTTGAAACGGCAAAAGAAGCGCTTCGAAGCGCTTCTTTCTTTTTGCACTATCATTTCCAACTAAGACTGTGAGCATTGCGAGGGGTTAGGGGTTAGGGGTTAGGGGTTAGGGGTTAGGGGTTAGGGGTTAGGAATTTCTATACCCTAAACCCTGTACCCTATCCCCTAAAATTTTACTTCTTTCTGATAATCCAAATATGGCTGTCCATATTTTTCCGCCAATTTCTTTTCTTCAGCTTTGATGATTACGAATTTCCCAACGAGAAGTGCAATCACCGTGCCAATCACCATATAGAGAGAGCCATAGAGAAGTGCAAGCCCGAGTGACATGAGAAAAAGTCCGTATTGCGTTGGGCTGCGTGTCCATTTGTAAGGACCCACACAAAAATGGTGCGGTTCAATAACTTGTCCACTACGAAGCGGAGAAGTTCTACCTGAAGCGTGTTGTGCCCAATATATAAGGAGAGTTCCGAGGACAATTCCAAGCATTCCCCACGACCCTTCGTATGGGATAGAGATGTTTTCTGGCCAGATGTAGCTCACCCCAAAACCCACGACAATAGCCGCTAAATAAATGAGGTATCCCTGGGCCAGGATCTGATGCACCGAAAGCCCTGCTCTCCCTTCTGATTGAGTTGATTCCATAAGTGAAGTCTACACCAAGGTGTATCTAGGTACAAATTATTTTAGTTCGCCCCAGTTGTTGCCGATAGCTACATGCACTTCAAGCGGTACAGTGCGTTTACCCTTGAGAAATTCTTGTGGAACAACGTCCTTCATTGCCTGCTCGACAATAGTTGATACTTTTTCAACTGCGGATTCATCAACTTCATACACGAGTTCATCATGCACTTGAAGGATAAGGTGAGCTTGATCAATAAGACCCGCTTTGCAAAGAGCCTCATCAGCTTCACGAATCGCAATCTTGATGAGGTCGGCGGCTGTACCCTGGAGCGGAGCATTGCCCGCCTGGCGTTCTGCACCAGCACGAAGGAATGGAAGCGGAGATTTGAGCAGTGGAAAATATCTTCGGCGACCAAAGAGCGTTTCGGTATAGCCATTCTTCTTGGCAAATTCAGTCGTGCTATCCATATACCCTGCGATTGATGGGAAGCTCGCAAAATAGCCATCATGGAATTCTTGAGCTTCCTTGCGGGATGTTCCGAGATTTTGCTGAAGTGCGGTCACACCCATTCCGTAGAGGATTCCGAAGTTGATCACCTTGGCTTTGCGGCGCATATCTTGTGTGACTGCGTTTTCGGCAACACCAAACACACGACTCGCTACGGCCGAGTGAATATCCTTCCCTGCTTCAAATGTATCGATAAGATAATCGTCTCCCGACATAAGAGCGGCGACGCGAAGTTCGATTTGAGAATAGTCGAACGCGACAAACTTTTTGCCCTTTGGTGCTACGAACGCAGTTCGAATTTCTTTGGCAAATCCATCGCCAGCCGGAATATTTTGCATGTTTGGATTGGCCGAATTAAATCGACCAGTCGTCGTGCCAGCTTGATTGAATGTGGCATGAATGCGCTTGTCTTCCCCAGCGAGCGCCGGCAACGTGTCTATATATGTTGAGAGTAATTTTGAGAGTTCACGGTATTGCAGAATCTCGTCGATGATAGGGTGAATTCCTTGAAGCTTCACGAGTTCACTTTCACGAGTGGAGCGTGCGCCTCCTTCTGTCTTCTTCATCTTCACACCTGAACCCTCCCCCACCTTGAGTTCGTCAAAAAGAATCTCGCCAAGTTGCTTTGGAGAATTAATATTGAATTCTCGTCCAGCATAGCCGTAAATCTTTTTTTCAATTGCAGATAGATTTTTGTGTCCCTCCACGGCAAGCGTTTCCATCTTTTTGACATCGAGCGTAATACCATGCTTTTCCATCGATTCAACGATTGGCATAATTGGAAGTTCAATATTCTCATACACGTAGGTCAGATTTCGCTCTTTGATATCAGCAAGAATTTTTTCCTTTCCTTCAGCAAAGTTCTTTGAGCCCTTGTATGAAGAAATATCTCCGTAACCAATATTGGTGAGTTCAGAATTGAGGAGCCATAGCCCAAGTCCGATTTTTTTTATTTCTACTGGATCTATGAGTTCGTTGGCCTCCTCACTATGTGTCACCACATTTTCACCTTTGCCAAAAATCGTATTCACGCGTGGAGTAAGTCCACGAAATTCGAGCTCACGGAAAAGATCTTGAATTTTTGAAACATCAACACCATCCATAAATTCTTTTTCTGGAAGAATAAATGTAATCGGTGCGTCATGACGAATTGTGGCAAGTGTTTTTGAAAAAAGCGCCTCCTCTTCCCCGTTTTTGAGAAGTTCGACAATGCGTGGCTTTACAACAGCAAGCACAGCGCTCTCATCCTTCTTCAATTTTTTGTACATATCTTCGATTGATCCAAATTGAACAATAAGATCTGTCGCGGTCTTTTCACCGATACCAGAAATTCCAATGATGTTGTCCGACGGGTCACCGCGAAGTCCTTTGTAGTCTGGCAACAGTTTCGGACCAAAACCGAATCGCGTGCGAACAGCCTCTTCGTCGTACATAATTGTGTCATTCAACCCCTTTTTCAAAGTGAAGACTTGCACTTTTTTGTCATCAACGAGCTGTAATGTATCCATATCACCAGAGGCAATAACAACATTCACGTTTTTGTCGGCGCTTGTCTGCTCGACAATTGTTCCCAAAATATCATCGGCTTCGAATCCTGGTACTTCATACATTGGAATACTAAATGCAGAAAATATATCTCGTGAGCGTTTGATTTGAGAAATGAGATTGTCGTCGGCTTTGCCTCGAGTACCCTTGTACGCATCATAGGCCTCATGGCGAAATGTCTTCTGCGGAAGGTCGTAGGCTGCCACAATATAGTCAGGCTTGAGGTCGGTCACAATCTTCATGAGCATGGCGCAAATGCCGTACAGGGCCCCCGTAGGCTCGCCATTAGAGCTTGAGAACTCGGGCATGGCATGATAGGCGCGGTGGATTATGGCGTGAGAATCAAGCAAAACAAGGCGTTTTTTATCCCCTCCTGCCCGAGGAGGGGTGGCTCGTACTCGAGACGGGGTGGTGGGAGCTTTTTTGATCTTTGACTTAACGGCTTTGGGGGTTTTTTCGGACATACGCAAAGTATACGCGGTGAGAGACAATAAAAAAAGCCCGGTATATACCGGGACTTTACTAATTTAAATTTAAAAACCGTTTCACTTTTTTTGAAGCTGCAAGTTTCGAATACATAAGATTCCAACAGTATTTTTTCATTTCTTCAAACGAAGAAAAATCTTTTGGATAAATCATTGGAAGATAGTGCGTATTAATTACACAAGGCCGGAGTCCAAAACGAGGATCGGCTTTTCCTCTCCAAATTACGGGCCAATCAAAAACGACTGGTTTAATTGGAATACTTTTCTCATACGCAATCTTAAAAATTGAATCCCAAAACTCTTGTAACAAAATTTTGTTATCAACGATATTTTTATATATCGTTCGAGTCCCTTCAGGAAAAATTACAATATTTTTTCCTTCATCAATTTCTTTAATTATACGCCTTAAGCAAAGTACTTTCGATTGTTCATCAGAACGATCAACAAAAATCGAATGTTCTTCAACCACTCTTCCAATTGTTGCAGCAATGGCCTTATCACCAATTGTTTTATTTGATTTACGGAGATTAATCCCTGCAACAATATTCCATGGTTTTCTTCCAGCGGCTTGCGACGCAAGCTCGTAATCGAGTGGGCTCACATGATTTGCAACCATAATATATTGTTCATCCTCTGGTGGAAGTTCGCCAATATGACGAACAAGTGCTCCCACCAAAAACAAGGTTATGGAAATTGTATGATTATAAACAGCATACTTCCATCCAAAAAAATTGAATCGCATTGTAGGTAGTGCCACACCCCAAACAATAGCGAGTGGCACTGCGGAAACAATACAAATTAATACTGTTACTACAGCATCGAGCGGGCTAGTGTTCGAGATACGCAAAAATTTCCACACCATTCTTACAAAAGGTGTAATTATTCCTACAAATAGCAGAAAAAATGCCCCGTAACCCAACAAGACCCATTTAGTAGTTTCGGTAGTATTTTCGTGCCTGTAAATGCAACTCGCAATAATCCAAGGAACCCCCATCACGAGAGCTCCCAAAAACGCCATACCGGTCACAACCGTTGAGAGCGTCCTTTTGTGAGGTCTCATATTCATCTGTTAAAGTTTTAATTGTAATTAAATTACAACATTTGATACCTAATGTCAAAATTCAATCTCTCGGGTTTCGTCGTCTTTGTGAGAAAGAGTAATGCGCTTCGCGTGGGATGGAATACTTTCTGGTACTCGTTCTGGCCATTCGATGAGAATAAAATTTTCTGGGTTCACAACAAGCTCTGCCCAGCCAAGTCGTTCGAGTTCAGCACTCGAATTGAGGCGATAAGCATCGATGTGTATAAGCTTTTTAGCTTTCAAACCTTCAAGCTTATTAGGCAGATTATAGCTTTTCATAATGACAAATGTGGGAGAGATGACATTTTCTTCCACGCCAACTTCACGAGCAATCGCTTGTGTAAGTGTGGTCTTCCCTGCTCCAAGATCGCCAGAGAGCGCAAGAACAGTTGCCTTCTCCTCACTCTTTAACGAAGAGAGAATTTCTTTTGCGATTTCCGGTATTTCATTTTGGGTAAAATATTTTTTCATACTGTTTTTAGATACTAACACGCCCCGCTTTCCGAAGGAAAGCGGGGCGTGTGTTCTACTTTCTACTAACTATTTTCTACTTTCTAGTTAGTGAGGCAAGTTGTTACCTGGGTAACCACCATGTCCGTGCTGATTGTTTGTTTCAGCACCGTAGTGAACATGAGTCGCTGATGTACCATTTCCTCGCTGTGCATTTCCACGGTGGTAGAAATATCGTGCGATAAGAACAAGGATAAGGATAAGGAGGAGCAAAATGATCCATCCAAGAAGTGAGTTTGGCCAGAATCCATCTCCGAAGAGCGCGAGACCTGCAAGGTTGTTACGATTCATAATACTATCAAGATCGTATGCAATTGCTGTATCTTGTGCCTTATTTGGAATAGTAAATGCAAGTGTCGCTGTCGCTACAAGATTGTTGCCGGCAATGATTCGTGTATCTGCGATCGCTTGGATAGTAATTACACCTTCTTGTGATGGAGTAAGTGTTCCGAGTGTTGCAGTTACTGTGTTGCTTGTTGTAAGCACACCTTGTGATGCCTGTCGGAATGTTACGCCCTCAGGAAGGATTACGTTCAAAATCGCATTACTCAAATTTACAGTCGAAATATTTTGGTATTTGATTGTGTAAATAAGCAAATCGCCTGGCGCTACAGTCTGAACCGAGTCATCAATAGAGAGTGATACGTATGTCGAACCACCTCCAGTACCTGTCACACGGGTAATTACAACTGGTCCTCCATTGTTTGCCGCAGGAGTCGTAAACGAAACGATAGATCCGTTGTATACCTGTCCGTTTGATGTACCAACGATACGATAATAGTACGTAGTGTTTGGAGACGTTGTGATTGTGTCAAAGTAGTTTGTTATCACATTTGTAGATACGGTTTGGGTTGAAGTACGGAATCCAAGATTGGTTGATGTTCCATACTCAAAATGAGCAGTTACCGGATTTACAGAACCATTGGCAGTGACCACACCATTGAGACGTGCTGAGTTTGCGTTCACGTTTGTTGCAACCGAAGTGATTGCGCTGATCGCAGTAGTAGTTGTGCCTGTACTGTAGAATGACTGAACACCTCCGTATCCAAGTCCATAACTGTTACTTCCAATAAGCTGAAAATAATATGTTGTGTTTGGCAAAAGGTTTGCCACGTATGCAGATACGGCACCTGAAGTTTGTCCAAATGACTGAGTTGGAGTCTGCTGATTCATGGCGTACTGACTTGTACCGTATTGGAAGTAATAATTTGTATATGAATTATTACAGTTGTAGTACGGATATGAACATCCAGTATTTGCGTTCATGTATCCATTGAGCGTTGCAGTAGAACCTGCAACTCCTGTCGCAGCCTGAGTTGTAACGTTTGGTACAGTTCCAGTACTTCCCCCTGTCGTATAGATTGAGATAGATTGATTTACTGTGTTTGTTCCTGTTGCAACAAGGTTGAAGATTGTTGGATTACTGTTGATAGCTGAAGACTGAACTGTTCCTGAAGACTGCGCTCCTGAAAAAAGATTTCCGTTTGGTCCTGAAATTGTAATGTAATTACAGTTTGAACTTGTCCAAGAAAGCGTAGTTGTTGACCCAACTGGAACAGATGTCTGATACGCACTAATGCTTGCAGTACAATAATTTTGAGTGGCTGTAGCTGTTACACTCGTTGTTCGAGTATCAGTACTTGTACCATTCGTTGCTGAAATTGTATATGTTGTTGGGCCATAGATAGCACCTGTATAAGTCGTGCCAGATTGTACGGTGCTTAGATTTGAAGTTGTGTATGACACATTTGATCCTGACACAGTTACGCTTGTACAATTATTTGTTGTCCAAGAAAGTGAAACTGTTCCACCAGACTGCACTTGATATTGTGATGGAGAAAAATTACTGATTGTACAAAGGCTAGGAGTAACTGAATTTACAGAGATTGATACAGGATTTCCTGTTGTAGCAGTACCTGCAGAGTTATAACCGATGATGTTGTAGTTGTTGATCGAGTATGTAAGTGGACCGACAGTCACAGGACCGTTTAGGGCAGAACTCACAACTCCGTTTGGTCCAGTTACAGAAACTGAAGAACAGTTTGAGCTTGACCAATTAAGTGTTCCATATGATCCAGACGCTACGGTCGGAGTAGATGTCGTAAGACCAGAAATGACACATGGATTAGGAGTTACTACTACAGGGTTTGAAACCTTGAAAGCAGCGACATACCATTGCTGATGACAGAATGCATCGCGCACCCCACCAGAAACTCCACATGTTCCATATCCTTCGACAGTTCCAATATTGAGTCCACCACTAAAGAGCGCTGACGCGTTTGGAATCTGTGTCACTACTCCATTATGATCTGTCTTCTCAAGAGTCAAAAATGTGAGTGACGCAGGAGAGCTGATAGAAATAGCTCCAGACCCTGAGACGCTTCCTGCATTACTTGATGTGATACTTCCAGAATATGTCTGTGAAGACACAGTTCCTGTTGTCTGAGGCGACAAGCGCAAGACAACATTGTTGGCTGCATTCACATTTGTATTGTGAATATAAAACGACACGTTGATAACTGACCCTGGTGTTGTACTTACGTACGTTGGGTCACAGCCATCAGAAGTCGAAGTTGATTCGACTGAAACACCAATTGTCTGACAATCGTACCCAAGAGAACCGTCATTGAATGCTGCGTGTGCACTCGGTGCAAACGCAACGAAGCCGGCAACCATAAGGATACCTGCGAGATATGTATATATATTTTTCATATAATTATTTTTCATACTAATAAACGACATCGATTAAATCTTTAATATTCTCTGTATATTCAAGACTTAAATAATGCCTAGAAGATTTTTGTTTACAAAAATCTTCTAGGTTTGATACTTAAAAACAAAATGATGAAAATTATTGACCGCCGCGATTGAAACCGCGACCGTTCATTCCTCCACCCTGATTTCCAGGATTAAAATTACGAGGAGCGAGTTGACCACCTTGACCGTTGTTGTGACCTCTAGGAGTCAATCCTCCGCCATTAATAATCGGCCGACGACTTATACCTGGATTTACAGATCCACGATCACTACGTGGTCTAGGACTACTTCCCCAACCGCTACTATAACCGCGACGTCCGACTTGCCAATCATTGTTGCACCCACCTCCTCTTTGCGGAATAGGTGTGTTGTAACAACCATTGTCATAATAACTAGCACTAATTCCAGCGCTGAGCCATGGGGCTCCGTAACCGTACGTTCCGACAGTACCACCACAACCACCGCCACCTAATGGAGGCATAACACCTCCTCCGCCACCACTCGAAGCCTGTTTTTGGTTCTGGTTTTGGCTAGAATTGCCAGAATTACTAACATTTCCACCGTTATTACTATTATCAACATAGACGTTAATAGTAGTCCCATCGGCAGTAGTAATCGTTTTTACAAGTTCTTTTTTTGGCCTGCCTTCTTCTTGAATTTGAGCAGACACCTGTTCCTTAAAAATGAACTCGTTGTTAGGATTTCCGCAAATATCTCCGCAATGCAAGAAAATAATATTTGCAAATTCTGGGTCGTTATAATAATCCCCCATGCTTTTCGCAAAAAACATTTCTTGTATCCCTTCTGCTGAACGTAGCGGCCGATTGTAATATACGTAACCTGGATCCCAGCTTACCCTAGCTGAAGTTCTTATACTTTTTAAATTGACAGGGATTATTACTGAAGAATTTATAATGTTCTCGTAATCATCTCCATTAATATAATTAAAGTATTTAGACTTTCCGCCTGAAACGAACTGAACCCCTTCACCATCTGATGTCGGACCGCCACCAAAGTGTTTTGCCACCTTGATGAGTGTAAAGTTCCAGCCATTTGCATGGTGGTCCTTAAATAACTCCTTGGAACAGCCGGTATCAAGATCTGTCCAAACATCACCAATCTTGTGGTGGTATTCGTGTCCGAAGTAAGGGTTATAACCCGCTGTTGGGGCAAAAGAATTCAACGAAACCATCATCACGATGGCAATAAACACAATTTTCATAGTTTTTGTTTTTTTATAAATGAAATGAAAAGTTTTTGAAATTTGTATATATTATATATCATTTCATACCAAAAGTCAATAGCCCCCTATCGCCTACTTTCCTTTTGTGCGGTATACTAGAGACACACGTTTTCACCCTTATTTTTAGGCCTAAAATCACACAATCCTATGCCACAAGATTACGACGACAAAATTGGTAAAAAAGTAGAAGAATATCGAGCTCAAGAGGAGGAAGCCCTCGCTTCCGTGCTTGCCAGCGCTCGCTACAACATCCCCTATGTCGATCTTTCGGCTACGGCAGTCGAAAATCAAGCCCTCAGATTGATTGACGAAGAAGAAGCACGTCGAATCAGCGTCGCGCCATTCAAAATTTTTGGAAAAGAAGCACATATTGCTGTACTCAATCCAGAATCTGATGAAACTCGCATTTTTTTGGAAGACCTTGAGCGTAAAGGATACAAAGCTATTCCTCACATGGCTTCTCATGCCTCACTTGAACATGCCTGGGCACGCTATAAAGAAATTTCTTTTGCCGAAGAGTCTCGTCGTGGCGGTCTCGATGTATCATCAGAAACACTGCTCGAACTGAAGAGTAAAATCAACACAATGGATGACGTGAAAAGTATTGTTGATGAAATCATCAGCAGTCACGACACACACACCACCTCTCGTCTACTCGAAGTCATTCTTGCTGGCGCAATCTCACTCCAATGTTCCGATGTTCACATAGAACCAGAAGAAAAACGTATGCGCGTGCGTTTTCGTCTCGACGGAGTACTTCAAGATATTCTTTTCCTTGATCCAAAATTTTTTCATACACTCTCATCACGTATCAAGCTCATCGCCGGACTCAAGCTCACGATTATAACCAAGGCTCAAGACGGGCGCTTCAGTATTTTTCTCGAAGATACTGAAATCTCTATGCGTACATCTACAGTACCCGGCGAATACGGCGAAAGCATCGTCATGCGTATTCTTGATCCAAAGTCGATTCAGGTCGATTTGGCCAACATGGGTATCGAACCTCGCCTCTTCTCTATTATTGACGCCGAAATCAAAAAACCGAATGGTCTTATTCTCATTACTGGTCCGACTGGATCCGGTAAGACCACTACCTTGTACGCATTCTTGCGCAAAATCTACTCTCCGGAGATTAAGATGATTACTATTGAAGATCCAGTGGAATACCATTTACAAGGAATCACACAGACACAGGTTGAACCGGGTTATACGTTCCTCGATGGACTTCGTGCCGCTCTGCGCCAAGACCCAGATGTAATCATGGTGGGAGAAATTCGCGATAGCGAGACAGCCAAGATTGCAGTTGAGTCTGCACTCACTGGACACATCGTGTTCTCCACACTTCACACCAACAATGCTGCCGGCGTGATTCCCCGCCTCATCGACCTCGATGTAAATCCAAAGATTATGGTGTCTGCACTCACACTCTCAATCGCGCAACGTCTTGTGCGAAAACTCTGCACCGTATGTAAAGTTGAACGACCAGTCACACCTGAGGAAGAAGCGTTGCTTCGAAAAATATTGAAAGGCGCAGGAGATGCGGGCAAAAATATTGCCGGGTACAATCTCACTGTCGACATGCCAATCAAACTTTACACTGCACCAGGTTGCGACAAGTGCAACAAAACCGGATTCAAAGGACGCATGGGAATATTTGAAGCAATCAAGACTGATGAAGAAATTGAAAAGATCATTCCAACAAACCCGTCCGAACGCGAAATCAAACGCGTCGCCAACAAGCAAGGAATATTCAACATGCAGGAAGACGGCGTTGTGAAGATCCTTTCAGGGATTACGAGTATTGAAGAAGTGCAGAGCGTGGTAGACCTTAACGAAGAATAAGAATTTGTTTCTGCTATTTGGTTTTTGGTGTCAGGAAATACAAAGTAAACAAAAAAAACGGTTTGCATAGGCAAGCCGTTTTTTAATATTCAAATACAACGTTTATTTTCTTTCAACCAAACTCCGTATTGCTTCCTTTATTTCGTCAGTAATCAAAATGGAAATATTTGGATCGTTTGCAAATCTTGTTGAAGGAGCTGGAATGTTGAGAAAGTTTGTATATCTCAAAAAACGGCCAGTGCAGCAAATATCCGCAGCATACTCACTCATCATTGTTGTGCACCTGTCCAAATTCTTCATTTGTCCCATTTCTTCCTGGTTACAAACCCCGAATGCGGCTTTCAATTGATCTTCGGAGAGAAGAATATTCCCTTCAAGAGTTCCGTGTGGTGTTGTTTTTTTCCAACCCAGCCGAAACTTTTGATTTTTTATTGAAGTAATAACAATCCATACAGATGTATTATTGAATATGCGTGTATCGCTTTTTGAAATATTTACTACAAACGTATTGTCTTTAGGGATATGCCAGCATGGCACATCAGTTCCCGAATCTCTGTGATTTGTTGCCATAAGAGTGTTGTTTTGTTCGAAGATTAACAATACTTCACAATCGTGTCAAACAAAAAAACGCCCGACAGAAGTCGAGCGCCAGAAAAGTCAAACTATTCAAATGCGTAGGAAAAAGAACAGTTCAAATAAAGTATATACCTAAACAGCCAACAAAAAAAAGCATAAATCTCTAAACAATCCTTTCAACAACTGGGTGTCAAAAGTAAGGAGGCCGCGGAGGGTGGCTGCAGCGGTCCCAGAAACGAGCCTGGGGGCCAAAACGCCCTTTACGAGATCCTATACGGTCCGAGAACCTGATCACTTAGAGATTTATGCCTTTATTAATTCGCACAATTAGCTTCAGTTATATAGTACAACCAATAAAAAAATGCACATCTCGTGAAAGTGGTATACTGTGTGTATACCCTGTGCATAAAGTGGGTATTAACTGAATTACAACTAGTCTAGCATGTCCAGTCAAAAATGTCAAGCGCATTTTTGACCCAAATCCTAAGACCTAATTTCTAATGTCTAACGAGATACGGGCACAAAAAACAAAAAAATAGTATTTTTTAAAAAAAAGACATTAGAACTTAGATATTGAAACATAATAATTATGGAACCAGCAGAAAATAAAAAAGAATTCGATGCGTATTTGGACCACACACTCCGTCCAAGCACTTTTGACGACTACATCGGACAAGAATCTATCAAACAAAATCTCAAAATTCTCCTCCAAGCAGCGAGTGAGCGCAATCATCCTGCCGAACATATTCTTTTTTATGGACCACCAGGGCTTGGGAAGACCACGCTCGCTCATTTGATTGCGAAAGAAACCGGTCGCTCACTCAAAGCAACATCAGGTCCTGCAATCGAAAAAGTCGGCGACCTTGCATCAATACTTACCAATCTTCAACCTGGCGATATTCTTTTTGTCGACGAAATTCATCGTCTCAACAAAACAATCGAAGAAGTGCTATATCCCGCAATGGAGTCCGGTGTGCTCGATATAATCATCGGCAAAGGACCATCAGCTCGCACAATCCAGCTCGACCTTCCAGCATTCACCCTGATCGCTGCGACCACTCGCATCGCCCTTCTCTCTTCCCCGCTTCGATCACGTTTTTCTGGTGGAACATATCGTCTTGAGTTTTATACCGAAGAAGAAATCGCGAAGATTATTCGCCGCTCAGCAAAAGTACTCGGCGTAACTATTGACGACGAAGCAATTACCGAAATTTCAAAGCGTTCGCGCTTCACACCTCGTACTGCCAACTATTTTCTCAAACGTTGTCGCGACTACGCACAAGTCCACAAAAAGGATTTGGATAAGAAAACAGTCTTTCTGGCGCTTTCCCTCCTCGGAATCGACGAACTCGGTCTTTCGGAATCCGACAGACAAGTGTTGCAAGTAATCATCGAAAAATTCGGTGGTGGGCCAGTCGGCCTCGGCACCATCGCAGCGGCAACGAGCGAAGAAGAAGCTACAATCGAAGAAGTGACTGAGCCCTACCTCATTCAGCGCGGCTTGCTCGAACGGACACCACGCGGACGAACGGTAACAAAGAAAGCCTATGAGCATTTGGGATTCGACATGCCTGAATCCAATGTCTAAGTTCTAATTTCTAATGTCTAATGAAAATCCAAAAAAATATGATTTGAAAGAACGAACTTTTTCGTTTAGCAAAAATCTTCTTTCGTGTTTTAAAAGAATAAAGAGAACGACTATAAACCAAAATTGTATACTTCAATGTATTCGTTCCGGAACGAGTATTGGAGCTAATTACCACGAGGCAGACGGTGCCGAATCAAGAAAAGATTTTGAACACAAGATAGGAATTTGCAAGAAAGAAGCACAAGAAACCGAATACTGGTTAAAGCTTCTTATCGAGATAGAAGAAAATCAAGACGAATTATTAAACTTATTCAACGAGGCAGAGGAACTCAGAAAGATTTTTGTTTCCGTTGCTCGCAAGTCAAAATTGAATTCCTTAGACATTAGAAATTAGATATTAGAAATTGAACTATGATTATCCTCGGAATAGATCCTGGTATAGAACGTGTTGGAATCGCAGTGATAGAACGAATCGCCGGGAAGGAAACATTCCTTTTTTCTGAGTGCTTCAAGACATCTTCCAAGCTTTCACATACCGACCGCCTCGTTTTAGTAGGAGAAGAAATCGCAAAAATTATCTCCGAATACAAGCCTGATGGCATGGCAATTGAAAAACTTTTTTTTGAAACCAATACAAAAACGGCGATGGTGGTAGCCGAAGCTCGAGGAGTGATTCTCTATGAAGGAGCACGTGCAAAACTCTCGATACACGAATACACTCCACTTGAAATCAAAGTTGCAGTGACTGGATATGGCAAGAGCGACAAGAGAGCAATTATGGATATGGTGCCTCGACTAATCAAGCTCCCCACTCGAAAAATGATCGATGACGAAGTCGATGCAATAGCTGTAGCACTCACTGCATTCGCATACGTAAAGAAGGGGTGATGTTATCCACACTTTCGTTAAAAAAATGTCTTGCGGAGAAAATCACTATCTGTTACAAATGGAGGATATTATAAGTAACTTATAAAAATAGTATGCAATTTGAAGAAGACAACATTCGCCCTTCTGACGAAGATCCAGAATTTACAGGTAGCGCTCTCAGTGATGACGATACTGACATCGATGATGAGTTCCTTGCAGACGATCTCGGAGTCGCAGACGACGACCTTCTCGCTGATGACGAAGATGATGACGAGAGTGACTTGCCAACTGCAGATCTCTAAAATAAAAAGCCTCGCTTAAAGCGAGGCTTTTTATTTATCGAATCCTAAAGAACCGCAACTTCCCTACTCGATATGTTCCTTTTTCGGGTTTTTGGTTTGGGTCGGTTATTTTCACATCGCTTTCAAGATGTGTCACCGCACCAGCCTCCACCAGTCGTCGTGCTTCAGATTTTGAATCTGCACATTCCGCCTGCATCATAGCATCGATAATCGTTGTAAAATCACCTTCTATTTCCGGAACGTTTTCGGGAATCTTTTTTTCTGAAAATGTTTCAACAAAGTGAGTCTCAGCAGACTGAGAAGCTCCTTCTCCATGATATATTGCGACGATTTCTCGAGCGAGTCGCATTTTTGCGTCACGTGGATTTTTTGAAGCGAGAGATTTTTCTATCTCCTCGACTTCAGAAAGGGGTGTGTAGGTTGCGAGTGCAAAATATCTTGGAATAAGAGTATCTGGAATTGAAAGTATTTTACCATACATGTCGTTCGGCGCGTCAGTAATTCCCACATAATTGTCTAATGACTTACTCATCTTCTCATTTCCATCAAGTCCTTCGAGGATATCGAGGGACATAACCCCCTGTTCGTCTTGCTTATTCATGCGCATTACATCACGACCCATAAGCATGTTGAAGGTTTGATCGGTTCCCCCAATTTCTAAGTCGCACGAGCCGTAGATATTCGCAAGCGCGAATGAATCGATACCTTGCAACACAGGGTAGAGCATTTCGTGCATGTACAACTCTCCCCCGTTTGAAAGTCTTTCTTGAAACATATCACGCTCGATGAGTCTTGCGTGAGTAATATGACGAAGAGTAGACAATACATTTGTAAAACTAACCGTTAGGGTTTTGTCTTTTTTCAAATGAGTAGCTTGCATTCGTGAATCATCAAAGATTTTTGCCTTACCAAGAAACGAGCCGGCTTTGACAAAACCAAGTCCAGAACCAACACGAATAGAAGTATTGGGGTCTCCGGGAATAATATCGGTCACATTCAGAAACCAATCAGAATTTCGTATCCAAGAAAAAACCTTCGCATCAAGGGATAGAATCTTCCCTGCTTGCTCAAGATATGTCTTCATATTTCTCTCGATTTCTTGCTGACTCAATTCTGGTCGAGTCTTGTTTTTGCCTGTAGGGTCTCCAATCATTGTTGTATAGTCACCAATCAGAAAAACAACTTTACAGCCCACATCTTGAAATTGGCGAAGTTTGCGCAGAATCACTGCGTGACCGAGGTGAATATCTGGACGAGTTGGATCCATACCAAGCTTAATGATGATGTCCTTGTTGTATGTGCCGGCAATTTTGGCTTCAATTTTCTTTCGGAATGAATTGTCGGGATCAATAAAGCTCGCAACTCCGCGAGAAAACAACTCTTCAATATCTATCGATTTCATAAAAACACTTTACCACAAAAGGTCTTTTTTGTCCTTTCGAACATGCTATTATGAGTATATGAAACAGCACTTACAAAAAATTTCAAAACATCATATTCGTAATGTTTTCTTTACCACGCTTGGTGTTGGAGCCTTTATTTTTGGTATAGCAATCATTTGGATTAGCTTTATCCGTCTCCCTGACTTCACTTCCTTCGAAACGCGAAAACAGGTAAATTCCACCAAAATTTATGACCGCACGGGAGAGATTGTGTTGTACGACCTGGGTTCTGATGCAAGACGTACTTCTATCACAAACGCAGAGATGGGGGTACATATCAAAAACGCGACAGTTGCTATTGAAGATTCAGAGTTCTACAACCATCGAGGCTTCCGTCCAAAATCATTTCTTCGTGCTGTTCTTGTAAACCTTCGCATTATTCCTGGTGTTATCGGACAAGGAGGATCCACTATCACCCAGCAAGTAATCAAGCAGACTTTGCTCACGAGCGAAAAAACTATTATTCGAAAACTCAAGGAAATAATTCTTGCTCTTAAACTTGAGAGAGAATATGGAAAGGAAGATATTTTAGCAATTTATCTCAATCAAATTCCGTATGGTGGAAATATTTTTGGAATTCAAGAGGCATCTCAAGCATTTTTTGGTAAAAACCCAGCAGACCTAACGATTGCAGAGTCAGCATATCTTGCTTCGATCCCAAATGCACCGACTCGTTACTCTCCATACGGATCGCACAAAGACGAGTTAGAAAAACGTAAAAACTTGGTTCTGTCACGTGAATACGAGCTTGGATTTATTACCGAAGCACAGTTTACAGAAGCCAAAGCAGAACAAGTGGTCTGGAATCCCCAAAAATCAAACGGTATCAAAGCTCCTCATTTTGTTTTTTTTATCAAGGGATATCTTGAACAAAAATACGGTGTAGATATGGTTGAATCTGGAGGTTTAAAAGTGATTACGACTCTTGATTACAATCTGCAACAGATTGCAGAAAAGGCTGTTGCAGATTACACGATAGGAGCCCGCAAACAAGCGGTTGCAAAACTCAATGCAGCACTTGTCGCGGCAGACCCAAAAACTGGGCAGATTCTCGTCATGGTCGGATCGCGAGATTACTTCGACAAAGAAATCGACGGTAATTTCAATGTTGCAACAGCTCTTCGCCAACCAGGCTCTTCATTTAAGCCATATATGTATGCTACAGCCTTCAAACAAGGGTACACTCCAGATACTGTCTTGTTTGATGTTCCTACGGAATTTAGCACACGATGCGACCCATACAGCCGACCCCTAAATGGTGCTCCTCAGAGCGCTTGTTACATGCCAGTTGATTATGAGAGGTACTCTGGCCCAATGGATATCCGTACAGCACTCGGAAGCTCCATCAACGTTCCTGCGGTGAAAATGCTTTATATGGTTGGAATTCCAAATACCATAAAAACAGCAAAGGATCTGGGTATCACCTCTCTCAATGATGCAAGTCGATACGGCCTTTCTCTTGTTCTTGGAGGAGGAGAAGTAAAACTTGTCGATCAAATTTCTGCGTATAGTGTTTTTGCAAATGGTGGAACAGCGCGTCAAAGTACTGGAATTCTTTCTGTAACAAACAATAGTGGAACTATTCTTGAATCATACAAAGACAGCTCCACTCAAGTTCTTCCAAAAAATGTGACTTTGCAAATAAGTGATGTTCTCTCAGACAACAATGCTCGTCGACTAACATTCGGACCAACATCCCCTCTCTATTTCTCTGATCGGCAAGTAGCGGCAAAAACAGGTACTACAAACGATTTTAAAGACCTTTGGACAATTGGGTATACACCGTCACTTGTTGCTGGTGTGTGGGCTGGATTAAACGACAATACTCCGCTATACAAAGGAATTACAGGATCGCCAATTTGGCACCAATTTATGGCTGAGGCATTAAAGTCATACCCTTTGGAAACATTTGAAAAACCAGAAATTGATCCAGAATACGAAACCCTACCTCCAGTACTTCGTGGATACTGGCAGGGTGGAACAAGTTATGTTATTGATACGATATCTGGCAAACTCGCTACTGCTTTTACACCTAAGACAACAAGAAAAGAATACGTAATAACTGATGTACACGACATTCTCCATTGGGTAAATAGATCAAACCCTCGCAGTCTTGGAAATTCCCGTGATGAGGGGTTGTACCACAACTGGGAAACAGCTGTACAAGATTGGTGGAGAGTAAACAGTTCAGCATACACAATCATAACAGAGGCTCAAAAACCAACATCATTTGATGATATACATACCCAAGAAAACATGCCTCACATTTCAATAGTGAGCCCGATAGAAGGGAGTATTGTTTCAGAAAACAGTCTTGTAACTGTTTCAGTAACATCAAATGGAAAGTTTCCACTCAAAAAAATAGATGTCTTTTTGAGTAATGTGTATGTAGGAACAGCAAATGGTACGTCCCCTACTTTTACCTTCACCCCAAATCAAATTCCAAATATCCAGGTGGGTATAAACTCATTGATGATTATTGGAACTGATACTGTAGAATCCACAGGAACGGCGAATGTGAACATTATTATAAGTTGAAGGTTATAAAGTTTATAAAGTTTATAAAGTTAAAAACCAGCGCCTAAGGCGCTGGTTTTTTTATCTCACTATAGTGATGTGTTTTGTTATAGGATTTTCGGCTAGTGTCGCAAGTATCTTTTTTTGTTTCATTGCGATTTCACTTTTTTGAATGGGACTTAATTTCAGTGTAGCAACAGTTCCTCGAACTGTAATTGTATCGATTCCCCCACTGTATCGAATCCCGTTTTTTACCAAAGAATCAACAACTGCTTGTTTTGCATCATCACTCGATTGAGCAAGTTTAATAAATCGTTCTAAAAAATCCCCTAATCTTTTCATTTTTCTTTTAATTTTTTATTTTCTAACGATTCATCGGCATAAGAAGGTATGTAAACGAGTTATCTCCCACACCGCGTATAACGACCGCTTTTGCCCCGCCATTCAATCCAATTGCAATACTGTCTTGAGGGATGAATGAGAGACATTCAATCAAATAGCGTTGATTGAGAGAGATTGAGACGTCATCTCCGGTAAGTGTAGCGTCTATAACACCGGAATATTCGCCTACATCGCTGTTTTTTGATATACATTCAAACTTTTTCTTTGAAGGGGTGATAGAAAAAGTTACTTGATTAAACTTGTCGGAAAAAATATTTGCTGCTTTTAAAGTATTAAGAAGATCTTGTTTTAATACAATAATTTCGGTTTGAAACTCTTTGGGGATAATTTGTTTGTAATCCGGAAAACTCCCTGAAGTAAGTCTTGAAGTAATATATACACCAGAAACCATAATTGCTATTTGGTTTTCAGATATAGAAAGAGTTATTTCTTCGGTTGTATTTTCAAGAATACGCACAATTTCAATACAATTTTTGTATGGTATGAGAATTGGGGAAAACTCTACAGCTCTCTTTAAATTTTCTTTCTTCTCTGCAAGTCGAAATGAGTCTGTAGCAACAAAATAAAGAACATTTTCATTTGAGGCCATATACACACTCGCAATCTCGGGTTTTATGTCTGAAACTGCTGCTGAAAAATAAGTATTCTTTATTCCACGAATAAATTCTTTCTGGGGAATTTGGATTGTGGTACCCGAAACTGAAGGGAGGGTTGGAAAATCTTCGTATGGGTGGGTTTTGATTGTGGTTTTATTGTGAGCCGTAGTGAGTGTAAGAATAGAATCCTCTTGTGCTATTTTAATCTTTTCGTTTTTTGGGAGTGTATTAAGAAATGTGTAAAGTGTTTTTCCATCAATTGCAGTGACTCCATCTTTTTCTTTTTTAATTTGAAGTTCAAACTCGACACCCAAGCTTAAGTTGGTCGCACGTATTTTTAAGGTTGTTCCAGAAACAACAAGTAGGATTGTACCAAGTGCTGGAAGAGATGCGTTTCGAGCTGTTACCCGATCTGCATTCTCTATTACTCCAATCAGCTTTTCAACAGTAGTTTCGAATATCATATATATATAAATTACTATTACTATTAACCCTGTGGATTACCAATTTCTTGGTGGATAAGTTCCAATTTTCCTTTAATTTGAATTGCTCCCCTGTCAGCTAATGCGTGATGGTTGGGACAAAGCAATGCAAGATTTTCTAATTCATCACTACCACCTAAATATCTTGGAATTATATGATGAATTTCTACAACTTCATCAAAACTACAAACCATACATTTACCATTATATTTCTCATAAACCGACTTATAAGAATTTTTACCATTTGTTAATCCTCTAAATCGTAATTGTTGTTTAATTTTTTCTTCATTATTGGAATAATTTTTTTTTATTTCTAAATCATATTTCCCTACTACTCTATTTATAAATTCTGATTCAGAGCGTGTATTTATAAGGTGTAAAATAGAAGTATGATCTCTTTTTAATTCTTTTGCTATAGAACTATACGAGAACCCAGTTTTTGAAGCCATTGTAATAAACAACGCTCGAGCAGTAACAACCTTCTGTTTTCTGGTTTTTGATACAATCTCTTGTCTATCAATACCAGTTTCAATTTTTACCCATTTGTATAGCTGGTTGAAATCAATCATATTATATATTGTAACTTATCCACAAAACTTATACATGTGTATAACCTTTATAACATTTTACTGTTAGTAACCATTTTGAAACTCGTAGTTTATACACACCATTTTATTTTTTACTAAATTATAGATTCCTTTATTCACACTAAACACAATTATTCACACCACCTTTCCACATACTTTTACCCAGTTCTTTGTTTTTTTACACTGAAACCTGTTTAACTTACATTTATTTAAACAAAGCACGTATTTGATCAACTTCTTGGGCAATCAACATATCATTCTTAATATCATTCTTGATTTTCAAACATGAGTGAATCACAGTCGTATGGTCTTTTCCTCCAAGTTTTTGACCAATTAAAGGATAGGATACATTAAAATCTTCTCGGAGGATAAACATTACTATCTGACGGACTTTTACAATTTCTTTACGACGAGTCTTTTCATAAATAGAAGCCTCTTCTACACTATAAAAATCAGCAATCGTCTTGACCACTTCTTTTACGGAAGCAGTCTTTTTTTGTTTTACGCTATTTTTAAGGAGATTCTTTGTTTCTAAGAGTGTTGGAAAACGTCCTTTTAGTTGGGATTGCAAGACAATAGCATTTAAACTCCCCTCGAGCTCGCGAACATTACCAGCTATAACACTAGCAATGTATTCCAATATTTCGTCTGGGAGACTAATACCAAGCTCTTGGGTTTTTGCTTTAAGGATTGCGATACGAGACTCATATTCAGGCTCGGTAATATCTACAATCATACCTTGAGCAAATCGAGTGCGCATACGATCTTCGAGTCCTGGAATAAAGTTAGGGTGTTTATCAGAAGAAAATACAATCTGCTTACCCGCTTCGTGGTAACTATTAAATAGGTGAAAGAGTTCCTCCTGTGTTTTTTCTGTCTTCCCTACCAATTGCACGTCGTCAATGATAATAGCGTCGTATTTACGATATTTTTCTTTAAAAGTATTTCCTGCTCCACGGTTTGATTGAACTGAATTGATATAATCAACCGCAAATTTTTCTTGAGTTATGTAATATACTTTCTTTTCAGGATATTTTTCTTTGATTGCATTACCCACTGCTTGAATAAGGTGGGTTTTTCCTAGACCAGAAGATCCATAAATAAAAAGAGGGTTGTATTGCTTGCCTGGTCGAGCAACAGCAGCTTGAGTAGCTGCATACGCAAGCTCATTGAAAGAGCCTACAATAAACGTATCAAACGTATATCTAGGGTTGAGGTTGTCATCTTTGTTTACGTAGAGGTCTTTGAGAGGAAGTTCTGTGTTTACTGCAAAATCGGGTTTTAGTTGAGTGGATGTTTCTATACGATGAGTCTTTGGGTCACCTTTCACCACCATATATTCCACATTTCGTGTATGTTCCCATGCGTTTCGGAGTACGCGCATGATGAGCTTGTGAAATTTGTTTGAGAGCCAGTCTTTGACGAATTCATTTGGGACACCTACATAGACAGTCCCCGCATCTTCTTTTACAAGAGATGTTTGTTTGAACCAGGTACTGAAATTTGCCTTAGAAACCTCACTCTCAATTTCAACTAAACAGTGATCCCAGAGCTCTTTTGTATCCATAAGCCGATTATATAGGTCGTGATTATTATTACTAATGTGAAAAACTGCGTAAGTCTGTGTATAACATGGGGATAAATAATATACCACGAGAACAAAAGAACGCTAAAGCAAATTAACAAGAGAACATAAAAGCAAAAAAACACTAGAATCACCTTTTGGCGCCTTGCCCCTACCCTCCTTGTGTTCTGGTGATTTTATGCTATATTGGCTCCATGTCTTTCACCTATAAACCAAAAAAGCGAAAGCGAGCAACCACTCACGGTTTCCTCGTTCGATCAAAAACAACATCAGGACGCAAAGTCTTGGCTACTCGCCGTAAGAAGGGTCGAGCTAAACTAGCTGTTTAGAAATTCCACAGATAGCGCATTTCCGCGTTGCTCACTCGTTTCCTCCTGCAATGTATATCTAAGTACATTTTAGTTGGAAGCCTCACTCGCGCCTTGAACTGCATCTACCTGCGAAATTTCTCCCATAAACTATATGCTTCCTAAAATCTCTCGAGTTTCGAAGCTAACCATAGAAAAGCATCTCCTAAGAGGCCGAAGGTTGAAAACTTCGCGCTTTCTTGTTTTATATACTGAAATTCCTGGAAATACTGCTCCACAAGTATCATTTTCAGCTTCAAAAAAGATAGCCCCCAAGGCAGTTCTTAGAAACAAACTCCGTCGACGGGGCTATAGCGCGGTTTCGCCACTTATACCCCACCTGTCCCCAAGAGCGGTAATTCTCATATCGTATGGGGTTGCCGACCAGACAACTCCTATCCCCGTTTTAAGAGAAGAACTGAAAAATATATTCCTTCAGGCAAAAATCTATAAAGAATGAGATATCTTTTAATCAAAACAATTTCCTTCTACCAGAAATATTTGTCTTTCGATCAGGGGTTGCTCCCCCGCTATTTTGGCGTACAAAAGAAGGTCTGTATGTATTATCCAACATGTTCTGAGTATATGAAGCAAGCCATCGTTATGTACGGTGTTTTTAAGGGGTTTTGGCTTGGAACACAGCGAATCTGGAGGTGTAATCCAAGAAACGAGCCAGGTGTCGATTTGGTACCTGAACCACTAGATCAAAAAAACACGAAAACATAAAAGCAAAACCCATCTTTTGGTTTAATGCTCCAGGGGTATCGTGCTATACTGTCCTTATGTTATCAACTTTTTGGAACGCAGTTTTTTACCAGCCATTTTATAATGCACTTATTGTAGGTATTGCCTTTTTGCCAAACGGAGATTTTGGGCTCGTTGTCATTATTATCACGATTATCATTAAATTGATTCTATTCCCCCTCAACCAAAAGGCTATTGAGGGTCAAATTAAGATGAATAGTGTGCAAGGAGAGGTGGATGCAATCAAACAGCGTGTTACAGATAAGGTTGAACAAAACAAACAAATTTTTGCTCTCTACAAAGAAAAGAACATCAGCCCATTCTCAAGTTGTCTTCCCCTCCTTGTTCAAGCTGTGGTACTTATCGCTCTCTATCGCGCATTTTTGGGCGTTCTTGGGGATATTACGCCAGCGGCGCTCTACTCTTTTGCACAACAACCAGCATCTATCAATCTAAACTTCCTCGGACTCATAGATCTTTCAGCAAAACACAGTATTATTTTTGCTCTATTGGTCGGCGGAACACAGTTCGTTCAAGCAAAGCTCATGCAAGGTCGCCAATCAAAACCTACTGGTGATGGTATGCAGGCGCAATTCGCTCGTAATATGCAGCTCCAAATGCTTTATGGGCTTCCTATTATGACCGCTGGACTCTCGTATTTCCTCTTCCCATCAGCTGTTGCGCTTTATTGGATTACGAGTAATATCTTTACTATCGGCCAGGAATTGTATACAAAGCGTAAGTTTAAGGTTGAAAAGGAAGCATAAACTGCAAAGTCTTAAACCGTGAGAGCCAAATTTCAAACCGAAACCCCTAATATGAATCATACAGAGATACACAAAAATATAAGCGGACTCCTTGAACATTTTGGTTTTACCGAGCAAGACGTCACTATCTCGTTTGATGAAAAATCAAACACTATTTGGTTTTCTATCACCTCTCCCCACACCCGCCTTCTTTTTGCACGTGATGCCGAAGCCCTCTCAGCACTCAACCATCTCTCTTCTCGAATCGTTGAGCAATTGTCAAAAGAAGATACTGCATACCCACGTATAGTTATTGATGCCAATAATTTTGAAAAGAAAAAAATAGAAAGTCTTCGAACCGTAGCTCACATGATGGCAGAACGAGCTCGCTATTTTAAATCGAGTGTTGAACTTGAACCAATGTCCCCGCGCGATCGCAAGATTGTACACGAGTTTCTCCAAGATATACCTGATGTATGTACAGAATCACAAGGAGACGGACCAAAACGCCATATTGTGATTCGATTTAAAGAGTCAGAAAAAATATAATAGATACTATTAGAGATACCCGAACCGCAAAGCGATTCGGGTATCATGCTGCGTGTTTTAGGATTTCTCCTATTGTCTAAGAAGCGAAGCCAAGGGGCCAGTACAATTGCTTGTCCCCTGTACTGTATCGCTCAAAACCTTTTTTTCTACGGCCTCAAAATCCTTTGTGTTATCCAAGGTGCAGGTCATTGGTTGATTTACCCATGTAGGATTGATGTTTTTGGTATACACAAATTTAACACTGCAACCTCCCGTCACTTTTCCTATTATAGTAGAGGAAAAAGTTCCTAATGGTGACATATCGGCTGTATTATTTGCTGGAGTACAAGACTTGAAATTCTCTTGAAAACAACCAATACTTCCACAGTTATTGGTTTCAGTCGTATCTCCATTTATCACAATTTCGTTTTTAGTTGTATTAAAACTAGGAGCGTTTTTTGAAGTGTTAGACTGTACTTTGTTTGGGTTGGTATCCAGAGACCAGAGAGAAGTATCTTTTTTGTTGATGAACACAAGATATTTTCCTGTTTGATCGAATGACAGATTGGTAGCATCAAGATAGTTTCCTTCACCATCATTTACTTGTTCGGTTGTACCGTTTTCAGCCTGCACTTTCCAGAAGCTGTCATTAAAATGGACAGCCCCTTTGTACCAATCATCAGGATACTCCCCTTTTGGGATTGTTTGTCCAGCAGCACAGTAGAAATACGAAGACTCTGTTCCCCAGACACATTTTTCGGGAAGGGTTTGTAGTCCTGTGTTTATTGACGTTCCTTCGCTTGTGCGATGAATACGAAGACTCAAACCATCACCACCTGAGACACTATACAGAATATATTTTCCATTAGGACTCGATTTTGTTGTGAGTCCATCGACACCCCCGATTATTTTTTGAAAGGTGCCAGCCGTATCGATGGTATAGGCGTATCCTGGGACGGAACCACTTGCTTTGGTTGTTGCGAGAATAGATTTGTTTGCCCAGTCGAGAATCCATTCGCTAAAGGCACTACTCCAGAGTTGTTTTCTGCCGGTTCCGTCTGTTTTGATTGATATTGCAGCTGAGCCATTTGGAGTAGGAAGTAGATACAAGAGGCTCTTTTGGTCTGCAGAAACGAGAATAGTCGAAATCTTTTCGGGAAGAAATGCCCCAGTAAGTGACCCAGCCTCTAGTGTGTTTTTTGACGGAGTATATTTACCCAAAAATGTTGCAATCGTTGTGTTGTCAGTCTTTATGTATCGCAAAATAGCAGTCGCTCCGTTGTCGGCAAAAAGTGCTTCTGCTGTTCTTGCAATAATTGTCCCCGAAACCTTTTTTAGGTTCTGACCTTTTACATCGGTATCGTATAAGTATCCAGTGCCACGTTCTGCAAAGCGTACGCCTGGTAATATCGTTTGAATTACCTCAGTGCTTACTTCACCAGACACGTCGTGTTGTACTATTGGCCTGGTGTCAGTTGGAAGGGTTGTGTATCCTGCTGTTGCGATGCTTGTTATTTGGGTTAAGTATTTTTGAGCATTTGGAGTTGATGATTGGTCGCTGTTGCCGTTATCCCCTCCATCAGTGTTCTGCGTTGGATTGTCGATTGTAGAGTTCTTTCCAAAAGGAAACAATGTACTCAAAAGACTTTTTTGGGTACCGTCAGAATCTACAGTATTAGATTTTTTGGAAGACAAAAACATCCACCCGCCAATGACGAGTATTACGACTGCAATGATGATGAGAAGTTTTCCGCGGGACATCTATAGGCTAAGTATAAAGGAGAAAGCTCAAAGTTGAAAGTCTGGGATTTCTGTTTTTTAACGTGGCCAACCACAGTGTATGTGAGTTTGATGCCCACTGTTTGTGGGAAAGCCGGTTGCGTCACATATTTTTTTTGAAAGGTTGTTGTTGCATGGTCCCAAAAATTCAGTCGCTCCTGCTGCTTTACAAGCACCGAGAATTGTCTTTGTGCGCTGTATCTCTGATGGCGCAGATTGAATGTCCATCGCCGCTCCAATGTAATGCCGAGACAACGAAGAATCATGTCTTCCGTTTACAAATGCATTTATTTGAATCGGGGTTACGTTTGAGACAGCAATTGCTCCAGCAAGTACACTTGTTTGGAGAGGCACGCGAGCACCACCTTTTGATCCCCTTGTACTCGTTACCGCACCTTGACCGTTGATTGTGTCTAAAATATTTTGTCTTGCTGTTGCGGATGGTCCGCCATTCCAAGATTCTGTTGCCAAGGTAATTTTTGAACTATTGAGAATTTGTTTTGCTAGTTCCTGAGCTGTTCCAGTCGGGACAACCACGCCGGGAGTTATCGCACCACTGTTTGCTATCTTCGCATCAGATTCGTCAATATCATCTCCGGGGTCTCCTTCCACAATGACCCCCTTTGGCACTCCAATATTTACATTCACGAGGTCGGGATTGATTGTTTTTAGGATGAGAAATGCACCAAGAGCTAGGAGAAGACCGAGAATAGCGCTGGTAATTCGGGCGCGAGCACCTTCCTTTTCGCCAAGGTTGACGGTAGACATGTATTCAATACCTCCCACAACCACCATAAGTACGGCAAGTACACCAATGATACCCATGACGAGTTTGATAATCATGTTGAAATAATTTCCAATTCCGGTGCTTACATCGAGCTTGCCCGTAGTGTCCCCTACTCCAGGCAGTGGGGCGAGGAGACAGTAACTCTTGTTGTCTTTCTCGTTGACACAGCCAAGTGCATTTGGACCGATACCATTGTCTGAATCTGGGTTTATACCCGTTCCAACAACTGTAAATTGCTTATACGAGCTCAGAAGCGCACCCGAGCTATCAACAACAGCCAAAACATAAGTTCCAGGACCTGGTGGTGTAAAAATTGCATTATACGAAGGAGGATTTTCTGATTTATGAACAACCACAGGCTCTTTTGTCAAAACGTCAGCTTGATAACCCTTGATTTGAGTTCTTTTTTGGTTCGGTATGTCAAATGTAAAAACTTCACCATAGATTATGTTCAGAGCCTTTGAACTTTCTTTGGCTGGGGTATTTAAATATCCAGTAACACTGACCGAGCTGTCGGTGTTTGGGGTAATAGAAACAGACGCATCAACACCGCTCTTGTAAGGAACATCAGTGACGTTTTCAATAATAAAATTATTATTTAGCACACTGTAGCTATCGCTAAAAGAAGAAAACAGAATACCAACGTCAAAAACGTATGTTCCATAGGTTAAGTTCGGAACAGTACAAATAAAAGACAATCCACCAATTTCTTCTGGTGGCGTATCTGGGTCAAGATTGCATCTTATTGGATCTCTAACAGCCTCATCCCGGTCACTCCAAGCACTGTTTTTTGTATTGACATCACGTTTTTGATAAAGGGCGTATATTGGTCTTAATACATTTGTATCGTTGTATAGTTTGACACCTTTGCTATCGAGCGTTCCTGTAATGGTTGCTATAATTTGCCCGTCAATTCTTGAAATTGTAATTTTTGGATCTGATACAACACCTTTGATATCTGTTAGTTCAGCTTTTGCTAAAGATGCTCCTGTAAAAAACAATAGTGCACACACTAGCGAGGAAAATATTTTTTTCTTCATACTATTGAAGGGTTAGGTTCAAACGTGCGGTTCCGGACTGGAACAGCTTGGTAATGTTTGTGACGACAAGTTCAAGCGTGGCGTTCCCTGTCGAATTTGATTCACGATGGAGAAAGAGCGCGTTTGGAATGGCAGGTGTGCCAATTGGTGAACCATTCAATTGCCACTTGTATTCAAGAAGTGACGAGGATGGATTACCTGGTGAAAAGAAGTATGGCATTGCAACGATTGATATATCGCTAGTCGATACAGTGAATGAATCAGTGAGTTCTGTATCGGTAAGCGGTCCGTAGAGTGGGCTCGAAGCGTACAGACGTAATTCTGGGTCTACTGAAGAAACATCAACAAAACCTCTAGTAGCAATACCTCCATCTCGAGAAGAGACATCAACAGAGACATTTTTTTGAGTATTCAAATAATCCATTTCTGTAAAGAAAAAATTTTTTCCATATCCAGAACTCGCTTGTTTGTTTTGATATTCTTCTTTCCAGTTGTATACAAGAACCTCAGGTGCTACGCGGTTTCCTGATACCGATACGATTTGAGGAAGAGCCACAAGTTTGATTTTTGATTCTGATGTAGGCATCGCCTTGCCTTTATAGAATGGTGGAACGATCGAATCCGTAGCTTGCCAGAGTATATCTACTGACATTGGAGTGATGGAGATATTTTTTATAATTGGAATTGACCCTGTTGGCGTGATTTTTGCTGCGACTTGTGTGGTGTCCCCCAGTTTTTTTGTTGTAACTTTGAATGAGGTAACTCCTACTCCGCCTTTTTGCATAATGCCATCCGCAGACCATTCAATATATGCTGTATTTATATTGAAAGAGTAGCTTTTTAAATAGATGGTAACAGTCTCATCCGGACCTGGATTTTGAGGAATTATATCAACAGAAATTTGCCCCGCAGTCTGCGCAAAAAGAGTTCCAGAGAATGGAAGCGAAAAAAATATGATAGAGACAATCAGTAGTAATCCTTTGCGAAACATACAGTTATTATATAACAGCATGAACTGAAATACGAATGTATACTTCTCAATAAGGAGAGGGAGCCCTAGCTTTTTACTGCCTCGGTGAGAGCTGTACGAGATTTTTGGAGGGCGAGAATTTGTGAAGGATCGCTCGTGATGAGCTGGTCTTCAGTGTATGAAGAAATAATCTTGATTGCCACGTGTTTGAGTCCGGCAAAGAAGATCCCCTCCCCCTTGTTACACTCGAGCAAGAGATATTTTTCTTCATCAGTGAGGTTGAACGTCTTTTGAAGCACATCTACTGTCGATGGTGATTGTTTCAGGAGGAGTTGGAGTGATGAGTTGGTAACGATTGGCACTCCGTACGGACTCTTCATGAAGTCGCCCACATCTTGTGTGATTGTAGCGAGTCCCAAGAAGTATTTGCGTCCACGCTTGGCAATCGAGAAGAGGAACGATGCCGTATCGTCTGATTTCATCATCCACCATGCCTCATCCACGACCAAAAGACGTTTTTTGATGTTTTTGCGAACCTCGTTCCAAATGAAGTGGGTCACGATATACATTGCTGCTGGCTTAAGGTCGTCTTCCATGTCGCGCACGGAGAAGACTACAAATTTTTTGTTGATGTCTACGTTTGAAGGTTGGTTGATGAATCCTGCCCATGAACCGTGAGTGAATTTTGAAAGGCGGGAAACGATTGATTCTGTCCCCTCCATACCGGTAAGCACCATTTCGAAGTCGGAAAGAAGTGGTGGTTCAATTTGTGAAAAATCAGAATCCGGTGTGATGTCTTTGATGGCGTACGTTTCCATAATTGCACGATCAACAAGCGCATCTTCTTCTGGAGAGAGTCCTCCAAGCATGATGCGGAAAAGACCAACGAGATTGATCACGTTTCCGCGCAATATATCTGCTCCAGTCTCCCCTTCACCAGGAAGTGGAAGGTCGAATGGGTTGATGTGTGAGCCAGAGTTGAGTGAGATATTGAAATAGCGTCCACCGAGAGCTTCTGCGAGGCGTTCATATTCACGTTCTGGGTCGATTACGATGACTTCGGTATCAAACATGAGACAGCGAATCACTTCGAGTTTTGTCGCGTATGATTTTCCGGCACCAGAGGTGGCGAAGATGATTGAGTTGTAGTTGTCGAGACTGAATCGGTCGAAGATGATGAGTGAGGAATTGTGACGATTCACCCCGTAGAGGATTCCTTTGTCTGAGGTGAGGTCGAATGATACAAACGGGAAGAAGCTCGAAAGCGGTTCCGAGTTGAGTTTCTGATAGATTTGAAGATGGTCGTCTTCGAGCGGAATAACGCTCTTGAATCCGTCATCTTGCTGGAAGAGGGCTGGCTTGAAGTAGATGAGCTTCGCCTCGAGAATTGATTTGATTTCGTTCTCGATTTTGAAGAGCTCGGTCTCATTGTCGGCGTAGATCGTAAGGTAGAGTCCCACATCAAACATCTTTTCTTGTGCTTGAGTCAGACGGTCTCGAAGTTCTTCCAGGTTTCGGTTTGCCATGTCGAGCATTGGGTCGCGCACCATCCCCTTTGCTTCGCGGGTCATTATCTGACTCTGGACTTCGGCTACTTTCTTTTGGAAGGTGCGAAGAATCTGAGCAGTTTCGACAGGGTGAATGGTGATTGATATATCGAATACTTTGTCGAGGTTGATGATTGGAGAGAGCCAGTTGTCAGTGAGAATCGATGGATATGAAATGACGAAATAGGTGCGAGCAATTTTGTCGCCGAGATTGAGAGACTTAGGTTCGATTTTGAGTGCAGAGGGAGCAATGATGTCTTTGAGTTCGAGTGAGGCCGCCTCATATATTTGCTCAGGAAAAATAGGCATGGCGTTTGCCTGAATGCGAGAATTGTCACCATTCTCCTTTTTTTTGTTGAATAATCCAAAGAGTGCCATAGATGAGAGTAAATTAAAAATTAGGAATTAGGAATTAAAAATGAGAAAACAGTATTACTTACGAATTTTACTGCTCGCAATTATAGAACCAAGTATTCGCAAGAGTTCGTCGCAGTCTTTTAATAGTGTAACAGATTGAGGGTCTTGTAGGAACTTACCGTCAGTGAGTAATCGAATCCAATAGAGGGTTTCGCGAGCTTCTTTGTAGGCAATGCTCATTTTTGCAGTAAAGTCATTTTTTGATTGAGCTCCAATCGCCTCTTCCACATTTGCACCAACAGAAGTTCCAGATCGGATCAGTTGTTTTGAAAGAATGAATTCTTTTTGTTCCCTTGTTAGATGTTGATATATAACAATAATTTTTAAGGCAAAGGCATAGCTTTTCTGTTGTATTATATTGTTTTCTTTCATCGCTATGCATTAAATTGCGTTTGGGCGGCACTCCTAATTCTTAATTCGTAATTCCTAATTAACAGCCCGTTATTTCGCTTGGGGCATATCCCCAAGCGAAATAACGGGCTGAATATCTCCCGGGTTGAAAGTCTTATAAAATAATTCGATTACCTCTTCTGTTTGTAGTCTTTCTGTACGTGCTCCACATGAACCAAGTCCAGAAGAAATAACGTTTACTCGTTCGTCGAGCTGAGTTCTTTTTTCTTCAAATGCGGCAATCTCATCTTTTGTTTGAGATCCGCTGGTTTTGTTGTTTCCAAGTAATCCCCCAAGGAAACCTTTCTTTGTGGAGAGTATCGCTTCATCGTATGGGATTACTACATAAAAATATTTACGCATGATTGCAACTTGCTCGGTAAATTCACGGATGAAGCTTATGTATCCTGCGGTTTGGAGTTTAAGGAGTGGTTCATGCTGGTCTTTCATTTTGCCTTCAAGCATGAGGAGGTAGGGTCTAATGTCGAGCCTGCGCGACTGAACAACAATCTGAATAGGAAAATCAACAGAGTTGAGGAACGATTGAAACTGGTTGATTGTGGCAATTTGTTCATCGTTCGATTTGAGGGCTAGGTTTACGGAAGATACCGCTACGATTGCTCGAAGTCCACCATCCTTCAAAACAATAGTCCCCTCTCGGACCTCTTTGATGGGAACAAATTCTTGAGTTGCTTGTGCACTTAATGCCATGAAATTATTATAGCACTAGAAGCAGATAATATTACGTGAATTTAGTGGAATGAATGATATAAAAATAAAAATGGTCATCCTGGACTTTGCCCTATGTTGTCATCCCGGACTCCGATCCGGGATCCATGCGGGCCGTTTATAACTCCAAGTCTTTCCACTCAGGGTTCGTTGACTCAATTAAATCTATCTTCCAAATTCTTTGCCAATTTTTTAATTGTTTTTCTCGAGTAATTGCTGAACGAACATCGTTGGTTTCTTCGTAATGTACAAAGTTGTTCACTTTGTGGATTTTTGTGAATCCATCAGCAAGCTTGTTTTTATGCTCGTATATTCTACGTTTTAAATTATTTGTTACACCTATGTATAGCGTGCCTCGTTTTTTGTTTGCAAGTATATATACATAGTATGAATTATGATTCATGCGAATGGATACCGGATCGGGGTCCGGTATGACAAAAGCGGTTTATCTTTTGTCTAATACGTCCAGCCCCCACGCAATGTCATGAAGCTTTGATTCAGATATTCTTGGAATGTACTGCATTTGCTTAATCTCCTCATCAGTTTTTTGTTCGGAAGTTTTTTTTGTTTTCTTTTCTTTTTTCCAAATATACAATTTGTCATTGATTGCATAGTTGAACATGGCCTCGATTGTATTGATGAGGGGCTTCTCGTTTACTTTCCAGAATGCCAATCCGAATCCCAGAGCTCCGAACCCAAATCCAAGTGGAACATATAGATACCAAGGCAAAAACTTGTAGCATAAAAACACCATACCACCTGCCCCAACGAGATAGGCAAATTGCTTGAACGTAAATGGTCCAATAACTTTATCTTCAACATCGATAAATTGAGGAACGGCGAATTTCATAGGAAGCTTTATAGCTTTATAGCTTTTTGAGCTTTTAAGCTTTATTATTTCTTAATTTACTAATCATAACACTTAACATCAATAATATCTCCTGAATATTTTTTTCGATTTCGTCGAAATTAAGACCTCTTGAAAAAGTTAGTTTTTTAGCAATAAAAACCTGGGATTCCAGTTCTGCACACGAACCATGGGCAATATTTAGAAAGTGAATAAATTCAAGCTTGCTTCCTCGTGTTCTACCCTCAGCGATGTTTGAACTAATAGAAATCGCCGCTCGCCTCATTTGAGAGGTTAATCCATAAATCTCATCTCGAGGGAAATTCTCGGTGATTGAATATACTTTCACGCCTAAATCAATAGATTTTTGCCAGACGATAAGTTCTTTATACGAATGAAGCATTTCCTTAAAAGCTAAACAGCTAGAAAGCTTAAAAGCTTGTTACCCAATTGGTTCTCGATACGGATCGTTTTTTGCTGGAGATGCTGGCGTGGTCGGGAGATTTGCTGGAGGTGTCGATTTAAGAACGGAATAATCGGTGGTTTTTGTTGGCATGATTACACCAGTACTATTGAGCTTGTCGGCTACCATTCCAAGTGAAGGTATCTTAGGAGGATTTTCGATTCCCTTGAGAATATCGCTACGATTTGGCATTTGTGAGGTTTGAATAGGTGCAACAGGTTTTGGAGTTTCGGTGAGAACCACGCCAGATTTTGCAAATGCAGATTGGATTGTTGCTGGAGTATGTGTCGTAGGAGGAATAACTCGAGGAGTGGTATTTGGTGCTACGGCAACTGGCTGAGTTTGGACTACCCCCTCTCCTAATTTAGGAGAGGGCTGGGGTGAGGTGAATGTATTCTGTTCTTGTGATTTAATATTCTCTTGCTCAGGTGGCTTCTGCAAATAGTCGATAGGTTCTTTTTTTGCAGCGTATACTCGCTCAAGTGAGGCACGGATCGGAGCAAAGACTTGCTCGTTGATTTTTCCTACAAGCAAATCTATTTCAGCGTCATTTTTCTTGAGTTCAAGTTGGAGTTCATCGCGAAAATCTTCTGGTTTGGTCATTCCAAGAAGTACCATCGTAGTCTCTGTCTCCATCATGCCAAGTTCTTCGTATGTCATCTTCTGTTCTTTCGCAATTGTAAAAAGTTTTTGCTGGTAGGCGTCATCGGTAATCGCTTTTTTGATGTCATCAGGAAGAAGTTCAAAACGCGCAAATAGTTCCTGCTTTACTCCAGAAAATTGCTCGTCGATAGTCGCTTTTGTTACAGCCTCAGAAGCCTGAGCTGTCGAAGAAGAAACCACATTTATTTTTTTTACTTCGTCCGCCATATATATAGTATAAGATACAAACCCTAAACTTCAAACCCTAAGTTCTAATAAGTACAGTATTGATTTTCGAGTTTAGTTTTTAGAGTTTAATTAATGATGTCCACCCCCTCCTCCGCCACTGCCTCCACCCCCTCCTCCTGCTTTGAATTTGAATATTGAAGCGAGTTCAGCAAGGAATCCTGCGTTTGGAGTATGGTAGACGCCATGTTCATGTTCGTGTTTACCGCCTGGATTTGCTGTATGATGGCCTGCTTCACCAGCTACAAAACTGCGTCCCTGAAAATCACCGAGTGCCTCTTTGATTGTAGAAGCAAGCCCAAAACCGAATGCTGCTTGGCCACTAAAAGCACTAACAGCGCCACTAAAAGAACTGAGGGTTGTAGCAAGATTGGCGATATTACCAGTCAATCCACCAAGTGCAAATGCCCCAGCAATTCGAGTGAACGTACGGAAGTCGTTTCGTTTGCCTGCCTGATTAGTGTCAACATGATGACCGATAACAGTACCTGAATTATCCGTTTTGATTTTAGTGTGATATCCAGAACGCTCCGCTTCGTATGCGAGAAATGCTCTCGAAGCACCTTTTTTACTGTCCTCTATTATTTTTTCGTAGTCTTTTATACCCAAACTTTCTTTTGCTATAGCCTCATTTTTTACATCTAATGCATCTGCCACCTTGCCACCGGCAAGGGTATCTCCATCTGCTGCTTTGATTTTATCACCATTTGCGTCCCTCTTGCCTTTTTCAATCTCAAGTATTTTTTCTTTTTGTTTATTAATATCTTTCACTTTTTCTGCAAGTTGAGTTCTTTTTGCATCTGTAGGATCGATGACTGTTCCATTTGCTGTCTTTCCACCATTAAGTTTTGCATCTGCATCTTTAAATTTTTTCTCTGCATTAATGTAATCGAGAGAGGATTGATTGCCTTGATTGTCTTTCATCTTTTCTCTAGCCTCACGTCTTTCGGACTCAAGATTTTTTGTTTCCAAATCAAGAATCTCCTTTTCTTTTTCCAAGAGTCTCTTCTTTTTCTCTTCACTTTCCAATTCTTTATTTTTAGTCTTTAGTTCAGCCTCAAGGTTCTCGGTCTTTTTCTCATCGTTTTTTAATGTTGCAGCAAATGCCTCATCTTTTGCTGCTTTGCGTGCTGCAGCACCCTCAAGGCCGCCAGTCGTATTTTTTGCCGCGAGAGCACCAAAACTACCAAGGTTAATACCTGTTGCTGATGTAAATGCATTTCCCAATCCTGTGTGTCGAGCGTCAAAACTCGACTTGCTCAGTTTTTGACCGCTTTCAAGTCCAGTTCTTCCAATTTTTTGAAGCAGACCGTTCATAAAATTATTTTTAACTCCCCCGCCGTTGATTGCCCACCTATTTAAACGGTCGCTTCCAGCAATTTTCTTCCCAACCCATCCAACAGTTCCCTGCCCTGCAAGAGCAAGGCCACCGAGTGCGGCGCCACCGACGAGTCCGGCTGCTCCACCTGCGATGACTTTGGTGCCTTTCAAAATCATTCCGCCGATTTCTCCGGAAGCACTTTCTACTATTTTTGTAGCTTTGAGGAGGAGTGTGATGACTATGGCACACTGGATCATTACCAAAACGAGAATGATGCCGGCAGACATATTGGTGGTGTTTTTTGGAACAATATCAATATCTACAATGAACGTCACCAAGAGAAGCAAGAAAAAATATATTGGTGCTGCAAATGCTGCTTTCATCAGATTTGAGAACCACTCGTCCCAGCCGAATCCAGCCATGTGTTGTGTCGCAGGCAAAATTGTGGACACAAACGCAAATGGAGCAAAGATGATTGCGATAAAGAGGCTGATCATGCGCCCGATGAGTGAAATGAGTGCCACTCCAAAACTGTATGCAACCACAAGATACATACAACCCACAAGGATTAGTACGGGAATTATAACGCCAGAAGAGACTTTTTTGTTGGCGACATCTGCTGGAGTACATTTTTTGCTGCTCAAGTCTGTGAAAAAACCATTTTCTTTTGCACAAGCAAGTTTGTTGTAAAAATCCTGATTGCTGAAAATCTGAGGCTTGAATCCAGCAACAATTGATGTTGAGATTGGTTGAATTTTTTTGATGAGGTTGTGGTCTTTGAATTGCTTGTCCTCTTCTGTAGTGTCAACGGCGGTAACTTTGTCTTTTTGGACTGTACCGATTTGGTTGTAAAAAACGAGTGCAAGCGAATTGGACACATCTACCACTACTTCTGTCAGGAAGAAGCTGAAATTGATGAGTATGGCAATAATCACTACAGAACTTAGCATCTTTTTTGGATTGGCACCGCCGAGATCCATGTCGAGTACAAGTGAGAGTGCGGCAAAAAGCAGAATGAGAATGAAGAAGATGTTGGCAAAGTCACGAGTGACAGTCCAGCCCTTGGTGAGAAGGTCGCCTTTGGTATAGAGGGCACTCGAGAGTGTGAGACTTGCTCCAACGTCGAATGCTTTTGCAGCTACTGACATGGCCCACGCTCCAAGTTGATACGGGATAATGTAGACGATTTGAGCAATACATCCGGCCATGCTCCCGTCGTCAGATCCTGTAACCCAGTTAAATAGGGCACAATCTTCCAGATATCCATGAACATTTGCTTCAGGAGTGTATGTGTCTGCAGCAAACACGGAGTTCGCCGTGAGGCGAACTCCGTGTTGAGGTGACAGCGTTGTTGAAAAAGGCAAAGCGATGCCAACAAAAATTGCTATCGAAAAAATAAGTGGAACGATGCGTTTCATTTACTATACTATTGTATCATTCTATCGGTTTAATACATCCCCAAAAACTGTTCAAATGTGGCTAGTGCATTTGGAATCGGCTGACCATCAATCGTGACAATATCGTCGTTTCTGATTTCTTTGAGAGGATTATATCTTGCGCCAAGCAGATTCTTCATGTATGCGACTTCTCCAGCGTCTTCTCCCCTCCTGTAGTAATGATCAGGGAGAAAAGACTTTCCTTCTGGTTTTTTGAACTGGCTTTTGAAAGATTCTGGTATTTGTGGGCTCAATGATGATGGATATGGCAATCGCATAAGATTGACGTCTGCGATAAATAACTTATTTCCATTACTATCCTCTGTAGCATTTGTCTCGGAATCGTTGACTAGGTCAACACAGACATCAAGGTATCCCCCGTCGTCAGTGATACTGTCGACCTTGTCGATGATTGTGTCGAGGAGAGCTTCTTGTTCTTTGATATCCTGATCAGAATGCAAATCAGGAGCAAGAATATTGAACGTATCATTGATACGACGGAGCTCTTTTTGGTATTCAGTAAGCTTGCTAATACTTGTCTGGTTTACGAGATTGATCTGGCTTTGATAGAAGTCATATCCAGAAATGGTGTTGTCTGGGCATTCTACCGTAGAGCCTTGTTCGTCGATACAAGTGTTTGACCCAGGAAAACCTTGGAATGTACCATCACTCTTTGGGTCTAAATTGATGTTTTTTTGTAGACGATATATCTTCTTGCCGAGAGCGATGAGCTGATAGACCGTACTCTTTTGTCGTTCGATGAGTTCTTTGTTATCTATAATTGATCTCTCGTAAGTAGGGATATTTGGATACTCGGTGTTGTTTATTGTAATAATCGATTGATCCATTCCTGTATTGCGAATGTTTGTCGTACCATACTCTTTTGTGAGCGTTTTTTCATAACGACTAAAGAGTTCGGCGATGATGCCGACAGCTTTGTCGTATCCATTTACTTTTGCGTTTACAGCGACAGGAACTGTATTGTTAATCGTCAAACGATCAATTCCCAGTGTCTTTTTTATTTCAGGGCTGTTGTTTGATAGTGCACCACTCACCATGATTCCGTAGAAATTTTCTTCACGAACATCAGCAGTTAGATCACTAATGGCTTGGCTAAATTTGTTCAAATTACCACTCATGTCCATGATTTTTTGGAACTTCGAGTTTGCTTGCCAGAGATCAACTTTGCTCGAGTCTTTTGGCCAGCCATCAAGCTCACGCTCGAGATTGGTAAAGACTTCATTTTTCCACGTTGGGCGTGGGCCTGGAATACAGTAGTCGAGCTGGTAGATTGCCGGGATAAGCTTCTCGATTTGCTCATTTTGTTTATCGAGTATGTCTATGTATCGCGGATTACGACTCTGGATAAGATTTTTCCATAAGTTGACTTGTGTTGGCGTCCATCCGAATGCGGTTGTTCCAGTTTTTGAATCGGAAGTTGTGAGAGAGCTTTCAATATCTTTGCTTGATATAAGCTGGAGTTCACGGTTGATTATACCGACGAGGTTTGCGCGATATACAGGATCGCCATTTTCGTCTTTTGTGGAGCTTTTTGCTTCTCGTCCCAATGAATGAAGGTCAAAAATATTTGTTTGGAACGCGTCACCTGCATCGAGGAAGCTTGTACCAGAACCAAAACTGGTACCCCCTTTGATCTCATTATCCGCATATCCTTGATTATTTTTAAATGCATCGAAATCAACCGGTGTGCCATTATTTCCATCCTGGGTTTCTTCAGAAAGTGCATTGAGACCTTTTTGAACAAAGTGATTGATGAGAGCGTCGAAAATTGCTGTAAGGTCGGTCGACAAGTCCTGCCCGAGTCCAAGCTGGTCAAATGGACTTCCTAGGGCTTTGTTGAGTGTTGATTGAACGACACTTCCCGGAGTTTGGTTCATGAATTGTTTACATACGTTTTTGGTAGGATCATTAGAATTTGGGTCGTAGTCCCAAGGGCTTACACAGTGTTTTAGGTCAAGAAAACCACCATTTCTTTGGATTTGATCTCGAAGGTCTTGTCCTGGACTATAGTTGGTGTCAGCTGTTCTGCTTGCAATAGTTTGCGATGCACGCTGATTAAATCCGATAGGATTGTTTTGCCACTCTGTCTGACTGAGAAACGCATCCCATCCCCCGACCCTAAAATCGGCGGCAAAATTGGCTGAAGTCATCCCTGGAGATTGTTGAGCTATGACGTTGTTAAGACTGTACCGTGCTGCACTCTCAAATGTAGCGCTGTTTGATTTGACGAGCCCCTGAATAAACGTCTTTCCAAAGGGGTAATTGATCGGGTCAAATCCGATAACCGAAGCAAATTGTTTTACTGACTGATCACCGATGTTCTTGAGGAAAGTGCCTGTATCACCGATGTAGAGTGGTCCCCCACCTTGAAAACCGCTATTGATCCAGTTGATTGTCGAGACAGTGAGTTCTTTGAGGATTGTTTGGGAGACTGCTTTCGCGATTGCATTGGTACAGTTGAGCTTTTTTGCGGTCTTTGCAGCTTCTTCCGCAGCTCTTTCTGTGTTTGCTTTGACAGATTCATCTCCGACTGGGATAAATCCCGTTCCGCTAGCATTTTCCTTTCCAGTACTTTTTTCTTTGTTTTTGCCAAACAACTTTGAGAGACCAGAATGGATTGCATCTTTGTTGCATGAAATAGCAGCGCCGAGTGCCGGTCCTGTCGCACCACCTACAAGACTGGTGAGGTCTCCTTGTGCTCTTACTGTCTGGATGTTTGTTGCAAAAGAACCAAACATGATAAGTATGGTTCCGAGAATAGTTACTGTACGAAATCCTTGTTTGATCATTATATTCTAGTATACCTAGGTGAACTGATTTTTGAAAGGATTTTCTGTTACTAAAGTGCAACAGAGGTGTTTTTTACCTTAATCGATGTCGAAATAGAGGTTCATTTTTTCGACAGCTTTGTCAGACTTATCACTCGCATCAATATAATCACTAATCCCTGTCATTCCAGAGAGTGCATCAGTGTATATAGTTCCGATTCTTGGAATCGCGTTACTCATGAGGCTTGATGCATTGATAATATCGAGGGCAGTTGCCCCGAGATCGTTGGGTGTCTTCAGTTTAAGCATTTTTTTGCTGATATCGGCATATGCTTCGGCGTATGGAGCAAGTTTTGCAAGTGCTGCTTGACCGCCTGTGCTTGTACCCTGATAGATAATCCCTAGTTCAGACCCAAGTTCAAGATCGGAATACAGTTCGAGAATATCTTCCAAACTTTTTTTGTAAGAAGCGCGAGATTTCTCGGTTGAGGGAACGGTCGCCAGATCGTTAAGGCTATACGGTGTAGGATTTCCGCGTTTCAAGTCAATATCTTGTGATATTGACTCACTTATTTTTGCAAGCGACACGGTGTTGAGCTCACCTGACTGGTTGAGAGCAAGGATTGTAGAGAGGAGTGCTTGGCTGAATGTATCGGTTTGTGTAGAAGGAATACCCGGATCTATTGGAGTAACGTTTGCTTGAGCCTTTTTTTCATCAACAATTATTTTGTTTGTTGGACCATCCCCTTTCGGGTCAACACCCCAGAGAGACTCTTCCCAGTCAGAAATACCATTGCCGTTTGAGTCTTGAGTAAGGAGGTCTTTGATTGTACCGTCTGCTTCGACGAGATTTCCCCTGTTTTTGGTAAAGATAGAATGTGATCCAAAAAGGCTTCCCACAACAAGGACAATTGTGACAAGACCGGCACAGATTCCAATAACCATCACAAATTTTTTGCTTGGTAGATTGTTTTTTATTTTTTCAAAGCTAGACATTGGCATAGTGTTTTGTGAGATTTTTTGTAATTTTTGTAAACGCACCAGCGAGGAGTGTTTTTGCCGCATCAATCATTGAAGTCCCCGTTCCTGGTGCTGAGCTGTATACACCGGTTGCTGTCGCGATAAGAATGCATTTCGGATACGCGGTCTGCGTACATTGGGTAGTTTGTGTTGTGTATGATCCAAGTTGCCAGCCACCAACATTGTTGAGGTTGTTGTTGCTGAAAACCTTCCCGCTACCATTATCGTAGAGCATAAGCATTCCCCGACTACCCTCGTCTTTGATGACGTGAACGTTTGTGCCGCTGCAACTACACATACTACTGTCGTATATCAGTGTTTGCATTCCGCCAAAGTATTGAGCGCTACTCCCAAACGCGAATGCAAAATGAGGTGCAATAAATGCACCAAGTAATACAATTCCGAATACTGATACGCGTATACGCATAGCTTGCATATAGATAGTATACATCAAATTCCTTTAGTAATGTTTACAGTAATCGGGATTATATTACTCAATCCCGCCTCTGTTTTGATGCTAATGGTTGCAGGAATATACCAACCATCCTTGTATGGAGAGTCTTTTGAGGCATCAATAATCATTTGCTTTAATACTGACTTCCTCATTTCTGGACTGAGGTGACTAATCCCCTCAAATACTTTCTGACTAAGAGACAGATTTGCCGTAAAGGTAATAGATTTGCCGTCTGTTGAACGAATTCCGGTAAATGCGTCCTTAAAATCGATCGAAAGAATGACATCATTTGATTCCATAAAATGATCACCATAGATTGTGATTGTGTCTCCGTTACCAAAAACATCTCTTGAAAGACTGTGAATAACGGGAGAAGTAATTACCTCCTCTGTGGATGGCACCGTCGTTGGTTTCGTTGTAGGTTTGCTTTTTGGTTTGGATGTATCTGCTTCTGCGTCTTGTAGAGAGACGAAATTACCATTCGGTTCGTCAAATGATAGAAAAGGGAGATTTTTTTGGACCGAAATGAGTGCAGATTGAATAGTCTGCTCTTTTGTATACCGTTTGACCAAAAAGGCACCGAAAACAAGGATGAGTAATCCGAGGGCTATGTATACAAAACGTTTGCTTGGCATCATACGCTCTAGTATATCATTTTGAGTCGCTACTCGAGTGTGTGGACTGCAGTTTTTTCTGCAATCAAAAGCCATTTTTCTAGATGAATATCTTCTGCTCTGGCTTTTTCTGCAATGCCGAGTTTTGCAAACAAAGACGCAATTGTTTCAAGTGACGCAATCTTTTCCAAATTGCGTATAACAAGCTTTCTTTTGTGTGCAAATCCTGCGTGCAACACGTCAAAAAAATGAGCAATTGCTGAACTGTTCTTGAAGTGCTGGTTTGAGATGTTTTCGACAAGTAACACAGCCGAATCCACCTTTGGTGCTGGGCGAAAAGCACTTGCGGGGACTTTGGTAATTATTTTTGGGACTCCAAAAGCTTTGACCGAAAGTGAGAGAATGCTCTCTTTGCCGTCGCGTGCGACAATGCGTGTTGCTACTTCTTTTTGAATTAGCACTACAAGGCACGACGGGTGATTTTTTTCAGTGAGGAATTTTTCAAATATTGCACCAGTAATATAGTAAGGAATGTTGGCAATAAGCTTGTAATTGTTCGCTTGTAATTTGTAGTTTGATACATCGAATTGCATGATATCAGCCTCGATTATGCGGAGCTGGCCGGAATCAATTTGGTCATGAAATCGTTCATTTAGGTTTGGGATGAGATCTTGGTCGAATTCTACGGCGATAACTTTTGCTCCGGTTTCAAGGAGGGCGTGCGTGAGCACGCCCTCCCCTGGTCCAATTTCAAGTACCGTATCTCCCGACTCGACTTTTCCAGCCGAAACCATGGCTTTGATTGCCGAATTACTCCGAAGAAAATGCTGGCCCAAAGATTTTTTTGCTCGATGTGTCATATCTCTTTGTATCCTACACTACACACCAACATTAGTCGAAGTAGATGCTTGGCAATGATTGAGGAATATCCGAATGCATTTCGATGAGTTCACCGGGTATGTCGTAGAGGAATTGTGAAGGGAGTGCAATATTGCGTTGTCCAAAAATAGTGCGCGCTTGCGCATTGACTAGATAGAGCTTTTCTTTTGCACGGGTGACTGCCACATAGAATAGTCTGCGCTCTTCTTCAGAGTCTTCAATTTTGGTCGAACGACTCGAACGCTCATGAGGAAAGAGTCCCTCTTCAAGACCTACTACGAAAACTACGCGGAATTCCAACCCCTTTGATGCATGCACGGTGAGCATGCGAACACCCTCAGGTGAATCACGCAGTGCGTCTTGATCGGAACGAAGCACTGCGTCCTCGAGAAATTTGAGAACACCTTCACCAAGAGGAAGTGTGTCATATATGGATGCGAGTGTTGCGAGTTCTCCCACGTTTTCGACACGTTCTATTCCCTGCTCACCTTCGCTTTCGTACTCTTCTTTGAGTCCTGTGCGTTCCAATACAAATCGGATGAGTGATGATGGATATTCTTGCTCACTTGCTTCTTTGATTGCATCGAGAATTTTTTCATAGTTTGAAAAAGCAATTTGTGTTTTTGGGGTGAGCGTATCCCTCATGCCGGCAAATATCTTTGCAATTGATGCATCACCGATTCCACGCTTTGGTGTATTGATGGTGCGCTTTAAGTCGGCAAGCGAGTCACGATTGAGTGCAGCACGAATATACGAAATGATATCTTTGACTTCCATGCGTTCGAAGAATTGTGTACCGAGAACACGGTACGGAACATCGGCAAAAAGGAATGCTTCTTCGAGCGCGCGGGATTGGAAGTTTGCGCGAAAAAGTACGGCGATTTCTTCCGGAGGAATTCCAGATGCAATCAATTTTTCTGATTCGCGGGCGACGAATGCCGCTTCGTCTACTTCGCTGAATCCTTCATAGCGCACAAGTTTTTCACCTGTGCCAAGTTCGGTAAACAGATTTTTTGGAATACGAACGGTGTTTTTGATAATAATTGCGTTTGCTGCGTCGAGGATGCGTGAAGTAGAGCGGTAATTCTGTTCAAGGAAGACTGTGTGTGCGCCAGGAAAATCTTTTTCAAAATGAAGCATGTTTTTTATCTTTGCCCCGCGCCAGCTATAGATGTTTTGGTCGGTATCGCCTACTACACAGATATTCTTTTTTTCTCCAGCGAGCAATTTCACCATACGGTATTCCATTTCGTTCGTGTCTTGGTATTCATCTACGTGAATATACTGAAACCGCTTTTGGTACATTGTGCGAACTTCTAAATTCTTTTCGAGCAATCGGACTGCTTTGACGATAAGGTCGTCAAAATCCACTCCTTTTGATGCATGCAGTTTTGTTTCGTAATTTCGCCAAATGCGCACAGCGTCGCTTTCGGTCTGGCTCGCGATTTTATCTGACATTGTGTCTGGCGTATCCCCCGCCATCTTGGCAGTAGAAATGATGTGCTTCACCCGTTTTGGATCCAGCACTTTTGGATCAATGCCGAATTCACGCATGCATTCACGAATGATGCTCTTGGCATCGTCTTCGTCAAAAATACTGAAATGTTTTGTGAGACCAAAATAATGAGCATTCTCTCGGATAATCATTCCACCGAGTCTGTGAAAAGTAGTGACAGTCGGAAGACCCTCGATTCGGTTTTTGATGAGAGCTCCCTCAACTCGTTCCCTCATTTCTCCTGAAGCCTTGTTGGTAAATGTCACTGCGAGGATCTGTGCGGGTGAAACGCCACCCAAAATTAAATGTACGATGCGCTCAGTGAGTGTTTTTGTCTTTCCAGCACCAGCACCTGCGACGATAAGAAGCGGTCCTTCAGTATGGAGTACGGCTTCGCGTTGTGCGGGGTTGAGATGAGAGAGGTCGTGAGTGTTCATGAGTAATTCATGATACAGGGTCTAGGGTTTAGGGTCTAGGGTTTAGTAATTACCGCACAAAAAAATGTGTTTGGCTAAAACAAAATTCCAAACATTTTATGTTTGGAATTTTGTTCGCCCGATCAGCGCAAGCTGATTTAGGGGAGTAATTTTTTTGGAGAGTTGCAGTTATCGCGGGTCAGAATTTGGATTCTTTGCGACAAATTCTGTTGCGTCTGCCTTGTAGAGATTTTCTATATATTGTCCAAACTTTCCAGCAGGAGAAATATGCGAATGTGCTACAGATAGTGCTTGTATGTGTTTCAAGAACTTTTGCACCTCCGGCTTGAATTCATTGCTGTGTTGTTTGAAATGCTTCATGATCGATCCCGCATCTCGATTTGAAAGGCTCTTGTAAATGAGAGATCTTTCTCCTCCAGAAGGTTCTCCTATGAGATTTCGTTTTCCAAAGTATTGATTCAAATCGTTGTGCATATCTCGGTATGAGATATTGTGCACGCGATTCCAATCAGATTTTGTGAAATTGTCCGTATTCTTTATTTGAGGAGCTGTATTTTCTACTACTGGCCCTTCCTCACGATTGTGAGGGTATGGTTTCAATACACTATCTGGACCTTCTTCTCCGTTGTGTGGATAGGGTTCTTTGACACTATCCGGTCCCTCTTCGTTTACTTCTTGTTCTGGCTTTGTATTTTTTTCACCCACTGGTCCCTCTTCTTTATTGTGCGGGTATGGTTTCAATACACTATCTGGACCTTCTTCATCATTTTGAGGGCGAGGTGACTCATTCTCTGTCGCCTGAACGGGACGTTCAGCAGGTGTATATTGTTTCGGATTTCGATACTGGAAAGTATCATCTGGTGATACTTCGCTGAATTTTCCCGTTTGAGGATCAATATGACCAAGTATTTGTGTCTTGCCACCACCTTGTGTATTTTTGACAAAGATATCTCCGTTCTTGGTGATACCGATTTCTGAACCTTCACCGATTACAAGACTGTCTCCTTCTGTGTTCCCTGGACGGAAGGCATGGAGAGCCTCGGCTTTTTCCCAAATGTTTCCTTGGAAGAATTTTGCTACATTCGGATTGGTCTTGATGAGATTTTTGAACGAAGGAGTATTGCGAAGTTTGAGTAGTGCATCACCCATTCCTTCACCCTTTTTGATTTTGATTTTTGTGAATGCGTTTTCAATATCACCCTCGGTAATCTTATTTGGAGCAGTTTCAATTTTAGTGCCTCCTGTTCCGGGAGCGTCTGTAGGCTGTTCATAATCGCGTGCGACACTTCCTGGTGCTGGGCTTGGCTTTCCTGTTTCGATTTTGTGGGCGGGAATATTTTGTGTTGAAGTATTTGTTGGTGTATGTGCGGTCTCAGCTGATGGAATATGTTTTACTTCAGGTTCAACTACACTTGCTCCCCCTTTGACTGCTCCGACTACTCCTTGTGTAGCTTCTCGTACTGCATGTCCGGCGTCAGTAGAATAAAACCATTGCGAAGCATATGAACCGATTGCTCCAAAGAGTGCTCCAATTCGTGCACTCTCCTTTTTTTGTATCTTGACTGCTTCCTTTCGAGCTTCTTCTACTGCCGTTATTCCTTTCGTTTCTATTTCGGATAGCAAGTCTAGACGGCGATCGTTTTTGTTATCGTTTTTCTTGAGCGAGTCAAATTCTTCCCTCTCGGCATCCGACCTCAAACCAAAATAATTACGAGCAGTCATTGAAAGTGCAATATCGGCTTCTTGCTGTGCCATCATCAGGCTCACATAGTTTGTGTATTGACTATCTGCATCGCCAAAGTTCATTTCACCATCCTCAATTTTTTGTTTTATATAATTCAAATGAACTTGAAGCTGGTTTGAGAGTTCGGCAACCTCGATTGCACTTCCGTCGCTTGCACCAAGATCCGAAAGTTTTTTCGTAAGCTTCTGCATTTGTTCAGTGCGTCGTTTGATACGACTAACCGATGCGAGTGTACCCGGCTGTGTTTGTCGAGCTTTGAGTGAGAGTTCCCCAGTGCGTGCGTCGATTGCCTGCTGTTTGAATCGATCCTTGGCAATCTTGTCTCCGCGGAAGAAATACCCTACTGTTCCTCCGGCCGCCGCGGCTGCGATAGCTCCAATCACGATTGGTGCTCCGGCTATCATTGCTCCACCGAGAGCTGTACCTGCAAGTGCTGTACTCACCCCTGCCCCCACTCCGACGCGCACTCCGGCACCGGTCACCAAGGAGGCAATGCGATTCCAGTTTGTGTAGGAAAGGCCGAATTTTTTTAATGAATCAAGGGTTCGGGTGATTCCGTTGCTTGTGGCAGTTTTTCGAAGTTCATTCGCAGTGTCAGGATTCTGAGAAATAAAGGAAAAGAATTCTACTTGTCGCTTCGCAAAGTTGGCATCAATTGCTCCCTGCATGTGTTTGTTGAACTCTCCTTCTTTTGCGTGATCTCGGAATAGTGGAGTCATTAGGTTCGCGGCATCATCAAAATTAACTTTGGCTTTGTGCCATGCACGGTACTGTTCTTTTGTGGCGGTTTTTTCTACGCCCCATGCCTGTGGAATGCGAGCAAATACATTAGCTGCCTCATTGTATACTTTTGCGGCATCGCTCTCGCCAAACTCTTTTGTCTTTGCGAAGTCGATTTCCACTTTTCCGTTGCCGCGATAAATCGCATCGAGGTTCTGCTCGGCGTATCCTCTGATGTATTTTTGACCAACCGCGTTGATATAATCTCCGTCGCTCATGTATGTCATATCCATGAGAGCGTTTTGCTCGTATTTTTTTGTTAGCGCATTCTTGTTGAGTCCGTACGCTACTGCTTTGAGTTTTTTGCCAAGCCAGCCGACAACAGGAACATTTCCCATCCAGGTTGATTCAGTAGCTTTCTTTTGAAAAGTCTTTTGCGCTTCAGTTTTGACTTTTGTGTGCAAGTCCTCGATCACTGACTGTGCGACAAGCATCTTTTTGCCCGGTGAAAGGTCAAGGAAATCCTGATGGTATTCAAGCGTGTCAAAAATAGTGCTGAGGCCACCCTTTGCCCCGTGTTTTTTAACGAAGTCTTGTTTGAAGCTCTCATACTCGGCTTGTGGCTGGCTTTCAGGTGTCTCTGGTGAACGTAAAGAGCCAGCTGGAATTTTTATTGATTCGCTGGCAGTTGAAGCAGGTTTGTGTATTGGCTCTGGTGCAAATGCTGCAACAGAGCCAGAGTCAGGAGTTGATGCAGAATGTCCCTTTTTTCTATCATATTCTTCGTTGATCGTATCAAACCAGCTTTTTGTTGGTGCTGATTCATCAACAAGTGGAGGAAGTTCGACAACTCTCCCGACTGAATCCTCGTTCAGTTTTTCTTGGAGTGATGCCGACATCTCGGCGTCTTTTGCGTCGGCCTCTATAAAATCGCCCATTTTTTTCGCATGGTCTGCTTTCAATTCATCTATTTGAGATTGTATTGATTTTTCCATATGACTAGATTTTGTTAGCAGGTAGTACTTTTTCTATTTTTTGAATGAGATCTTTTTTTGCCTTAGCAATGCTTTCGTTCGTGCCGAATGAGATTCCTCCGAGCATTGTCTCAACGTTCTTGTACTTGAGCTCTTCTGCAATCTTTACTAATTGTTCTTTTGGGATATCAATTTGTTTTTCGATGGGAACGTTTGAAATAATTTCGTAGTCTTTCAAAAATTCGTACATCTTGTTTAGTGTGCCCAGCCGGTCTTCGTTTTTTTCTTTTTCGAGTTTTTTTAATTGATCCTCAAGTGCTTTTATTTTTTCTTCAAAATCCTTATTGAACTTTTCTATTGCTATCTTGCGTTCCGCTCTGCGTTTTTCAATTTGGTCTATTTGTTTTTGGATTTCGGCTTTTTCTTCGGGAGATAATCCGGGTGCTTGCGTTATTGGAGATTCCACATTTTTGGCTGGTACATTTTTGAGTTCGTCTTCGGACATGGGAGGCAAACCCTGGGCTATATTCATACGGTTTTGTGTGCGTCGCTCGAGTTCGGCAAGAAAGTCAGTGTCACTTTGCATTTCTTCTCTTGTCGCTGTTATTCCCTCTGCGCGCATTTTCAATTCGTCTTCCGAGATGTTTCGCTTTGGGCGAACTAGCGCCGTATGTTGTCGATATATCCCCGGCCCCACTCTTTGTGGATGTTTTTGCCCGTAGTCCTCAGGTGTTGTTGAGAAATCTTCCTTGTCGTAGTGATAGAGAGAATCAAGCTTCTCTATTGTTTTAGAGAGCATTTTAATCTGCGCATTTATAGTGACCATCTCGTGACGATTCTTGTCCAGCTCGTATTGCTTTGCTTCAATTTCATCGTTGATGGCTTCTATTATAGGGTCAGCTTCAATTTTTTCACGGACAGCTTGTTTTGCTAAATTTTTTGCCTCGAGTTCTTTGGATTGAATAAGTGACCACTTCTCAATATCTTCCGCAGACCCATTTTTTTCTATTGATGAAGTAATTTCTTGTTCGGCAAGAGCATACGTTACTATTTTTGCGTCGATATCTTTTTCCAGCCTTCGTATCTTTTGTTCGTTCCATGCATCTTTGTCAGAAATTGAATCGAATGCTTTTATTGTTTGTTCCCCGTGCTCTTTTGCGAGCATTTCCATAAGGTTTTCGGCTTGCGGAAGAGGTATATTGTTGCCAGCTTTTATGACCATATCATCGGCATCAACAACATTAAAAAGTGCGTCTGGATGCAGAACGTCAATATCCCCTTTTTCATTTCTTGCCTGACTTGGGTTTACCAATTGCAATTGCAAGCCTCCAAGCATAAATGAGACAGTAAAATGATTTTTTTGAGTGGCTTTTTCGGTCTCACAAAGAGTCGCAATGTGCTCAGGTAAAAAATCTTCTTCAACGTAGGCCCATTCTTTAAGGTTTATATTTTCTTTTGTCTGTTCAGAAAAATTTTCAACAATAAACCACTTCATTAAGTGATGTGTGTTGAGTCGATCTTCTAATTCTTCTACCGGAAGTTGTAATTCTTCAGTCAGTTTGTACAGCAATTGAGACTTTTCTTCCAAGGCATTCGTGATGGTTGGGTTTTCGTTTTTACCTTTCTTTTTTTCTTTTTTGATTTGCTTCAAAAGGTTTTCGTATTCATCAACATACAAATCAAGAATATCACCACGTCCATGGTGGTGTAATTCCTCTTGTTCGACAAGCCGAGATTTGATTTCTTGAAGTTCGCTTTCGAGAATGGTTCGTTTTGACGAAAGTTGCTCAAGTTCCCCGTCGCGGTCGGTGAGCTTTGTAAGTGCTTGATTGAATTCAACACGTGCCTTGTCTCCGTTTTCGATGTAGTTTGCAATAATATTTTGCTCGGCGATGACAGTGCGGAGTTCTTTCTCGAGAAGCTCAATTTTCAATCGGACTTCCTCCGGAGATTCCTTTTTGACCTCAGTTCGAACCACAGGATTAAGTGCACGATACTTTTGTATGTTTTCGTTTTCTTGCTTGGTATTTTTTTTATTATTTTCGAGTGAGTTCATGCTTGTATGTTTGATAAAAACAATATGCTATCTTCTATTTCAATCCAAGTGCGTGCAAAAACTGTTCCTCGGAAATGCTTTTTAATAATTTGGGATTGTTTGGAGGAAAAATCATAACACCGCGTACTACGACGAGTCCAGGATAAATTTCTTTCAAACGTTCTGCAATAGGAGTAATGTCTTTTGATGAATTGATACGAAAACCGCCGGTTTCAGGATTGAAATGAATAAATGTGTCACAACCCATTGCTTGTGTTGCAATAAATCCGAGCTTGTCTGGAATAACATTCAAGCCACCCTTTCGAGAAAAACTATGATAGACAAGCTTTCCCATCTCGGGAGTTTCTTCGGGGATACCATTCTCTATTGCTCTTTTTCTTGCTTCTTCAGCTCCGTATAATGCGGCTTGTGCATCAGTCTTTTTCTTTTCCACGATCTCTTTGGTATTGATTATGTCATGCTCTGGTCTCCATGGACTGTCATTTAATCTGAATGAGCGTTGTATCTCGGCAACGCTCATTGCATTTCCTATTGCAAAAAGTGATCCAGGCCATTTTTGCAGAAATGTGTTTTTGTCAAACATTTTTTTTCCTCCCGGTACGGTAGCAGTAACATAACTCAAATTGTCCATTGCGGTGACGTATGAAACATAATTCTCAATCCATGGTTTTACCTTTTTGACATTCTGGTATTCTTCCCCCCGCGACATAATTTTGTCGACAATTTCTGTCGCTGAAGTTGGGTCTCCAAACTCCTCTGTGTGGTGATCACAATAAATATGTGTCACGCCATCAATGACTTCGATTTCAAAGTCTTTACCGCCTCGATCAATGTGAATGACTACTTGTCCTGGTGTGGTTTTTTTGATATCACTGTTACCTTTTTTTGTAGATTCAGTGTATGCATTTTCGTTTATTTTGATAAGAGGCTTGTTTTCTGTATCTTTAAGATTGAGGAGCCAGAGTGCACTTTCTACGTCAAGGTCAGGTTCGATCACATCAACAAAATCTCCTTTTTTGAGAGGTTCTCTTTTTTCGTTTTTTGCAACTGTCTTCCCAAGTGACTCTTCTGATTCTGTAGGGTTGTATTTGACTCTGCTTCCATGAATAACAATACGGTCAATACCTTTTTCTTTGATAACAGACCATGCTTCTCCATAGAGCTTATTCCTACGCTCTAGTTTCTCTGCCGGAGACATTTTTTGTTCAACTAGTATTGGAGTAGCAGGAACAACCTCACCTGAGGTTATGTTTAAGGTTTCTTGGAGTTTTGTTATTTCTTTACGGATTTCAGCTTCTCTTATGGCAAGAGCCTGGCTTTTTTCGAGCAGTTGTTCACGTTTTTCTGTGTAAGATAGTTCTCTTGCTTCAGTAATGTCTTTGGTTTCTAATCCGAAACTCTTTGGAATTTCTCCAAGGTCAAAGAGTGGATCTGTTGCAGGAAATTCACGTGTGATTGGACTTCCCTCTGTGTTGATGATTACTTGAATTGTAATTCCGTCGTCGCGGACAATTATTTTGCCGATAGTTGTTTTGGCAGTTTTCATTTCGTCGAGTCGAAATGTGTCTGTTATAGATTTTGGCAAAATGATAGAGTCACCTTCAGTAAGGGTTCTTTTGCTGCCCGTGATGCTTGGTAAAAAACGCTCGTTGTTGAAAGAAGGGCGTTCGACTGGCTCGTACATGTCTGCACGTAGTGCAGGTGGAGTAAGATTTTCCATTCTGTTTTTTGGATTTATCATGGTTGTGTCTATGATAAGTATATCAACAAGGGTTACAAATACATAGTATGAAGTATACTGTCTTTGACAGTATATCATATTTATTATATAATATAAATGTAAAAAAGAGGAATTATTTTGAATGTAATTCCCTCTCCCGTATACTATATATATGCAAGAATCTTGGAATCCAAAAAAAGAAGAGGAACTCGGAACGCCTGGCGTTCCTGCTTCCAAAATTACTAAAACAAACAAGCTGAAGACTCTTGGTCTCGCAGCTCTTTCTGCTTTTGCCGGAATGAACGCCGACGCCCAAACACAGAGCGGAGATGTGGCTCATTCAGAAAAGAAAAATGCTCACAATGAATGGATAACTACAAAAGATGTTTCGGGTTATAAAGATATTACCCAGAATGGTAAGCCAATTGCCGAAGGGGTTCGATATACCGATATTCAAAATGGCGATACTGTAGTCAACAACATTTTTGGTCCACAAGTCGGTGGTCCGGTCGTGTTCCATGAAGGATATTTCAAAGAACCGACAACATCTATCGATATTAAAGAACCGGATTTGAAGATAACTCAAACAAGAAAGCTCGAAGATGGTAGCTTTGAGCAAGATTTTGAAGCTGTTCGCAAAAAGGGTGACACGATTCGATATACTAAAATCCTCCCCTCTCCGAACGCTCCTCGAAAGAACGCCCCCAAAAATCTTGGTGTTGTAAACTCAGATATTCCTGTAATAAAAGAAACGAGCCTGTTTGCTACTGGCAAAATCAAAAGACCGCGAATAATTATAGAAAATGCACCTCGTGTATCGAAAGAAGGTGTTCGGGGTTTTGCTGGTCGGGCACCAGTACCGAGTATGGATGTCGGAGAAGAGAGTGTTCCCGAGAAACAAGCCGAAATTTTTTACAATGGGATTGGACCAGACCTCGAGGAGATGACTGGAGATCCTCGTGCTTTTATTCAGAACAACACAATGCGATTCTATCGATGGATCGAGGACGCGAAGAATTGGAGGCGCATGGACCTCGGCACTTGGCAGAAAGTTCAAGAGAAATTCGTCTTTCTTGAAAGCAAAATGAATGAAGTCGAATCCTGGACAAATGGCGGTGGTCCACACGATCCAATCGATTTTCGCACGGACCCTAATTTCTTGTTTGTAAAAACAATGATGTCAGAAAATCCAGCAACGCTCGATCAGGCAATGGATCATTGGAATGCAAAGCGTGAAACTGAACGAGAAAAAACACAAGGTGCTCATTAAATTAGCAACAAAAAAACTTGAACCACTAGGTTCAAGTTTTTTTGTTGCTACTGTTGTGAATAATCGTACACAACCGCGCTATTTGGTTTCTTTGCTGTATTACTTCGTATTTTCGTTGCACGATTTTTGATTGTTGATGAAGTGTTCGTTATCTTTTTGAATAATTTCTTTTTGGTGACCGTCTCTACTTTTCGCTCGGTGAATTTTTTGTCTTGTGCTTCATCGGGAAGCCATTGTACTTTGATTGTCGTTTGACCATCTTCGAGAATTTTCTTTTCTACGCGATGGAGTGGAATAGTCTTCTCTTGGCGGATTCGGTTGAGCTCGTCCTGAATTTCTTTTTTAATCTGGCCGATTTCTTTGATAACAAATTCATTGCCGTCAAATACTTCACCTCCCCCAGCAACTCCATTTTTGTGAAACGAGTATACGGTAAATGCATTCTTCCCTGTCTGTGTGACGGTCATATCGAGCACTTGTTTTTCGAGCTCGTTCAACGATGCATAATTCTTTCCATCAACGGAAATTGCACCGTTCTCATTCTTAGAAAGAGAGGCTGTAAATTCTCCAAAGTATGGCTGTGTAACAGTGCGAGTTCTTGGTTCGGCAGATATATTTCCATTTTCGTTCACAATATATTCTGTGGCTATGTTGCCATCCCAAAGCTGAATCACGTATGGATCTTGCTTACCTTCACGTTCAGATAGTTTGATGTATTTTTCCAGTGCACCGGGAGTGCTTTTAAATGCATCCCATAGCTTTGAATCCATCTTTTTCCAAAAGAAGTACGGTACATTTTCGTATCCATCAATATCGCGGACTCGATATTCGTGAATATTCCAGCCTTCTTTCTTGAACCCTGCGCCCTTTTCGATAACAACATTTGTGTCGATTGGTTTACTACTCCATCCTTCTGGTACTGGAAGAGGTTCTCTCTCTGTCTGCTCAAATGGAATTTTGCTTTCATAGAAACCAAGTTCGCTTGTCGATGCGGGAGCGGTCACTGCAGGTGTGTGGGGTACTTGTTCCATCTCTGCCGGTTTGCCCACGGTATCACGTCGTGTGATTTCCGTAGACTCGATTACTTTTGTCGGTGATTGAATAGTTTCTTTTGTAGTATTTTGCACCGGCTGTTTTTGAGAGTTCTCATTGATTGCTTCTGGAGAGATGACTTGCGGATTTTTGTTTGCGTTGTTTGTATCAAGAGCGTTGCCATTCTTGTCTTGGTATGTCACTTGAATACCAGATTTTACGGTTGTCGTTGGTTTTTCAAAAGTTATACCAGACACGACCGGACTCGATTTTTGTTCTTCTTGCTGTTGGTTTGGAGATACTGGAGCAGTTGGGAGCGGTTTGATGTTTTTCTGATCTACTGCTTTCTTTTCTTTCTCGTCAAGATTTTGAATGAAACTCTTGAGTTTGCCGGTGTCGGCTTTTGTGACGTTGCCCTTTGTCTCGATTTTTTTGAGTGGAGCAGGTGTGATTCTTGCAATAGTGTCTTGTACTCGAGCCTGATTGATAGCAGATTCGCTTACTGTCTGTCCAACTGGTGTATCCAATACTGTATCAGGGTTTGTTTTTGTTGAAATAGTGTTTTCGATGTTGATTTCTTTGATTACATCTTCCATAAGACTCGTAGCAAAAGGGTGCATTTCTGCTAGTTCGATTTTTTGGATTGTGTCTTTTGGTTTGGTTTGTTTCTGCTCCAACACTTTTTTTTGCGGAGTAATCTTTGGAGTTTCTGAGATTATCTCGTCGTGAGATTTCAAGGTGGCCTCTTGTGTTTGAGTCGAGGTAATTGTTTTTTCAATAGTGATATTTTTTCTATCTTGGACAGGAAGAGTTGTATCAGCTGTTTTGGTTGATGTTCCTCCAAGAGCTGCCGCAGTAAACGCAACTCGAGTAATGAATTTGCGGCCGGCATCTTTCATTGCATTAAACCAAGAAGTTTTTTTGGTTTCGGGCTTTTTAGTTTCCCTTTGTTGTTTAATTGCATCAATGTCTTGCTGACCAATTTCGAGTTCAGAAAGCAAAGAAATATTTTCGATTCCAGATTTGATATATGCATGAATTGCTTTCTCTTTTGCATTTTCCGCAAGAAAAGGCATTCGATGTAATCGTGCTTGTTCAGGATCGCTTTCGACAAGACCTTTCCATTTTTTGAATTCAGAAACATAATTCTGAACATCTTTTTCTTCTTGACGATTTTCAACAGGCTTTTCCTGTTTTTTATTTTGCTCTTTGGATTGTTGGGCTGACTCGTCTTTTTCTTTTTTTGCAGCGCGAACCATACGCTCAGTAACTTCGGGGTCTCTATTTAGAAACCACTTACTCATCTTGCGAGCAAGCCAAGTGGATTCAAGTTTGTCATACGATGAAAGTGAAGGGTTTATGACTTCCTGTTCAATATGTTGAGTAGGTATGGTCGGTTCATCTGGAAATACATTGGATTCAGTTGGGCGATGTTTCTTGAATTGACCCATTAGGTGGTCGATTTCAGGGCTGGTAAATACCTTTTCCCCGTGTTCGGCTATCGCTCGGTCTATCTCCATTCTGGCCTGGACCTCGATTTTGTCGAGTTCCTCCAAGGTTCGGGCAAGGTTTTCGTTGGTGCCCATTGCCAAACTCAAGTATTTGATGAGTAGGTTTTCGACCTTGGCTTTGGCCAAGAGTTGCTGTTTACGCAAGTAGCTTGCTTCAACGTCGTGCGAAGCAGTATCACCTTTTGATGATTCAACTATTTTTTGTTCGAGAGAGGTCGGGTCACCCTGATTTTGTTCGAGTTTTTTCATGAATATTTATATAATCAAATAATATATACAAAGTGTCAACTTTGTGTTTTTGTGCAAAAACCCGGTTGACTCGGGAGGTGGTCAGAGCTACCCTTATATGTGCAGGTGCTCTATCTATATACATATATAGTATAGTACTTCGCGCACTGTATGGCTACTGTTATTACCCTTATATTATAAGGCTCAATAACCTTCTGACTGATTGTAACGGCTGAAATAACAAAAAAAACCTTATATCTAAATGGTTTTGTGTGATTGTTACTTTCCGGCCACTTCGAATAGGCTTATAAAACCCCAAATCAAAGACCCTCTGCCTAAAAAACCTTGTAAAATAAAGGTTTTACAGCCAGAACGACATAACTTACACAATAAGCTCAATTTGAGCCTTATTTTTGCTATTCTAATACTCGTTTTTACGTTGACGCCTACTGCTGTAGAAGCCTCAGTCTTTTCTAATTTTGTGGGGTCAGCTCAGGCTGAGACTACGGATATTTCGGCTGGTGCTAAGGTCTCCAATTCTCAAAACATCCCGTTGGCTATGGCTTCAATCGGTCCTGGCGTATTCGACAAAAAATCAACGAATGTCGGAGATGTCTCAATTAATGATGCCGCTCTTATCCCCTCAATCGGTCCTGGAGGTAACGAAAGTGCTGTTGATGAAGCCCCAGAAAATGGCGGTCAGATTTCTGTCTATGTCGTACGCAAGGGTGACACCCTTTCTTCAATTGCGAAGATGTTTGACGTGACCAAGACGACAATTATTGCCTTCAATAACCTGCCTGCCGGTACGACGACTCTCAAAGAGGGTACCGTGCTCAATATTCTCCCTATTTCTGGAATCATGCATACGGTCGTCAAAAACGACACATTGAAATCGATAGCCAAGAAGTACAAGGTGGAGATCGGTGAACTTGCCGTGAACAACGATATCTCGATTGATGACGATCTTATGATTGGCGACACACTAATCGTTCCACAATCAAGCGAAGCAGTTGTCGTAAAACCTTCTACTTCGAAAAAGACAACAACTGCCAAGATTCCCGCATTCATACGAGGTGCAATCGACCTTGGAGATGTGTGGGTTCGTCCAATTGCTGGAGGAAGATTTTCTCAAGATTTGCACGGTGCTCGTCATACAGGTATCGATATCGCCGCTCCGGCTGGAACTCCGATCATGGCTGCAGCAGATGGAGTGGTGCTTGTGGCTGCAAGTTCTGGATACAACACTGGATACGGACAATTGATCGTTATCAATCACACAATCGATGGTCGCAATGTACAAACGCTGTATGCTCACTCTCGAAAAATCTTCGTGACCGCTGGACAAAGAGTAACGAAGGGGCAATTGATCGCAGAAGTTGGACGAACAGGTCGTGCAACAGGAACTCATCTTCACTTTGAAGTAAACGGCGCCGCAAATCCATTTCACAAGAATCCAAATTTTGGACTGTAAGAACAGCTTGTAGGTTGTAGCTGTTGGCTTATAACTTTTAATATAAAAAAAGAAATGAAAAATGCGTGGTCGGTTTACCGACCACGCATTTGAATATCTTACAACACTACCTTTTATTTTTAATTCGATTTATTAACCCATTTGTTATCGCAAAAGCAATTGTATTTGCAAGTAACGACACTGCTATTGAATAGAATACAAAACGTTTAATCATAACCAGATTAATTTCTTGATCTGTCATTACTGAAGCATAGAGACAGCTAAGAAAAATTACAAATGTAGTAACAACAACAAGTTTTATAAACATTTTCATTTATTAGATTTTTTGAATGAAGAATTTTGTGTGAATATTTTACGGCAGTAGGACGCATTTCCAGCCACAACTTCCACTGTGATCAATCAACACTTCTTCTTTTGCTCCATTGGTAGGTCCAAGGCTATCAAGGTGAGGAATAACATCGCAATTATAGAGATTATTTTGAATAGCAGCACAGATTGCCATGTCAGGGTATTGCTCAACATAATCTCGAAGAGTCATATCTTCGTTCCATTTCTTCCATTCTTTTTGCCACCTCTTTTCTCCGATTGTTTGCATAACTACAACTTCAAGTTCGGATTCGAACAAATATCTGTCCGTTCCCTGTTCGAGAATTTTAGCTAAATAAGCCTTTTCTTGTTCAGGGGTGTAAGAAAATATCGATTGATAGATAATTTTCCTACCATTTTGGATTGTTAGCTGAAATCTTTTCATTTCTTAGAATTTTTTTGTGAAGAATATTTTTTACCTTAATTAACCCAGGCATTTGTGATTAAAACAATGCTGTCTGAGAGGTAAAGTCCTTCAACAGACACTTTTTTGTCTTTCCATTCAGGGTATATATTCCTGTGTTCAAGAAAATACTGCCATTTCATACACCCGTCTAGAATAAGACCAAACTCTGCATTTAAAGTATCGTTTGTTGCTGTAATTACTTTGATGTGTCCTGTTCCAGAGTAAAGGCTATTAATAGTGTCATTATATTTCCTTTTCTCCCATGTAATTTAGGAGTTTCTCCGACACCAATAAAACCTTGAATCAATTTTTCTTTTGAACGAGCGCAATTAAGTGTCGATTTAAGGCTATTTTTCACATGCGAAACACAAAAACAAGCTGTGAATCCAAGAATTACAAATAGCGTGCAGACTGTTATTACCGTTTGCTTTTTCATTTTCTATAGTTTTTTTGTTAAAGTATGAATTTTCTCACATAGTATACATATATTTTATATAAATGTCAATTAAAGCTTAATAAACATATGTAAAGTAGCCAATTAGTTTACTTTTTAACCAAATTCTGCTAGAATTGGCTTATGTTCCCCAAAGAGCCAAAAGTAGAAGATCTTATATTGGAAGCCCTAACCGATGGGTCGCAGAATACTGTTGCTTTGATTGAGAGAGTTAAGGGAAAGCGACCAAAGACGACCAAGCAAGCCGTGTATAAAGCACTTCGCGTGCTCAAGGAAAATGAGACGATTGTACAGACTCGAGAAGAAGTTTCTCTTTCAAGTGTGTGGCTCAAGCGACTAGCGGACTTTACAGAACGAGCTGAACGCAACTACAAAAATGTCGACCGACCGAGTATTGATTTCTTGGGCTTGAAGCAGGGCGAAAAGATTTCCTACTCATTTAATACATTTGAAGCGACAGATATGTTTTGGGCTCATGCATTCGATGTATTGGCAGAGGTACTGCCAGTCTCCTCCCCTATCTTTCTCTACAACCCGCACGAATGGTTTTTGTTGTCTCGCCCAGAAAGCGAAGTGTATTTGTTTAATCGAACAGCGGAGCATGGCAAAAAATTGTTTCTTATTGCCGGAAACAATGACCCTCTTGATAGATATGTAGCAAAATATTTCGATGGTGAGTCGAAGCAGTATTATGCATCGCCTGAAACTTTGTTCCCGAAAAAGAATTATTACTGTAATGTGTTCGATGATTTTCTGATTGAAGTGTGGCTTGACCCGAACGTATCTGAGAGAATCGATTCGCTGTATAAATGTACAAAACAATTTGATGAGAATATAAAAGCAAAATTGCTAGACATGATCCGTCAAAAAGGAAAGAACAAATTCGTCATCACCCGCAACAAAAGAAAAGCAGATGGAGTGAAGCGAATGTTTAAAGAATATTTTTTAATATAGCTAAAATCTATCCCGTAATTTTGCAAAATTACGGGATAGATTTAATTCTTGGTACCTTGAGCTTTTTTGTACAAATCCATTTCTTTCAAAAAGAAATTCCAATATTCGGGAAACCATTTTTGTGCTGCTTTCATAAATACATCTCCTAGTAATTTTCTGCCATCGACAGTGTTGGGATTTTCGAGGAATGTTTTTATATTTTTGTCATCCAAGCTACTAAAGAATTCTGGTTTATTCATCGGGTATTGAAGTGCGAATGAAAGGTGTGTTCCAAGTCTGTGTTCCGTACTAAAGGTATTATTTTGTGTTCGAGCATTAAATGGGAATCGGACGCTTACTCGAGCACGAGGTAAAAGAAATCTTTTATTCTCACTTCCTTGTCGTACAGTTTTCCATTCCTGATGAATACTCCAGTATGGTGAAAATAGTTTTAGGTCTTTAGGACTTGGAGTATTGGCTTTGATGTCAGTGAGAACATCGTCGAGGCCCTGATAATCCTTTTTGGAATTAGCGAGATAATCCATTTTTTGAGTTTCTTTATTAAAAATATAATCACCCTGACCATCAGTGCCATGTTCTTTGTCTAAAAAATTGCCATTTGCTGAAACAACAAAATCTAGATCAGGATTTTGTTCGATAAGGGTGATTATTTTTTCAACCAAGATTTTTTCTTGATTTTCTTTTGCCTCTTTCGATTGTTCGATTTCTTTTTTTGGGATTTCTTCCTCAGTTTCAGCCATAGCTTTTTCGCTCACCTTATTCCCGAGAACTGAGAGTGCATTTTTTTCGTCTTCTGTGAGTTCTGTATCTTTAAAAATTTCAGCATGAGCATTGCGATACTCTAATTCTGCCAAGGCTCCCGCACGAGCTTTTTCGATGTCTGTAACATGACCCATTTTTGGTTCCATATAATTCAGTTATAGCACGACTACGCAATATTTTCTATTTGCGGTCTGTAGCGGATTGCTTCGAGGATGTGATCTTTTGTGATCTCGTCGCTGTTGTCGAGGTCGGCGATGGTGCGAGCGAGTTTTTGGGTGCGGTGATATGCGCGAGCTGAAAGTCCGAGACGAGTCGCAGATTCGTTCAAGACTTTTTCGACTTCGGGCGACAGTGGTGCAACGCTTGGTAAATCTTTGCCTTTGAGTTCGCCGTTTTGTTTTGGGTGCAGTCCGAGTGCACGCGAACGAGCGAATGCTCGTTCGCGTGCTTGGTTTACGATAGCTCGAATTTTTTCTGATTGCGCTTCTTCTCCACCTTGCGCGAGTTTGTCGTATCCGATTTCTCCAACATAGAGTGCGATGTCGATGCGATCAAGAAGCGGTCCGGAAAGTTTTCGACGATAGCGCACCAAGTCGCTTGCCGTGCACGAACATATTTTTGTTTTAGATCCTTTGAATCCGCATGGGCATGGATTCATCGCTGCAACAAAAAGAAACTGTGCAGGAAATACGGCCGTGCCTTTTGAACGAGCAATGGAAACAAAATGTTCTTCAAGCGGTTCGCGCAAACTCTCGACAACACGTCGGTCGAACTCGGGAAATTCATCAAGAAACAAAACTCCGCGATGTGCGAGTGTAACTTCGCCTGGTTTTGGAAATGTGC
>CAYVZI010000003.1:89075-91108 GCA_964456475.1 uncultured Candidatus Saccharibacteria bacterium | reverse complement strand
AATGATGGCTGCTTCTAAGCCAACATCCTCATTGTCAGAGAAATATCACCTCCTTAAGATGCACTGAGCGTATATTTAGGGACCTTAACTTGAGATCCGGGCTCTTCCCCTTTTGACCTGTGGAGCTTCGCCCCCACGGTCTAACTGCGCGACTCTAACTCACGGTATTCGGAGTTTGATTGGTGTAGCGAGATTTCTCCCTGTCTAAACCATCCAGTGCTCTACCCCCGCGAGGAACATCACACGCTAGCCCTAAAGCTATTTCGGCGAGAACCAGCTATTACCAAGTTCGATTAGCTTTTCACTCCAATCCACATGTCATCCGAATGCGTTGTACGACATACCGGTTCGGGCCTCCATCTGACTCTCGTCAAACTTCACCCTGCACATGGATAGCTCACTTGGTTTCGGGTCTTATGTATACGACTTATTGTTGCCCTATTCAGACTCGGTTTCCCTACGGCTCAGAAGATTTATCGCTTCTTAACCACGCCATATACATAAACTCGTTGGCTCATTCTTCAATAGGCACGCCGTGACGGACTACACATTGCGTACAATGTGAGTCTAAAAGTCGAAGGTCTGAAGGTCGAAAGTCCGCCCGAATGCAAATGCATTTGAATTGACTTTGAGACTTTTGACTTTATGACTTTTGACTACATTGCGCTTTGCGCAATGTGTAGCCCGCTCCGACTCCTTGTAAGCATATGGTTTCAGATCTATTTCACTGTCCTTTCGGACTACTTTTCACCTTTCCCTCACGGTACTAGTTCACTATCGATCTCTAAAAGTATTTAGCCTTACCGGTTAGTTCCGGTAGATTCCCTCAAGCTTTTCGTGTCCTGAGGTACTCAAGAACAGTAGCTAATAAGTCGCAATAATTTCGGATACGGGATTATCACCCTCTATGATGTTACTTTCCAGAAACTTCTCCTATTATTACGTTTTGTAACTTATCCCTTCTTAAAAGAGGCGCTACTGCCTTACAACCCCTCGCATACTCTATTGCTAGAATACACTCGGTTTGGGCTTCTCTGCGTTCGCTCGCCGCTACTAGCAGAATACTTGTTTTAGTTTATTTTCCACCAGGTACTAAGATGTTTCAATTCCCTGGGTGCGCGAATGTTCACTGAGTGAACAAACTATTGAGGTTTACTCAATAAGGTTTCCCTATTCGGACATCTCCGGATCAAAGATTACTTGGCATCTCCCCGAAGCTTATCGCAGCCACGTTACGTCCTTCATCGCCTTTTAGAGTCTAGGCATCCACCATATGCTCTTACATTCCTATTAGGAACTGTAAAAACCACAAAATTCATTTTCTTCTGCTTAAGAAAGAAAATGAAAACAATATACAATTTTTGACACGAGTGAAATCTACAAAACCGCTTCTGTATCTTTCACTCTTCTCACCGATGGCACTTGCGGTGGCAAGTGGTACACCATCTGTGATTGTCGACGTTCACCTCCCCAGTGACGAAAAGACTAAAACTCTTTTATCCAAGGGGTGAACATTTTAGTTGTTAGAGATCAGTCGCTCGGGATATAAAACGTTCAGAATTGAATACAGTTCAAGGCGCGAGCGAGGCTTGTGACCAAGGTGTAGTAATCCTACTCCGCGGGAACAAACGAGCGATGCAACGATGAAATGTGCCAATTATGAATGTTTTATCTTTTCCATTAAAAAATCCGCCTAATGAGCGGACAGCAAAACGTGAACGTTGTGCTATCGCCTTTAGTTGGGATTGATAACGTTTCTATTCATGTGAGGAGAGTCTACACGAAGAGAATATCGATGTCAAGCTTTTGCCACAAATCGAAAATAGCCTGGTTTCTAGGCCTATAAAGGCCGAAAAACCAGGCTCAAAAATCCCCTATTTTGAGGCCGTGGATAACGTGTGGATATTTTTACAAATTCTGACTTTTTATACCCAAATGAAAAGCGGTTGCGCATTTTGGGTACCGCCTTTCTTAATTTTAATATAACCAAAACCCAAACAGAACTCAACCTAAGCCATTTAGCAAAAGGTGTT
>CAYVZI010000003.1:0-89065 GCA_964456475.1 uncultured Candidatus Saccharibacteria bacterium | reverse complement strand
AAATTCACACGCGGTCCCTTTTTTCCCCACCCGCTTTTCTAAATTTTACTAGAGCCTAAACCCTAACACCTATGCCCTGGGTTTACTGCATTGGCTTTACGCGATCACTCAAGTGAGAGATTGCGCCGTTTGCCCATTCCTTTCCACCAAGACCAAATGCGAGACCACCAGCGATAGCAAGCATTGCTACGAGGCCAGTGAAGAGAATCTGCATGTATCCTGCTGCGATTCCGAGTTCAGAAAGAGCAACGATAAATGCGAAGATCCAGATTGCATAACGTACGAGAGTGCCGAGGAAATTTGCTGAACGAACATTTGCAGCCTTTGCTGATGAAGCAACAACCTTGCCCATAAAGTCGGCAATAACTGTTGCAACAACAAGCACGAGAGCGGCAACGATAACATGCGGTAGATAACCAAGAACATCATTCTTAAGAAAATCTGTCACAGCAGTAAGCTGGAGAATATCAAGTGATGCTACGAGGAACACTACGATGATAAACCACTTTACGACAGCACCGATAAATCCACCGATATTGAGTCTCATGCCTGCTTTCTGCATAACTCCATCAATACCTGCGCCTTCGAGCATCTTGTCAATCTTGAGTGCTCCGATCACCTGATCGATAGCCTTACCAATGATTGTTCCGATAACCCAACCGATGATAAAAATAATTACTGCAAAAAGGAATGCTGGAACAAAGTTAATAAAACTTGCCCAGATACCCTGTAGGGAATATGTAAACGCATCTCCCCAAGTTTGAAAAATATACATACCGTATTTTATCGTGCCCTGACGTAAGTCAGGTCCAATCTAATAATAATTAAGCACAAAAGGTTTCGACCCCTTATTTGTTAGCTTATTTTAATTATACCAACTACACAGTTTTTTGTGGATAGGCTGTGGATAACCGAAAGCGAAGCTTTCGGTTATCCACGAGTCAAAAGTTCATAAAGTTTGTAAAGTTAAAAGTCACCCAAACACGCTTGCATTTGAATGACTTTACAAACTTTATGAACTTTTAACTTTACAACTTATTCTGTGGTACTTGTTCGAGGATATTCCCCACACTCACGAGTGCGACATGGGGGAAATCAATTACGTCACGAATGAGCTTATCGTACATACTTGCACGATACATGAATTCTTCGGTTTCAAATGCTGAATACAAAATTTCTTTTCCAATTTCAGCTTCAAGAGAACGAATAATCTTTTCGATGAGCGGGCGCTTCAAATTGTCCCCTACGAGAAGCAAATCAAGGCGTGAATCTGGATTGTTGTTGAATATTCCCGAGAGAACAAGGAGTTTTATACGGCCAGCTTTTTTAAATCGTTTTGTAAGAGAGCCTTGGTCGACAAATTCAGTACCAAAAAGGAATTGCTGCAATGATTCCGTATATTCAAATCGAGGATCAAAACACCAACCCTCTTTTGACCTTCCATCTATCTGACCTTTTTTCTTTTTGATAAATCCGCCACGTGAAAGAATACTAACCTCACGACGAGTAATCGCAGGAGACACATTACTGCGGGAAGCAATAATTGCTGGAGTCATCAGTGTTTCCTGATTGAGTAGAAAAAGACGCATTATCTTCACTCGTGCGAGTGAATCAAACAGAATTCCGAGGGTGTTCATGGACATGAACGCAGTATAAGGTATTGAACCCTAGCTATCAAGTGTAAAACTGAGCAAGCCCAGAGCTTGCTCAGTTTTTAGCCTCGTTCTGCTTTTTAATATCAATCCACTCCTTATAGAACAAGTCAAACGACTCTGGTGTTTCAAAATATTCAGGAAAAATGGCTCTGCTTAGTATTTTTGCTTGAATTCGCTCTTCCCCTTTGTATTCAGATAAACTGGAATAAGGATACGCGGAAATAAACTTTTCGGCTTGAATCGCATCAAATATTCCTTTTGTTTTCCAATCAGATTGAATCATTTTTATAGGATTCAAATGAATATAGCAATAAAGATATTTAAGATAAGTATCATTATTAACATGCTCTGCTTTAAATCTACTTTCAAATAAAGCACCCGTGCGATTATTTTTAATATTGAAATACATTGAATATGCTGTAAGTAACCTTGCCATAAATTTAGAAATTCCACCTGCCTCGATCTCTTTTACAAGAAGATGAATATGATTGGACATTAAGCACCATGCGCCTATAGCAACAAGTGGCTTACCTACATCTTTTTCAAAAAGACTGAGCAAGCCCAGAGCTTGCTCAGTTCGGAAGTAATTGCTTATTCGAGTCTGACTATCCCCATTCGCAAGATAGAGTAATGTTGTAAACCTATTTTTATCAGAATCGTCCATAAAAATTAGACGCTTATCTGTTCCGCGTGAATAAATATGGTAATACTCATTAATACCAATATTTCGCATCTTCATACATAAATTATACACTTCTCTATACAAAACAAAATGAGCAAGCTCAGAGCTTGCTCATTTTGTTTTGTATATGTTTAAGATTACTTAAGTGTCACTTTTCCACATGTTCTCTGTTCGCCGTCGCTCAATCAGCAGATTGACCTACTGGGTCACAGAGCCATGCGTCCCCGCCTCACTTCCACACACTGCTGTGTGTGGCCTTCGGGCGTTCCGGCTCTAAAGTAACCTTAAATAATCGCAGTGCGATTATTTAAGTGTAACTTTAGCACCCGCTTCTTCAAGAGATTTCTTGAGAGCTTCAGCGTCGGCTTTCTTCATGCCTTCCTTAAGCATTACTGGAGCGCCGTCAACGAGATCCTTAGCCTCTTTGAGACCAAGACCGAGTACATCCTTCACAACCTTCATAACTGGGATCTTAGAGTCCCCTGCAGCTGTAAGTTCAACACCGAATGATGTCTGTTCGTCAGCTGATGCAGCACCTGCGCCTGCTGCTGGAGTAGCTGAAACAGCGGCTGCAGAAACACCAAACTTTTCTTCGATAGCTTTTACGAGATCGTTGAGTTCGAGGACTGTTGCGCCTTCGAGGTCAGCGAGAAATGAATCAAATTTCATATATTTATTAGTTAGTAGTTAGTAATTAGTAATACGTTTTTGAAAAAAGCTTATGCTTTTTTCTCGGCAACCTGTCCGACCGCAATAGCGAGACGCTGTAGCGGAGACTTGAGCAAGTACGCAATTTGTGACAAGAGAACTTCGCGTGAAGGGATTGTTGCAATAGCAAGCATACGAGCCTGATCTGCATACTCACCTGCGAATACCCCTCCCACAATCTTCGGTGTCTGCTTTCCTTTTGAGAATTCAAACACTTCGCGGGCAGGGGCTAGAGCGTCTGTAGAATACGCAATACCGATTTCTCCTTCGAGAGCTGGCATTGTACCCTTCAAACCCTTTTCATCGAGCACACGACCGAGCAATGTCTTCTTGGCAACCTTGTATCCTACTCCAGCTTCTCGGAGTTGACGGCGAAACTTGTCAGTCTCACCTACAGTCAAACCTTTGAAACTGACGAATGTGATTGTCTGGTCACCAGCAAGCTTTTCCTGCAATTCTGCAAGAACTTCTTGTTTTTGGTTTTTTGTAAGAGCCATGAATGATTTATAAGGAACGAAGTGACTATATAAATCTTCACCTTGTTAAATAACAGGGTAACGCAAAATATACTTCACTCTGTTCCGTTATTTTCCAGTTAAAATAAAAAAACGGCTATAAAAGCCGTAGCCGAGAACACGAGTGTTCTCATCGACCATTCCACAGGACCTCTGAGGTTTTTTAATCCCCTGCCTATGTTCATTACGGCATGTTGAGATTAGCTTATTTGGCAAAAATAGTCAATAAATCCTCTAATCTTTACCATCCAAATGATAAAAAGCCTTGTATGCATTCTTTAAATCTTGGACCTTATCTTCCGATATTGTTGTAATCCTTTTCAGTATGCGTTTCGGAGAAATTGTTTTTGCTTGATGAATGCATACAGAAACCTTCTTCCCGTCTTCAAGGACCAATTCAATATATCCAGCCGTAGTCTTTAATTTAGTAGACATGGGAAAAACCAAGACAAGCTTGTCAGAAAAACTATCAACAACAATACACGGGCGGTTGAACGAATCCCCTTTTCCATCAATTTCACTCCCGACATTCACGCCTAAAACAACCCATCGAATTTCACCCGAGCGAAAAAATGAAGAAGTGTTCTCGTTATCTACTTTTTTCTTTACCTCATTCCACTTATCAAAATTTTTTATGTAGCTGCTAGAAAACATTTTAATTTGCGCTTCCCCGGGTATAAACCCGGGGCCGCTGACGCCTTACGGCGACCTGTACTCTTACAGTACCATATCATGCGCAAGTCCGCAAAATTATCGAATATTTGGAGCATTATCAACCGTCGAAGCTGTCTTAGAGTAATGATTTAGCAAGACCAAACCCCCTACTCCGATAGCGGCCATAAGGACGAGACCTAGGAACATTTTGAGAAAATGTTTTACATACATACTTCAAGTATACTCGTAAATACGCCATTTACAAAAAAAACACCCCGCAGGGTGTTTTTTTGTAACCTATTGAACAATTATCGTTGCCGGATTTTGCTGTGAATCACAATCTACGTAATACGTTGTCGGACTCGTTGCAACAGAAAGCTTTGCAAGATCGTACGAGTACGCAGATACATTGTAAGTCTTTGTTCCGATTCGTATTGTACGGTCTTGGCTCGAGCGGTTGTCGAGCATTATAGTGGTACCATTTGCAAAAGTGCTCAAGAACGGCGTCGCTTGGCATGATTCATTAAACTGAATGCGTCGTCCATTTTGTGAGTATTCTGCCAGTGCTTTTGAATATGAATCCTTGACTACGGGATTCTTTACTGGAACGACAGTCTTCGGTGGAACCACCTCAGAAACCTCGCCGTTCGTCTCTGGCGCAACCTCCGGCACCACCACCGCCTTATCTTTTATCATTGAAAAAAGAATGATAATTGCAACAACAAGACCGAGCACTATTACCCCACCGATTATGAGATTCTTTTTGTTTTCTGTCATATGTGCGCTCATATTATTCTATTTTTATTTTTTGTCCAGTACACAAAATCCCCGTACAATCGGGGATTTTGTGTGGTTTTTTTATTTTAATGCATCAATTTCTGCTTGATACATAGCGGCTCGGGCTGGATAGAGATTTTTGGCGTATTCCCAGAGAGAGATAGCTTCGTCTATCTGCCCTCCACGCCCAGACACTGAAGCGAAAGAGGTGACCAGATTAATCTTGGTCGTGGTATCTACTTTGGCAAGGCCTGCATTATATACAGCCTTGAGTTCGGCATATGAGGCATTAGTCTTCTCGTCCATAAATACTATCTTGGTGTTCCAATAATCTGTGTAGTCCGAATTGAGCTCTATGGCCTTATTGATGGCCTTCAATGCTTCTGCAGTATTGCCTTGTCTATTATATGCTTCATATAACCTTGCATAAACAACATCAGAATTCTTGTATGTAAGAGCTTGGTTGAGGTAGACGATAGACTGGACGTGATTACCAGCAATAGTGGCAGAGCTTGCGTTTATGAGCGCCTGGTCAAACTTGGCCTTATTTGGGTCAGACGCCACCACCGGCTTATTCGCGTCTACTTCGGCCTCTGCGCCCTTCCCCGCTTCTATTACTTCTCCATCTACTATTACATCCTTAATATCCTGATCTACCTTATTCTTGCTCTCAGTGTAAAAAATTCCACCCACAACCAACAAAACAGCCACAACAACTATGATAATAGTTCTTTTTTGTTCTTGGGTTAAATTGTTGTATTTATTCATAAGGCAATTTTAGCACAAAACAGAAAACAAAAAACCACCCCAAAAGGGTGGTTTTTTGTTACTAATAGATATTGCTATCTAAGAGTTATCTACTTGGATCTTAGGTCTTATTTAGTAAGAGTCTGAGAATCAAGTGGAAGTGATTTAACTAAGAAGTTATTACTCCAGTCGCTTGTTCCCACAGCATGGCTAGCAGCTGACATATCAGACCAAACGAATGATGGTGTCAACGCGTACTCTGCGTAGGTATTAAGCGCGCCAGTAAGTCCAACAGCTTGAACCAATGCAGAAGTTGTAGATGCTGCAAATGTTGAGATTGTTGAAGGAATACTTGTAGTAATGTAATCATTAGCAACTAATGTTCCAGCGATAGTAGCCTTAAGGACATAGTTCTTTGTACCAGAAACTTGCTCTTCTGCGTCAGGTACAAACACTGCCTTACAGGTATTACCTGAACCATCAACCTGAGCACAAGAAGCAGTATCCTCTACGTCGTAGAGAGTTACAGTTCCTGCAACCTGAGTGTTGGTATCAGCATTCCAAAGAGCCAAAGAAGCAATTGTAGGAGCATTAGTCTTCACGATATCGAAGCTAATTCTATCCCAAGCAATTGTTCCTGTACCACCTGAAGAAACTGAGAACTTTGACAATGTTTGGGTTCCTGCCGCAAGAGTTGTGGAAGGAAGTCCCAACAATGAAAGAGTAGGTACTGCTTTGTAAGCATATGATGTTGTAGATGCAGCATCAGATCCTGAAACGAAAGCAGATACGCCTTGTGAGTTTCTAGCATATGTGTCAGAAACATCCAATGTAGTAACCAATGATGAAGCAGATGAACCCATAGATACTCCGATAGGACTTAGATCCAACTTAACAGTTAGAACCTTAGTAGTACCAGCAGCAACAGCAACACTTAGACCACTGAATGTTAGGTCTGTAGCAGCTGGCTTTGAAGCCAATACTGTAGCACCATCCATCAAGTGAACCATTGAAACAGCTGATGCACTACCCAATGTGACATTTACGTCAGTGATTGTATACGCATCTGTAACTGTTACAAATTTGTAAGCTGCAGTAGTAACACTACCTGAGTCATCAATCAATGTAGCGACTGGGCTTGAAGCATCAATAGATGCTGTTATAGAAGCAGCAGCCATAGTGATAACCTGTCCAGTTACTACGCCAGTTCCAACAGAAGTTGCTGACTGAGCTGTCTGAGAAGTAACTTCAAGAGAAGCAGTAATAGTATCAGTAGCAACGAAGTCTGTGTTAAATGAAGCATAGACTTCAACAGTCATGTTTTCATTTACACCGAGAGTGAAGCTAGGAGACCAAACGTTTCCAGTTGCAGCAACAGTAGACTTGATACTTGTCTGATTTGAGCCGTACTTGATGTAAACATCAGTTACGTCAGCAATAGTTGGAGTACCTCCAACCTGACCAACAGCAACATCTAAGTCAAAAGTATTTACAGTTACGGCTTCAGTTGAGTTTCCTGTAAGAACGTAAGATGCAATCTTGTAAGCTGTTTGTGGTGAGATAGTACTCTGTGCTGGATAATTTGAAGTCTTAGCCATTGAAAGAGTACCAGTCTTGATAGTCAACACATTTCCTACTGTCTCTGCTGAAGGAGCATTAAATGATCCTAGAGAGCTTTGACGAACTGCGTTTGAAGAACCAGCAACGAGACCAACTTGAAGTGTGTCATCAGTTGCGAATTCATTACCAGCAGAATCATTATCGTACACATCCGCACGAACTTCAACAGTTACTGGAGAACCAGGATATACCAAGAAGTTTGTAGTGAATGATGTACCAGTAGCGTGAGAGTCTACAGCGGCAACAGTAGTGGTAGAACCAACTTGTGCGCCGTTTGCTAGAACTCGTACGTTTCGAAGATCAGCATTGGCGTCAGTACCGCTCCAGTCAAATGCAACAGTCAAAGTTTCAACTTTGACGGCTTCACCATAAGCTGTGAAGGTAAATGTACCGAATGATTGATCGTTAGCAGCATTTGTTATGTTTCCTGATGCTGAACCAGTAGCTTTAACTACTGATAGAGAACCAGCTGAGAGTGTAGATGTAGAAGGACCGAATGGGAATGATGATGCAGTTGGTGTAACACTTGCACCATACTGGCTATCTATAGCAGAAAGATCATAACTACCTCGTAGGTCGAACTCAACAGTTCTGTTTGAACCACCAACAACATCTGCCATAACTTTCAATACTCTAGTGCCAGTAGTCAAAGTCTTGGCTGGAGAAATATTGAAGGTAACATAGTTGTTTGCATCCAAAGATGCTGTAGTTGCAACCTGAACACCATCCACTAACAATTTGAAATTGTTAATTTCGTTTGATGGGATAGAACCAACTTGACGTAGGGCAAGACGAGACAAACTCACGTCTCTTGTTGCTACTGCCAAGTCACCTCCCCAAACAAGCTGACCTGCTCCGGGTTCAGTAATTGTTCCAACTGCGTTGGAAACAGCTACTGTAGCGAGTGTAGCTGAAGCACCGTACATCTGGTTTCCTGCGATGCTTACAGTGTTGGTTGTACTACCAGCTGTGTAGCTAGTGAGTGTAAATCCAAGACTGTAGTCAGCAACGAGAGTATCAGCTACAACAGTGATTGTCTTTGAACCCGCAACAGTGAAGATTCCACCGAGAGCGTTGAAAGTAACTGTGTTGTCTGATCCGATTGATGCTCCGTCTGTAATACGAGTTGTACCATCATACAAGTACACGTTTGAAAGTGTTGTACTTGCAGAGATACCTGTTCGCATAAGTTTGACAGAGTTAACTGTTCCAGCTCCAGTGAAAGTGTATTTAGCAAATGCAACGCCTGAAGCAGGAGCAATGAATGATCCTGATGCAGGGTTGTCAGTTGCAAGTGCAACAGTGATTGGACCTGTCTGAGTTGGAGTTGTTCCAACTGCGTAACATGCGCCACCAGTTACAGGAGAGAATCCTGAAGCTGAAGTACAGCCAGCTGGAGCGAATGAACCAGTTGTAGTAGTTGTTCCACCAGCGTTGAGAACAGCGCGTGTAAGTGGACCAACATAACCTACTGCTGGGCTAATGTTGTTTGCAAGCTGGTAAGCGGCCACAGCTGCCTTGGTGATTGGACCAAAGTAGCCAGACATTGGAGTAACTCCAAGTTTTGTCTGAAGGGCAGTAACATCTGCGCCTCGTGAACCCACTGTAAGATTACGTGTGAAAGTATCTGCAGCCAATGCTGAACCAGCAGTGAGGAGCATACTTGCACCTGCAACCAATCCCAAACTCGCCTTAACGAATTTTGATTTGAGTGTAGTCATAGAAAAAATTTCTAATAAATTATGCACTTAATAATAAGCTCGACGATGAACACGAATGTTCATGATGCTCATTTTGTGTGCACATACTATATATAGTGTGCGTTTTATAACCGTCCACTATTTTGTTTTGCAATATATCTTCGCTGTCATTCCGGACTTGATCCGGAATCCATTTCAAAAAAATATTGTAAACGATTTGCTGCCGTGTCGACATGGCATCTTCCGAGATTTGCGAGAGTATGATGAGAGGCAAAAAATTTGCGCTCTAATTCGTGTCCCGCACTCCCCAAGAAGTAATACGTATCGACATTGAAAAAACATTCCTAAATTTTTTCTCGCCTATCGCGAAAAAATTTCAAGGTACATACGACCATTTTCATATGCCGTATGCTATGTAATTTTCAAGGTTCGATCCGCGTGTACTCTCCGAGAGATGCGAATGGTACGAGAGGCCTATCCTCCGCCCCGCACTTCGGAAAAATACCTACTGACGCAAGAATCTCGTACGCAAAATGCGCACGATATAACTTGCTTACACATTATATTACCTATGCCGTATAACGACCAAATAATATCGTGTGGATAACCTTCGATTTTTGATCGAAAGCCATCAACACGCATCATAACATTTTTTCCTTGAAAAAACAACCTTTAAAGCTTTTTAGCTTTCGAGCTTTTTAGCTTTAAAATGCGGGTACACATTTCTTAATCAGCTTGAAAGCTTAACAGCTAAAAAGCTGATACTTTGTATAAAATTGCTAATTAGCAATTTTATACAAAGTCCACCTCTTCTCACCTTCCTTAATCAGAACGCCTTCTTGCACAAGTCCATGAAGCTCACGCTGAAGAGTTTTATCACCAATGTCTTTTAGAATTTCTGAGATGTCCTTTATAGAAACTTTCCCTTTATTTCGGACAATACTAAGGACATCATTCCTGCGAGCAATCTTACTTCCCAATTCACTTTTCTTTGAAACAGACATCAAAACCTGACTCGATTTTGCATCCTTTTTATAAAAGACATTTTCCTGATTTGTCTGTCCTTTAATCAACTCATGTCCTTTATCAATCTGCTTGACTGCCTCTTGGTCTTTTTCAACTACAAACATTTCTTGGTTCAAGAGAACATTAGAAAATCCAAATCGTGGAGCAACAAATAATTTCTTTTCTCCTGAATTTTCATCGACTTGTGACTGTACTTTTTTGAGCTCGGTTTCCAAGATTTTTCCATTCATTTCTGAGAACAATCCGAGCGTTGTCGCCAACGAAAGAAAAGTCATTGTCTGATCGATGAGCGATATGCAATCACTCGCCAAAACAGTGGGAATTTCGTTTGGGTTTTTTGGCAACTTTTGAGTGGTAGAAATCAAAGAAATCGCGAGTGTCCTTAATTCAATCTTGAGTGGCTCTGAGTCTACCAGAAAGTCCGTTACCATATAAATTGCAGTCGCGATTCTTTCTGTCTTTTTGGCAATAAAAGACACGGTAGAAGCCTTCTGGTAAAAGCCATTTACAGCTTGTCCTGTATAGCTTTGTCCGTTAGAGTCTGTATGTATTTGTTGTGTGTCTTTTAAATCCATGTGAATTTTTTATACCAAAGATGGTGTCCTTATTAGGTAATTGTTTGTCCGTAATAGCCGTATTATACGCAGAGCACTTGAAAACGCAAACCCTAAAATCCCAAGCATTAAACTCTAAAAAACGACATGGATTCATCTAGAATTTCGAATTTAGATTTTGGAGTTTTCCACTTATTTTTATGCTAAAATAAGTGAACATTATGGCAAAAAAAACTGAAGAAATTGAAGAGGAAGAAGATATTGAAATTGAGGAAAAACCCATCCGTAGAACGAGCTCAAAAAAGAAAAAAATTGATGAATCAAAGCGACTCAAAGATGAGACAAGACACACCGTAGTCGGAGTCATATTTCTCGCACTCGCACTTTTTTTTGTAATAGCAGGATTCGGTTCTGGCGGACCAGTCGGGGCTGGTGTACACAGCGCAGGAAAATATTTGTTCGGTGTTGGATACGTCCTTCTTCCGATCTTATGTGCATTTCTTGGTATCACTTTTGTACGCACAGGACGACCACACATCGCACTCACTCAAGGTGTAGGTTCGATACTTTTTTTGATGGGGACACTTGGTCTCATCGACATTGCAAGCAATCCAAGTCATGCCGGTGGAGTCATCGGAAAATTTTTTGGATTCATCTTCGAACGACCATTCGGCACACTTGGTGCGATTCTTTTTCTTGGAGCGTTTCTCATTATTTCGCTCGTCGTACTTTTTGATACCCGTCCTACTCTTTCGATAGTCAACGGTCTCATCGAAAGATGGGAGGCACGTCGCGATGCACGCAAAGCGCAAGCACTCGCCAACAAGCGTCTCGTGGTCAACGACAATACACAAGTTCCAGAACCACAACCCGTACCAAAATCTCAACAAATTGATGATGAGGTAAGTCCATCAGGAAATGAATCATTGATGGATGAATTGGAAATCTTGCCGAAGCAAAAAATCCGCAAAGCATATTCATCATATGTGCCACCACCACTCGATCTCCTCAAACGAGATTCCGGTAAACCGAATGTGGGTGATGTCAAAGCCAACGCCAACATCATCAAACGTTCGCTTTCAAACTTCGGTATTGAAGTCGAGATGGACGAGGTGACAATCGGACCGACTGTCACAAGATATGCGCTCAAGCCTGCTGAAGGTGTAAAACTTTCTCGTATTGTTGGTCTTCAAAACGACCTCTCACTTGCACTCGCTGCTCACCCAATCCGTATAGAAGCCCCGATTCCAGGCAAGAGTCTGGTAGGTATCGAAATCCCAAACAAGGCAAAATCAATCGTGGGAATGGCTACGCTTTTGTCTGATGATAAATTCAAAAATTCAGAAAAGCCGCTCACTGTGGCACTTGGACGAGGAATCAATGGTATGGCGAATTTTGGAAATCTTGCCAAAATGCCTCACGTACTTGTCGCCGGCGCAACTGGATCTGGAAAGTCCGTCACTATTCACTCTATTGTCGTATCTCTCCTCTATCGCAACGGACCCGACGAGATGCGCTTCATCATGATTGACCCGAAGCGCGTGGAACTTACCTTATATAAGAATATCCCTCATCTTCTCACCCCAGTCATTACTGATGCCAAGAAGGCCATCCTCGCACTCAAATGGGCAGCCAAGGAAATGGATCGCCGATATGACATCCTTCAAGCCGAATCAGTACGCGACATCGAAAGCTATCACAAGACCGTGGTGGGTGATGCAAAAAAAGGCAAAACTGATGAAGTTGCAGCTGACCCAATGCCATATATAGTCATCATCATCGACGAATTGGCTGATATCATGCAGAGCTACCCACGAGAACTCGAGTCTGCGATTGTGCGCCTTGCTCAGATGTCGCGTGCTGTCGGTATTCACCTTCTCCTTTCAACACAGCGCCCATCGGTGAATGTCATTACTGGTCTCATCAAAGCCAACGTTCCAGCACGTATTGCCCTTCAAGTTTCTTCCCAAATCGATTCACGTACGATTCTCGACACAGGCGGAGCCGAAAAACTTCTTGGTGCCGGAGACATGCTCTACGCAGCTGGTGACAAACCACAACCAGAACGTCTTCAAAGTGCATTTATTTCCGAAGGTGAAGTGAAGGAAATCGTGAAATTCATCATTGATCATAATGAGTCAGACGGTGCCGACGAAATCGTACTTTCAGGATCTGTGTCGCCAGATAAGACAATCTTCGACGCCAATCTTGACTCTGACGGCGAAAACGAAGATGAACTCTACGAAGATGCTCGCATGACCGTTATTGAGGCTGGAAAAGCTTCGACTTCATACCTACAGCGCAAGCTCGGTGTCGGATACGCACGCGCTGCTCGTCTCATCGACATGCTCGAAGAGCGCGGAGTGATCGGTCCGGGTAGCGGAGCCAAGCCACGCGACGTACTCATCAAACAAGGTGATGGAATTATGGATGTACCAACAGAAATGCAAAATTAAAAGATAAAAATGAAAAATTATTAACCCGCATTCCATTTTAGATTTTTAGTTGTCGTTTTGCTTTTTTCATTTTAATTTTTACGTTATGGAACGTTTCAATCTCAAAAAAACACTTAGAATAGGAGGTGCCATTACCAGCATCGTACTCGTTCTCGGATACGGAATATGGATCGGGCGAGATATATTGTTTGGCATTTCATTCTCTGTCGATGGAATACACGACGGTATGTCTACAAGCGAAGGTATCCTCACGTATTCTGGCAATGCTCGGCACGCAAACCTGCTTGTCATCAACGGTCATACCGTGTCCTTGGCTGGAGATGGCACCTGGGAAGACACGCTTGCTCTATTGCCGGGAGAGAATACAATACAGATTGAGGTCACCGACCGATTCAAAAGAACCACCGAAAAGATATATCGAATTTATTACAAAAGTTAGGATCGGTATGAACAGCGCATTTCATTGTTGAAAACCCTATTTTGTACTCACCGTACTTCTAGTACGTTTCCGTGCAAAATACAGTTTTCGCCTCAAACTGCATCTGTTCATCCCAATCCTAAAAATAATTATTAGAAGTTAATCACATCTGGGTGTCGAGCGACTAGAACCTAGTCCCTAGAACCTAGACCCTAATCAAATGGCTGGATTTGCAAAAAAAGCGCCGAAAGAAAAGAAAGAAACTGGGATGGACATCATCGACACCATCAAATCAATCCAAACAAAGTTTGGAGAGGGTGCGATCATGAAGCTCGGCGACACTCCAAAAGTGGATGTCGATGTCATCCCATCAGGATCGATGGGGCTTGATATGGCTCTTGGTGTCGGAGGAATCCCCCGCGGACGTATCATCGAAATCTTTGGACCGGAATCCTCTGGTAAGACCACGCTCGCCCTCCACATTGTGGCTGAAGCCCAAAAGAAAGGCGGTATCTGTGCATTCATCGACGCCGAACACGCAATGGACCCAGTCTATGCCAAGAACCTTGGCGTAAATACCAACGAACTCCTCATCTCCCAGCCTGATACTGGTGAACAAGGTCTCGAAATCTGTGAATCACTCGTCCGTTCGGGAAAGATTGCCGTGGTGGTTATCGACTCAGTAGCCGCACTTACTCCAAAAGATGAAATCGAGGGTGACATGGGAGCACAACACGTCGGTAAACAAGCACGCCTCATGAGTCAGGCGCTCCGCAAACTCACCGCCATCGTTTCAAAATCAAACACTGTCGTTATCTTCATCAACCAGATTCGCATGCAAATCGGTATCATGTTCGGCAACCCAGAAACCACTCCAGGTGGAAAGGCGCTCAAATTCTACACATCTATCCGTCTCGACATTCGTCGCATTGCCCAGATCAAAAAAGGCGAAGAAGTGGTCGGAGGTCGCACGCGCGTGAAAGTGGTCAAAAACAAGGTCGCTGCCCCATTCAAGCAGACTGAGTTCGATATCATCTACGGTGAAGGAATTTCATACGAAGGCGAACTCATGGCTCTCGGAGAAAAGATTGGTATCGTTGCCAAATCTTCCGGTGGATCATATACGTATACCCCGCAAAACAAAGATGGGAGCAAAGCTGAAGAAGTCAAAATGGGTCGTGGCTATGACGCCACTCGCACATTCCTCAAGCAAAACGCGAAAATGGAAAAAGAAATCGAAAAGACAATCCGCTCACGCTTCAGCGAAATCCAAGTCGCAAGCGCGGGAGAGTAGAAAACAGCTTTCAAGCTTTGCAGCTGTTAAGCTTTTTAGCTTTAAAAAATTGCGTTCTGGGTTTACCCAGAACGCAATTTAAATTAGCAAGATAACTCAGCTTCTACCTGCTCGATAAAATAGTCAATTTCTTTGTGTGTTACCGTGCGCAAATGACCATTCTCATACAAACGCCCGTTCTCCATAATCGAATGAAGGTTTTCGCGCAACTGATTTGGGGTGTTCTTTGTTGAGCGAAGAATAAAATCTGCATACGCTACCGCGGAATATTTTCCGAATATAGGACACTCTCTATCTGGATGCAAAACCCAAAGTTCGGTAGGTTTACTAATATCAGTCAAATATTTAATGACAATATTTGGCGTAACATCGGGATTCATTTTACGGGCAAGCGTAAGCACCGAAGCCTTGTAGGTACTGCTATTCTCAATAAAATGAGTAAGAAAATCCCCTGGGACCAGTCCAACGGCAATACTAAACGCGAGTTGGCCGTAAAGTTCGTATCTGAATGTGTGTGTGTTCATAAGAAAATGATTTTTTAAAACTATATCCCTATTGCACCCGTGAGTCAATTGAGCTTGAAAAAAGGCCGTATTTCAAGTAGAATCCCCTTGTCTGACCTTATTATCCGTATCTGCTAGAGCCTAATTATCTAGCGCCTAATTATCTATTCCTATGGCAAAACTCGAATACAACGAAATCCGCACCGGCAAAATTATCATTCATAATGATGAGCCATGTGAAGTGCTCGACAACCACGTTGCCCGCACCCAACAGCGCAAACCTCAAAATGCAGTAAAGCTCCGCTCACTCAAGAGTGGTAAGGCCTACAACGAAGTCTTTCACGTGTCAGATTCAGCCGACGAAGCTGATCTTGAAAAGCGCGAGACGAAATTCCTTTTTACCAACAAAGGTGAATACTGGTTTGCCGACCCAAAAAATCCTTCGAATCGTTTTATGCTTCCTGACAAGCTCCTTGGTGATAAAATAAAATTTTTAAATCCAAACCAAATCGTCCAGGCACTCGTTTGGACCAACGATGAGGACGAGGAAGAAACAATTGGTGTCATTTTGCCAATCAAAACAACATTCGTTGTCAAAGAAGCTCCCCCATCAATCAAAGGCAACACTGCCAACGGTGGCGGTAAGGTTATCACACTCGAAAACGGCACAAACATCTCCGCACCATTTTTCGTAGAAACTGGCGACAAAATTGTAGTAAACACCGAAACTGGTGAATATGTGGAAAGAGCATAAATTTCCTACCGGAAATTTATGCTCTTGAAGACTTCGAGTAATCACGAAGTAAGAAACATATTAAAAGAAGGCCTCGATGGCCTTCTTTTAATATTAAGCGGGAAATGTATAAAAAATAAAACCTCCATTACTGGAGGTTTTTTACTATTGCATGAAAAAATATTGTCTATTCTTTTGAAATCCGTATTTTTTCCTGTATCCACGGTATGCCGGTTTCTGTTTTTACAACCAAGATATATATTCCGGTGATTGAAACAGCATCACGAACTTTATCCATGTCTGATACATCCATAAAATGATCAGCATAGATCAGCTTCCCTTCCAAGTTGTAAATCGAGACGTATCCCGAAAACTTACCGATTGGATCCATCACACCGGAAGTTATTCCACCGTGGGTGCGACCTTTGTAGACCGCAGACGAATCCGTTTTTTTACTGTTCCGTATATACACACGGAAACTGTATGGAAAATTATTTACCCCGATCGGAATTACCACTGCCCTTGAAACTGCTTGCACGGTTGTACCCAAGATTGGCAAAATCGTATCAATTACCGCTGGATGTGATTTTACCGGGTTCTTGAAAGTAGTGTCACCATAAGAAACCACAACGGTCACCACAGCATCGTCATATCCGGACATAAAAGTCCCGTCAAAATATGCATTCGCCGTGTCAGACTTATGGTTCTTAACAGCCTGAGTCGGATTGATAAAATACGGTGATAACCGTATTCCAGTATCATTTACCGCAAACGCAATGTCGATAATGGCGCCGGTTGAATCAATTTCCATCACTGTGTCCGTGATGAAGTAAACATGTGGATACGGCACAGAAGTACGTAATGTATCCACCCGGGTCGCTATTGGGCTGATAGCCACAAATGTGTCCCTCAACCCCGCCGCAGTGGCAGTATGGGTAATGTCATCATACATACGGATGTTCCGCACTATTGTATTCCCCGGTGTCATTCCGGTCATTATACTTACAACCCTCATGCCCATCTGAGCATTGGATTGGCTCATAGCTACAGTAAGCTGAGCATGAGTAATTGAAAATGCGCCAAATATGGCCGCTGCGAGCAAAATAAACATTTTTTTCATTTTTCTAGTTTTATTTTTTGATTACGTAAAAGAAATTAGATTTTTATCAAACACACCCTAGCACATTTTAAGCAAAAAGTCAAGGTGTAGAGAAAAACCACCTCGGGGGGTGGTTTTTCTCTAACAAGCTCGAGAGCTTACCTATTTCTGCACGTACGGGATAAGTCCCATGAATCGAGCGCGCTTCACAGCGAGAGCTACTTTGCGTTGGTTCGAAGCAGAGAGGCCTGTTCGGCGTCCGCTTTGGATCTTGGCTGTAGGACCGAGGAATTTTTTCAAAACCTCAACATCCTTGTAGTCGATGTGCTTTATGTTATTTGATGAGAAAAAATCTTGTTTCATTTTCTAGTAAGTAGTTAGTAGAAAGTAGAAAGTAGTTATAGCATATCCGATTTTGGGCTGCTATTTTCTATTTTCTATTTTCTATTTTCTGGTAATTTAGAATGGAATATCTTCTGAATTAATATCCTCCATTGGATAATCGATAGTGTCTTCTTCCTTGTTTGATGGAGCATTGCTCTGAGGATCGTTTGATCCAGCAACTGTTGTACCTCCACCAACTGCTCCACTACGTGGACCGAACTGCACACGGTCAGCTACGATTTCTGTGCGATAGTTTTTCTTACCATCAGCACCGTCCCAACTGCGCGTCTGAATGCGTCCTTCAACCATAAGCATAGATCCCTTCTTCACATACTGTGCGACAGTCTCCGCTTGGCGACCGAACACTACAATGTTGTGAAAATCAGACTGCTCCTTTTTTGCACCGTTTGCATCTTTCCATACGCGATTTGTTGCGATCGAAAGCTGTGTAACTTTTGCACCGGAAGGCAATGCCTTCATTTCTGGATCACGAGTCACATTACCGATGATGATTGCTTTGTTGAAAAACATATATTTTCGAGGAGTGATGCCCACGATACAAATCACCCCTATTATTAAACTATTAATCTCCCAGTGATTCTTAATTTAAAGCTTGAGTTTAAGCAGTGGTCTCCTTGTCGTCTACCAAAGCTTCGATCTCTCGATCAATCTGCTCTTTTGACATTTCAGGCTGAACATCTTTTTCCTTGCCTTCCTCTTTTCCTCCTGGACGTCGGCGAACACCAAAGCCTTTTTTACTTGCGATTGTGTTTTCGCGAACTGTTTTGATAAGCAAGTGACGAACAAGATCAGTACGAAGGCGAAGTGCTGCTTCGAGACCTTCTACTTTACTACTATCAAGTTCGAACTTGATCCATCCAAAATTTCCTTCAGTGAATCGCTCGATCTTGTTGTTGATCGTACGCTCCATGGTGTATGCAAGCGTGATCAACTTTGGAAATTCTTCCGAAATTGCAATCGCTCCCATATCTAGGATAGCATTTTTAAGATTGCCAAACATTTCCGGGAGTTTTTCCTCGGTAATTTCAGGCACGAGAATAAATCCAACTTCGTATACTCCGTTGTCAGATACTTCTACAGGTGTCATTTCATCCATATTATAATGTGCGGTAAACCGCTAGAAAACCTTGTAATATATGCTTAAAAAGCATATTGTCTCATTTCGGACCTTGCGATAGGCGTTCAGTCACCTATCGAATAAGACGTTCATAGACTACCAAAAATAATCATTTTTGACAAGATTGATCTTTTTCTGTACTGTTTAGAAAAACAAGAATATGGAAAACAATAAAATACCTGAGGTCATATTTGGAGGACCCAATGTAAATGCGGAACTTACCTCGATAGAACAAGGTGAGCAAATGCGCAAAAAAATGGAAGAATATTTTGGTAAGGTTGAAGCAATCCTCTGCGATTTTACTGGAGTAGAAACTGTTTCCCTTGCTTTTGTAAAGGAATGTTTTGGAAAATTATTTGATGCAAGAAAAGACGGTGATGCATATACAGGTATTCAGTACTGGAATACCAAAGACGAGATTAAAAAAATGATTGCCGGTGTGGTTATACAAAGATCAAAGTTAATACCCCAACCTTAATGAGGCTGGGGTATTTTTATTTAAAATCCAAACACTCGTTTAGCATTTTCTACTAGCTGCAGTCGAACTGTCTCTTCATCAAGATCTTTGATTCGTGCGATTGCTTTGACCACTTCCCTTACGTGTATTGGTTCATTGCGTTGTCCTCGATACGGAGTTGGGGTGATGTACGGACAGTCAGTTTCAGAGAGAATCATATTGAGTGGAGTATTACGTACCACTTCATCGTAATCTTTTGTAAATGTAATAACACCCGTGAATGAGAGCGTGAATCCAAGATCGAGAAACCATTGCGCTTCTTCCCAGGTGCCGGCAAAGAAATGAATATCTCCTTTTACTTTTGCGTGGGTGCGCAAAATATCTGCCGCATCTTTATATGCTTGGCCGACCGAGCCTTGGTGTAGGGCATTGCGAATATGACACATGAGCGGCTTCCCTACTTTATTGGCAATCTCAATATGTTGAATGAACACTTTTTTTTGTAATTCAGCGGTATTTTCTTCCAGTCGATAATAATCGAGTCCACATTCGCCGATAGCTTTGACCTTTGGATTTTCGGCGAGCTTCTCATAAAATACTGGATCGAATATCTCTCCCCGACTCGTAAAAGCCTTCGCCTCTTCGCCAAGCTCTTTAGCATCATGAAATGATGCCGCAGTATGAATTGGATGCAAGGCTATCGCCGCATACACCCCACTTTCATATTTTTCTGCAAGACGCACCGCATCCATCGAGGTATCTTGCTGAGTACCCACATTCATCATGGACACCCCAGCTTCTCGCGCCCGCTCAATTACAGCCTCCCGATCTTCGTCGTAGGCCTTGAAATTCACATGGGCGTGCACATCAACATATTTTAATTCCATATTCTTATTCCTTACGCATAAAGAGCGGAGTCTCAGGTTTTTTGTTGGCTTTAATAAGCGCTTTCAATTTTGCATTTGTTTCAGGCATGATTGGATTGAGCATTCTCGCAATAGTATACAAATCAAGAACCATTTCCGAAATGAGTTCCTTTCCTTTTACTTCATCCACTTTTACGACCTTAAAAGGTTCTGTCTTTTGGATTTTCTGATCGAGCACTTGGATTTTTTCCCAAATGAGAGCGGTAGCCTTTTGAATATCAAACAATTCAAGCGTATCAAAAAACTCTTGGGGAATTGATTGCTCGGGTAATGGAGGACATTCTACGAGATATTTTTCTGAAAGCGTAAGAATTCGCGAAGCGAGATTTCCCAACCCGTTTGCAAGATGCGCATTATACGATGCCTTAAATCTCTCCATCGTAAATGGACTATCTTCAAAAGACGAGATTTCCTTTGCCAAGAAGAATCGCATTGCATCTGTGCCATACTCGGCCACAACATCTTTTGGATCGACTCCATTACCGAGAGTCTTCGACATACGTACACCGCCATCAGCTGTGACAAAGCCGTTGACTACGATTTGATGGGAATTGGGTACATTTGCGGCCATGAGCATTGCCTGCCACATTGCAGACTGAAATCGAGTATTGTCCTTCCCACAATACTGAGTCGGAGTCCCAGTTTTCCAATACGTTTCAAAATTTCCTCCTTCGTTTGGCCAATCAAGTGTAGAAATATAATTGGTTAAAGCATCAAACCAAACATACATCACATGCGCCTCATCCCCTGGTACCGGTATTCCCCATGGCATCTTGCTCTTCAGACGTGAAATTGAAAAATCCTCCAACCCGCGTCCTGCGAATGCTTTGATTTCGTTATAGCGAAAATCTGGCACGACGAAGCTTGGGTGTGAATCATAAAAAGCAAGCAATTTTTCGGTAAATGCCGAATACTTAAAAAAGTAATTTTCCTCTTCAATGATTTCAAGTGGTCTCCCTGGATGCACAGGGCATTCTCCCCCAACGAGATCTGAGTCGGTTTTTACCTCCTCACAACCAACACAATATTTTGCTTGATAGTTCTTCTTGTAAATATATCCATTTTGATCGCATCGTTTCCAAAACTCTTGCGCTGCAGATTCATGACGAGCATCTGTCGTACGAGCGTAATGGAGAATACTTTCATCTAAGCCAAAAATTTTTACGGATTCAGTAAATCGGGCAAAACTCTCGTCCACAAACTCTTGCGGGGTCTTTCCTAAAGACTGCGCTTTCTCGTATATCTTCATACCATGTTCATCAGTACCCGTATTGAAAAATACATCAAACCCATTGAGTTTTTTGTAACGAGCAATCACATCGGCACGCACAAATTCAAGCGCATGCCCCATGTGAAGGTCGGCATTTACGTACGGGAGTGTAGTTGTAATATAAAATGGCTTCATATAAATTTATAGTTAGTTTATGGCTGCTTTTTTCTTTTTATCGAGGTCCTCAAAAAACTCCATGACACATACAGCGACCGGAATAGAGAGAATAACCCCCCAGAACCCGGCAAGCTCAATACCTACAAGCAAAGATAAGATTACCAAGAGAGATGAGATTCCAACTACTTTTTTGACAATGAGTGGCTGAATCAGATTTGCTTCAAATTGCTGAATGACTACATAGAGGCCAGCAACTTCGAGCGCTGTGGTAGTTCCGCCACTTGAATACCCCGAGGCAATTGCCGGTATTGCTGCCAAAATAATACCGAATGGTATAAGTTCCATAATCGCAGCCGCTACAGCAAGAAGAAGTGCATATTGCACATTAAACAAAAGAAGACCTAGGTAAATAAATACCCCAACCAAAAATCCAAGCAGGAGTTGCCCTTGAAACCAGAGGCCGATCTTGTGTTCTGTCCTCTTCCAAAGATTGACTACATACTCTTCATTCCGATCTGGGGTAATAATGCGAAGAAAATTTTCAACTCCGTTTTTGTTGATTGAAAGATAAAAAGAAATAACAGCAAGCAAGACTACGTTGATAAGTCCACCGAATATAAAGCTCGCTGCAGCAATAGCTTGTGGTCCTGTGTTTGTTGCCAATGATTCAAACTTTCCGATAATATCCACAAACGGAACACCTTCCGAAACATTCGTGCCCGTTGTCGGTAGATACGTGTGAATAAAATTAAAAAACTGTGCCATCTGTCCGAGGAATACAGGAACAAAAAAATACAAAAACAACCCAAACAAAGCAATAACACAAAAATAAATAATAACCACAGAGAAACTCCTTCCGAGCTTACGTGCCACCAGTTTCTTTACGCCGAATTCAACGAATGATGCAATGACGATTGATGTGAGGAAAACGTAGACCAAATCTCGAAGATAGTACAGTCCAAAAATAAGCGCCAAAAGAGCAATAGTGCTCCAAATAGTCTTTTGACTTATCGTAATAACTTTCTCTCCCTGGGGGTTCATATGCCCATCATAGCACCTTTACGGCTAAGGTTTAAATGTGAGATTTTTCAAGAAATCAGCCTTATTTTCAAACGGCCCAACGAGCGCAAGATTGAGATGTTTGTCGACAAATATCTCCCGAGCGACTGCCTGAATTTGCTCTGCGGTGACTTTGCGAATCTTCGCTTCGATTTCTTCTGGAGATTGTATCTTTTTGCGCATGACTTCTTGTCCGCCAAAATAAGATGCCCATGCATCAGAACTTTCGAGTTCGAGCTTCATATTCCCTATCAAATATTCCTTGGCTTTATCAAGTTCAGCTTTTTCAACAAGCTCAGTCTTGAGTCGTGCACACTCAGCGAGAACCTCCTTGACCACTTCGGCGACACGTTCGTTCGACACACCTGCAGAAATTTGGAATGCGCCATGATCAGAATAGGTGTCATTACCCGCACGCACATAATACGCTACGCCGAGTTCTTCACGGAGTTTAATAAAGAGACGCGAACTCATTCCCCCACCCAAGATTGTACCGAGTACTGTGACAATAGGATTCTTTTTGTCATAGGTGTCAAAACTACGCACACCGAGCACGAGATGTGTTTGATCAGATTTTTTTTGAGCAATAAGTACCGCAGGTTTTGATTGCGAATCCTTCGTTTTTCCTTTTGTTGATTTTGCAGTCGATTTAAGGGCGCCGAATACTCGCTCGATTTCTTTCGCGACTTCTTTTTCAGATACTTTTCCTGCGACAATTACTGTCGTCGCTTTTGGAACATAATGCGCATTCTTATACTCCACAAAATCCTTGCGTGTCATTGCACGAACATTGTCGCGAGTGCCGGCAATGCACCATCCCGCTGGTTGATTACCATAGAGCAAACTCATAAAAACAATTTGTGCCTGCTGTTGGGGCATGTCTTCGTACATGTTGATTTCTTCCACAATCACACCTTTTTCTTTTTCAATTTCCGCTTCTGGAAACGTCGAATTAAGGTAGACATCAGAAACAATGTCGAAGATTTGTTTGAAATGCTTGGCATCGCTCTTGGCATAATAGCCGGTGTATTCTTGTCCGGTAAAAGCATTTGACTGGCTTCCAAGCCCATCAAGCTCAGCCGAAATAGCATGGGCTGAAGGGCGCACCGTAGTCCCCTTGAAGCACATATGCTCCAGGAAATGAGATATACCGTTCTTAGCCTTTGTCTCGTATTTTGAGCCCGTTTCGACAAGCACAAGGACGGTGACAGTTGGATTATCCTTCATCGGGACAGTGATCACTCGAAGTCCGTTTTTAAGCTTGGTTTTAGTGTATTGCATAGATTCACTATATATTCCCCACCAACCAAAGACAAGACTTGCAATATCTAGAATAAAGACTACTATGCAGAAAAACTTAAGCCGATGAAAATACTTGTACTAAAGAAGCGCACCCGGCTTCAGGGACATATTCTTCTTTTTCAACCTGATTACCCAGTAATGTATATAGAAATGAATCGGAATGAAGATACTCCGAAACGCAAAATTCGTATCAGAAGTTTACAAAACGACGAGGTGCATATTTCACCTTCAGACTCTATTCCAGATTCTGATCTATATATACTCCATACGAAATCTGTTAAAAGATTACTTGAACAAAACCCTAAATATTTTAAAAAGTTATCAGGGGTTGAGAGTTTAAAAAATTTTGCATTGGAAAATACTTTTCTATATGAAACAGTAGATACAACTTGTTGTGATTTGTTTCTATCAAAAGCAGATTTCGAAATGCGGATTAATCAAAACTCGTTTTCAATAAAATCGTATGATATTCCCTTTTCAGTAGACTCAATTCAAAAAGCGCTACAGAAACATTTTAGAAACATTATCACCCCTGATATTTTTTTAAAAATATGGAATTACTGCAATCAGTACAATCGCCATACTGTATTCAAAAAATTCTTGAGCGACCATTTGTTTGAAATGAATCTTGCATGGAAAAAGAAAGGAAAACCAAAAGATAAGAGAAAATACTAAAAATCGAAGCATTACTGCTTCGATTTTTTATTTACAATTGTTCTTTAATTTTTGAAATCAAATCAGAAATTTTTACGCGTTCTTGATTTCCTGTATCTCGGTCGCGAATAGTGACCGTATCGAGCAATTCTGGATTTTCGCCGAGTGTGTCGAAGTCGATCACGATACACCATGGCGTACCGATTTCATCTTGCCTACGATAGCGCTTGCCAATGTTGCCATTGTCATCAAACGCAACGCGTCCGAATTCCTTTTTGAGCATCATATATACACTGCGTGCTTTTTCTACGAGTTCAGGTTTGTTTTTGAGGAGTGGAGACACAGCGCAAAGTACTGGTGCGATGGAAGGCTTGAGTTTAAGATATGCGCGAGTCTCATTCCCCATCTGGTCTTCTGTATATGCTTCCATAAGTGTAAAGAGTACGGCTCGATCTACACCTCCAGAACATTCAATGTCCCATGGAATACAGCGTTCCTTTGTCTCTTCATCGTAATACGAAAGATCTACACCAGAGTATTCGGAATGGCGTCGCAAATCCCAATCACCGCGATGGTGAATTCCCCATGCCTCCTTCCAACCAACGCCTGGCATGTTGTATTCAATATCCCATGCATCTTTGGCATAGTGTGCGCGTTCATCTGCTTCATGTGCACGCAAACGCAAACTTTCTTTTTTGAATCCGAGTCCGTAGTACCAATCAAGTGCGGCATTTTTCCAAAATTCAAATGTTTCCGCGCCAGTTTTTTCATCTGGCTTGATGTAATACTGAATTTCCATCTGTTCGAATTCGCGCTGACGGAATAGGAAATCGCGAGGTGTGATTTCGTTGCGAAAAGCTTTTCCAACCTGCCCCACGCCGAACGGGAGCTTCGGATGCATTGAGTCAAGAATATTTTTGAAGTTCACATGGACACCCTGAGTGATTTCTCCACGAAGATACACTTGCTGAGCTGTGTCTTCTGATGCACCGAGTTTGGTCTCAACGAGCAGATTAAAAACGCGAGGTGTAGACCATTCCACTTTTTCCTTCGGATGTGTCGCTTCATGATCAGCTATAGCTTCCGGTTGATCGGCACGCACGCGTCCGTTACAAATTTTGCATTCGACGAGCGGGTCGGTAAATAGTTCGGTATGACCTGATGCTTCCCAGACTTTTGCTGGCATCAAAATTCCAGCACTAATCGGGTAAATATCTTCTCGATTTTTGATGAATGTCTCCCAGAAGTATTGCTTGATATTATGGCGAAGTTCTACGCCAAGCGGTCCGTAGTCAAAAATACCTGAAAGTCCTCCATAGATTTCTGAGCCTTGAAATATAAAGCCTCGTCGCTTACAGAGCGACTGAATCTTTTCCATTACATTTTCCTGTCCTTTTTCCATATGTGTCTACCCTACCATTTCTTGTCTCATTTTTCCATTGTGTGACATTCCTAATTCCTAATTCGTAATTCGTAATTTTTATGGTACAACCGTCTGTCCATCTGGCGGGAATCCTGGCTCGTTACGAAGTTGGGTCGATATTGCTCCACGACTCGTAGTGAGCATCACACCGGTAAATGTATCTTTTGCTGATATGGTTGTGTCTAAAACAAGTTTTGGAACACTGCCCACCTGAGTTTCTGACGGATTGAGGCGCACTTGGAACGACACCTTACGGGGAGATCCGCTCGTACCAGCACCGGCAGGCACGGTTCCAATTTTCCAGCGAATCGTACTTGTTGTCGCGTCGTATTCCACAGACTCTCCGGATGGAGAAATCGTGCCAACCCAATCTACATATGTCGGCAAGAGAGCCGTAGCAACACCGTCAGTAAGTGCATTTGCCGAATTGGTTACAGTCCAAGTAACCGTGTATGTCGTGGGCTGATTTGCCTTCGGTGGAATTGGTCCGGTATTTGAAAATGGTCCGGTACTATATGAGGCATCGGGAGAAAAACCAAGATCAGAATTTATTACTGCGGTCTTTTCTTCAAAATCAGCAACCTCGCTTACCGCTCCCCCTTGATCTGGCTGTTTGCCTTTTATGCTTACCGATACTTTTACAGAAGGTTTAGAAATTGTTCCTCCAGTAGACCACAGCGGCAAAACTTTGAACGAAAACTGTAAAATTCCCTGATCTGATGGTTCAATCGAAGCAAGTTCCGCGACAGATGTTTTGTTCCAAGTTATCGTTTTGTCCAAAGAATTGTAAAAACCTTTTTGCGCATCGACTGATTTTCCATCGAGCGCGTTCCCTGACAAATGAACGGTCACCGAAGCGTCCGTTACGCGAGTCGGCAAATTATTTGTGTAATTTACAGTAACCGAAACATTTCCAGCACTACCTACTGGTGTTGGGTCAGTAGTCGAACCATTGATAGAAAGACGCGCAGCAAGAAATGGTTTGACGAGCGATACTGTTTGAAGCAATGAATTGTATGTCACACCAATTTTGGAGTTATCGGTCGTACTTACGGCACCTGTATATACATGGAAAGCTCTATCTTCCCCGTCCTGTCCATACACCGTACCAGTAATCACGACGTCGCGTTCCGCTCCAGGTGCAAAATCACCGAGGTTCCACACATTATTTGAAGCAGTTGCTTCTGGGACTGATTTTTCAAAATTAAATCCAGTTGGATATTCGACATGGAGTAACATTCCAGAAAGCGTGTTTTTGCTATTTGAGACAGTCTTGACGGTAAAGGTCAATTTTTGATTCGGAGTTATACTTTTTGGACCATCAACAGAAAGTGATACCGGGGCAGAATTGATAGTCACTACAAACGAAGATTTTTTTACAAAAATTGCGTTTGAGCCACGAAGACGATATTGCAAGGTGAAGTCAACACTCTTTGTGCTCCCCTGTTCGCCAAACAGTGTTACAAAAAGACTCTTGGTAGTATTTCCACCAGCAGGAATCGTACCGAGTGAATTCAATTCACGAACGTGCCCGACGCTATTGGTAGTAGTCCCACCATTGTCATACTCAACAAAAAGATCAGCGAGTTCAAGTGCACTCGCGTTCTTATTTGAAACTTCAACCTGCAAAGGAAGCTCTTCACCTCCCGCGGTAAATGAATTTCCAAGAACTGTAATTTCTATATTTGCATTTGAAACAGTGTTCCCTCCGGTGAAGAACATTACTGTAGCAAAAAGTGCGGCAAGCACTGCAAATCCAAGTGAAAAATAAAAAAACTTCTTAAAGAAAGAATGGTGAATTTTGGTTTTTCCGGATTGAGACTTTGACATATCTTCTTCCCAGTCCTTCTTAACCGGTGTCGGATTCACATGAAGACTGTCGATGCGTCGCATCACACGCCCAGCGAGATCACGTCGATACAGGCGTGCATTTACGTCATCTAAGTTATGTGGCTCGTTTGGATTTCCCTGTTCGGACATGGGCTCATTTTATCACATAAAATGAGAGAAAAAAGCTCAAAGCCTAAAGATGAAATCTCTACCCGTAACGAATTTTGTATTTCACTTTCAACTTTAAGCTTTCGGCTTTGTGCTTAGAGTTGCGACTCGCTCAGTGCTTGATTGATGTCGCGAATCAATCGGTGTTGATATGCAATATCGGAAAACTCTTGTGGTATCTGTGCCTCACCGCCCAACGTGACCGCCACACCCGGTATAGCTCGAGAAAGGTATCCGAGAGAGATCAAGATTCGCGCAACGCAAAGAAGTTCGAGTGCGCGAAAATCTTCTTGCGACTTACCTCCTGTTTCAAGCAACGCATACGTACGGACAAGTATCTGGAATATTTCTTCACTTGCTTCCTCCCCTGTCACCAGGCGAAGAATGAGTGACGAAACATGAGCAAGAATGCGCTCGCTTTCCTTGATATGCAATATGTGGGTGTATGAATGAATTGGTGAAGCCGTCGTCACGCGCCAAATTTCTTTTCCACGCACAAGATCTATTTGTGCACGCGAAAAATCCTGCAACGTAAATCGCAACTTTGAAGAAATCTTTCGAATGCCTTGCGCATGAGCATATACAAGGCCCAATTCGCGCGTGTAAAGAAAGAGGATTTTCGAGTCCTCCCCTTTTGCCCGCGAACCGAGCACAAATGCTTCTGTGTGGTGAATATGATGCATAGTGGAAGCTTTTTAGCTTTCAAGCTTTTGAACTTTGATGTTTTCAATAATTTCAGGAAAAGATTCTTGATTGAAATGACCTCTATCAGAAAATGATAGCAACTTCGCATCCGGTAGTGCTTTCAAAAATTTCTCGGCGTTTAAAGGTGGAACAATTTCATCGTCGCTACTCTGATAAATAAAAACAGATGAACACTGATTTGTTATTTTTTCTAAGTTTTGAGGCATCACAAAATCACACATAGAATCATTCGTTCCTTCGGCATCATACATAGGTGCGACAAGGTGAAGGCTTGTTATCTTTTTACTCAGCGTGTTTTCTGCAAGGTATTTTGCAAGAAATGTTCCTCCCAGCGAATGCCCTACGAGTACAACTTCACTATTGAGTAATGTAATTAATTTTTCAAACCAAATCTTCCATTCCTCATAGCGAGCATCAAATTGATTTGGCATGCGAGGGGCAACCACCTGAAAATCCTCTCCGAGATTTTGTTGAAGTGTACTCTTCCAGCTCGTTCCAAAAAAATAATCAAGACTGTCAATCTCAAAACTACGCAAAAAAGAAAGGTATTTTTCCTTTGTCTCAAAACAATCTCCTCCATGAATTACGATAACTTGTTTTTTCATATAGTTACTTTTTTGCTTCCATCAAATCAATATCGAGACGCACGGCGTATTCACCAAGCGCGCGAGAAATTTCCATAGCAACATTCAGCGCATCACGATTGAAAAGAATATTACATTCAATGTGTTCTGCTTCCAGATTTTGAGTATTAAATACATCGAATTCAAATCCAGCAGTCTTGATCGTCTCGTACAATCTTCGAGCAAAATCAGCTACATCCATCACGTTTTTGTGAATAATCTCAATCTCTTCTTTTTGTACAGATCTTGATTCTACAATGATTTTTCCAAAAAACGCCTCTGTACAGATATGAAGCATTGCTCGAAGATCGGCAAAACTCATACCATCTACCAATGGCGGAACAGCAATGATTGTAGCTGTCTCCTTGAATTCTCCGTGAATCATTCCACCAGTCGCCCTTGCAGACAACGCGAGGTCACGTCGAAAACCCTTGAGCGCCCCCAAAAAGGCATCTGCCTCTAATTTAATGTAGCCAAGATGGTCTTTCAAAATTTCCTGACCTTCTTTTGTGCGATGAGCAATGTCTTCCATGTAATCATTATAAAGGTTCTAGGGACTAGGGTCTACCCTCAAGAGGACGCCGGTATGGGTACATTCTCGTTGGGTTCTAGAAAATACGTTTCAATTACGTGTTCGAGTTCTTGTACTGTATCTACATAGAATGCTGGTTCTGCCCGTCTAAGACGCTCCCTGTCATGAAATCCCCATGTTACTGCAATCGATTGAACGCTACATTCCCGAGCCTCACGAACATCGCCAGTCGTATCAGTAATCATAATTGTATATTGAGGAGCAATTTCATATTCCCTTAAAAGCTGTGCTATTTTTGCAGCCTTTTCTCCATTAGAATTGCCACCGAGAATCCCCACAAAAGAATTCCTGATATTTTGTGTTTCAAGAAAATCGGAAATAGTAGAATATTCACTCGCAGAAACAATCGCAAGCAAGTAGTTTGCGTCCAGTTCTCGAATGAGAATTTTCATCTCCTCCGGTATGGTTCGGTGAAGTTTTTGGGGTAAAAGTGATGTATGAATTAGCACTCCGTCAAAATCAAAGATGATAAGTTTTTTATTTGTCATATGCGTAGTGTCATTCCGGACTTGATCCGGAATCCATTTAAATTTGAATATTCATGGATCCCGGATGAGTACTCCGGGGTGACACAATAAGTTACACTTTTTCAATTACAATCTCACTTCCGGCAAATGTGACACTCTCGGCAAGCACCGTCTTTTTCAAATCATCTTCAAAACCCACGACTGTATCCTTGGTATTTTCTGGAAGAGTAAGTGTAATGACGTCACTTGGTGTAAGTCCTTGCTTCTTGCGAGTGTCTTGAATTGCACGCACAAGCTCACGATACTCCCCTTCGCGTTTAAGTTCTGGAGTAATTTCTGTATCAAGCCACACTTCAGTTTCAAGCGACTCATCTTCGACGACATTTTTTACATTGAGTTCATCTTGAATGATTTCCAAGTATTGGTCTTTCAGCTTTAAGTTTTTAGCTTTGAGCTGTGCGAGTGGTTGTCGCACAGCAAACTTTGCTTTCTGTCGTGCTTCCATTCCAAGCGTCACAATTTCACGAACTTTCTGCATTTCTTCCAAGACTTTTTGACTTTCGACTTTTAACTCATTTTCTGGCCAAGTTTCAAAATGCACACTCTTTGTGCCGCCAAGTCGGAGCCAAATATCTTCGGCGGCAAACGGCGCGAATGGCGCCATCAGTTTTGCAATTGTTGTAAGCACAAAATACAAAGTTTGTTTTGCTTCAACATCGCCGTCCTTCATTCGGTCGCGACTGCGACGCACGTACCAGGTGGAAAGGTCGTCGATGAATTCTCGAAGTGCACGTACTGGTTCAAGGAGTTTGTAATTATCGAGATTCTCCGTCACTGTCGCTGTCAGTTGATTAAGTCGAGCCACAACCCATTGATCGAGAATGTTTGAGCTTTCAGCTTTAGGCTTTGAGCTTTCGACTTCTTTATCACGGTAGAGTTCATAAAATGCGAGAACGTTGTAGAGCAAATTAAATACTTTGTTGTGCAATTCGGCCACTGTTTTTTCGTCGAAGTTTTTTGATTCACCTGGCTGATTGACCGAGTACATCCAGAGACGAAGCGTGTCTACGCCGTACTTTTCAATCATCTCCCATGGGTCGACGATGTTGCCAAGCGACTTACTCATCTTCTTCCCTTCTGCGTCGAGAATATGTCCGAGACACACCACATTCTTATACGCGAGACCACGACCCATGAGCATTCCAACTGCGTGGAGTGTATAAAACCATCCACGCGTCTGGTCGATAGCTTCACAAATGAAGTCTGCGGGGTACAAGATATCTTTTGTTGCAAATGGATAGTGGTCTTGCGCAAACGGCATTGCCCCTGAGTCAAACCATACGTCCATCACTTCGTTTACGCGCTTCATTGGCTCGCCATTTTCTGAGACGAGCTCAACATGATCAATATATGGTCGATGCAAATCAAGCTCCCAATTGTGGTTGTGCGGAAATGGCACATACGGAACTTCACGCACTTCTGCGTTTTCAAAATAATGAAAATCTTTTTTGTCCGCAATCATCTTGAGCGATTCCTCTGCACCGAATCCTTGTATACCAGCCATAAGAAGCCAGGATGGACCGCCATGACTCACAAAAAGAACTTTTCTATTCTGGAATTTGATTTCCACATCGTGGATAAAATCCATCATCCAGCCTTTGACCGTATTGTATGATTCCCCACCTTCTGGGCCATTGTAGAAATTCTCTACCGTCTTTGGAAAGTCCTCATGGTATTTACTCCATGGACCTTTGTTATAAATTCCAATATCCATCTCTCGCAAACGTTCATCGAAAAGTATCTCAACTTGTCCGCCGAGTCCTTCGCGAATGATGTCTGCGGTTTCGCGTGTTCGAACGAATGGTGACGCAATAATGAGATCGATTCCAGCCTCTTTGAGTTTAGAAACCTGACCGGCGACTTGCTTGCGACCAAGCTCGGTGAGATGTACCGGCTCATTCGGGTCGGCACTCGCCATGCCTTTCAGATTGTGATCAGCCTCGCCGTGACGAATGATATGGTAGGTATTACCAGACTTCTTTGCCTTCTTTTTCATTTCGTCGAGTGAGCCAATCACTTCGATTTTTCCACTCTCGGTCATCCAGATCGGAAGTGGTGTTCCCCAATATCGTTCACGAGAAATCGCCCAATCTTTGATATCTTTGAGCCATTCACCAAAACGCCCATCGCGGATATACGATGGTTCCCAATTTATTTTTTTGTTTTCTTCGATGAGTTGGTCTTTGATTTTAGGATCACTCATGCGGATATACCAAGAATCTCGCGCGTAGTAGATGAGTGGAGTCTTACAACGCCAACAGTGTGGATATGAGTGTTCGTACTTTTCTTTTTTGAACAAGAGCCCGCGATGCGCGAGGTCTTTGATGATATCAACAGCTACATCTTCATCTTTTACAAAACGTCCCGCAAGAAAATCGGCGTATTCAACAAACGTTCCATCGAGATTTACCATATGTTGCTTCGGCAAACCAAGCTTGGTTCCAAGCTCAAAGTCGTCTGCTCCATACATCACCGCTGTATGCACAACTCCTGTTCCATCAGTGGTTGTGACGAAATCTGCTGGATACACTTTGAAAGCTTTTTCAAGTTTTTCTTTTTGTGAGTCAGCAATATTGTCTTTCAAATATGGATAAAGTGGTTCGTATTCAAGACCGACAAGATCGCTCCCTTTTATTTTTTCTACAATTTCAAAGCCCTCCGGAAGCACGCTAATGCGTGCTTCCGCGAGAATCAAAAATTCTTCACCAACTTTTACTTTTACATAATCAATATCATTCCCCACCGCAAGTGCGACATTCCCCGGAAGAGTCCACGGCGTCGTAGTCCAAGCAAGAACGTACGTATTTTCCAGACTTTCAACTTTCGACTTTATAACTTTAAACTTGGCCGTGACCGACAGGTCACGGTCGTCCTGATATCCTTGTGCAAGTTCATGCGACGAAAGCGCTGTTCCACAGCGTGGACACCACGGCACGATTCGATAATCTTTATACACAAGTCCTTGGTCATTTACCTTCTGCAAGACATTCCAAACAGACTCAATGTATGAGTTGTGATAGGTCACATAAGGATTTTTTTGATCCACCCAATAACCGATACGGTCAGTGAATTTTTCCCAAAGATCGGTGTACTGCCAGACGCTTTCTTTACACTTGTCGTTAAATTTCGCAATGCCGAATTCTTCAATCGCTTTTTTCGAATTGAGGCCGAGTGCTTTTTCTACTTGAAGTTCCACTGGAAGTCCATGTGTATCCCATCCCCCTTTTCGGCGCACATGGAATCCTTGCATTGTTTTGTAGCGAGGAATCGCGTCTTTGAAAGCACGAGCTTCAAGGTGGTGGATACCAGGCTTACCGTTCGCAGTTGGTGGACCTTCGAAGAATACAAACTCACCTTTGGGCGAATCTTTCTTGAGCGTTTTTTCAAAGACATTGTTCTCCTTCCAAAAACCGAGAACTTTTTCTTCTCGCTCTGCAGCTGGTGATTTAGGTTTATTTTCAGGTGTTTCCATGATACTTGACTAAATTATTAATAAGGTGTATAGTATTAGAAAATTTCTTATGGTTTTAGCGTGTTTTATTCTTGCAATTGTTTATATACTTGCAGCTCGTAGCACATATACAATACTTCCAAAAATGCCTAGGTATTTGAAGATTCTTCTAAGTATCGTTTGGCCATTTTGTTTTTTAATTACAATAGTAATTTTCATATACGATGGCATAAAAACAACAAGAAGATACTTAAAGGAAGTAAGTTAAAAACCCGTCCTCGCATCACGACAAAAGTCATGATTGCAAGGACGGGTTTCTTTTTTATATAAGAAATCGTGGTACCACCTTCTTTCCCCTCTGGTATTCCTTCGGGCTTATTTATAGGGTTCTACTGACCAGCCAAAGCTGATGTTCTTCCCCAAGCTCCAGGGTGATAGCCCCTTCATCGCTTCTATTGAAAGAATACCATATTTCATTTGACTTTCAAGTGGGAGGAGTATATTTTTAGATTAATGGCTCTTCGGGCTTTTAGTTATTTACTCGCGAAAGAAGGTGTCTAAACATCGTGCCAGCAGACGCGGTTATACGTGTGCCTTTTCTCTAACTTGCCGACTCTCACATTGAGGGTCGGTTTTTTATTTTTCTACTCCCTAACCCCTTCTCCCTGTTCCCTAGATTACATTTTGTCCGGTACTTCAATACCAAGCAGATACAAACCATTTTTCATCGTTTTGAGGAATGATTCTACGAGGGCTACACGATATGGTGATGAAGCATCAGTTGTATCTACCACCTGTTGCTGTGCGTAAAATGAATTAAATGTTGATGCGAGTTCGCCGAGATACGTAGCAATACCATGTGGTTCGAGTTTTTGATATGCCAAAAGCACGACTTCCGGGAATCGATACAAATATTTTTCGAGCGATGTAGTTTCCCAATTTTCTGGCAAAATATAACTTGGTTCTACCCCCTCCTTCTTTGCCTTTTCCAAAATAGAATTTGATCGCACAGCCGTATATTGCAAGTAGGGACCAGAATCACCTTCAAACGAAACAGACTTTTCTTCATCATAAATAATATTTCCACCGAGCTGTTGTTTGAGAATTGTGTATTTGATCGCAGAAATTCCCACCTGATGAGAGATAACTTCTCTTTGCTCAGGAGATAATTCGCGTTCAGCCATTTTTTCTTTGACGATTTCGTACGAATCAGAAAGGAGTGATTCACCGGTGATAATATTCCCTTTTCGAGAACTCATCTTACCTCCGGCAAGTCGCATCATACCGTGCGTAACATGCTGCATGTGATCGGCATACTGTGGGTAGACCTCACGAATTGAAGCAGTCACGACCTTCATATATTCACCTTGCTCGATAGCAGTTTCAGTTATTGAGATATCCGGATTCTCTTTTTCGAATTTTGTTATATTGAGGCCTATTTCTTTGGCTTCATATGTTGGAAGTCCTTGTTTTGTAATGAACACGCGCGTATGCAATTTTGGATCATATTTTTCTCCATGAAAAACAATCGCTCCGTCAGACTCATCAAAAACCCTTCCCAAATTTTCTTTTACGATCTTAGCCCCGATCGGCGCCATTTCACTTTCAAAAAAATAATAGTCAAATTTTGTTCCAAGAGTTTTGTAAAGTATTTCAAAGGCATCGAGTGTTACCTTTCTCCCCCAGTCATACAATTCGTTGATCGCAGAATCGCTTCTTTCATATACTTTTTTGTTGATTGCATCAATTTCAGCTTTTATTTTTTCATCTTCGTCATAAAGCTGAGAAGCCCATGAATAACATGTGCCTATATATATCGCTTGCTCGGAGACAGAAAGATTTGAGTCGGGCTTCCCTTTCTGGATAAGGCCATAGATGGATTTGCCAACATGCAGACCAACATCACCTTGATAGTTAGCACGAATGGTGTGCGCACCGGAAAATTCCACGATACGAGAAATAGATTCGCCAATTGCATTCGACATAAGATGTCCGATATGAAAAGGTTTGAATGGATTTGGTTGCGTATATTCCACCATGACCTTTTTGCCGGCAAGTGTTTTATTTGCACCCCATTTTTCTTCCTGATGAATTTCTTTGATTGAGTTTCCAAAAAATTCTTTTGAGAGATAGAAGTTGATGAAGCCAGGACCAGCGATTTCGATTTTTTCGATTTCGGCTGGTTTGTTGTTTTCGATTTCGGCGACGATTTTTTCGGCGAGAGCGCGAGGACTTACCTGCGCGGCTTTGGCGTACGCCAAAGCCGCACTCGTTGAATAATCCCCATTCGCAATTTCTGCCGGGTGTTCAAGCACAACACTCTCAACTTCAATGCCAAGATTTTTGAGTACGTTTTTTACAATTTGTTCGAGTTGTGATTTCATAATTCAAATACAAACCTGGATCCCAGATCAAGTCTGGGATGACCTGTCGAGTGCACAGGTCATTTCTTGCCTGTCGAGCCGAAGCCACCTGCCCCACGTTCTGACTCACTCAGAGTATCAGTTTCCTCCAATTCTGCAATAACCACAGGATAGATGATGAGTTGAGCTATTTTGTCACCCTCTTCCACTGTGTATGGATCACTAGAGAGATTTACGAGATGAGTATTGTATTCCCCACGATATCCAGCATCGAAAACTCCACCCATTGTATGCAATCCGGCTTTTGAAATACTTGATTTGTCTTTCACAATCGCCGCGAATCCTTCATCGAATTCCATTGCAAAACCATGCCAAAAAATATGATGCCCTTGTGGTGGAATCGTCACTGTCTCCATCGCATACATATCCATCCCCACATCTCCCGGTTTTGCATATGTCGGCAACTTCGCCCCATCTTTCATTTTTTTAATCTTAATCCTCATACGATGGTTTCAAAAAATTCTAAATATTCTTCGGTAAGAAATCTTGGTATAAACATTTTCTTTTCTTCGTCTGAAAGGTTTTTGAGTTTTTCAATAGAAAAAGATTCAAAACCTAAAGCTCCAGCATCTTCAAGTTTAAGTTTTTCAAGGTCATCTGGAAATAAATATGTATAAATTGAGCTAAATTTATGATTCTTCATTCCGGTAATAGAATCAAATGATTTTGAAAATTCTTTTTTAATAAATTTTAAATCTGATTGATATAAACTGAGTCCGGTTTCTTCCTGTGTTTCTCGGAGAGCAGCATCTTCATATGATTCACCTAGGTCAACATGGCCACCAACTGTTGCATCTAAAAGTCCTGGATATGTATCTTTATGCATTCCTCGTTTTTGAAAAATTATTTTGCCGTCAGGTGTAACAAGCCATACATGAATTTCACGATGTAATAATCCTTCCTGGTGAATAACCTTTCGGTCTTCTTGTCCGATTACTTCGTCGTTTTCGTTTACGATATCTAATATTTCCATAACTCAGATTCCAAATTTATCTTTAAAATATCCTGCCCCGTCTGTCTCATAATCATACAGCCAATTGGTTTTTTCTTTCAATTTTCGGGTGAACTCGAGCATATCGATCGGACTCCACATCGGAAGCATGAATTTGCGACCAAGGTTGTGAAGCTTTACTTTGGCTTCTTTAGCTTCTTCCGGCCCCACAGCTCCGATCACTGCATCGTAATAATATGATTCCCCATCCGGATCATAGAGTGAAAAAAACGCTCCGGCGTAAATACAAGAGAATACTTCTATCGCAGAAACACTCGCTTTTTTGTATCCAAGCTCGGCGAGCATTTGCACGGCGTCAGAAAATGAATCATGAGCGAGACGAGTTTTAATTTCTTTACGTTCGCCAAGCTTGCCGATTTCAATACAGATAGTACCTACGCCGTTCTTGTATTCGAGTCGCACGGCACGATTGTTGAATCCTCTGTCAGTGTACGAAACGACAACTTGATGTTCGACAAAAACACTTTCCCCCGCAGTCGAGAAAAGTTTTTTAACACGGTCGTATTCTTTTTTTGCCACCGGCCCGCGAATTTCTACATCAATCATAAAACTACTGAAGGATCTTTTTTATTTCTGAATAAATTTGCTGGTGCACTTCGTCTATTGTTTGATTTGCATTAATAATTGTCCATCCAAAATCGTTTGCAAGCTCGAGATGTGCGAGACGAATCTTTTCTGTCTTCTCATCATCGTTCTCATAATGATGTCCTTCTTCTTTGCTTTCCATAAACCGTTTTCCATCAAGCAAAATTGAAATATCGGCTTTACGAAGCGGTTCATATCGCTTAATGAGCCAATCCTTCGAGATTCCGTCACCCACGCCATAGGTAATTCCTGTCCCTACATACATTTCAGCCAAAACGATATCATTTTCTTCAAGTAAAGCGAGTAATTCCGGTTCAAAATCAAATTTGTTTTGTATCTGCAATTCATGGAACTCTTGCGCCGATATGTGTTCAGGATTTCCCCCGCGCAAATAAGCATTGATCCTTGGCCCGGTCGGTTCCGTTTCGTATCGCGGATATTTTACATACACAACAGTATACCCATCGTTTTTTAGATGTTCTTCAAGTAATTTTTGTTGAGTTGTTTTCCCGGTATTTGTGACACCGAGAAGTGTAAAAAGTATTCCCATGTTATTAAAAATAATCTTGTAAATAATTTTCGATATCAGTAATCGATTCATATTGCGCGATTGAAAGATTGCGGTTGCCGAGAATCATTGCCGAAACGTGAGAATCTTCCTGTTCTCGATACAAGCACAAGATTCTTTTTTCGAGTGATTCAGCAAGACCAATTTCGTATCCTACCCCAAGAGACGGTGTGGTCACTTCAGCAACAACAACATCTGCTTCGCGAAGCCAGTCTGTGTCTTGCTCGAATATATATTGAGGCTCCATAGCACTTCCTGCTGACGTGAGTGTCTCATCGCCAATATGTTCAGTAAGAACTTCCCCGTATTGACCAAGAAGTTCAATAATCTGCTTGTATAATTGTGCATCTCCCCGTCCTCCTCGTATCGATCCTGCAAAATAAATTTTCATAATTTTGAGTGTCATTCCTGGCTTGACCGGGAATCCAGGCTAATAAAATTAAACAAAAGATTCCGGGATCGGAAACTGTTCAGCCAACGCCTTTATTTCTTCTTTAATTATTTTCTTCTTTCCCTCGTCAGTGTGATTACGGAGTGTTTCAATCAAAAGCTCAGCAACGCGTGCACAATCCGCCTCCTTGAAGCCGCGTGTCGTGATCGCCGGTGTACCAAAACGAATTCCTGATGGATCGAGTGGTTTGCGAGTATCTCCCGCGATTGAGTTCATATTGAGTGTGATACCCACTTCATCGAGTGCAGTCTGCGCTTCCTTCCCTGTCACTCCAAGCGAGCCGAATACATCGGCGAGAATGAGATGATTGTCAGTACCGCCACCAATCATGCGAATTTTTTCACGATTAAACACTGCTTCCATCGCCTTCGCATTTTTCAAAACTTGCTGGCAGTATTCTTGATACGCGGGAGTCATTGCTTCGCCGAAAGCTACAGCCTTGGCTGCAATGGTATGCATGTGTGGACCACCTTGAATTCCAGGGAAAATTGCTTTGTCGATTTTCTTGGCAATTTCTTCACTCTCGCGAGTGAGAATTATTCCTCCACGTGGACCACGAAGTGTTTTGTGTGTGGTAGAAGTAATAATATCGAATCCATCATCGAATGGATTGCGAAGTGCCTTGCCGGCGATAAGTCCAGCGATGTGTGCCATATCGGCCATAGTAATAGCTCCAACTTCTTTTGCAATCTCCACAAACTTCGCGTAGTCGAGAGTGCGAGGGTATGCAGAAAATCCCGCGATAATGAGTTTCGGTTTATGTTCGAGTGCGACTTGTCGAAGACCTTCATAATCTATCTCACCAGTCTCCGGGTCTTTCATTTTGTATGTGACAAATTTGTAAATCTTTGCAGGAAGAGTCATTGGGTGACCATGCGTAAGATGTCCTCCATGAGAGAGATCCATACCAAGCACAGTGTCCCCTGGTTCAAGGAGCGCTGAATAGACTGCGAGGTTTGCCGGTGCGCCTGAGTGTGGTTGCACATTGGCAAATTTACAATTGAAGAGTTGCTTCACGCGTTCAATCGCAAGCGTCTCGACTTGGTCGGTGAATTCCTGTCCCCCATAATAACGGCGACCTGGATACCCTTCGGAATATTTGTTGGTGAGAATGGAACCATTGGCAAGAAGCACATTTTTGGAAACATAGTTTTCAGATGGAATAAGTTCGAGGCCTTCGGACTGACGCTTCGCCTCTCCTGCAATTGCTTCAAAAACTTCAGTTTCTTGATAGTTACTCATGCGCTGATTCTAGCACTGGCGGGGCAATAAAAAAAGCCGCTAGATGAGCGGCTTTTAAACAATATTTTGATTGGGCTGTTTGTAAGTTTTAAGCCTCTACGGCCTGCGGCACCTGAGTTGTTATGACAACTCCGTTAACAATTTCTGAAGACCCGTAAGATGGCGAGGTTTTGTCGTTGTTTATCACAAAAGCCTGGCCTACAGCCAAATCAATCTCTCCGAATGGCTTGCGATATTTATGCATTAAAGAAAAATATGCAGGGTATGTCTTCCGGTAATATTCATCTGTTATCAGAACAACGATGGAGCTCCTTTGAGCGTCCACTAAATCATTCAGATTTTTTAGACTCACCTTATGGCCGTCAGTTGAGCAAAGCTCCTGATGTAGCCCCGGCAAGACCCCGAAGGTCTTTTGAAAGATTTCAACTGTCGGCTGAGCCTTGGGAGACTCAGAACAAAGCATGAGCACCTCCTGAAACGAAGCGTCCACTTTTTTTACAGAAGTGTCTTTTCTGTTTTCTAACGCAAAAAAGTCTTCGGCATACCGCTTGAGGCTTTTGGCCAAGGCTGCCATTTGTTCCAGCAATTCAGTATTTCTTTGTGTGTTGCCTCCCTGAAGGAGCGCGAGCTGAACGATAACCAGTCTTTTCATCCTGTGTGATTTAGTTTTGTTTACAAAAAAATTTAAATAAATACTACACCTCAATTATATATAATGCAATACCCCCGAGACCTGTAAAGGTCTCAGGGGTATTTACGTCATTTCACTAATTTAAGAAATTTTCAGAGACAGATGCAGCTCGAGGCGCAAACGAAATTTGTGACCAAAATGTACTGGACGTACATTGCGGGAAAAAATTGAGTACAGCAACAATGAGATGCGCTGTATATGAAATTTCTATGCGGGGATAAAAGTTAGAGCCGTTCCTGTTTTATCTGCTCGGCCAGTTCGGCCGATGCGGTGCACATAGGTTTCGTAGTCGTTTGGAATATCGTAGTTGATCACGTGAGTAACATTCGGAATATCGAGTCCGCGAGCCGCGACGTCAGTTGCGATGAGAATGTTTATTTGGTTCATCTTAAAAGCGTCGAGCGTGCGCATTCGTTCACGATTGCGTTTGTCTCCATGAATGCCGGCTACTTTGAAACCACGAGCCTTAAGCTCAGTTTCGAGTGTGTCGACACTACGTTTTGTTTCGCGGAAAATGAGGACTTTGTCAGAACCGTCTTTTATAAGAATATCGTGTAAACGGTCGAGTTTTTCTTCTTTCTTCACGCGCACCACATCTTGTTCAATATTTTTTGAAGTATTGCCTGTGACCACTGAAACGAATTGTGGATTTTTGAGATACATTTCTGTCATCTTTTTGATTTCCGGAGAAAGCGTCGCCGAGAAGAACAATGTCTGTCGGTCTGGAGAACACTTTCCAAGGATGAATGTCATATCGTCACGAAATCCCATGTCGAGCATTCGGTCTGCCTCGTCGAGCACCACAGTACTATATTTAGATAGGTCGAGTACTTTTTGCTTTACGAGATCCGTGATGCGTCCTGGTGTTCCAATGACAAAGTTCACTCCGCGCTTGATTTCAGAGATTTGGCGATTGATCGGCATTCCACCAACAACAGAAGCGGAATACTGACTCATCCAAAGGGAGAGCGTGCGGAATTCCATTTCGATCTGCTGAGCGAGTTCGCGAGTCGGTGCCATGATGAGCACTTGCTGTTTCTTGTCGCGAGATACACGGTCGATGAGCGGAAGGATGAACGCGCCAGTCTTCCCTGTTCCCGTGTTTGCGAGACCAAAGAAGTCGCGTCCTTCGAGCACTGTCATGATTGATTGATCTTGAATCGGAGTTGGATGTACGAAACCTTTCTTTGCAATATTTTTCTGCAACTGTTCGTTGAATGGAAAATCTGCAAATGTGTGCTTCGCAACATACTTCACTTGTTCTACTTTCGGCTCTGCCTTCTTCACAAACTTTGAAAAGTCTATGCGTTGAGCAAAGCGACTGCCTCCCATTGGAGCTGCACTCTTACGAGCAAAGCTAGAAGATCGGCGACCTGCGCCAAATCCTCCAGGACTGCGAACTCCTGATCGAGATGAAGAACCTTTGAAGCCTCCGGTACGAGCTGGGCCTTTAAAACCACCAGTGCGTGGTGCTGATCCAGCAGATTTAAACGCTGGGCGAGCAGACGAACTAGCACCTGCCGGACGTAGCTTGTCCCCAGGGCGATTCTGCTGAATCGAGTGACTTGGTCCTGAATAACGGAAACCTGAACCCGATCGTGTAACCGGTGATGATGAAAATGAGCGCTTACCGCCAGATGACGGCCGCGCAGAATGACCTGTGGGCATAAATAATTGTTGTCATGGACTGGCCATACAACAACGTGTTTAGGCAAGATTCCACAAGCGCACTCTCTTTATTAGTAAACAGAACCTCGTTTGGTCCTTAGTGAGAATGATATAAACAGAATAGCATTTCTTTAATATTCTGTCAATGCCATACAAAAATCGCCTTTAGGGGGCGATTTAATACAAACTAAATTTTGATAATACCTGAGACATCTCGTAGGCTGCATTTCCAACGCAAATCATTCTTAAAGTAAGTCAGATGAACATACTGAATGGGCCTTTTCCCTCCGCCGTCTTGAATCGGACCGATTGTCGTCATTCCATCGAGACAAAGGAATCCCTCCTGGCCTTTTGATTGTTGCCATACCAGATGATGCATTCCCACAAAAAGCTGCGGCAAAGTGATTAACGGCCGGTCTTTTACATACACCTTTTTGTTGATTTCAAACGCCTTTGAAGATGTAAAAGGTGGCATCTCATCTATCAATTGTTGAAGTGTTTCCCCTATCCAAAATGGCGTTTTGCCAAATTCTATAATCGGAGAAAAGTAACCCTGAAATTCTGGTATCAATATAGTATCCATATAAAAAAATTTATTCGTATGTAAGATAAAGAAACCGGTCGCCTTTGTCAACAAAAAAAGAACCCTTTTGCTTTCGCTAAGGGTTCTCACTTCTTTTAATAAATCTTAGTACTTCCGCTGAAAGTACGTGTCGCCGGTAATATTAAGGAATAGTTTACTATATCTCAACCGGTCACTACCAGTACTCTTGTCGTACAAATACATCATCCATTTTTTCATCTCACTCTGCAGAGCAGCAGTGCTGATATCTTTTATCGATTTTCCAGAAAAAAGATATCTTTCACCTGGCGATCTTTGCCAATTAAGCGAAAGTCCTGAGTATCTTGAGGCCAGTTCTTCGGGGCTCATCTGATAAAATTTAAGTCCGAGCTCCATATTCTTGACCAGTGCGATAGCCGCCGAATCCAAAACTAATTCCGAAATTTCCGGAGTTGTGGCAACGAAGCCGGGTTGGATTTGTGTTTGTTTTGCCAATCCAGCAACCTGTTCTTTGAGCTTTTTGTTTTGCTCATTGAGGCTCGCTATCGAATCCGCTGCGTTGCTCAGTTGAATAGTCAGGCTCAAAACATTTGCTTGCTTGTTTTGAGAATCAGCACGCAGGTTGGAAATAGTTTGCTCGCGAAAAACTAATAAATTCGTGCAAGCAACCCAGCTTTGGTAATAGTTCATATCACCGCCTGGTGGTGGATTACCACTTTCATAACTGTCGGCCACGGGTGCGGCTTTCTTCTTTTTCTTTCCGTGTGCCTGTGCACTCGTGGTTCCGGCAAACAATGTACATACGGCGAACACTATCGCCAGAAAAATGGTTGTCTTTTTCATTTTCTATCGTTTTTTTGGTTTTTGAAATTTTTAAGTTACTAGAAGGGCTTTTGTTTTTTGAGGGCCCTTTATCGAACACACCCTAGCATATTTTGCATATATTGTCAATATATAGCAAAACCCTCCCCTCTCCTCTATACTTCTTTATATGAAAGGCAAACATGTAGACGAATCGTATCTCGATCTTCTCGATCATCTTCTTATCAACGGGGCAACAAAAACAGACCGTACAGGAACGGGCACAAAAAGTGTTCTGGGGTATCAAATGCGTTTTAATCTTGCCGATGGATTCCCACTTATTACTACAAAGAAAGTCGGAATCAAGTCCATCATCCATGAGCTACTTTGGTTTATGCGCGGTGATACCAATTTGCAATATCTCGCACAGAATAATGTGCATATTTGGGATGAATGGCCATACAAGGCATATTTAAAAAAGCTCGGCTTACCAGTTCCAGCAAGTGACAGCGAGGAGTGGAAAAATGGTCTCACAGAATATGTCGAAAAAATAAAAACGGACGATGCCTTCGCAAAAGAACATGGAAATCTTGGACCAATCTATGGGTACCAATGGCGTGCATGGCCAACACCAAACGGGCAACACATTGACCAACTCTCACAAATTATTGAACGCATCAAAACTCGACCGGATGATCGTCGTCTTATAGTATCAGCCTGGAATGTTGGACAACTCGACGAGATGGCAGTTGCAGGACTTCCACCATGTCATTGTTTGTTTCAATTCTACGTAGCAGACGGCAAACTTTCTTGCCAACTCTACCAACGCAGTTGCGATACGTTTCTTGGTGTCCCCTTCAACATTGCATCGTATGCAGTACTCACTATGATTGTTGCCCAAATGACAGGTCTTGAGCTTGGCGAATTCGTTTGGACTGGCGGTGACACACATTTGTATCTCAATCATATTGAACAAGCCAAAGAACAACTCGCTCGCCGTGGAGATATTCGTCCGATGCCAACACTCAAAATAAATCCAGAAAAAATGAAACTTGAAGATTTTACTATTGATGACTTCGAGCTTATTGGATACGATCCGCATCCTGCAATCAAAGCTCCGATTGCTGTATAAGACATATGATAATCTCTCTCATCGCAGCAATTGGAAAAAAGAACGAGCTCGGCAAGGCAGGCAAACTCCTTTGGAGTTTGCCTGCCGACATGAAGCATTTTCGCGATACTACTCGTGGACACACCGTCATCATGGGACGTAAGACATTTGAATCAATCGGTCGCCCTCTCCCCGACCGAGAAAATATTGTAGTCACTCGAGACCTCAACTATTACCAGCCAGGTATCACTATTGTTCACTCGCTTGATGAAGCCCTCCGTTTTGCAGCACTCGAACAAGGAAAACATTTTGAAGAGAAACAAGATGAGACCGAAGTTTTCATTATTGGTGGCGGCGAACTCTACAAAGAAAGTATTCCTCGAACGAACAAGCTCTACATAACACGTGTAGATGATTCACCTGAAGCTGATACATTCTTTCCGGAGATTGGAAACGAATGGAACATAATCTCCGAAGAACCACATGTTGCGGACGAAAAAAATCCATTCTCGTATACTTTTATTACATACACAAAATGAAACCTGGCATTGATTACATCGGCGTCGGCGTTGGCGCATTCATCATAAATGATGCCGGCGAATTTTTATTGATGAAGCGTGGACAAAATGTCGGAACCGAGCCGGGTGCATGGGCACTTCCCGGTGGTAAAGTTAATTTTGGAGAAACAATGAAAGAAACTGTAGTAAGGGAATTACAAGAAGAACTCAGCGTTGTTGTGGAAATTACAAAACAGCTCCCCTCATACGACTATATCGTTTCCGAAGAAAATCAGCACTGGCTCACGAATATTTTTCAAACCAAAATAATCTCAGGAACGCCATCGATTCAAGAATCGGAAAAATGTTCAGAAATCGGCTGGTTTACTTTTGATACTCTCCCTTCCCCCATCGCCAAAATGTCACAACAAGCGATTGACAATTTATTGTAATATGCGAAACTTTCAGCACATATGATCTTATCTGATAAAAAAATCCTCGAATGCATCGAAAAAGGCGAAATCGTCATTACTCCTTTTGACCCAAAAAATATGGGTGGAAATTCGTACGACGTCCATATTTCTAAGCACCTCGCCCAGTACGTGGACGGAATGATCGACGCCAAGAAGCACAACCAGATCCGTCACTTTGAAATTCCAGAAGAAGGCTACGTACTCCAGCCAGGACAGCTCTATTTGGGTTCAACACTCGAATATACCGAGACACACAAACATGTACCATTCCTCGAGGGAAAGTCTTCTACGGGCCGTCTCGGCATCGACATTCACGCTACAGCCGGCAAGGGCGACGTCGGCTTCTGTGGATTCTGGACACTCGAACTCTCTTGTACTATCCCCGTTCGCATTTATGCCGGTATGCCAGTAGGTCAGCTCATTTATTACATCGTGGATGGAGAAGTGGAAAATCTCTACAGTAAAAAAGCAAACGCAAAATATTCCGGACAAGAAGCGTTACCAAAAGAATCCATGATGTGGAAAAATAATTTTTAAAAAAGAAAAGCGCCCGTAGGGCGCTTTTATGTAATATAAAAAACAAATTAAGCAAAGAGTGTTACATTCCGCATAATCATCTTCATCTTTTCGATCGGAACAGGTTCCTCTCCATCGAGAGTAATATAATTACTTTCGGTTATTGCCTCTACTTTGACATTCGAAGAAGAATTTTTAATATCCTTATATAATCCATACAAAGTCGGACAAGCATTTGCGATCCCTACCTTTGTCGAATGATATAAAACACACAGAGTGTCTCCTTTTACAAACTTTCTAATGTTGCTACACCAGCCAAGCAGACTACTGTCGTCAACATGCTTACGGAGCCATTCATTCACGACTTGATGATTGTCTGAATTTACAGTGATAGTTACCAATACGCCATTTTTCATAACGAAAAGATTTTTTTAAATATACCACGATACATATCCTAAGTAAAATACAAAAGTGCGCGCCTGATTCAGCAGAATCACCTACTGGGTTAAGGACGCGCACTTTTGTATGTTTAGACATTAAAAATTAGGATTTAGAAATTGAAATTTCTATTCGCCCCCAAATCAACCTCATTGGCAGAACAAACAAAAAAACCGCCGAAGCGTTTTTTTTGTTTTAACCCTAAATCAACTGTGTTAATCGGGTAAACAAAAAACTTCCGGCATTCCGGAAGTTTTTTGTTTTAACCTTTGATTTCGATTCCTGCCTGACGAGCACTTCCGGCTACGATTTTCATCGCGCCTTCAACGTCTTTTGCGTTGAGGTCTGGAAGTTTCTTTTCGGCGATTTCTCGAAGCTGAGCAGTAGTGATACTTCCCGCTTTTGAGACATTCGGTTTACCAGAACCCTTGGTGATGCCTGCTGCCTTAAAAAGGAGACCGGCTACTGGTGGAGTTTTGACAACAAAATCGTAACTGCGGTCTTCGTAGACGGTAATAACACATCCTACTGTATCACCCATCATGTTTGCGGTTGCTGCATTGAACTTCTGAACGAAGTCACTGATGTTTACACCAGCCTGACCGAGTGCAGGTCCAAGTGGTGGTGCTGGCGTTGCGCGTCCGCCGGCAATTTGTACTTTTACTTTTTTGGTTATTTTCTTTGCCATTTGAATTAGATAATTAGATTATTAGGCTCTAGGCACTAGGTAAAATTGAAGCTGTAGCGTAACAAACGAAACTATACCAGAAAAAATAGTAAAAGCAACTGGGCTATTTTGGCTAAAGCCTAACGCCTAGTGCCTAAAGCCTGGGCTCGTTACATCTTCTTCACCTGAAGGAAGTCGAGTTCCACTGGAGTTTCGCGGCCGAACATTGCGACGAGTACGCGAACCTTTCCTCGATCATGGTCAACATCTGACACCTTCCCTTCGAGTTCTTTGAATGGTCCATCGGCGATAGTCACAAGATCTCCGATTGAGAGGTCGATTGTGTGCTTTGCACTTTCGGTGTTGTCCATAGTTTTGAAGAGTGCAGCAACCTCGTCTTTGTTGAGTGGAACTGGGTTTACCCCTGCTCCAACGAATCCAGTTACGCGAGGAGTGTTACGGACTACGTACCAAGAGTCATCAGTCACGATCATATCCACAAGGACATAACCGGGATATACGCGCTCTTCAGATTCAACGCGCTTCCCTGCCTTGATTTTGATCTTCTTTTCCATTGGAACAACTACGTTGAAGATCTTGTCTTGCATTCCGAGTGATTCAATACGCTGTTTGAGGTTTCGAAGCACTGCGTTTTCATATCCAGCATAGGTGTGGATCGCATACCAACTTCGGTCTCCTTGTATTTCTTGTTTTGCCATGGGTCTAAAAAATTAATTGCTAATAAAATTAAAAGCCCAATAGCTTACTGAGTCCGTACTGAAACAATGCATCAAACGCACCAAGCAAGTATGCAACAAGGACAGAAAGAATAATCACTGCCACAGAATAAGCTATTGCCTGTTTGCGGCTCGGCCAGTTTACATGCTTTAGTTCTTCGCGTGTTTCTTTGATATATGAAATAATACTCATTTTAGAATCTTCGTTTAATGGCTAAATTAAAAAGCCCGCGGGGGCCTTTCTGATACACAGATAATACCCCAAACCTATATAAAAGTCAAAAGGTGCGCCGGCTTTCGCCAACGCACCTTTTTTAGAGTTTAGAATTTAATTTTTAGAGCTTGCGTTTACTATCGTATCTCGTAGGTAATTGTTACATTCGAAGTAAACTTATTCTCCCCTACTGCAAACTCTGGAGTAGCACCTGCACCACCCACCATCATATCTTTTGCGTACATTGGTTGTGGATAATTTCCTCCGTTACTCTCTGAAAAACGGACAATGCGAACCAAGCGGACGCCAAGATCCTTCGCTAGGACTTCTGCTTTTGCCTTTGCATCTGCAATTGCTTTTGCTCGAGCCTCTGCACTCAAGGCATTTGGGTTATCAACCGTAAAATTTGGACCAGTGAGACCGGTTACTCCTTTTGCACCAAGACCGTCAATAATCTTCCCTACGGTTGCAGTGTCACGAATTTTTACCGTTACAGTATTTGAAACGATATATCCAGTCAGCTTTGGTGACCTTCCACCTGAATACGAATAATCGTACTGTGGATTTGCACTGTAATTAGTAGTTTGAATATCTTTTTCAGCGATTCCAGAAGATTTCAAAAATGCGATTGCATCATTTGATTTTTTGGTAACAATTTCCTGTGCTTCATGCACTGTTGCTTCTTTTTGTTCTACCGTAAAGCTTACGTTTGCAATATCAGGAATTGCAAAAGATTTTCCTTCACCGGAAACATCGATTGTTGTCGCCTTGGCAATATCAGTAGCACGATTCATGTTTTTGACGGCACTTACAAATTTTACACACACAAACAATGTCGCAAGGATTGCGAGAACCATGAGAATCTTGCCCATACGTGTAGCATTATTTTGATCAAAAAAAGTATTCATCTGTTTAAAAAATAATTATTGATAATACATCGACTGCCGATTAGTTAGGAATACTAGCGTTAACCGTACTGAGAGTTGGATTCATCATGCCGTAGATACCCCAGGTAATTCCTGAGAGTATAAAGAGCAACACAATGATAGTAAGAATTTTTTTCTTCATACAATATGTACCACTATTGATTGATAGCAAGAAGCTCAACATCAAACACAAGCGTTGCATTCCCCGGAATCGGCCCGTATCCGTTCGGTCCGTATCCGATACTTGCTGGAATTACGAGATGACGTTTTTCTCCAACCTTCATACCAGCTACTCCTTCGTCCCAGCCGGAAATCACCATATGTGCTCCAAGCTTGAATGAAAATGGCTGCTTTCCGACACTCGAATCAAAGACCTTACCATCAGTAAACATACCCGTGTAGTGGACCGTTACCATATCACCAGAAACTGCGGGAGTTCCTGTACCTTCCTTTATGATTGTCATTTTGAGCCCACTCGCCGTAGTTGTTTCTGTTCCTTCCATAGAATTTTTTGGTTGATTTGTAATAGCTGTAATATTCGATTCTGCCTCTGCACCTTCCTCATAATTTTGAGTTGTTTCAACGTCTATTGGTGCTGTTTCCTTTGGATGATAATTCTTTTGTGTGTACACAATAAGTACAGCAAGAATTACAATTGCAACCAGAGTAATAATTGTTTGTTTATTCATGGTATTTCAATAATTAAAGCTTATACGAATACAAGAATACCACAAATGAGCCTCTTTTGCATTCAAAAATACGCAATAAAAAATGCCATTCCGGCATTTTTTATTGCGTATTTCATTCCTAATTGATTTTACCTGCTCCACCGTGCAAATACTCCAGCCGGCAAAAGTCGATCGCTATCTGTTTCAGAAATTGCGAGTTCTCCGCAATCAGTACTGCCTCCGTACTTTTCCAACAATCTTTTTGCATTATTTTCGAGTGTGAGTGGCGAATAGCCAGCAGTATATCCATTCACGATTACTGCGACTGGATTTTCAGAGAGAACTTGTTCTACCAAGTTAAATAATTCATAAAAATCTTTTTCGATTTTCCAGAGTGTTTTGCCTGAGCCATGACCGAATGCCGGAGGGTCCATGATGACCACGTCGTATTTGTTTCCACGCTTTACTTCACGTCGCAGGAATTTAAGCACGTCATCTTCTATCCAACGAACGGGTGCATCTACAAGACCAGAAAGTTCGGCATTTTTACGAGCCCATTCGATTGCCACCTTTGAAGAATCTACGTGAGTAACTTCCGCACCAGCTTTGAGAGCCGATAATGTTGCTCCACCTGTGTAAGCAAAAAGATTAAGCATTCGTATTTTTGTGTTTTTATTCTTAATTTCTAATTCGTAATTCGTAATTTTTTCTTCGAGCCACTTCCAGTGGCTCAGTTGTTCGGGAAAAAGTCCAACATGTTTGAATGATGTTGGACGAAGTTCCAAAGTGAGTCCGCCAAATTCAAGGTTCCAATTTTTTGGAAAGCCATTTTTTGTTTTCCATGAACCACTCGCTCCGCGTCGCTCAAAACGTGCATCGGCATCATCCCATACTTTTTTTGAAAGCCTCTTTTCCCAAAGTGCTTCAGGGTCCGGACGTGCGAGGGTATATTTGCCAAACCGCTCAAGCTTTTCCCCTTCTCCGGAATCGAGCAATTCATAGTCTTTTTGTTTTTTTAGTATTTCTATCATGGGAATTTACGAATTAATTTTTTGCCACTCATCAAGCGGACGTGTGGGTGAACCTGGACTCGTCTCGCTCGTATTTTCTGAAACATGCATCTTGTTATCCAAAGAATGATATTCCAGTAGCAAATTTCTACCTGGGTATTTTTTGTTTAATATAGTTTCTTGCTCAAGTACCCACGCGTCATCCGGTCGGCCGTCTTTTCCTACGACATCAGTTGGTGGATTCACCAACAAATCTAGTTCATTTGAGGTATTGAGCGTGTCAGGTCGTTCAAACATATCCATAGTATATACAAATACCCTTCGATGTCTAACATACAAAAAGACTCCCAACTGGGGAGTCTTTTTGAAAAAATATTATGTAATAAGCCCAGTAAGTATTGCAAACAAGAAAAGTACTCCGAGAAAACCGAGAACAGGGTGAAGTCTGTAGAGAACAATAGTCGCAATTACCATAACAGCAAACGGTACATACCCTACCGAGCTGATTGCCCCGAGTATTGTTTCCCAAAGATGTGTAAGTGTTGTCATATGTAGAAAGTATAGTGTATGGCTTAGTAAGTATCAAGAGTGATATCCGTAAGATTTATTTTTTTATTTGTTTCAATTGCTTATCGAGGTGGGTCTTGAAACCAGCATAATCAACGTATCCCCCAATCAACTGCGTTCCAGTGATAAATGAAGGTGTTCCATTGATTCCAAAATCTAAGCCCTGCGAACGTGATTCCTCCATAAGCTTCGTATATGCATTGTTATTTTTTTTCACATCAGCCTCTACTTTTTTTGCATCAATTCCAGGAATTGTTCCGGTGAGCTTTACAACACTCGCTTCATCACCAAATCCACTATTCACTCCGTCTTGAGCAACAAACATTGCTTCTCTCCAAGCAAAGTACTGCTCGGGATACAAATTCCAAACCGCACGATCATAGAGGCCAGCAGTAGTTGAATCCGGACCAAGGAACGAGTAATCCTTAAAAACGATGGCAACATCACCGGTCGAAACGTAGTTCTTTATAATTTCCTGAAATGGCCCTGTTTCAAATTTTTTACAATACGAACACTGATAATCAGACCAGTACGCAACAACTACTTTTGCCTCCGTATTACCGATGAACGGCTCGTGAGAAAGCGAAACATTTTTGATATCGACTGACAGAGCTTGCTTTGTCTCACCTGATCCCTGCTTCGTATCGTTGCTTGAATCGAATGTACCGTGAATAATGCATGCACCAATAATAATAGCGATTGCAATTATGAGACCATTGATCAAAACTGCCTGCGTCAAAGAAATTGCTTTTATTTTTTGTTCTCCTGATGGAGCACTCTCCTCTCGGGTGGTGTGTTCTTGCATAAGAATAAATATTATTTGTAATAGATACTAATACATGTGTTTGTTTCTCAGAGCCAGTTGCAACTCAGGATATTCGGTATCATAGAACTGAATAATGTTGCTTAATTGATTCATCCTCATTGTTATTTCTTGAATCTCGTCTGGTTTTGTTTTTCGAAGTTCCTCAATCTTTTGATATTCGTGCTCTATAATTCCTGCAATGTACTCACGAATAATTTTTGTTACCTCAATATGGTAATTATGATCGGGAACTTCTTCGTGGGCACTTTTTGCAAGGGCATCAAGATCATCTTGTACCGTGTTTAACTCTCGAAGTACCGTAAGCATTTGGATATCGCGTGCCTTTCCAAGCTCAATCGAACGGTCGATTATATTTTCGACCGATATCACAAAATCCCCAAAAACCTCCTTGGCTTTTTGGAGAGCTTTGTCATCTGCCTTCTGTAGCAAATCATTGCCGGCGTTGTCTGAATACATGTTTAGATTATATCACGTAAAAGCCCAATCAAAATTGGGCTTTTACACTATGCTATACATTCATATTACGGTCGACGAAACCAATACCAAAAGCCGCCAACAAGAGCAAGTATCCCCGCACCGACAGTTACAAAGAGAGGCACTGGAACCCTACTCCCTTCTGCACTTGCAGTCAGTAGATTCGATTCAAAATTATTTTGCGGAAGAGCATCTTCAGACGGAACAGGTGGCACTTTATTTTCTTGAGCAAAAACGAGCTGCGTTGGATTTTGATTTATCACACGTTCTGTTTCTTTTTCCAACTCTTCTGGTTTTGGCTTTTTTTCGATTGCATCATTCTGAAATTCTACAATTTCGATTTTTTTTGTTTCGACGAGTGTGTCAGTCTGATTGGTGGTACCACTCTCACCGTTCGTATTGTTACCGCCAGTGCTTACACTTGGGCGGGCAACACCAATCAAAATGGCATCCCATGATTTTCCAAGCACTGCTGGAATAGCATAGCTCGTCGCCCAAATCCTATTTTGTAATGATTCAGAATTCAAAGATGCCGCACCATCAGATGCCTGTATACCACCAAAATAATGTACTGGTGTTTTTCCGTTGTTTGTCCACAACACATTCAGTGTGTTCATTGCCTGAGTCGCCCAACTTGATGATGACACGTTTACCCAGCCACCATCCCCGCTCTGATTATTTTGCAAATACATACCCGCTTTTGTAACCGATTCTGAAACACCAGGTGCACCCGGAAATAGTGAGAGTGCTTGAATTGAAGCAGCTGTCATATCGACACTTCCGTCCCATGATCCGTTTACCAGCTGCGCCTTCACTATGTATTCAATTGTTTTTGAAATTTCTACATCACTTGTCGTATACCCTGCTTTTGAAAGTACAATCAATCCAAAAACATCATCGTTGATTAAATGCACGTCCCCAATTTGGGTACCATCAAACGATTGAGTAATTGCTTCGATATAATTTACACCGTTATACGAATACGGATTTTGCCCGAGTGCGAGCAGTGCCATTGCACGGCGTTCATTATCGGTTACGAGTGAGTAGAGTGTGTTATGTGAAGCAAGATACGAAAGAAGAGAATTACGAGAGTTATCAAAAACACTACCTGCTCCATAGGTAACCGCCACCCAATCAGTGTATAGATCTGAACCGCCAAAAGAACCATCGCTCGACTGCACTGATTTCAAATAAGCAATTGCATTTGGCACACTGAACGTTGTCGAAGTAGTTCCACCTCCGCCACCTCCCCCAGAAACAGCATTTACCGTAACTACATACGAAGGAAAATAATAGTCCTCCACAATACCTGCATTATAAACTCCAGGATTCTCAATTGTTATTACTGCACTACCGTTGGAATCGACAGGATTCGTTGAAATAACGATCGGATTCCACGGATCGGATTCGTTTGGCGTTGTTATACCAACAGAAACTCCGGTTAACGGACTCCAGGTATTATCAATATAATTATATTTTTCTGCAGTTGCGGTGAGTGTACCACCTGCCGAAATTGTAGTTGTGCCAAAAGAAACCTGGTGGTTATTTCCAAAATAAATTCCAATGGTCTCTCCGCCGGTAAGTATTGTTTGATCAATACTCGTCCATGGTGTCGTACCGCCGACTGCATACTGCCAATTGTCGCAAAGTTCTGTGCCTCCGGTCGGAGTAATACATTTGAAATAGAAAGCTCCGAATGAATCATAATAAGTTAGGTTTGAAAGTGTAAATGCACCACTTGTCGTTTCAGCATCTTTTACAAGAGCAAGGACACTGCGAGTGCTCACCGTATGAGGATTTCCATTTACGTCACTGATCGTTTCTGTTCCGTCATCAGGCAATGGTACTTCTCCTTGCCAAATGACAGTATCTCCGTTTCGAACAATAATTGTTTCGGTTGGAACCACAACAACTACGGGAGTGACTGTTATCGTACGAACTACTGGCGTCGCAGGATTACCTGCAACATCAGATACAGCATACGTTTCTGTATATACACCAACGGTCGCAGTATCCACTGTTCCGGTTATAACAATATTCGCGGTAATATCTCCGTCTGTTTCGTCACTCGCAGTCGCACCCGCATCGATGTATGTCACCCCTTGCTCAATTGAAAGGTTTGCATCGCCTAAAAGTGTGATTACAGGCACAGTGGTATCAGCCACCACCTCGGCACGAACAGCCACAGTTCCAAACACAAGAACAAAAGAAAGCACAACACCAAATTTTATAAAAAAGTTTTTCATAATTTTAATTAAGTCTCCATTCCACGACGTCGCCGTTCTTCGGGATATAAGTAGACACGCCGACTGACGCTTCCTTGCCATTAATGTAATACAACAAATTTTTTCCAGGAGTCATATGCAAATCTCCAATATCACTCACAAAAAATCCAAGTCCTGAATACTCACGTCCAGCAAATGTAACCAATCCAGATTTCTGAGCAGAAACAAGCGTGCTATAAAATGTTTCGTTTTCAACGTACGGAATACCCACCTTCGTCTCACCAGCAACAACTGTAATAGAAAGCGTTGGTGTTTGGTTTATGGTGCTTGGTGTTTGGTCTACTTTTTTCTGAACCAAGTCGTTTTTTACAACAGGAGAAGAGTCTGGGGTTTTAGCGACTGGAACTGGTGACGCAACGGGAATAACATACGGAGCAATAAAATTGTCCTTTTTTTGTATCGAATAACCCAAAGCTCCTGCTGTAGCAAGAATGAGAATTCCAAAAATGATGATTGGTGTATATTTTTTATACATATCGCGTGTGGATTTGTGTCATCCTCGGCTTGACCGAGTGAGGAATGGGTTGGGACCCGTTCCGCAAGACCTTGAGTATTCCGTACTCGGAAAGCGAAAGGTGTACAGTCCATGTAATGGATCCAGGTTCTGGGTTTAAATTCATTCAACCTGGATTCCCGATGAGTACTCGGGAATGACAATACGAGCACAAAAAAACTCCCGCCGAGGAGTCTATATCTGGGTACACATTCGCATACTCATTTTCCTGCTCGGGACGCACCTATTCGTGATTGGTAATCGGACTTCCCAAGTAAATTCTTGGATCACCGTAGCGGCACTGTGGAGGATTTTCACCTCACTTCCCCAAACACAAATGTTATTTCTTTTTCAACTGCCCACGTATTCTACACCTCCCCCATTTTTACGCAAATGGGGATAAAAAAATGCCCATTTACATGGGCATTTTCAAATTTTGTTCATGCATTTTTTAGTTCCTGTCCATATCTACGTTTCCACCTGCGAATTAATGTTGATTCAACTAAAAAAAGAATAAATAATGCAACGGCCCATCCGAGAGCTGATTGTTTGTACGATTGAACCACAAATCCGATGTTACTCAACATAATACCCGAGAACATTATTGTCATAATAAACAATGCCATACTAAACGTGTACACTCGACTATTTCCACCATTATTTTTTTTATTATTTTCTGGTGGACAAAGTGCTGAAGCAGACAACAGTGGCAACATAATACCCGAGGCAAAAGCAAAGATAGCAACAGTATTACCTATTACAACTGCGGACATTTCGATACATATCATTCGAAGTGTAACAAAAAAGAGTGCAAGACTCATCAGCTGCCAGGCTTTAGCAGAATAGTAAAAATATTTCTTTTCTAATGTGTTTTTCATATGAGGAAATTTGTCGGTATTATATCAAACAATGACTAATTTGTCAATCAAAAATAACCTTGTTTTGTAAGGTTATTTTCGAAGCAAAATATAATTTAGGTTAAATGTACATGGTCATTCCACACCCATAGCCACCATGGATTTTCTTTTTTCTCCGTATGTTCCAAAATTGTGATTCCTGTATTTTCCATATGAAAAAATCGTGCACAACGCGAGCACTCTTCCCCAGTAAGAGAATCTCCAAATAATGCGTACGCCATAATGATTCGCATAAAATATCCGTGAGTGACAACGACAATGGTTTCTTCTGGACGACTTGCGAGATATGCCATCGCATTTTTTGCGCGATCTTTCAAATCATCGAAATTTTCTTCGTCAGAATGACGAAATCCAGGCAAATGAAAATTAGCGACCACCGTTTTATACGCATCAACCGATTCAGTATCGTCTTTCGACTTACCATACATAAGCGAGGGCTTTCTGCGCTCAGCAAAAAAATCTGAATGTTCGACAGGAGCATTCGTCACACCAGCAACCACCTCTGCTGTTTCTTTTGCACGGAGCATATTGCTCGAAACAATAACTCCGACAGAAACACCAGCAAGTCGCTTCGCTACAGAGTGAGCCTGTTCCTTCCCTTTTTGAGTAAGGGGTGACGTGTGATCCTGTTGCACTGGACCAATATTCCCTTCACTTTCTCCATGACGGACAAAATAGATTTTTTTCATAAATTATTTCAGTAAAAATTTTTCAAGTGCCCAAACATGTGCTTCCTGGTATGACTTCTCTTTGAATTGCTCGAGGTTGACCCAGCGAGTGATTACATCCCCTTGCCCATCTTCACCCGGCGCAAGTGAGACAATAAAGTATTTACAATGTTTGTTTACATCACCATTTTTCTTACTGCGCACAAATTGCTTTGCTTCACCGACAAACTGGAACAACTCAATATCTCGTATAAGTTCTTCCTGAATTTCTCGACGAAGAGCCACCTCGTCACTTTCACCTTCGTCAGTTCCTCCACCAGGCAAACTATATTTTCCCCAAGAATTTTCTGTTGCACAAAATAACCCGTTCTCATTAAGAATAAGCGCGTATGTTCCCGGTCGGTCTTTATATTCCACACCAGGCTCTTTTGTTCCGAATTGAAGAATTTCCATTTGTTTTGTCATTCCGGACTCCGATCCGGAATCCATTACTATTAAGCCTGGATTCCAAATCAAGTTTGGAATGACCCAATGCTAATTATTCGTATTTCGGAGATTGTTCAGCAACACCAGCCACATGATTTGCCTCACGAGCAAAGGCGTAAAAGACGCTTGAGAGGCGGTTGAGATAAGCACGAGTGAATTCACCTACTGGACGAGTCGCCTCTTCGTGTACGGCGACCACACGACGTTCTGCACGGCGTACAATCGTGCGACAGACATCAGAAAGTGCGGCGAGCTCGGTACCACCGGAGACGAAGAATGTGGTGATGGGCGGAAGTGTCTTTTCGATACCATCAATGATAGATTCGAGCCATTTGACCTTGTCTTCGACAATCGTTTTCTCTGCGCCAGCGAGCTCGGCCTGCACAATGAAGAGGTCTTGTTGAATGCGATTGACTGTTTCGGCGACTGCCAACTTCTCTTCTGGCAATTCCCAAACAGCATCACCTGATTTCAACTTCAAAAGACCAAGAAACGAATTGATTTCGTCGAGAGAGCCGAGCGCCTCAGCGATAGCCGAGCTTTTTGAAACTCGCTGATCGCAGCCGAATGTTTTAGTTGTTCCTCCGTCGCCTTTTCTGGTGTAGAGCATAGTTTGAATTAAAAGTTTTTAAAATGAGATGCGATACGAGGCGCTAGCGAATTTTGCGACCAAGATGTACATGAGGTACATTGCGGGAACAAAATGAGCGCGGCAACAAAGTAGCGCGCTCATTTTAGAAATCTTTTATACTTCGCAGACGCCTGCTACGCAGGCTAATTCCTTCTTAATCTCAGTCTCGTCGTCTTTCTCGTACGTAACAATCTTTGAGAAGTCGATGTGACTTACTTGCTTAAGAAGTTCTTCGTATTTTTCTTTGGTGATTGCTTCGTACGGAGCGAGTCGATAGACGTGGTTACTGCGAGGCAAGAACGAAAGTCCTCCAACAATATCCCAGTTTTCATACACCCAGTTACCCACCTTGAGCCATTCATCATCTCCCACAGAAACAGTTACTGATGGATTGTGTTCGGTATAGTTTACCTTCACCACCTTCCAGTGTTCGAGTTGAGTGATTGCATCAACATCATCTTTACAGATTGCACCGTCTGGAGCCTTGACTGGGAATTCAAGAACGAAGGTCGATGCATTTTCCATTGTCTGTCCGACTTCTGGATAATACGGCACGCCTTGATCGCGAAGCATTTTGAAAAGTGCATCTGTTGCCGAAATGCGAACACGTCGGATGTAATACGGAGCATGACGAGGATGCATTCCACTTGAACAGTCCACGGTCTGAGATGCAGTTCCTGATGGCTTCACACAGGTGATACAAGTAGATTGTGTGATACCGAATTTCTCTGCGTATTTTTTGTTGATCTTAACTGCTTCATCCTTCAAGCGCTTGAGTACATCGCCTTTTCGAGCAGTAGAACTATCCCATTGACCAGTAATCGAAACTCCGAGCAAGCGCTCCTTTTCACAATTCTTTTTCCATTCTTTTGAAAGGTATGGGAAGAACGTGAGCGTTGACTGATATGTTCCAAGGATTGTTGCAATACGAATCTTCTTGAGCAAGGTCTCTTCTGTATCTTCAGCACGTGCTACCACTTCTGAAAGATTACAGAATTGCTTTGATTGCAAGATAATTTCTCCGCATGGATTTGTTCCCCATGCTGGATAGATACCACCTTTGAATTGATCGAGACGGCGCTTTGGCAATGTCTTTGCGAGACCCCCACGATTGAAGATTCCGCGCTCGCCTGACTTTGATTTTACAAGCGCAACCCATTCGTCCAAAAATTCTTCGGTCTCAGGCTTTGATTCATATACAGCAGAGTTGTTGGCAAGCATACGCTGTCCTTCGTTGAGATAAAACTGTCCTTTCTTCGAATCACGAATTGCTTCATCATCAAGATCAGAGAGTGAAATCATCGCACTGCGACGCACTCCTCCAGCTACAACACAGTCTCCGATTTTACAGATAACGTCGTGTGCATCGAGGTTTGTAAGGTGACGTCCTTGTCGGCGAAGAATACGCTCACGAGTAAATTCAAGAAGTGACTGAAGTGGTGCCGGACCAGAACTCTTTCCACCCATAGTCTTGAGACGTGCACCAGCTGGTCGAAGTAGAGAAAAATCGAATTCAATATCGTTTCCTTCATACCAAGTCTTCATACCAAGAGAAAATGCGTCTGCCCAGCCTTCCTTACTGTCTACGATGTAGTGGGTTGGCAGTTTTTTACCTGTCTGCATTTTGACCTGAGGAAGTGCTTGAATATTGCGACTCTCAACAGACCATCCTACTCCTGTTCCACACATTGAGATATACATAATCTCAGCAAAATCTTGGAATGATTGTGGGGCGATGAATGAACAGTTGTATGCACACACATTTGTGCGGTGTGCAGCCTTGCCAGAAAATTGCAAAAGGCGCATTGAAGGAAGTGCTTCGTGATTGAGGATTGCTTCGCGAACTTCGGCATATTCACTTGATGAAAGTTTTGAACCGAGGTTCTCTTTCATAAATGACATGTAGCGGTCGACTGTTTCGATCCAGGTTTCGCGACGTCCTTCCTCACTCATCCAGTTTGAATATGAGCGGTAGTACACAAGCTCGGCGAGCGGGTTACGGAAATATTTTTTACTAGCCGCTACGAGTTCTTTTACTTTTTCTGGAACAAAGACTCCAGCCTTACGCTTCTGAGTGCGTTCTTCACGATACAAGATGTATGCCTTTGCGGTAACTGGAAATTTGAGTGTGATGAGTGCTTGCTCAACAAAGTCTTGTACGCGCTCAACATGTGGTACATACCCCTTTCCTGATTCTTGTTTTTGATGAGCAAGAATATGCAATACGGACTCAGCGACTTTTTTTGCTTCAGACTCTCCCCCCTCTCCTGTTGCCCCAAAAGCTTTCAGTACTGCTCGCTCAACTCGTTCAATCGAAAATGGAACCACATTACCATCACGCTTCTGGATTAATGAAACTTTTTCAGATGAACCTTTTTTTGCAACAGTCACCTTTTTTGATACAGAAGTCTTTTTAGTGACTGGGTTTTTTGTTTTTTTTGTTGCCATAAGATTTATGAGAGGTTAGTAAGAGGGTTGTTGGTAATAAGTGAGGCACTTTCTACAGGTTTGGGTTTTTGATAATACTCAATCATTCGATACAGAGCTGGACTAATGAAGTAAGCAAACGAAATATTTCCTACAAGATGAAGAATTGTGAATGGTATTTGACCGGCAAGCGCAACGGTGACTGGTTGATGAAAGAAGAGTGGTCCAACAGTAAGTCCAGTGACTGCGTCGTAGGCAATTGTCGCCACGATTGCAAAAGATACATAGGTTTTTGCACTATTTCCCTTATTCTTGAAATAAAGAGTAGCGCCAACACCCAAAAATCCGTATGCAAAAGCCGTAACAAGCGTCCAAACACCAACATGATTGGTTACAAGATCAAAAAGGACGATACTCGCAAAGCCAAAAAAGAAGCCAGCAAGGGCTCCATAGGAACGCGAAAATGGCATCTGAGCAGAAAGTATTGGTTCTATGTTTGGTGCTCGAAAAGGAATGAGACGCACCAAAAAACAAGCGACAAATCCGAGCGTATAGACAAACCAATTACTTTTTTTCATAATGTTAACCACTTACCGGGGCTACAAAATACACTTATCAATAAAAATGTAAGTGACGAATGCAACCTTGCCCGTTTCCAACTTATAATGAGTGACTTATGCACCAAAAAACTGTTACCCGAGCACATTTTGCACAAGTGTATATCATTTTCGATGCACAAATCTAAAACTGTTTGCATAGTATACATCCCCGATTCACACTCCCGCAACGGTGGATAACTCATTTTTTATACCGTTTTTCATCGATACTTTTTGAGCATTACACTGTAATACTTAATTATCGCATTCAACGAGCATTACAATTTTTTGTAAAGAGTTTTTACTCTTACATTTTTAATGATTTTGCCCGTAAGACATAAAAAGCACCACCAAAGTGGTACTTTTTGTCATTATTTATAAAAAATGAAATGATTCATGAGTTTTTTACGGAATTTCTCGGCTTTTTTGTGATTACGCTCGATTATTACCTTTGATTTTTTGATGCGAGCAATAATAGCTTGCAACTCAGCTTCAACCTCCGGCTTCCAAGTCGTATATTTTTTATACAGCTGATCAATTTCAAGGGCCGTACTTTTGTCGAGTACGGTATAAAATACATAATCTTCAATCACTGTGATACTTGTATGTTTTGGAAGGCTTGCCACATTTTCATACGCCATTTCAAGGCCGTATTTTTTGTTCAAATTTGTTGTTGAAGTATCGAGCGGTGTATTACCTCCAATCACTTGGTAGACTTTTTTCTTGTTTGACTGAATCCAAATATACAATTGTTTTTGAATATCAGAACGGAACAACGACCAGAATTCGTGCGGATTATAAAAGAGCACAGGTGCATCAATGTTCTTTGCAAGCATATAAAAATAATGCACCCAAAGTAGATCAAGGTCTAGAATCGATTTGAAGCGAAATATCATCGTATCCCCTTCAGCAAGTGAGAGGAATTGCTTTGAAGACTCGGCAAGATAGTTTGATTCGACGCCATCCACAAATCCTTTCAATTTATTGAGCCATATACCACTGAGAATTATCGTCTGCTTATTCTTCGTTACCACCTCTTCAGACAAAAGCTCTCGAAGGGCCTTATAGAACGCCTGCTTTGTCACTGGCATCTTTTTCTGCACTCGCTCGAGCAAGGCCAAACTATCAATTGGCCCTTCGGACAGGATTGAAACGATCATTTCATTTATCTTTGGTTTTGAGCTCAAGAGCATAAATAGAGTATACCAAACAGTAAACTTAAAGTTTACTGTAACATAGTTAAATGCAATATTTCTGACAATTTGTCAAATATCCCCTATCATACTCGGTGAAATATCATTGTTTACTTAAAAACAAAAAAAATGAAAAAGAATCTCGCACAGCAATACACCGACGGAATCGCTGAAACGTTTGCAAATAGTCTTGGAGAAATGAATCGTTCATCTGTCGACGACTTTAAAAGAGCAATTGGACTCATTCTCGGTAAAAAAGAGAGGCATGCGATCGACCTCGGCTGCGGACCAGGAGACATGATATCCCACCTTCATTCACTTGGACACAAATGTATGGGAATAGACAGTTCTTCTGATATGGTTGCACTTGCTCGGAAAAACTCTCACGCTCGCATAATCCATGGGGACTTTTCAAAGACACTTCTCAAGCCAAACGAGGTTGATCTGGTGATATCAAAATGGGCAATGCAAACCGCCGAACACATTGAACCTATCTATCGCGAAGTTGTACGCATTATTCGCAAAGGCGGCCACTTCGTATTCCTTGTCGTTCACCCATTCCGTCAATTCATTGAGAAGAAAAATCCGCAAGCCGATTACTTCAAGAAGGAAATTGTGCACTCAGAAATCTTCAACCGAGAAATTACTGTTCAAGAACCATCGCATACGATGGCTGAATATCTGAGTGACTACTTTCTTTCTCATTTTACCGTATGTTCGATTCGCGAAGCCGCCGAATTCCCTGCTGCAGAAAGAATTGGCGAATGGAATTATCCGACGTATCTCATCATAACCGCGCAGAAAAAATAATTACGTTCACAATTAAAAAACCACCCTTGCGGTGGTTTTTATTTTTTAAATTATCCTACTGTTACAAACCCGACATTCGGATCAGCTGCAAATTGATACTTATTTTCAAATATATTTTTGAGTACTTCCATTGTTTGATGATATACGTAAGCAACTTTTTCTTTTTTCAAAATCAGTGTTGATCTTGCAATAAATGCCAACTCTTGCAATAAAAAGAGTACTCCGTAATCAATGACACTGTCTGTTATTTCGGTTTTGCCGGCGTAAGACAAGACACCTTTTGTAGTTAAACGGAGTTTTTCTTTAAATTCCATATCGTCATCATACGAATACTTTATATCTCTAATTGATTCAACGTACCGAAGAGACCCAACAACATCATTCCAGCGAATGATTGTAATTCCTTGAATATCATGTCGTTTTATAATCACCCTACATTTGTTTTCAAGATTATTTGATTTCAGTCGAGCTTTTCGTTCTGACTCCTCGTTTGAATACCCTAACGACAAGAATGTAGCAACGGCTGGCTTATCTGGAATCATTACAAATACTGAATCGGTTTTCTCTCTCGCCCAAAGAAGAAGTTTCTCGATATTACTTTCGTTAAAATAACTGTTGTTCACGCTCATTCCAATGATGATCGTTTGTCTTTCAGATACAGCATCCATGCCAACCTGGGAATATTCTTTGATTTCCATATGCGATTTTTTATTTGTGAAAAATGATTTTCATCAGCATATAGGCATTATTTGACATAATCTACATTATGTTGTTTTTTGATATATTAGTGTCATTTTTTGACACTTTTTGATATACTTATACATATGCTTCTCGCGCAAAATGGAGATAAGAAAATAGAGGAATATATTGTGGAACTTTTACATTCTAGTGAAGTCGAAGGCCCTACCCTGCTTTCCGAGCTTATAAAAAAAGACTCCTCAATTTCAAAGGAGACGTTTTATCGTATTCTCCGCAGGCTTATCGAAGAAGAAGTCATAACCAAACAGAAAAAAGTGTACACGCTGAATCGACAATGGCTTCAGAAAGTGTATCGTTTCAGTAAAAAATATATTGATCCGAGTGAGAGTACTCACGAAATCTTCTCACTAGAAGATGGGGACAAAATTACCTATAAATTCAAGAACCCGATTTTGATGGGAATATTCTGGACGCATGCCTACAATCCAATATTCAATCGTCATGATGCAAAAATTCCTATTCTCGTTTTTCACCCACACGAGTGGCTCATTCATGCACGAACTGAATCGGAACTCTTTTTCCTCAGTCGCTTCAAAGACGACAAAAAACCTGTGTTCTTTGCACTCGGAAGCACTTCCCCTCTCGATACTGAATTCAAAAAAATATATAGTGACAAATACCGACAAATCGGCACAGGTATCAATTATGGATTAGGAAAAACAGAATATATCAACGTGGTCGGTGATTATACTTTCAAAGTATCTACGAGCAAACGATTCGGCGAAGACATAGATCTGTTTTTCAAAAAATACGCGAAAATTACTCACGAAAACAAACTCGAACTCGAAAAAATCTGTAATCGTAAAGACTCAACAAAAATCACCATCATTCGTTCAAAAAAGGATTCGACAAAATGGCATGCGAAATTCAAAAAGCATTTCTATTCTTCTAAAAACTAATCCTCCCTTAACCCGGTTAAGGGAGGATTGGTTTTTCTTTTCCGAGTACATGCAACTCAGTAATTGCTCGGGTAAGCGCCACATAGAGCAAATCTTTTTGGATTCGCTTTCGCTCTTCGATATGAGTCGGTGATACTCCGGCATATTCAGCGACCTTAAATGTTTCGTCGTTAACCCCAACAATACACACAAGGTCAAATTCGACCCCTTGCGATTCTTGCATGGTGAGTAGGTGGATGTTTTTGTGTTCACCAAATTCTTTTCGAAACAGTTCAAGATATTCGGAATTTTTTGCAATCACACCAATACTTCCCTCTTTATATTTCTCAATATGATTTTTGATATGAGCTATTTCAGAGATTGCATTCTCGCATATTTTTTCTACGACTTCCGGACCTTGTTTTATTCCTTCGGGAATTCCTACTTTATATCCAAGTGATTGAATATACTCGAGAATGTTTCTTGTGTTTCGATACACCTTGTCGAGACGGATGTTTCGCTCGGGCTTGATTGACTCAGCCATATCGCTCCAGTTTTTGATAGTACCAAGATACACCTGTTGTCCCATATCACCCACATACAATATTGATTCTGTTTTGTCGCTCACGCATTGTTTGAGAATTGAAAGTTGTTCAGGAAGGTAGTTTTGAAATTCATCAATAATTGCCAGAGAATACACTACGTCTCTTTTTTGAATCTTCTTTTTCATTACCCCCTTCACAATAGAATTGTATTCCCGCACTATTTCAAACTTTCCGAATTTTTCTAGATGTGCGTGCAGCAAAATAGTTAAATCAAATCGGTCGAGAACCTTCTCTTTTTTCTGCTGGTCAAAAATTGCAACACTATTTTTTGAAAAATATTTCTTGTATCCACGAGCGAGTGTTGTGGATGGGTCGCTACTGTAGATACACTTCCCTTCTCGGAGCGTCTGCAATTTTTGATATTCATACAAGTCTTTCTCTTCCTCAGTGTTTCCGTATCGACTCACATATGTATACCCTTCCAGACCAAGCACGGTCATTGCCCACTCAGAAAACGTCCCAATCGAAACTCCGTGTATACCAAGACCGGGAAGCAAGTGTGAGAAGTAATCTCGGGTTCCAGAATCTTGCACAAGCACAATGATAGAGTCAGTGGTATAGAGCGAAGCAGTGTCCGGTGCTTGCGTGAGATATGCCACACGGTGAAGCGCAAGAGTTGTCTTCCCTGAACCAGCAGGGCCAGAAATAACGAGTGGATATTTGTAACCAGCGCGAATAACCGTGTCTTGCGCCTTTTCCATCTGAGCGACAATTTCCGGCAGGATGAATTCTGATTTTTGCTTTGTAAAATGTTCTTGATAGATAAGATTGCGTGCTTTGTTTTGTTCTTCTTCGGTAAAGAAGAGAACTTTGCCATCGACAATCATATATTGTTCCTTACGGACGATTGTCATCTTTTTTGTGTCGCCGTTTGGATTTGTATATTCGATCGGCCCTGGTGTTTCAAATCGAATCGAAGCAATCGGCGAAACCCACGAGTAGAGTGACTCTTCTACAAATTGATGCTTAGCAAAAAAATATTTCTTTATTTCGCCTGTTACATCATCCACAACCTCACACTCCGTAAAGTACGGACTTCCATGCAACCTCTCTAATTGCTCCATTCGATCCACGGCGTAGGCTTTAAGTTGCATATACACCAATTGATCTGCCGGTTGCATCGAGCCGATTTCTTTCAAACTCTTCGTCGCCATTCCACGAACACTATCCATGCTTTCAAGAATCTTCTCTTGCATATGGGAAATATGCGTATGAAGTTTTTCTAATAGGTTTTGTTTGTATTTTTCCATAATTTTGGCAAGAAAAAAACCGCTTTCGCGGAGTTAGTAGATGCTCTTTGGGCTGATTGTATTAATTAGCTTATAACAGTATATAAACATACAACAAGTATACTATCGTAATAATTCGTGTCAAGTGCCAAAAATCAACATTTTCAAGTACACTTTCTGCATGCTTAATGAATTTAAACAATTTTTACTTCGAGGAAACGTCGTCGATTTGGCAGTCGGTGTCGTGATCGGTGCAGCATTTGGTACTATTGTAACTGCGCTTGTTACAGATCTCCTCACTCCCCTTATAGGAGCAATCGCCAAAACACCAGACTTTTCAAGTCTTTCATTTGTTATAAACGGAAGCAAATTTATGTACGGGCATTTCCTTAATAGCCTCATCTCATTCTTGCTCGTTGCAAGTTCTATATTCTTCTTTGTCATCAAGCCAATGAACCTCCTCATTGCTCGAGCAGAAAAGAAAAATCCGAAGGCGCCGACACACAAAGAATGCGCTGAGTGTTTAAGCAAGGTTCCAATCAATGCAAAACGTTGTGCGCATTGCACTCAATCTATATAAGACATTCTTCCTACAAAATACCGCCCTAATGGGCGGTATTTTGTAAATTTTGGGGAGGCTATCGGGAATCGGTCACGAATCACTAAGTCTTCTCAGGTGAGTACACATTGCGAGGACTAAGTGTTCTCGACCCCACCTCTCCTACCGATGAGTACATCGGACTTCGTAGGCTGCGGCTTTCGATTCCCGCACGCGAGACAAGCAGTTGTCTCGCTTAGTCCTCCAAATAAAAATCCCGGCCAAAAGCCGGGATTTTTATTTGGGGAGGCTATCGGGAATCGAACCCGAATCGAAGGTTCCACAAACCTCAGTGTTAACCGTTACACCATAGCCTCCATATTGGTTTTTCTTAAGAAAAACAAGCCTTATGTTATATGAGCACATATAACTGCTTCGCTCGGACCCAATAAAAGCAAGCTTTCGCTGGCTTCCTCGCTAGCAGTTATAACAAAAAAACGTTTAAAAAGCGAGTTTTATGAGAGAATGTCGAGAATCGGTGCCCCGGTCCAAGAAAGATAGGTGGTTACAAATATTAATGCGCAGAGAACCGCTGATGTAATGCACCAAGTGCACCATTGCTTAAGTACAAACGCCTGAATACCGGTGAGATATAAAGAAAAGAGAAAAGCACAAGACGAGGCGGTGAGTCCTGCCAACAAAACAGGAAATGTAGCAAATTCAGGGAAGAATACGATACTGAAATGCAACAATGTCACAATGGCATAATATGCCATTCCAATGTGTTCGATGTGGATCCCGAGAAATTTTGAATAGTCACTCGTCGTAACAAAATCACAACTTGTGCGAAGCGGACACACGAGTGGTTTCTTTTTATTTTTGCAATGAGAAATGTACGAAGCGATACAAAAACCGGCGAGACCAATGAGTGCGAGTAGAATGTGGTAATACATAAAAAATAATTAAAAATTAAGATTACAAATAAATCGCGTCAATCTTGGCGGCGACAATAAAATCATTGCGGGATAGTCCGCCGATAGAATGGGTCGACAAGACGAGTTCTACTTTGTTGTATCGTATATCGATATCTGGATGATGCTGTTCAAATTCGGCTACATCGGCAACCATATTCACAAAATCCATAGCTTTATCGAAATTCTTAAAGACCATGCTTTTGTCGATCGACTTACTGTCACGCGACAATTCCCATCCGGTGAGCTCGGTCATCAAGAGCTCTGCTTCGATCTTGGTAAGCGGTTTCAAGTCCTTATCGTTACATGGAATACATTGTGATTCTTTCAATTTTGCCATATAGATATTATACCGTACAGAACTCTTATCTAAAATTAATGCATCTCTGCAAGTGCTTCTTGCGCAGACTTGAAATTTTTATTATAACGAAGCGCTGTTTCAAATGCGATTCGAGCAGCAGTTGTATTCCCCTGCTTCAAGTAGCTCTTGCCGAGAACCACATACAATTCGGTGTATGCAACATTTCCATCTTTGAAGATTTGATCCGCCAGTGAAAATACTTTTTCGTACTCCCCCAACTCATACAAACTTTTAATCGGTTCAATGTGATACCAGAGGGCATGTTTGGTCAAAGCAGGTTCGGCTTTTTTGAACGCATCTACGGACCCTTGATAGTCTCCAAGGTGATACAACGCAACAGAAAGAGCAAACGGGGTACCGGCTTTAACTACAGCTTCTTTCCAAGCGGCAAACTCGTTCAAATTAGCCCCAAGTATTGATTCTAATTTTGTCTTTTTCTCAGGTGTTGCAAACACTACGTATTCATTATGGAAAGGTTTCCACAACTGCTCAAATTCAGTATATGAATACGCAACATGTTCCCCTTCGTACCCGTCTTCTTGAATAATCACTCTATCTATATCGTTGTATCCCTTAACTACTCGATAATGAGCGTAATCTTCTTTTGTATTGAGTCGAGTGCGCACAATCACCGGAAAACCTGCGGCGTTCATTCTTTTGAGAAGATCGATACTGCCATTTGGACGATAGTATGCAACAAGACTATGCTTTTCTGCTTCTGCTGCAATCTGTTCGGGAGGAGTAGATTTCTCGTCATTTTTCCCCGAAGTATTGTTGTTTGGTCGCAATGTATTCGCTATCGTTTGCTGATCTACATATATTCCATAATAGGCCAAACTCATCGAAAGAGCTGCTGGCGCACAGTTGTTGAACGTTTGAGCAGCGTACCATCCCCCATTATCAAGCAACAATGAGACCGGTAGAATTTCCGGCGTGACTTTTTCAGACTGGAGTATTTTTGGATCAACACCGACTTGTTCCGATACTTTTGGGTTCCTGTTTTGAATAGAGAAAAATACCGCCGTTGCAATAATGACAAGAATGATGCCCGCGATTATTTTCTTGAAGTGATTTTTGAAAACCATATTTTTGCGTTTCTCGCCACAGTATATATGAGATAGTGAGGCAAACGAAACGGGATCTCGATAGTACCTATATACTCAAATTCACGACCACGATACTGGCGCTTGTATGCAGTCAGACTCGGCCAACGCTTTGAATCGATACCGCCTAAGTCATACCACTTACAACCTCGTCTCTTTGCTTCTTTCATCGCTGTCCAATGTAAGTAAGTATCAATCTTTGATTTCAAATGTGCCGTATGTGAAGCACCATACAAATAGGTAGCAGTCTCTCCAAAAAATAAAACAAAATGGGCTGAAACAATTTTGCCTTCGTGGTGTCCATAAAATACAGTAAACGGAACAGTTTCAAACAGGGCTCGAAAATATGCATCGCCGGAATACGCGTTCTGTCCACTATTGCGCTTGATTGTATCTTTCATCATCTCCACAAAAACTTGATACTCTGAGGTATCAATGCTCTCTTTCATTGTGACTGAAACTCCGCGTTTTTCTGCTCGCTTCACGTTTGAACGAGTGGAAGGATGGAAAGAACCGAGTATTTCCTCTTCACTCTTCGTAACGTCTATGGTTGCATTGTATTTTGGCTGGATATAATTTGCAGGAAACCAAAAGTGAGGGAGCTTGTACTCGTTTAAAAACGGCACTGGTGGCTCAACTCGTAAGAAAATAAGATGAGGAAATTGTTTTTTTGACCACACACCAATAGCACTCAGTATTTCGGGAATCTTTTTTGAATCGATACTCGACAATACCACTGGGCCACGGGGAATATATCCGTATGCATACCCAAAACGGAGCATGTGTTCAACATAAGTAAAAACTGCAATTATCTCCTCATTGTCTCTGATCTCATATCGAGTAACGGATCGCCCGAGTTCCTTTTGAAACTCACCCCAAGCAAACGTCTGCATAAAAGCCCCCACCGGTGGATAATGTTCACGTATAAATGAATCCCATGCTTCGGGACTAAAATTTGTTGCTTCTTGTATAATCATTGTTTTCGGGAGATATTTTTGAACACAACCACATCCCCCACTGTAATACCGTGACGAGAACTGAATCCGGCATTTACCTCGATTACATATTGAGCTGGAACTTTTGGTCTATAAAAAATCGGGTTGGCGGTATCGAAAGCGACTGGCACGTTTTCAGATATATCCACAACTTTGCCATTGTGAATCCAAATCATATCGAGCGGAAAATGCATGTTTGGCATCCAAAACTTGTATATCGCAGGCTTAGGAAAAACAAAAAGCATTCCGTTCTGTAAACCCAGTGACGGGCGACCAGACAATCCTTTTTGTATTTGCCCGCTTGTTTGTGCAACCTCCAAAAAGACTCGCGTGCTTCCGATCGTCGCACTTGGCTTGTTTGAATAATCAACAAAAACTGGTGAAGTTGCTGTTTTGTGAAGAGTCTCGAATGTCGCAGAACGTATTTCGTTCGTTTTTTGGACAAGCAAAATAAGACTTCCCGCGATAACGATAAGTACAAATAAGGAAATATAATGGGTCTTCTTGATGGATTCTAGGTCAATCATGAACAGGTACCATTATACCCGAATGAGTACTTTTTCTCCATTTAATTTCCGTACCAAGATGAACGCCATTCCTTCATCTGATTAATTTCCTTTGTCTGTGCAGAAATAATAGCATCTGCCATGTCCTTAATCTCCTGGTGTTTTGCATTCTTGAGTGCACTCTCTGCCATTACAACTGCGCCTTCATGATGAGTAATCATTTCGTCGATAAATGCTTTATCAAACGCATCGCCTGTTTTACCCGAAAGCCCAGAGACCATACCTGTCATAGTGTCATGCATACTTCCCTCATTCATCGACTGATGAGCAATGGTATTGTCATTTTTATTGCCATAAAAATAAAAAGAAATTATAAGTCCGATGATAATACCCACGACGCCAAATGCAAGATTCTTAATTTTTGTGTTTTCCATATGTGTAGTATATCAAAATTTTCCCCGGCATTATTCTCCAGTCAACGCTGAGGATTTCAAGTCTGTCTTGTTCACAATAGAATTATGTCTTGACCAAGAACATTTTTTTCGTCGCCACTCAAAAAATTTCTCGGCCCTGCTCGTGCGCCCCATTCTGCTGAATGGGTCCCCGCCCGAGCTTTCAAGTCTTCACGTAAACCAATGGTTTACTTCTCGCGCACGAAAAACCGCCTAGACGTAATCGTCGAGGGCATCTTACTTGTGCTCCCTGTTAGACGACGTTAGGAACTATTTCATCAGAAATGCCGATCATACCTGGTTCCCTATTGTGGATATATGGAGGCTGGAAAAAATATCGTCAGTATCGTAATCATGACCCTAGAGCGCACTCTTCAGTAACCCGTTGAATGACCTCTTGGAAATAATAATATCTGCATGATAATTAAGGAGCGGTTCGCTCGAACAGAAAGCCACTCCGAGCCCCGCCTCTTTTATCATTCCGAGATCGTTGATCCCATCTCCCACGGCAATGCAGTTCTTCATTCGAATGCCGTACTTGTCGAGGATATGCATGAGCGCGTTTGTCTTGCACACAGGAAGGTCATTGAGGCTTTTTTCATTCCTGATTAGATGGGATGGTATCTTCACCTCGCCGGTACATAGGCTTTTCGAGAATTCAAGCTCATTCCCGATGGAAAACTCCATGCCGAGACTGTTCTTGATGTGATTGACTACGAAATCGTAACTGTCGGAGATTATCCCTGTCACATAGCCCCTCTGCTTAAGTTCGGCAATAACTTCTTTGGTATCTTTCACAAGCGGTATCCCATCGAGGACTTTTATCAGCTCACCAAAGTTGACCCCTTTAAGCAGGAGTGCGATATGCTTTGTCAAAATAACAGGATCTTTTTCCTTTGCCCGCAAAGCAGCAAGTTTACCCTTAAAGCGGAACTTTCGGGCGCACTCATCGATGAACCGTCCGACGAGGATGGTATTGTCGAGATCGAAGACAATGAGTTTTTTAAGCTTTTTCGACTGTTCCGTGATCGGAAAATCCATCTGCGACCGGATTTCATTTATAATGCCGAGGTTTTCAAAGTTTATTTGAGCATTGCCTGAAGTTGAGGCCTTCAGGATTATCATCTGCGCCACTTCTTTGCTCATTTTGCCGAGCTCCTGCCAAGGCTTGCTTTTATTTTCAATATATCCAATTTGAACTTCCTCTATTCTCGCTTTTTGTGTATGCATATCAATCAAAATACCGATATCCACCCCATAATCGTCGCTGAAATCGAGAGTTTCAAACAGGGATTTTTTCCCAGCTATCATTCCCGACAATGGCTGCCCGAATTTGAGCAGTTCCGGAAAGAAAATACTGAGGAGCGGCTTCGCAACAAGCTCTGTAACGCGTCCCGCATTCCGGCTAAATGTAGATTTTACAAAATCCGCCCTGCCCTCCTCGATCGGCCCGGCAAGAAGCTCGATCGTTCCCAAAGGGTATGGGTCAATGTCCCCATCGAGAAAAACGAGGATCTCGCTTTTCGCACATAAGATCGCATCCTTCATGGAAGCCCCTTTGCCAAGTTTCGTGCTAGTAATGACCTTAGCTCCGGCTTCCTGAGCAATGGTGACAGTCCTGTCGGACGATTTGTCATCGACAACGACCACTTCAGCCACATTTTGAGACGAGAGGGCAAAACGCACCACAGCGCCGACAGTCTCTTCTTCGTTAAGGGTTGGAACAATAACGGTGATCATATAAATTCAAATTAAAGAAATGCCTTGTGGTATGTTCACGAAGGCCAATATCTTCTATTCTTTTAAGCGACTCTTCTAAAAACTGGAACGTTATAGTGCAATTAATAAGTGCCGATCTGTTAATTTCAGGAATATACGGCTCAGTTAAAGTATAGGCCCATATGAGGTCAATGCAAGCAAAATAAGCGAAAACCCGAATAGCAAGCTGTAGGAATTCCCAAAAAGCCCCTAGAATTGGAGCTTTTGTGCCAACTATTGACAATATTTCAATGAATCTTGGTGGTTCTCTCCGCACATTTAATACAAAGTGAACACTAAAAATATACCGTAAGCGGCTAGCAGAAAAATCGCCTGCCAACGCTTGAATGCTCTCGGTGCAAAGAGGGTGAACCCTACAAGAAGCAATATCGGCGCAATGCTGTTCACATAAAGATATGGCATAGCATCATTTCCGACGGGGACGGCTCGAATTAGCACACTTGCCCCAAGAATGAACAGCGTATTTACGATATTCGAACCGACAATATTTCCGAGCATGAGGTCAAACTGTTTCTGTCTTACTGCCTGAATAGAGGTAACAAGCTCAGGTAGCGATGTGCCAATGGCAATAATCGTTCCCGCTATAACAAGCTCTGAAATACCAAATGACTGGGCTATGAACACCGCGCTATTCGTTACAAGATTACTTCCGTACAGAAGCGCGATAAGGCTTGCAAGCGTGATAATCATTACCCACGCGACAGATGAAACCTTTGACAGTTTGTTATCGGAAATATCATCACCCTCCAGACGTTCTGTCTCAGCCTTTGTGATTTTGTAGAGATAGAACCAATAGAAAAAGCCGAGGACGAGCAGTACCAGCCCCTCGATCTGCACGATCGTTCTCGATTCGGCTCCGAATGAAAATATACTGAGTGCGAACACCACAAACGAGACGAGTACAGTGAGGGAAACCTGCGTCAGGCTGTTTTTTGAAATAAAAACCTTTTTCGCAAAGATAGCAGCTCCAGCAAAAATCACGAGAACATTGGAGATATTGCTTCCCAGAATGTTTCCGAGTGCCAATTCGCTGTGACCTTGGATAGATGCAATAATGTTGACTCCAAATTCCGGGGCGGAAGTGCCGAGTGCGACGACAGTGAGTCCAATTATGAGCTTGGGGATACCAAAACGCTTTGCGACGAGCGAGCTGCCAGCTATGAAATAGTCTGCTCCAAAAATAATAAGCAGGAGGCCAATTATGAGAAATAAAATTGAGGAAAACATAGAGTTACATTTTTACTTGCATAAAAAGTATAACAGGTTCCAACCTCAATTTTGTATAGAAAAACACCCTTACAGAGTAAGGGTGTTTTTCGTTGTGCACCCTATTAGACGACGTTAGGAACTATTTCATACAAAACCCAGATCATACGTGGTTCCCCATCGTAGACATATGGAGGTTGGAGAAAATATCGTCAGTATCGTAATTTAGACAAAATTCACCGAAAAATTATACATTCCCATTCCGCAAACTCCCTTGAGTGGCTCCCCCGCTTTCGGAGTGCCGATATCGATCGTTTCCTCCCCCGTCTGCGAAAGAATCTTCTGGTAACCGATCGAGTGGATCGCAAGCGATGCCGAGCAGTCATAGGTGCCGTTTGTTTTTACGATGAGCTTAGTCGGGATTCCTGCCTTTGCTTCAGTCACTTGCGGAGAATAGCCTCCTTTTGCATCGATAGTAATGTACTGGACCCCATCTTTAACCTCAACATTCTGGACGGAAGCAACTGACATTCCTCCTTGAGAGGTCTTTTCCTTTGAACCACCGACGAAGATGAAGCCGATGACGGCAATAAGGACGAGGGTGACAACAATTGAAATGGTTTTATTCATATGCAAATTATATATTAAATAAAGGATTAATAATGCCAAGCCCCGCAAGACCCGCAAGGAGTGCGAAGATTCCGAGGCCAATCACAACAATGCCAGCCGACTTGAAGAACAGCGGTGCGTGTTTTGAGTGAGCGAATGATACCGACCCGAACGACAAAAGTGCAAGCATCGGGAGTGTGCCGAGGGCAAATGAAAGCATGATAAGGAATCCTGATGTGAATGATCCGCTTGAAAGTGCGGCAACCTGCATCGCTTGGGTGAATCCGCACGGCAGAAAGAACGTGCCAATACCGATGAGAATTGGTGCAAGGGTTGAATGCTCCACTTTTCTAAAATAGGCAAAGATACCCGTCGATAGAGCCACTTTATTTTTCTTAATGACACCAACTAGGTTGAGACCAAGCAGTATCATCACAGTCGAGGCTATAAGGCCAAGAATTGCAGAGAATGTGAACGTGACTCCGATTGCCTTTCCGACGAGTCCGAGGATGCCACCTAATACTGCAAAGCCCAAAAGTCTACCACCGTGGAAAAGAACAAACTGTTTCTTGCTTGTCTTAGTGCTTTCATCCTGCGCGACTTTTGCTGAGAGGGAGAGAATCAGACCACCAACAATGGCAAGGCAACTTGAGACCGAGGCAATAAGACCGATGATGAAACTCGTGGTGGGCGTGGTTTTTCCTCCGATGCCGAGATTGAGGATGCCAGACTTTTGCAATATGAAAAAGAGGATCAGGAATACGAGTCCTATTGGAAGTGCTTTCCAGATAGTATCATCAGACTTTTTTTCTTGGATGACTTTCTCCACTGAAAGAGTGTATCCATTCGGCTTTATCTTTGCCGTCAGCATTTCGGCTAATGATTCAGGGCTTTGATCACTCTCAGTCTCTACCGTGACTGTTTCTTTTTTCAGATCAACTACTGATCTTTTAATATCTTTTTGCTCACTCAAAATATCCTCGATGAGAATTTTGCATGAGGCGCAGTGAGTGCCAGTTACGTGAAATGTGTATAATTTCATAAATCGCAATTGTTAGATTTTCTCACCATTTTTCTCAAGCATCATGTGGTGCATAGTTGCGATTTGGAGCCAAGTTGCAATTAGAATCAGAATTGCACTACAAAGCAATGAATCCATCTTTGTAACCCCAAACACCATGCCGTTTACGCTATTAAAAACAGCACCCAAAAATGTAACTACTCCGATAGCACCTACTATAACGCTCACAACATGTAATACTTTTGATATTTTCATAAAAATTTCAATTATTTAGTAACCTAATAATTTTCGACAATTTATAATTTCACATTCTTAAGTCGCAATGAATTTGCTACGACCGTAATGCTTTCAAATGCCATGATCGACCCTGCCAGTGCGGGACTCAACAGGAAGCCATAAAATGGGAACAAGATACCTGCCGCGACTGGAATACCAAGGGAGTTATAACCAAAAGACCAAATAAGGTTTTGCCAGACAATACGGTTCGTTTTCTTGGCAAGATTTACCGCTTCTGCGACTTTTCCGATATCGCCGTTAAGGAGAACAATGTCGGAACTCTCAATCGCAATGTCTGATCCATCACTCATCGATATCGCCACATCAGCTTGAGCGAGTGCAGGTGAATCATTTACACCATCGCCGATCATTGCTACTTTCAATCCCTTACTCTGTAACTCTTTGATGATGTCGAGTTTTCCTTCTGGCTTTACATCGGTAAACACTTCATCGATACCGAGTTCTTTGGCAACAGATTCGCCAGTCTTTTTGTGGTCGCCAGTCGCCATGATGACTTGCAGTCCGAGCTTTTTGAGTTTTGCTATTTCCTCTTTTGCATCTGCTTTGATTGTGTCGTGAATTTTTATGAGTGATAGAATTTCCTTTGTATCAAACAAATATAATTCACGGCCGCTCTCGAATCTGCTCTCCTCAAAACCACCCCTTATAACAGCTTCACTTTGTCCCGTTATTTCAGTCGCGTACGAAAGTGAGCCGAGATAGTATTCTTTGTTTTCGATTGTCGCTACCACTCCTTTTCCAGAAACTTCTCGCATGAGAGTGCTAGGAAACGTTTTTGCTCCTTGGGCTTCAAGCCATGTAGCGACGCTCTGCGAGACTGGGTGTCGCGACGATTTGGTAAGGGAGTATATAAGCGACTGCTTGAATTTGGTCTCTTCTTCATCACATACGTGATCTTTGTCTTGGCAGAAAATCCCTTCGATGGAGAGTTTATTTTCCGTAAGTGTGCCTGTCTTATCAAATACAATTGCATTCACTTTTGCGAGCTTCTCTAGGCTTTCGGCGTTCTTGATGAGAATGCCGCGCCGTGCGCCTGTACCAACGCCAGTAATGATTGCTGTCGGCGTAGCAAGTCCCAGAGAACAGGGACATGCAATTACTAAAACTGCCATCATGGTAGAAATAGCCAATGCAAAGGCTTTTGAAAATCCAAGGGTAGCCGGACCGAAAATGATCCATACAAGAAATGTCGCTAGCGCAACACCAATAACAACATACACAAATATGCCTGATATCTTATCGGCTGTCCGCTCGATAGGCGCCTTAGAATTCTGGGCACTCTCAACGATCTTCATAATTTGCGACAGCGCTGTATCCTTACTGTCTTTTTCCACTCGAATTTTAAGAATACCCTGAAAGTTCTGCGTACCCGCAAAAACAGCATCACCAGCACTTTTGTCTACAGGCACGGACTCACCAGTAAGGTTTGATTCATCTATACTGCTTGATCCACTAGCCACAACACCATCAACGGGTATTCGCTCATTGGGCTTCACTACGACGATATCTCCGATCACGATTTGGTCGATAGAGATTTCAACCTCCTTACCATCACGCTCGACAATCGCAGATTTGCTTGCAAGTTCTGCAAGCTTTTGGAGTGCCTCGTTTGTCTTCTTTTTTGCGCGAGCTTCAAGTGCTTGTCCGAGAGCAATGAGTCCGATGACGACAATAACCACATCGTAGAAATTGGAAGTGACATCTAAATAGGGAGCAAGTGATTTCTCAAAAGCGGTAACGGCAAAGGAATAAATAAAGGCGACAATCGTTGAAATACCAACGAGGGTGTCCATGTTGGCGGTGCGTGTTTTAATGAAAATCCAAACAGCTCGAATGTACTTGCGACCGATGCCAAAGAGTACAAATGTGGCAAAGATCGGCATAAGGTGATGAAAAAATTCATATACGGTTTCCGACATTTCGGGAACGATATGATTCTTACTGAGTACATCCCAGAGCATCATGATGAAAGAAAATATCACCATCGGAATAACAAACTTCATCTCCGACATGGTGTTTATTGCTCCGCTTTGTTTACTGTGATCCATGCGAGCATGATCCATTTCCGACATACCCATAGCCGCCGCTTCGTTGGCGGTGTCCTCAAATGAGTAGCCGAACGGATGGAGAGTTTTATTGATTGTCTCGATTGCAACTGGCGCATCTTTGAATGTAACTGTCGCTTTTTCCGCAGAGAGTCCCACGTCACAAGTTTCCACTCCTTCAATTTTCTGAACCTTATTCTGAATAAGAGATACACAGCTCGCGCAGTGCATTCCAACAACTTTGTATACTTTTGGAGTAGTCATATTATTTGCGCTTTAGTTTATATACTTTTAATACCTCCTCTTTTGCCTTACCGACCTGACCAGAAGACATTTGGTGATGCACGCAATGACCGAGATGATTTTCAAGGAGAGCGTCTTCCACGCTTGAAAGCCCCTGCTTTACGGCAGAGGTCTGAGTAATAACGTCGATGCAATAGGTATCGTTCTCTATTAATTTCTGTAATCCGCGAACTTGTCCCTCAATGAGCTTGAGGCGACGAACTATCTTTGCCTTATCTTTTTCGTCCATGTATTTCATGCGGATAAGCATATACCCCTAGGGGGTATAAGTCAACCCTGACAATTTTCTGATGTGGTCCAAACCTTATTATTGGAGTAGAAAAAGACCTTATAAAATAAGGTCGATTTTCGTTGTGCTCCCTTTAGACGACGTTAGAAACTATTTCGTAGAGAATGCGGATCATACGTGGTTTCCTATCGTGAATATGTGGAGAATCGAGAAAATATCGTCAGTATCATAAAAACAGTGTGCCCGGTGCGGGATTCGAACCCGCATACCACAAGGGTGCTCTTTCTGAAAAACTCCCGATTCTAAATCCGGACCTTTTCAGAAGAGCGCGTCTACCAGTTTCGCCAACCGGGCATAAGTACATTATACCATACTTTTCGTTAAAAACCTAATTTATTCTGTGTATAACAGCCAGGACTTGCAATTTTAAGTTACTTATTATATACTTCCCAAATAGGGAACATTATTCCTGTAATAACCGCACATCCTTAATGAAAGTCATCGGCGTCGACAAATTAGCAGCCTTCAAGAAGAAGCATGCGGACATACGGTCCCGAGCCGATTCTTGGCTGCAGGAAGCGAGGGCCGCACACTGGCATTCATCGCAGGATATTAAGGATGCCTACCCCAGAGCCAGCATACTAGGCGATAAGGTTGTCATCTTCGATATTGGACAGTACCGCATGAAAACCAAGGTCGATTATAAAGGAGAAATCGTTTTGATAGTCATTCTAGGCACTCATGATGAGTATATGGAATGGTGAGTTAAAAAGAAAGTTATGAATAAAATAAAAGTAATAAAAACTGAAGAAGACTACAAAGAAGCACTCGAAATGGTTAGTGCGCTTATCGATCTTAGCCCAGAGCCTGAGTCTGAGGACGGCGAGAAGCTGAATCTTCTCGCGACCTTAATTGAGGACTACGAAGCGAAGATTTTCCCAGAAACCCTTCCCGACCCGATCGACGCTATTCTGTTTCGCATGGAGCAGGCTAATCTTAAGCCGGCAGATCTAATCCCCTACATAGGTAGCAGGAGTAAAGTTTCAGAAATTCTTTCACGAAAACGTCCCCTTACCCTATCAATGATGAGAGCTCTCCAAACTGGTCTTGGTATACCAGCCAAAGTTTTACTACAGGAAGCTGATAATTTTCGTGACGAAAACGCTATTTCGTGGGAGCAATTTCCAATAAAAGAAATGGAAGAAAGAGGATACTTCCCTAAAGGAGCTGTGCAAAAAAGCACTGCTCAAAAAATTCTTGAGAAATTTTTTGCGCCTATCGGATCCCCTACTTTTGCTTTAGGTATGACAAGAAAAACTAATTACCGTGGTTCGAGACCAATGGATCAAAGGGCTCTGGTTGCTTGGTCTTGTTATATTCTCAAAAAAGGATTGGAATTAAAATATCCAACTGTGTTTAAAAAGGAATTTATAAACACTGAATTCATGCGTAATTTAGTAAGGCTAAGTATTGATGAGCAAGGTCCCCTTAAGGCGATTGATTATTTAAAGAAAGTGGGAATTGGTTTAATTATCGAACGCCATTTTCCAAAAACATATTTGGATGGTGCCGTGATTATGACAAACAAAGACCATCCTGTTATTGGTCTTACTCTCCGATATGATCGGCTTGATAATTTCTGGTTCACCCTTATGCACGAAGTGGCTCATATAGCTCTTCACTATGACAAGGATATCAATTTATTCTTTGACGACTTAGATAATGGGGATATTAACGCTATTGAAAAAGAAGCTGATGATCTTGCCGGAGAAATGCTGATTCCTAAAATCAAATGGGAAAATAGTCCAGCAAAATTAATCCCCTCCCCCGTAGCAGCTGCAGGCTTAGCAAAAGAAATTGGAGTGCACCCAGCTATTATTGCCGGAAAAATGAGACGCGATGGCGATCGTTATCAATACCTAAACACAATTATAAACCAAGCTACAGTTAGGAATTATTTTCCTAAAATAAACTGGAAGTAAATTTATGTTCAACTTCAAACACTACATTCCAATATTGAGATGGAAAGCCGCCGAGAAAGAGGCTCTTGGGCATGTGCCTGTAGCGGATAAAAAATTCATAACCCCGCTAATCGAGTTCGTAATGCCCTCACCAGCACAAAATAAAGCTGGAGAAGACCCAAAATCACCTGAACAAATGTGGCAGGAATCTGTTGACGGTTTTAAGAAAAACCTACCTGAAATTGCCGATCAAATATCCAAATACTGGGGAGAAGAGCCAGTCTTTATTGATGTTCATCTTCTGGACGGCTCGATACGCTCTGATGCCCTGAAAGAAATGCTAACCAAAGGCCAAGGTCTGAATCTGTTTATGATTCCAGTAATCAATCTTATACCGGTCGTAGATTTTGGCTCAGATGTGCAGACCAGAGAGGTAGCTTTTTCTTTCGCACAAAAGACCAACCAGGGACTTTGTTTGAGATTGTCTCATACAGAAATAACAGAAAATACTCTACCCGAAAGAATTGAGGCTTTTTTGACAGCGGCAGCAATCTCTCCCGAGAAAATAGACTTGCTTGTCGATTTGCAAAATATTGACGAAGAGGAGGGAAAAATTGAATCTGTACTAAACAAACTTCCTCGACTTTCTGAGTGGCGAACATTTACCATAGCGGGTGGAGCTTTCCCCCCCGATCTCTCGCAATTCAAAAGTCCGGATCGCTATGATATCCCGAGAAAAGAATGGGGTCTATGGTTAAAGCTCAAAGATAAACTTACTCGCAAGCCATCTTTTTCTGACTACACCATTCAACACGCTATCCCCCGAGATCTTACTCCAGGAGCAAACCCGAGTGCGAGCATAAGATACACACTAAATGACACGTGGTTAATCATGAAAGGAATGGCTCTTCGTGGGAAAAAGAGTATCGGCTTTAAGCAGTACCCCGCCCAAGCAAGTCTCCTTGCTGCTCAACCAGAATTTTTTGGGGAAAATTTTAGTTACGGGGATGGCTATATTGTAAAAATGGGAAAAGACGTAAACAGTAAAGAGACCGGCAACCCAAAAACTTGGCTTCGTGCTGGGATCAACCATCACCTAGTCTGCGTAATTAAGCAGATCGCCAATTTGTCCTAGTCGCCAAACAAGTACGAATCTCTTTTCTTAGAGTTTCAGTATCTAAGACACTAGCAAGACGCTCGTATATGACATCTCGTGATTTAGATCGGACGCCTTTTGCTTGATTTCTTTTTTCCAATATCGACAAGGCTTCATTTCGCCAAAGTAAACTCGCGGTAGGGACACTTTGTTTAAGTGGGTTTTCTTCGGCGTCTCTTATTTCATAAAAACAGACCTCATCGCTTAAGGTTTTAGCAACCATAATCCCCCACCATTCAGGAACAATCTTGATTGCTTCGTGAAGGTGATTCGTCCCGACAACAAGAGTAATCTGATCGAAAACAGAATTGTAAAACTTCATTTGATCCGGAAGACGGTTTAAGGTATCAAGATCGCTTTTTAATTCATACCCATGAATAATTCCGTTCACTACGGCTATGTCTACCCGGGCTGATCCATGTAAAATTCCTAACTCCTCGATAATTCTTACATCCTGATCCTTATAATCTTCTGCTAGATCTTGGATTAAAGCGGCCCGTATTAGTTTATCGGTTGTAGGTGTATAAGTTTTCATGTTGAAAATTTAAGCAGTTTCTTAGCCTAAACTGTATACAAGTATTTTAGCACATATAAAAATTAACTATGTTCTTCAAGCATCTTGAGGGCGTCTCTTTGCTTCGCAAGCGCTATAAGCGAAAAAGGTGGCTTAACATTCATATCCATTGTTTCCTTTGGTCGTCCGATAAGCTGATTTAACAGATACGCCGCAACTTGTGCGTTAGGGAGTTCGCGGTAAATAACTTTTACCCCCGATTCATCTTCAATCTCATAATGAACTCCTTTTGCCATTTCTATTTGCGCAGTAAGAATTGGCTCAAGCTCTTCGCTGATACGCTTAACTGCATAGTTTCTAGCCTCTTCAGCCTTGATGGTTGCAAGTCCCTTTTTTCTTCCGGCCCCTATTCTTTTACCACCACGCGCAGGATTCATATACTCTAAAGTATATGTCAAAATCACTCTGTTTTATAGTCCCGAAACTTGATTAAATCAAAGAATCAAACAAAGAGACTTTTTTGCTTTACGTAAATGGCCTGAGACCTTTCATTGATTAGTGTCTTAATATCATCCCTGCGGAAGAATATCTTTTTGGCAAAGGTCTGGCCTTTCAAATGCCCTTTGCCCATAAATTCATTCAGCTCCTTCCTTGAAAATATCTTTTTTGTCGAGACATCCACTCGGCTGATATATTCTTTCACTCGTTCCGCTTTAACTGACTTGAGATAAGTACTCTTGCTTACTGAGCGGTGGGTAGTTTCTATTATGAAGTATTGAATTTGCTTCTCTTTTTTCATAGTGATTTAAGTAAACACTAACATCAAAAACATAAAGAGGTTCATCCCTAAAAATATTTCGGCCATCAAAGTGGACAACCCTCTTTTGTCTTTTTCTCCGTATTGCCCGAGACTGCGTCCTTTTTTGATTTCTTTGTAGCGGAAATACAAATAAAGTCCCCCTAGTATAGCATTGAGGGAGAGCGACCTTATTAAAAAATCAACAGCTATATCATCCATTCTTCTTGTTCATAAAAACCACAGCGGAGAAGAATAATCCTAGCGCCAACCCAAGAATCAGGCCCAGTAGTAGCCTTTCGGAAGTGATGGAAATTTCGTTCCATGGCAGTTGAATCGCCACAAGAATAAGCATTGTGATCGAAAAGGCTTTAAATTTGCGTATCCCTGTGGCTCCAATACTCACAGGAAGACTAAACAACCAACTAAGCAGACAGAGAGCGATTAACCCGCCGCCGAGCTTGAATGTATGATCGAGCATATTGCCCCCACCAAAAGAAGCGATGGATGCGTATTCAATTACTGCAATCAAGAACAGAATTCCGTATGTTAATTTTTTGTTCATATAAAAAAGCTAGCTGATAATAGCTAGCGCGGGGTAACACTGAACCCCACGCCAGACTCGAGCTTTTAAGGGCTCCATACCAGTTTCCCGATATGACTCAACGAAGAATGAGCTGAACGTGGGGTTCAGTGTCTTCGTTGAGATTTTCGACCGGTCGATACCCACCATGGCTGATGGGGTTAGGTCCTTTTTATTCAGTTGTAACAACACAATACAGTTTTCTTTAAGCTGTGTCGAATAGGTTTTGCACTTGCTTTATTCTCTGATAGTTTTATACTGCCAGAAGCAGTAATGCTTCAGAGAATTTTTTAGAGAATACATCAGAAAATACATCCAAAATATATAAGAGAATAGCTCAGAGAATATCACCGAGAACATTTAAGAGAATATATCAGAGAATCACTAGATAAGCGCCCAGTTTATCTTTTTTTGTTTTTCACTCATAAATCCACGGCGAACATGCTGAACGCTATCAAGTAAAGTCCCCTGCTTACTTGGCAGGTCGCCATATTGGCGTTCAGCAGCCTGCTAAGTAAATAGTGGATTTTCTTATTAATTAAGGAAGTCATTTTCTATGAAAGAAAAAATCTTAGAAGCTTTAGAGCTTCGTTCTTTAGGTTGGAGCATTATTCCGATTGGAAAGGATAAAAAATTGCCATTGATCAAATGGAAGCTTTATCAGACGAGACTACCTACGGAGCATGAAATCGTTCTGTGGTTCAAAACATGGCCTGACGCAAATATTGGAGTTGTCACTGGAGCAATATCAAATTTAGTTGTTCTTGATATCGATGCAAAACATAACCGCTCTATGGCCGAGTTCCAACTGCCTCCTACTGTATGCTCAAAAACAGGCGGGGGTGGGTCACACGTATTTTTCCGCTATCCGGGGAAACTAGTACCAAATTCAAACGGTTCACTTTTTGGAGTTGGTGTTGATATTAAAGGTGATGCCGGCTACGCAATTCTTCCTCCATCAAGCCATCACTCAGGAAAACGCTACCAATGGATGCAAAATTGTTCTCCGAAGGAAATGGAAATTGCTGAGATACCAGAATGGATGATGAAAGCAATTTATTCTGGAAAAGAGAGCTCAGACAAACAAAAATTATGGCAAAAAGATCCATCAGAAATTGTTGAGGGGAATAGAAACGAAGCTGCTGCGTCAATGGCCGGTAAAATACTGTCTTCCCTACCCTCAGAACTGATAGAAACTACAGGTTGGAATAATTTTGTCGACTGGAATACAAAAATTTCAAAACCACTCTCAGTAGAAGAGCTTCTCACTGTTTGGAACAGTATCAAAAAATACAACAACCAAAAGAAATCTGAAAAAAATAACCCAGAAAAGAAAGAGAGAAAATCACAGACAGAAATACTTTTAGAAATAATCGAATCCAAAAACATGGAATTCTTCCATGACGAGCGAGACAATGGATATGTAGCGGTTCAGGTTAAAGACCACAAAGAAATCTGGTCTTGCCGGGGCCGTGATCTTAAGGACTGGCTATGTAATCAATTTTGGACTTTGGAACACAACACGCCGAGCGGAGAAGCAATCAGAAGTGTCATTGCTGCGCTTGAAGGAAGAGCTCGTTTTGAGGGAGAAAAAATTATTCTTAATAATCGATCAGCATGGAAAGACAACGAAATCTGGTATGACCTAACTAACGACTCCTGGCAGGCCGTGAAAATAACGCCTAGTGGCTGGGAGATTAGTGATGAACCCCCTATTCTTTTTAGAAGATATTCTCACCATCGTTCACAAGTTACCCCGATGCATTCTGGCGATGCTAGCCTGATTTTCAATTATGTGAACATCACCAACCCAGACCATAGATTATTATTACTCGTATATATTATCAGCTGTTTTGTTCCTGACATCGGACGTGCGATTCTAATTATTTTTGGATCACAAGGCTCAGCCAAATCAACCCTTTCCAAAATATTAAGACGAATAAAAGATCCCTCGCTCTTAGAGGTACTGAGTCTCCCTAGTAGCGTAAAAGAATTAATTCAAATTCTCGATCATAACGATTTTGTTTTATTTGACAACGTATCGCATGTTTCAGAGGAAATTTCCGATCTCCTATGCAAAACAGCAACGGGTAGTGGATTCTCGAAACGAATATTATATACGGATGATGAGGACCAAATCTGTAACTTTAAGCGTAGTGTGGGCCTTAACGGCATCAGTATTGTAACAACTCGTGCTGACCTACTCGAACGAAGTATTCTGATTGAACTAGAAAGAATTGAATCTCGTGACCGTAAATCAGAAATAGAAATTAATGAAAATTTCGAGCGAGATCTGCCTACAATTTTAGGTGGAATATTCGATACTCTCGTGAAAGCCATTCAGATAAAATCAACAATTAATGCAAAAGATTTAGCACTACCGAGAATGGCCGACTTTGCTCTATGGGGTTGTGCAATTTCCGAAGCTTTGGGATTCAAGAAAGAAGATTTTCTTTCCGCCTACCAAAGAAATATAGAGCAGCAAACCTGGACGACTCTTAACGAGAACGTAGTTGGGTCCGCAATTATTTCTTTTATGTCTGACAAAAATAAGTGGTCGGGTACGGCATCGGAGCTTCTTCAAAAACTTACAACTACGGCATTTGTAGAGGATATTAATATCTTCGAAAAATACTGGCCCAAAGGGTCAAATATATTAATGCGCCGAATTAATGAGATAAAGGTGCCTCTTAAAGAAGCAGGTATTGTTTTTAAAAGCACTTCTGACGGAAAAATTAGAGAAGTTACCTTGATGAAAATTAGCGAAGTTAATCCAGAAAAAAAATTACCCATCGAAAAAACTGACGATACTGACGGTAATTTCTAAACACCACATGCCAGTCTCACCGGAACAACTAAAAAAATTCATAGAATTATATTCAAAAGAATATAAGGTTGTTTTGGATGAGTCTCGAGCACAGGAAGAATTAGACAAACTTTCTCAACTCTACAAAATTCTCTACCAGGAGCAAAAACTTCCGAGGAAGAAATCATAATGCTATAGTGTGTTTGCTACACATAAGGTTTATTATTAATCGTTTTAAGCCCAATAGAGGGGCTAGCAGAGTCTTATGTGTAGCAACTTAAGACGATTAACTGCTATCCCCTCTTTTGAGTTTTTAACATCACTTATATGAATACAGAACTAAAAGGTACCAAGTATATTGCCTATCTCCGTAAATCCACGGACGACAAAGAGAAACAAATGCTTTCAATGGAGAGCCAAGCCGAGGTAATAAAAAACCTCAAAGAAAAATATGGAATCACGATAGTAGAAACAATCCAAGAAAAACTTTCCGCTAAAACTCCGGGACGCCCAGGCTTCGATAAAATGATGAACATGATCGAGAAAGGCAAAGCGGATGGAATCATCACTTGGCAAATCAGCCGCCTCTCTCGCAATATGAAAGACTCCGGCCAGATGATGTATCTCACCGATGAGGGTCTTCTCAAAACCGTAATCACTGAGCAGCAAACTTACTCCAAAGATTCAATGGAACAATTCATGTTTGGACTACAGTCACTAACAGCAAAACTTGAGAATGATCGAACCGCTTACAATGTAAAAGTTGGAATGACTACCTGCGCACGCAAAGGCATTTACCCTGGATGTCCTCCACTTGGATATTCGACTGATCGAGGTGGCATTAAGGGTGCTCGTAAACGTGAGACTGATACTCTTCGATTTCCTATAATAAGAAAAATGTGGGACTTGATGCTTACGGGGACACTTACTCCCTACCAAATCCTAAAGCGAGCAACTGACGACTGGGGGCTTCGCAACCGTAATAATCAAAAACTTTCAAAGGCTCAAATTTATAACATCTTCAACAATCCGTTCTATAGCGGAGAATTTGAATGGCCTCGAGGAAGTGGCGAAACATACAAAGGGATTCATACCCCCATGGTTACCAAAGAGGAATTTAACCGCGTCCAAAATATGATCGGTAAAACTGGACGCGCACGTCCTATTCGTCGTTCCTTCGCCTATGCAGGCTGTATCCTTCATTGTGGTGTATGCGACTGTGCTATTACAGGATACGCAAAAACTAAAAAACAACAGAACGGAAATATTCACCACTACACCTACTACGGATGCACTAAGCGCAAAAATATACCCTGTGATCAGAAGGTTGTGAAAGAAAGTGTTCTTGAGGAACAGGTTGAAGTGATCCTGAATCAGATTCAAATTCCAGAAAAAATCCATGACTTCATGATGGACTGGGTTCGCTCTGAAAATGAGAATCAATTTAAAGCGATCTATGCTCAAAATGAATCAAACAAACAGAATTACGACGCCTCTCTGAAAAAGATTGATGGCCTCATTGATATGCGCGCTAGCGGTCTTATTAACGATGTTCAATTTCAGGAACGCAAAGTGGATGCGGAACGCGAGAAGGACCGCTTAAAGGCCCTAATTGACTCCACAGACAGCAATGTGACTAATTGGCTCGATACGGCAGACAAACTCTTTACCTTCTCGGAACTGGCTGTTAAACGCTTTAAAGAAGGAGATCCGGAGGTTAAACGCGGCATTCTCGTAAGTCTCGGTTGGAACCTCCGTATAAAGGATAAAAAGCTTGATGTATCAAGGGAAGAATGGATAGAGCCAGTAAAGAGAATCGCAAAAATGTTGAATGAAGAATTGGACCGGTTGGAACCTCTTGAAGCCTTACATAGCAAGACGACTCTGGAAAAAGTATTCCAGAGTCGTCTATTGTGCACGGGAGAAGATTTGAACTTCCAAGCCCTTGCGGGCGCTACCACCT
>CAYVZI010000002.1:52658-104826 GCA_964456475.1 uncultured Candidatus Saccharibacteria bacterium | reverse complement strand
AGAAACAAAACTCCGCGATGTGCGAGTGTAACTTCGCCTGGTTTTGGAAATGTGCCTCCACCGATCACGGAAACATATGATGAAGTGTGGTGGGGTGATCGAAACGGAGCGATGGATTGGAGGCCTGTAATATTTTTGCCACCAGCGATTGAATGAATTGCGGTGACTTCCATGGCATCGTTCTGTGAAAGTTCTGGCAAGATTCCAGCAAGTGCGCGTGCAAGCATTGTCTTTCCAGATCCTGGTGGTCCGTACATGATGATGTTGTGTCCACCAGCGGCTGCGATGAGGAGACCACGCTTTGCAGACTCTTGTCCGATAATGTCGCCGAAGTCTGTTTCCGGTTTTGAAAATGGAGTCGCACCAGTATCTCTAGAAAAAGGCACAAGTCTGTTTTGTGATTCCGTTTTTGTATTCAGATTCTTCACTAATTCATCAAGTTTCGACACGGGAAATACCGCGAGTCCCTCAACGAGTGTCGCTTCGAGCGCGTTCTCTTTAGGTACAAAAATCTCTGTGAAACCCTGTTCTCTTGCTTTGAGCGCAATTGCCAAGATCCCGCGAGTTGGTCGAATGCCTCCATCGAGTGCGAGTTCCCCTATAAACAAGGACTTATCAAGGTTCTTTGTCGAGAGTCCTTCGGAGATGAGATATCCAACTGCGATCGCAAGGTCAAAATGTGAACCTTCTTTCTTCAAATCGGCTGGCGACAATGAAACGATTGTTTTTTGATTTTTGTGTTTTGGAGATTCAAAACCAGAATTTTTGAGCGCTGATCCCACACGGTCGCGAGCTTCGTCCACTGCTCGGTCACCGAGTCCCACAATCGAAAAGTTGTTCATACCTTTTGAAGTGTCGACTTCTACGGAAACAATCCTTCCAGAAAGAAGTTCGGTTTGAGCTGAGAATACTCGAGCGAATGACATAAGAAATAGTTTAAAGCGACATGTACTCATGTCGTCCCGGACTTGATCCGGGATCCATGAATATTCTAGTCGTAAAGTTTATAAAGTCTGCCCATAAACAAACACACCTCGAAGCCTTAGGCTTCGAGGTGTGCGATGCAAGTTTCTGCTGCGGGATTTGCGTTGAGTCGAGCCTCTTCGATTGGTCCATGGCATACTCGGCATTTACCGAATGTGCCTTTTTCAATTCTCTCAAGTGCTTGTTCTACTTGTGTAAGTTTTGCTTCAAGTGGAGTGATGAGCGCGCTCTTTTCTTCAAAATCTTCGAAGCGGTCAGCTGAACTATTCATGTCGGCATTTTCTGTTACTGCTTCGCTGATAGTCGCTTCCCACTCGTGACTCTTGGGATCTCTATTTCCAAGATTTGCAAGTTCGGACATGAGCACAGCTTTTTCCTCTTCAAGTTTTCGTTTGTATTCGGTAGTCATGTAGACAATATATCACGAAAAAAGAAAACTCTAAACACTAAAATCTAAGTTCTATAGAATCCGTATTTTTAGAGTTTAGGACTTAGAAATTAGAGTTTGTCACATTCGTGATACGAGCGTGGTAATGATCTTCGGATTTTTGGCAAAGAGGATAGTATTTGGATCAATGAAGGAATAGAAGAATACTGGCTTCCCGCTCGTGTCGAGCACGGCGCGTGCGTCATGATTGTCGAGTACGACATCACTCATTTTGGTATCAAGAAGTCGAGCGTTTTCTCCTGTGACATCGATTGCAAAAAGTGGTGCGAGGTCTGCTAACATAAACGGCTCCCATTCAAGCATTCCCGAAAGCAGGAAATCATGAGCCGATCCTTTGAGTACAAAAAAGAGATTGTTGTCAGTGTAGAGATACGTGCCGAGCATGTACTCATTTGAAAGCGTTCGAAGGAAATCCGAAGGTGCATGCTCTGCACGAATTCCCTCAAGGAATTGTGAAGCAGCAATTCGCTGTCCGTTCTGTGTGACGACGATATTTTTTATTGTACCGGATTGAATATTTGGAGCATTGACGATTGTATTGATTGAAGTAAGAAGGCCTGCCGATTCCATACTGCTTGCATCAACGACGTCGATAATTTGATTGCTTTCAGAAAAGATAAGCGACTGTTGTACTACGGGTGTTTGCACGACTTCCACCGGCTTTGTTTTGACTTTGTATACCCAAACGCCTCCAATGATTGCTCCGACCAGAAGAATTATTCCAAGTGTACTGAAGACGATGTTTTTGCGTGAAGTAATAGACACCTCCTCATACTCCTTCTGCTTTTTTTCATTTTCTGCAATCGCGATTTTTACCACAGAGCCTCCATGTTCGCGTACTGCATCAGCTAAGTCAGACGAAAAAGTGCGCACTGGTTGAATGTGACTATTGTGTTTTGCAATGTAAATAGCCTTTTCAGAATGTGGAGTAATTGCCGGAGTAGGCATTACGTCAGGATTTATTTCTGGCGTTGGCGCATTGATGTCGACGAGTCCGTTTGGTTCCATATATTTAATTATCATAGCATAAAAGAAAAATCGTCTTACTAATGTAAGACGATTTTTCTGTGTTCAGTTTTATTATACTTTCGGAGCTTCAGGTGCTGCAGGCTTCGGGAAGAAGTCTGGTTTTGCAGCCTTGATCGAAAGCGAGATACGTCCTCGTTCGAGGTCTACGCCTACGACTTTGACCGGCACTTTCATTCCTTCTTTCACAAGATCGGTCACTTTGTTGACGCGCCATGGAGCGAGTTCGGAAATGTGCACCATTCCGTCAGCTGAAGAACTGATCTTTACGATCGCTCCAACTTCAAGAAGTTTTACCACTTCCCCTTCCATCTCTTCGCCAATCTTATATTCGTGTGTCATCTCTTGAACTATCACGAGTGCTGCTTCTGCTGCGCCGTTCTTGCCCGTGATGTAGACTGTTCCGTCATCTTCGATGGTGAGTTCGGCACCAGTCTTTTCACGGATTGCTTTGATGGTCTTTCCTCCGCTACCAATCACTCCCCCAATCTGATCTGGACGAATGTGCATGACGAGAATCTTTGGAGCACTTGCTGAAATGTCAGCACGTGGTGCAGAAATTTCTTTTTCGATCACGTCGAGGATTTCAAGACGTCCTTTCTTTGCTTGTACCATTGCGTCTTTGATTGCTTGTACTGGTACGCCACCTACTTTGATATCGAGCTGAAGTGCAGTGACTCCATTTCGTGTTCCGGCAACTTTGAAGTCCATATCGGCATGATGATCTTCGAGTCCTTGGATGTCGGTGAGGATTTTGTATTCAGTCGGATTCTGTACGTTGAGTACGAGTCCCATTGCCACTCCGGCAACTGGTCGCTTCATTGGCACGCCTCCGTCCATGAGTGCGATGGTTGATGCACAGATTGATGCTTGTGATGTTGATCCGTTTGATGCAGTCGATTCTGAAACGACGCGGATGGTGTATGGAAAATCCATCTTGTCCGGAATCATTGGATACAATGCTTTCTCGGCGAGAAATCCATGTCCCATTTCGCGACGGTTGATTCCACCGAAGCGTCCAGTCTCGCCCACAGAATATCCTGGGAAGTTGTAGTGATGAGTGAAACGTTTGGTTCCGCGAATTTCCATTCCCTCAATTGCAGTCGCAGTTTCTGGTCCACCGAGTGTGAGAATTGAAAGCACGTGAGTTTCTCCACGGTAAAAGATTCCTGTTCCGTGAAGCACCGGAGAAAAGTCTCCAGCCTTGGCATAGAGTGCACGAACTTGGTCGAGCGCGCGTCCATCGGCACGCGCGTTTTCTTTGAGCGCTTTGACGTGGAACAACTCGTCTACCATTTCGTTGAAATAGTCTTCTGCAACTTCCAACATTTTTTCGTTTTCTTCACCTGGAAACTTTTCAGAGAGAATATTTTTCCATTCTTCTTCGAGTGCCATTGTTACTTTCTTTGGTTCTGTACCGAAAATAGTTGGAAGCTTTGGTCCGACAGTCGATGCGAAAAGATTTTTGACCTCCTCCGGAAGTACTGGAGCCGGCATGTCTTTCTTTGGTTTACCGATTTCTGCGACGATGTCGCGCTGCCATTTCTCGAGCGCGTTGATTGCTGGCATTGCCATGTCGAGTGCAGTGTTCATTAATGACTCATCGTATTCGTATGTCATTGATTCGATCATGACAACATTTCCTTCCTTTCCACAGATCGTGAGGTCGAGTTCGTAATTTGATTCACCAGTGTTTGGCACGTATTGATCAAGTGCCATTTCGCCACCTGTTTTTGGTTTTGAGACGAGTACTGCTCCCACTGGTCCTGCCCATGGAATATCTGAAACAGCGAGTGCGAGCGAACATGCATTGACCGCCATGACGCCTGGATCCATGCGACCGACAGAAAGCACTGTCGCGACGACTTGCACGGCGTTTTTGATGTGATGTGCAAAGAGTGGGCGAATGGTACGGTCGATGATTCGCGCTGAAAGAATCGCTTCGTCAGAAGGGCGACCTTCACGCTTGTTGTATTGTCCCCCCAAGATGAGGCCTGACGCGTAAAACTTTTCAAGGTATTCAACGGTGAGGTTGAAGAAGCCCGGATTGTTTTTGTCACTTTTGCTGATGACAGCAGTTGCGAGAATAATAGTGTCCTCACATTTGAGGATCACCGAACCATTGGCCTGATCGGCAAGATCAGAAAAAACCGCAGTCATGGTATGACCACCTACTTCTAAAGAGTATTCCTTGGAATGCATATGTTTGATAGAACTTCCATATGCGGCGCATTTCTTTGTTGCCTCGCTCGTTTGTTCCCGCAATGTACCCCATGTACATTTTAGTCACAAGCCTCGCTCGCGTCGTGAACTGCATCCGCCTCTGTAAGTTCTATGAGTTAGAGTTCGTATTCGGACCGTAAAATTGCCAATCTAATGCAATTCTATACGTCCGAACGCGAACAATTATGTAATAATGTCGCCCAATTCGATTCTACTCTAAATCCCAAAAAAGTACATCTAAAATGTAAGAGAGCCATCCAGTTTTACCCGGATGGCTCTTTAGTATGCTTTGCAGGTTTTTCCCGCAAACTTCTCAACAACTTCTTTCCCATTGTTGAGCAATGATGCTTTTGCAGCTTTTCTTTTCACAAAAACGAAAGAAATCTTTATTAAGCACACGCTGCACTCCTCATCAGTATTGCACTCCGTGGTGCGAGCCTACCCTTCTATTAGGCTACCGATTTTGGACGCTCTGTCCGGGACATCAACATTACGTGGTTTGATTTTCCTTTTTTATTTTTCAAGAAAGGAAAGAACAAAACGGGAACTCAGTTGATGACTTCGGGAATACTTCCCACCGGTTTCCATCCGGCAATCCAACACCTGGCAGGTAATATTGCACTGCTGTGCAATCCACCTCCGGCAAAACGAATGAGGTCAAAAATTGATGGCGCAGTGGCACATCTCTCGTTGGATCCTCGATGCCTTCAGTTACTCTTCAAAAATGAAGGTAACCGAATTAAATATATGATAGCATCTTAACTTGATTTTGTCAAGCATTTTTCCAGATTCTTTTCCTGCGTCAAAAAATACCCTTATTTCTAAAGGTATTTTTATTCTTCATTCAGATCAGATTCGTGGATCCCGGATCAAGTCTGGGACGACATGAGTACATGTCGATTCCTAATTTGCGACTAGCGTCGCCCCGCACGCATGAGATATTTGTTTGGATTTTCAGAGAGGTCGAGGAAGTCGTCGCAGGCTTCTTTGAGGTTCATCGAAGTTGATTTGCCGAAGGCTACGACTTCGACCTGTGTCCCTCCGTTCATCTGAAGATATTCGACAAGCGGGATGAAGTCGCCATCGCCGGAGATGATGATGACCGTATCGACTTTGTGAGACATTTTGATTGCGTCGACTGCGAGACCTACGTCCCAGTCGGCTTTCTTTGCGCCACTCGAGAACACCTGGAGGTCTTTGGTTTTGGTTTCGATTCCAACCTTGGTGAGTGCATCAAAGAACGCTTTCTCATCCCCTGCTTCAGAGGTAATGACATAAGCAACGGCACGAATGAGTTTGCGTCCGGCAATGGCTTCCTTTAAGACATTACCGAAGTTTACGTACGACTTATAGAGATTGCGGGCACTGTGATAGATGTTTTGCGTGTCGATAAAAACGGCGACACGCTGATCCGGATGTTTAATTATACTCATAGAAAATTAGGCTCTAGATAATTAGGATTTAGGGAATGCAGATTTTCTGCTAGAGCCTAGTGCCTAATGATCTAAATTGTTATTAAAATAATTCGACTTATAAAAAATTGAACACGACTTATGAAAAAGAGAACATAATAAGTGTAACACAAAAGGGTTTGTATTCGGGCTACCGACTCTGCGGAGTCAAAACATACTCTTGCGAAACCTCTGCAAGCGCGACTGGCGCTGAAAGGAGAAAATCCCTAGCAAGGGATTTTCGTGTTTCGCAAGAGTATGTTTTGCGGAGCTCCTTTTATTTAAGATCCAAAGTTTTGAGAAGTGCTGCGTGAGCTCCCTTGTCTTTCTTCTCAAGATACTTGAGATGAGTACGACGATCAGCAACCATTTTGAGAAGACCTCGGCGAGAGTGGTTGTCTTTCTTGTGAGTTTTAAGATGTTTTGCGAGTTCGTCGATACGTGCAGATATAATCGCGACCTGAACTGGTGTTGAGCCAGTATCTGTCTCGTGTTTCTGGTGTTTTTTGACGACGACTGCTTTCTTTTTTGTCTTTAACATAGCCCAGTGATAGTAGCATGGAATGGAAAAGATTGCAAGAGGGCTATATACGGCAGGCCTGTACCAGTATTATTATTTTCCGACATTCTATTTGGTATACTATATATAGTATGGCTACTGAAATCGAACGAATGAAACGCGAGTTTCTTGAATATATGGAAATCGAACGCGGTTCGAGTTTAAAAACGGTTGGAAATTATGACCGCTACATCACCAGACTCATTACTTTTTCCAAAATTACATCACCGAAAGATATTACCGACGATGTTGTGCGCGAATTCCGTCTCAATCTCAATCGTTCGGAGGGTGTGAAAGTGCGCGGTCAGTCGAGCGCTACGATGAAAAAGAATACGCAGAACTATCATCTCATTGCATTGCGACGATTTCTCAAATATATGATGAAGCGCGGAATTACCTCACTCTCCCCTGATCGCATTGAACTTGCCAAGGTTGGTCAGCGACAACTCGACTTGATGACAAGTTCCGAACTGTCACGTTTGCTCAAAGCTCCGCTTCAAAATGAAAACGGTGCCATATCTCCAGAACCATCGGTCGCTCAACTCCGCGACAAGGCCATCATGGAATTGTTCTTTTCGACAGGACTTCGTCTTGCCGAACTTTGTTCGCTCAATCGCGATCTTGATCTATCAAAAGATGAATTTTCGATTCGCGGAAAGGGCGAAAAGGTGCGCGTGGTGTTTCTTTCTGATGAAGCAAAGGATGCGATCAAAAAATATCTTGCCAAGCGCAAAGATATGGACGAGCCGATGTTTATTCAAGTCTCACGTAACAAGCCAAAAGCTCAAAGCTCAAAGCTTAAAGATGACTTGCGACTAACGCCTCGCTCGATTGAGCGCATGGTCAAACAATACGCCGTGCAGTCTGGTATTTCTCGCAAGGTTACTCCGCATATTTTGCGTCACTCATTTGCGACTGATCTTCTTGAAAACGGAGCTGATATTCGAAGTGTGCAAGTAATGCTCGGTCATGCCAATATTCAAACCACACAGATATATACTCACGTAACGGATAAACAGTTGAAAGAGATTCATAAGAAGTTTCACTCTAAAAAATAGTATTTAGTATACGGTATACTGTATACAGTATGGGAAATTCAGAAATACAAAAATTTACCCACTTAATTGCATGGCAAAAGGCTCATCAGCTTGTTCTTTTGATTTATAAAACTACAAAGGATTTTCCAGCTGACGAGCGTTTTGGTATAACAAACCAAATGCGTAGGGCGGTTATTTCCATTACATCAAATATAGCTGAAGGCTTTGGTAGAACTACAGCAAAAGACAAAATACATTTTTATACTATGGCAAAGACTTCTCTCGCAGAACTCGAAAATCAATGTATTGCTTCACGAGATCTTGGATTTATGAGCACTGTTACATTTAGATTATTTGAAGAACAAGCAGAAGTAGTTAATAAACTTATTTCAGCTCTATACAAAACTGCGATCGATAAATAACTGTGTGTTTATACTGTATACCGTATACTAAATACTGTATACTAATTAACATATGAGTTACGAAACTCAAAATGATTTTTTTGCGCAAGCGTATCGAACTGGTACTGATGCATGGACTGCGATTCCTTTTGAACGCAAGGCTCATGAACTCGCTCTCTATCTTCCACAAGGCGCGCTTATTCTCGACGTTGGAGCAGGACGTGGACGACTCTTGTTTGATCTTGCCGATCTTGGCTATCGAGCAATTGGGCTCGAAAACAATCCTACACTCGTGGCTCGAGGCAACAATATGATTAAAGATGGGGGTTTTGAGAAGCAGTTGCGGTTTATGCAAGGAGATGCGCTCGATATTCCGCTTGCCGACCAGAGTTTTGATGGTATATCTGATATTGGGTTGCTTCAACATCTTACTCCTGCTGATTATTCGGTATATGTTTCTGAAATTACACGAGTGCTTAAACAAGGTGGATTCTTTTTTCTTGTGGTCCTCTCAAAAAATTCTCCAAATTTTTTGTCGTGGAAACCACAAAAGAGTGATAACGCTGATTTTGAAAAGGAAGGTGTACACTATCATTTCTTCTCTGACGATGAAATTACGAAATTATTTGAAAAAGATTTTGAAATTCGTCATATCGACCACGACACTCCGTTTGGCATGAAGGATGTCGATTTTGCTGTTGTACTACTTAAGAAAAAATAGAAAATTTGTATATAGTATTCAGTATAAATGCACGTAAAAAAGAAAGAGCACCCAATTTGGATGCTCTCTTTAAATTTGTCCTGCAACTCTGGCTTGGACAATCATTTTCACATACCCAATCGCCCTATTGGCCGCTTTATGTATTCAGCTGGTTAGAGGTGCCGGCGCCGGTACGGAGAGTGTTAATAAAAAAGTTTTTTTCGGGATTGCCACATGCGTGCGGCGAGATGATCTTTTTCATTGTTTTTTAAGTTTAGTTAATACTAGTATACACCCTTTACATTATTTGTCAAGCATTTGAATTCGTGTTCTAAAAAATCCTATTTTTTAATTCTCACTTTGGGTCATCCCGGACTTGATCCGGGATCCATTTAATCCACATGGACCCCGGATCAAGTCCGGGGCGACATGGTTACATATCGGTTTTCATGCTTTAATGATTTTATGAAAATCATCTCCTGGAACACCAATGGCTTGCGAGCTACGCTTCGCGACAATCTCTTCTTCCCTCTTTTTGAAAAGGAGAAGCCAGATATTCTTGCAATTCAAGAAACCAAGTGCGATCCATCGCAACTTCCAGATGAAGCGGTGAATATTCCTGGTTATCATTCCTACTTTGCTACTTCGACATATAAAAAAGGTTACAGTGGTGTTGCTGTGTATACCAAAGAAAAGCCTATTAAGGTGGAATACTTAGGTATTCCCCGATTTGATGAACAAGGACGCACACTAGTACTCCATTTCAAGGATTTTGTGTTCATTAATTGCTACTTCCCTAACGGTGGCGGTGCTCCAGAGAAATTGCAGTACAAGCTCGACTTCTACGACGCCTTCCTTGCGTTTGTTGATAAGCTTGCCAAAAAAGTGCCCGTACTTGTGACTGGTGATGTGAATGTGGCACACGAAGAGATCGACCTTGCTCGTCCGAAGGAAAACAGCAAGCATGTTGGATTCTTGCCGGTCGAACGCGCATGGATGGATGAATTCCTCTCACACGGATTCACCGATGTGTTTCGCCATTTCTACCCTACACAAACAGATGCGTATACGTACTGGGATCAATTCACACACGCTCGAGAACGCAATGTGGGTTGGCGCATTGATTACTTTCTGGCTTCAAGCAAACTTATGCCACGCGTGAAAGATACAAAAATTCTCTCTGATTGGTATGGTTCAGACCACTGCCCGATTTCGATTGATCTAGAGTAATTTTTGATGTTGACGTATCAGTTTGTAGGGAGTAATCTCATACTAAACTAATCTTTATATTGTATGTGTAAACTCCATTATGCTTTTTGCGTTCAAAGTAAAGAGTTACTTGATAGGGTGCAAACAGTGAAGTCGCTCAAAGATACAAATATTGAAAAGATTACCTGTGTTGATAATATCATTCACTTCTTACATTCATTCCCCACGGTCGGTGTTTCGTCTGGTGTATTGATTCATCTGTATGAAAAATCACTAAGATATAAATTCCTCACAAATTTTTTCTGGGGCTTATACTACGCAAAAACAGAAGAGGTTGGTGATTTTGAAGCTTTAATAACAGAGGTGTTCTCAGTTTCAGAACAAGGTCTGCTGAGGAACCTTATTGATTTCAAAAAAAGTGATTCCTTGTTTATCGGAGTGTTTTCAATGTTTATACCAAAACCGGTCTCTTAAGACTGGTTTTTTTATTTCTTCACCCTGTGTTTTGCATGTAATTCAGAAACTTCCTTTTCCTCTAGTTCCTCCTTGGCTTTCTTCGCCTCTTCGCCGAGAGCTTTGAGTTCTTGGTCAGAAAGTTTTTCCAGCTCCCCTACTCTTGCGTCAAGATATTCTCGAGTATTTTTTGTTGGGTCATCGAGCACTTCTTCGAGAAGTGCGTGCAACATCCAGCCCATGCGGGGTCCTGGTTTCATGTGTAACTCGTTCATGAGTGTGTTTCCATCTACTACGAGCTGTCCTACGGAGATTGGATCCCGAAGTACTTGATCGATCATGGCATGATATTTGCGCAGACGATATGGAGCTTCTTTCTTTTTCATACCCACGCGATCACATTCGCGAACGTTCATAAGTGTCCAGATGTTGTCCTTCCCTACTTTTGCTACTAAGCGACGCACAGCTGAGAGTGTAATCATCTCAGTATCAGAGAAGAACATGTGCTGACGAACCAATGAAACAACTAAATCTGTGGTTTTCTTTGGAAAGCGAAGACGGTCCATAATCTTTTGTGCCATTCGTGCGCCTACTACTTCGTGGCCGTAGAATGTGTACTTCCCTTTTCCCCCGGCTTTTGTGGCGTCGTATCGGCGAGTCTTCGGTTTGCCGATATCATGAAATAGCGCGGCAAGGCGGATCTCAAGCGACCAGCTCTTGTCTGCGGCCTGCTGGAGTGCGTGAAGAAGGTGCTCGTAGACATCAAAGATGTGTTCGCCAAGCTGTTCGCATCCAATTCCCTCTTCGAGTTCGGGAATGAAGTGTTTGAGTAATCCAAACTTCTGTAACATTCCCACACCCACAGCTGGTTCTGGTGAAAGGATTATTTTTTCAAATTCATCACGGATTCGTTCTGTGGATATCTTTTTGAGAAGTTCGTTATTTTTGGTGATTGCATCAATTGCACCACTATCTATTGTGAAGCCCAAATTGACCGCAAATCGTACTGCACGGAGCATTCGTAGGGCATCCTCAGAAAAACGCTCCTGCGCGTCTCCTACTGTCTTTAAGGACATGTCCTTTATATCTTCTTGTCCTTTATATAGATCGATAAGGACTTTTTGCTCTTCAGATGGCGCTGAAACTCGGTAAGCCATTGCGTTACACGTGAAATCACGACGCATAAGGTCGTCCTCGATGTTTTTACTGAACTTGATCTTGTCTGGATGACGGGAGTCGGAATATGTCGTCTCAGTACGATACGGAGTGACTTCGACGATGTAGGGTTTAGGGTTTAGGTTATAGGGTTTAGTGGGGTCAGTTTCATGTGAAATACCCATATTTGTTTCACGTGAAACAATACTAGGTGTTACATGTGTAACGTCGGCGTTGTTTTCTTCGAAAACGACGCCGACTGTGCCAAACTTGTTCTCGTAGACGGTTTTCTCGAATAGGGGAATGATTTGTTCTGGTGTGGCGTTTGTTGTTACATCCCAGTCTTTTGGAGTACGGCCCATAATAAGATCACGAACACAACCACCCACGATAAAAGCCTCAAAACCAGCGGTTTCAATGGTTTGTGTTACATGTGTAACGTAATCGGGGATTAAATTGGGGGAGAAGGGTAGTTTCATGTGAAATGGGGACACAATACAGTCCATATTCGCCAGGATTCGCCGATTATATCGGTGGTGGTGATTAGGATTCGGCCACAGATAATCCTTTGCCGTCGCTCAATCAGCAGATTGACCTACTGGGTCAGGATTTTGTGTGACTAAATCGCCAGGATTCGCCGATTACATCGGCAGGTACTTTTCGACCTGCTTCCAGCAGGTAACGAAAAGTCTTTCGAATCCTGGCCGAACGTGAAGCGGTTCACGTTCTCGGGTGCACAAACACCTCGCTAACGCTCGTTTTGTGCACCCGCCAGGATTCGAACCTGGAACAGCCGCTTCGAAGGCGGATATGATATCCATTTCACTACGGGTGCAGAATTAAATTAATTGTTAATTTATAACAATTATACACAGATTTACATATTAAGGAAACCGAACCACTGTGATACAATTTATACGATGAGAAAGGACAAAGAAAAAGTTTTTGAACTTCGAAGAAAAGGGAAATCGTATAGAGAAATACAAAAAGAGGTTGATATATCTCGAGCAACCCTGTGTGCCTGGTTTAAAGGGGTTGAGTGGTCCAAACATATTGAAAGCAGAAATATAAATAATAACATTGCATTGAGTACCGAGCGTATTCGAAGGCTAAACGAGGGAAGGCAAGAGAAACTATCGGCGCAGTACGAAGTAATTCAAAATAAAGCAGCGGAAGATTATAAAGTATTTAAGACACAACCACTTTTTATGGCAGGTTTAATGATTTATGCCGGGGAAGGAGACAAGGTAAATAGAGGTCTTATACGGATTAGTAATTCAGAATTTTATTTACATAAAATCTTTATTCAGTTTGCTTTGAAATATTTAGATATCCCAAGAGAAGATATTAGATGCGCGCTTGTTATTTACCCAGATCATAATGCAGAAGAGTGTTTAAATATATGGTCAAAAGAGCTTTTGGTACCTAAAACCCAATTTCATAAAACACAGATTATCGTAGGAAAAGAGAAGGTTAGGAAATTGCAATTTGGTGTGGGAATGACTATAATATCGAGCACAGGGTTGAAAAAGAAGATATTGAAATGGCTTGAATTGTGTGCTCGTGATGCGGTGTTAGTACAATGGTAGTACAAGCGGTTGCCAATCGCTGGACAGGGGTCCGATTCCCCTACGCCGCACAAATTAAAGACAATACTCAAAGGGCACGCCGGTAAGGGAACACTTACTCGTTGTCCCCAGGTTCTATAGGAAATAAGGCTAAAACTGTGGATAAAGGTGTGTACTATGTGTATAAAGGACAAATTTTAAACGTCCTTAAAAAATTATACGTTGCAAAATAAGGGTTTATTAAGAGTCATTATTATTGACCAGATATTCACATATGGAGCTACAAGTTGGAATTAAAGCGTTTTCTCTCAATGAAAAAGGACAAATCCTTGTTCTTGAGAAGAATCTCATTGGTCGTCCAGAGTATCAAGGTAAGTGGGATATTCCCGGTGGAAGAATCACTCCAGGTTCGTCGCTTATGGAAAATCTTTCAAGGGAGATTTTTGAAGAGACAGGACTCGATCTTGATCTTTCATATACTCCAAAGCTTCTTCGCGCCGAGGATATCATCAATCCGAGCGCGCACACCGTGCGATTGACCTACTGGGCGCATGTAAAAGGGGAAGTGGTACTTTCTGAAGAACATTTGAGTTATCAATGGGTAACGGTCCCTGAATTGAAAGAATTGTTTGCCGGAGATGAAAGTATATTGGGGAACGCCATAGCCGGAGGTATATTAGATGAAATAGAATAATATCTTGCCCAAAGTATTCACCTCACAATCGCAGAGAACGGGGGAGATAGGCGAGCATCTAGTTTGTCGATATTTGGAAAATAAAGGGTTTGTGATTATTGAGCGGAATTACACTCGAAAATGGGGAGAGATTGATATTGTCGCCAAAAAGGGGAATACAGTCCACTTTATCGAAGTAAAGTCGAAAATAGGGAATTACTCCGAAGAAGCCAACAAGCTTGATTTGTATCGCCCGGAAGACAATATGCATCCATGGAAACTGAAGCGACTCAGTCGAACGATTCAAACCTATCTAGCCGAACATGACGAAATAAGGGAATGGCAATTTGATCTCGCACTTGTCTTTCTAAGTACTGATATGAAGGAAGCAAAGGTAAAATGTATGAATGATATCGTCTTGTAAATAAAAAAACACCAATTTGTTGGTGTTTTTCCAGTTTTTAACTGAATGGAAATTCTTCAATCACGTTTTCTACAAATTTTAGCCGTAAAAGTCTATCTGTTGGGAAGAAAAGTAGTACATCCCTCCTTCTGTTATCGATTTCGTGCTTTCTCACGAGCGAGCTGTTGAACTTTTCTACTTCAAACCAAAGTATGCTACGTGCCAGTACAAGAACAAAATTATCCTTAGGTTTGAGTGAGGACTCGCTAAATGACTTTGAATCTCTGTAGTAAAATACATTTTCAATGTATTTTGGCGGTGCTGCTTTTGGGTTGCGCATGTTGATGTACACCCTATTTTCTGACCTACGCTCATCTCTTCTCATGAGACCAGGCAAGATGAGTAATTTATTCTGGTCAGAAATGTCATCATCGTTTGAGAACTCAATTCCGCGGTAGCGGACAATCTTGTTCTCGTATTCAATAAGTCTATTTGAATCACGAAGGGACTGTATCTTTTTTTGATCGAGTTCATGCTCGATCGTGTATGTCTGTGGCATCTTAAAAGGGTTTTTGTTTGGTCGCACTATAGCAGAAGATTTTGGATTTGTCTTTATGCCTTAATACTGCTATATTATCGAGGTCTTCGGGGCGTAGTATATCGGTAGTATACTTGTTTTGGGGAGAATTTCTTTTTTAAAAAATAACAGGTAGACGAGGGTTCCGTCGGGGTGTAGTATATCGGTAGTATACTTGTTTTGGGAACAAGAGGGCCGGGTTCGATTCCCGGCACCCCGACGGAGGTTTTGTTTTGTTATTTTTTAAAAAAGGGATTCTCCGGAGACATGGGGTGTCTCCGTGGTTGCTTGCGAAAGAGGGCAGGCGAATCCTTACAGGATCTGTACACCTTTTGGATATTTCATAGATTATTATAAAATATCTCAAGAAGGTCTTGCAGGATGGGTCCCATCCCATCATTCACCCTGTATTCCGACAGAGTTCTCATCTTTATATTAATAAGCGGGGTTAGTTTATCGGTAAAACAACAGTTTTCCAAACTGTGGTGAGGAGTTCGACTCTCCTACCCCGCACAAATGAAAAAGACGGCATTATGCCGTCTTTTTCATTTGTGCAGGGTAGTAACTGAATTGCTTCAGTTACGCAGGAGAGTCGAAAGACTTTTCTATTTTTTGTTTACAAAACGAGAAAAGTACCTGGCGATGTAATCGCCGACTCCCTTATCCGCACTCTTTGTTAGGCGGGGACAGGAGATTCGAAAGCCGTAGGCGCGGAGCCGACCACAGTAGTGGTCGTTGCCGAGGCAGGGTCGTGAAAAATTTTTAGCGACGGCGAAAAAATTATTACTGACCGCCTCGCCAGTTTCTCTTGGTGTAAATAAAAAAGCCTCGGTATAAAACCGAAGCTTTGTAGTTTTGTTATGCATATGCAGGCTTTGGCTTTTTACCGAGTGTCTGTAAATGCCGGAAGTGGGAAACAATCGCACTAAGAAAAGTGGGTTGTTCATTATATTTTTCATTAAATTGCATCGCCACCTTTTTTACTATATTGCTTATTTTTGAATAATGGACATGTGAGATTTCCGGAAAGATGTGGTGTTCAATTTGATAATTGAGTCCGCCAAGAAACCATGTTGCAAACCAGTTTTTTCGTGAGAAATTACTAGTGCTTTTTAGGTGATGAACGGCAAATTCATCTGGCAGTTTACCTGTTTGCGTATCCGGTACGGCGAATGCAGTGCCGTCGACGACGTGCGCTAGCTGAAACACAAAACTTATGATTATTCCGCATGTCACGCCACGAATGAGGTATCCGATAAGCATTGCTTGCCATCCGATCAAGATTGTCGGCAATATGAACCATATGGTTGCATATTGAATCTTGGTGAGCCAAAAATTTGCATGTTTACCTCCGTATTTCCTGAAATAAGCATGAAATGTCATCTTGGGATTGTACGTAGCCCTGCAGAATTTCACGTATTTGATAAAATCAAGCAGCCATATCCAACCGAAATAGAATATCCCGTATAGAATAACAACGTAATAAGCCTGATATCGATGCCACCAGTACCATGGTTGTTCCGGACTCATGCGCATTGCTTTGCCAAACGAAATATCCTCATCCTTTCCCTCAACATTCACATACGTGTGATGTTTTACATTATGCTTGTCTACCCAGAAGAAATTAATTCCACCAAGTAAATTAAGGGTGAGTCCCATTAATTTGTTTACTCGTTTGTCTGTACTGTAACTACCATGGTTTCCATCGTGCATGACACAGAATCCAATTCCAGCAAAATCCATGCCGAGAAGAAAATTGATTACAGCTGAAAGCCAGAAGTAATCATGAAAGTACAACCAGGCAATGTAAAAAACAGGGAAGAGAGTGAGCAGTATTGCCGTCTTTACATAAAGTGCGAAGTTACCAGTGGGGTCAATCTTGTTGGTCGAAAAATATTGGTATACCTCACGAGAAACGGCGGTATAGAATGGGCCGGTCTTGCCGGGATTAAAGTGAATCTTTATTGCATGTTCCATAATATGTATTTTTAAAAGAAAAATAGTTTTATTTTTCTTAACTCTAGCATTTCTGCACGATCAGGCAACAAAAAAGCCCAGCTGATAGGCAACTGGACTTTTTTGAATTGAGAAACGGGTCAAATAATCTTTCAGATTATTTGACTGCGTCTTTGAGTGCCTTCGCTGCACGAAACTTTGGCACTTTCATTGCTGCCACTTTGACTTGCTCTCCAGTCTTTGGATTGCGAGCCATACGGGCTGCACGTTGTTTGACTGAGAAGATTCCGAGGCCTGCGATGGATACTTCGCCACCCTTTTTGAGAGTTCCGACGATTGCATCCATGATGCCGTCCACGACTTCTTCAGCTTGCACTTTGGTTCCACCGATTTTTCCGTGAACCAACTCTACGATAGCTGCTTTGTTCATAAACTATAGAGGAATTAATTTTCAAAAATTCCTAACGTTTTTCTTCTTGCAAAAAGAAAAACGAAACTAAAATTCGACCGAGCTAGTAAACGTATACGTTTTAAGGTAAGTGCTTAAAACTAAGCGTATTATAGCTGTGGGGGACAATAATGCAATGATTACAAGGCTTTTTTGGAGTCGATGGCAAAAAACCGTTATTTTAGGGCGTATATTTGGATTTGTAAAATAAAATATGTATGCTACAATAAATCCGAAAAAAAATTAAACATACACCTTAAAAAGTTCATATAGATGAAAAAATTACTACTCACACTCGCAGGCGTGGGAATGTTCCACACACCTTCTGCTTTCGCAGAAAAAAAATTTGACACTACACAGCAAGCTGGAGAAAAGCTTACACTGGAAGTTGTTGGGATTGGAAATGCAAATACTTCTTATACGGGAATGTTTGGATTTGCAAAACAGAAAATAGCACGTCGGTTTGCATTAATCGAAATACTTTTTTCTGAAGTGGAATACGATTTCCACAGAAAGGCACTGGTAGATAATTCTACTCTTCTTATTGCAGGAGCAGGCATTGCTTACAGCAGAGAACACGCAAATGTTGGCCTTATGGTCACGTATGTGAATGATTCTCCATACGTTTCGCTTACTCCATATGCATATGTAGAAACAAAAGACGGAAGGTTGAATATGTTTACGTTTGTCACTGTCCAGCTTGAAAGGATCGATTTCGTATTTGAGGGCTTATATTGTACAGAGATACCTGGGACAAAAAGCAAACTCGGTATTGGTGCAATGTCATTTCGTGAATACCTGGGGCCATATCTACGCGTTTCTTTCGGATCGATGTATATAGGCTTCAATTATGGATGGTACATTCTCCCCGAATTTAAATGGGGAGATGGAGGCTCTCACGAAAAGAGTGCTATATACCATACACAGGATCCGATAGGACAAATTGTAATCGGGCTCGGACTTGGAGAAAAAAGACGGTGTGGAAACTGTAATTAAAGAAGTAATAAAAATCGGCGACTGCGAAGTTTGTGGTATCAAAACCGCAAACAGACTCACTCGCCCTTTATTCAACTCATGAGCATTGGTTCGTGGAGTGAACAAGGGGTGTCGCCTCACAACCCGGAAGGGTATTTTTTTGTGCCAAAAATAGAGAATTACTTGATTGATTTCCAAATTATCTCGAACATTTCGCGGTGGAGTTCAATGATGCTTTTGTTTTCTATCACTACCGTCATGTACGGCGGGGTCATTTCAAATGTGATGAGTTTGTTCGGGAGAAGGAGAGTGTCGACGTTGAGCGGGGTGCTCTCCGGAAGGATTTTGATTTCGTGGTTGAAGTTGCGTTCAAATTTCTTTTCTTCACGTGCAACAGGGGAGTCTTGGAAGAGCATTCGAGTCTTTATCGGTAGTTTTGCTCGTTCTTCTGTATACGAGAGAGCAAATCCCGGATCCAAGCTTCTCCATTTTTCTTCGTTTGCGATTACAAGATAGTCTTGATGTGGTTTTATTTCTTTGAGTGTGTCACGATAGATATCTTTCATTGTCTGAAGGCCAGTGTAGTACTTGATGACGCTTTCGCCCCCATCGAGTTTATAGAGAGCCATGAATTCTGGCAGATTTTTTGCAAACTCGTCTTTTTTGCGTTCGAGCATGAGATTCAAGCGCTCAGGGCTTTCGACTGCATAGAGCTGTTTTAATCCTTTGAGCTCAATGCGCATAAGACCTTTTTCTTTAAGCGAATCAATAATCCCATAGATTGTCGTTCTTTTGATGTTTGTAGCCTTGGCTATTTTGAGCACAGTCGTAATTCCAAGCGAAAGGCTCGCCAAATACACAGCCGATTCATCGTCGGTTAGCCCTATTTCTTTCAATATTCCGTATAGTTTCTCGTTTTTCATATTTTATGTCGAAAATTTCGACAACAATAATAGTATATAAAATATGGAATTTTTGTCAATATTTCAATAAATGACGACATATATGACAGAAATGGAAAACCATTGCATAATGTATACGAAATAAATTGTTCATTCATAAAAAACGAAAGCATGAGTGTCGGTAACTGGTACTACATAGTATACGAACGTACAGAAAACGATCCGAGAGAAAATACTCTAGTGAGAGAAGTATCAGAGGTTATTTTCATCCAGGAGGGTGGTTCTGTTGCTAAGCATATAAAAGGGTATGTAAAAGAAAATACTGACATCCCTGAAGACGCTGAATTTATAGGTTCTACATGGGTAGAGGTAAAGGAGCTTTCTCTGCTTTTGCCTGACGGCCAGAAGATGTCGGGTTTCAAGCCTAGATCGATAGCCCACATGTTTTGTGTTGTACCCAAAACCTAGGAAAACGAAGCAGCCTAATCGTAAAATGCTTTATAAATCAAGGCCATGTAAAAAATCATGGCACTGTCGAGAAGTGTATTGCTTCTCCTGATGAGCTCAAAAGAGCGAAACAGTAATTCTTTCAAAAAATTTAATAGCATGAGGAACATATCTTGTATTTTTATCGGCCAGACTTTGGCGAGCGATGTCCGCACGATCAAACAAGCCGTTGCGGCACATTTTTCTCAGGAAGTGGCCGAGAGAATTTTCATCTCCAGCAATTCCGAGGAAATTGTGCTGAAAGCGCAACGACAGAAGAATTGCCTGGTCGTCCTCGGAAAAACATGGACTTCCCAGGAAGAGCAGGGCCCTCAGCTGACCTTGCGGGTGAAATTAGCCAACGACACGGCAAAGACATTTTTGTATTCAACGTCAGAATCAAAAGACGACATCTGGGACGGATCAATAAACAAAAACGGGGCTTCCGGTTTTGTCGATCAGTACCTGATAGATTTTTTGCAGAAAGTTGAATTCCAGAAAACGGCCGTCGAAGCCTAAAGATGCCCGGCTCTTGGGGACAGAGCAAAAGGTAAATGGACACAGCCTTTCGTAAACGTGCCTAACATAAAAGCGGTGGAGATAATTCTACCGCACTGTCGCAAAGTGAACTGCTTTGCCTGATGAGTCCAAAAGGACGAAACAGAAGCTCTTTTCCAAAGTTTTAAAAGGTTACCCGAGATTCTCTCTGGGAAATTTGGGTAACCTTTTAAAACAAATATATGAAACACATAATCAATACCAATGAAGTACCGAATCTTCGCACAAATGATATGTTATTTAGTCATGATAAACATGGGGTAATCGAGTGGAATTCCCAAAACTTTGAATTATATGTATGCAAAGAGGATACAAGTTGGGATGATCTTGTGAAATATTTAGAGATGCAAAAGGAAAAAATTCCTTTGAATGCAACCGTTTATGATTTCCTGATGAATCATCCAGAAGAAATTCCAGCTAATGCAAAAAATACAGATGAGTACATCCATTTTATTGGAAGTCTGTTGTATTGCGATCATGGCAGGGGGTTTCGCGGAATGGACGTTCGTTGCATGTGTTTTTATAAATTCCACAATGACGGAAAAGCTTCTGAAATAACAAGAATCTCAGCACCAGATGGATTTCGTAAAGGAGCAAGGATAGCATTGTATAGAAAATAAGATTAAGAGAAACATAAAATTGTTCACAAAAGCACACCTTAAAATAAAGAGTGTGCTTTTTTAATATCACAAAAGCCGCCCCTAATGCTATTGGGCGTCTTTTGTAATGTCTGAAGAGACTAACGGGCGTACTCGATGATTCGAGTCTCTCTTATCATCGTCACTTTGATTTCGCCTGGGTACTTGAGTTCAGTTTCCATTTTCTTCGCTATCTCACGGGCCATTTCTTTTGCTTCGACATCGGTGACTTTTTCTGGAGTGACGAAGATGCGGATTTCACGGCCGGCAGAGAGCGCGTATGACTTGTCGATATTTGGGAAAGCGTTTACGAGTGCTTCCATTTCGTGCAAGCGCTTGAGGTAGTTCTCAACACTGTCGCGTCGTGCACCTGGGCGTCCGCCGGAAATATTGTCGGCAGTCTGCACGATTACGGCTTCGATTGTTTCATGTGGACAGTCGTCGTGGTGAGATTTCATTGCTTGAATCACACGAGGATCAGCACCGAATTTCTGGAGGATGCGGATACCGATATCGATGTGCGTACCTTGTACTTCATGGTCGAGCGCTTTTCCGATGTCGTGTACGAGTGCACCTTGCTTGGCGATTGCAACGTCGGCACCGAGCTCTTCGGCAATCATTCCGGCAATGTGTGTCATCTCGATTGAGTGCTGAAGCACGTTTTGTCCGTATGATGTGCGGAAGTAGAGGCGTCCCAAGATGGCGATGATGCGTGGGTCGAAATTGAAGATTCCACATTCGTACACTGCCTGCTCACCCTTTTCTTTGATGATCTTATTGATGTCTTCCTTGGCTTTTTCTACCACTTCTTCGATTTTGGCTGGCTGAATGCGTCCATCGAGAATGAGATTCTCAAGAGCGACGCGAGCGATTTGTCGGCGTACAGGATCAAAGGCTGAAATGATGATGACTCCAGGAGTTTCATCGACGATGAGTTCAACACCGGCTGCGCGTTCGAATGCGCGAATGTTGCGTCCTTCCTTTCCAATGATCTTGCCCTTGATGTCGTCAGATGGGATGGCGACGTTGGTCGTCATAATCTCAGCTGCAGTCGAAGAGGCGAGACGCTGGATAGAGGTTGCAAGGATATCCTTTGCACGGCGATCCATGCGTTCTTGAGAATTTTGCTCAAGCTTCTGCATGCGAATCATGAGGTCTTCTTCAGACTCGCGTTCGATTTCGCGAACGAGTTCGTTTTTTGCGTCTTCACGTGAAAGACCAGCTACTTTTTCGAGTGTGGCAACACGCTCTGCGAGCATGGCGTCGCCCTTTTCTTTGATCTTCTTGATCTCCTCGATCTTCATCTTTTGGAGCTCGGTTTCCTTGTCGATTTCGGTTTGACGAGCATCGAGCAATTCTTCCTTTTTAATCAAGCGATCTTCCGTCTTTTTGAAGTCTTCGTTCTTCTGACGTTCCATCATACGAAGGTCAGATTCGGTTTCCTCAGCTTTTTTCTTGGCTTCATCAGTGATGCGAGCCGCTTCTTCTTTGGCACCAACCAACATCTGTTTGATGTCGATTTCGATTGAGCGACGCTGTCCAAGCGCGGTGATCTTGCGGAGATAGTATCCGCAAAAAAGACCCGCTACGAGGGCGCCTGCTGCAATCAGCAATATAGTAAATGTAGACATGGTAAACGACCAGCCAGCCGTTTAGATTAGAAATTTCATATACGGCACATTTCTTCGTTGTTTCGCTCGTTTGCTCCCGCGGAGTAGGATTACTACACCTTGGTCGCAAGCCTCGCTTACGCCTTGAACTGTACTCGTCTCTGAAATTTCTAAAAAGCTCGATTGATTCGAATCAAGATGACAGGATTGCTATTGAAGGCACAAAGGGAAGTTCCGAATTTCATAATGGTTTGAGTGACAAACAAGGCTTTTTCTATACGAACGGGCAAACTAATATATTAAAGTTCGATATTTTCAGAATACCAGAATATCTTGATAATGTCGAGAAAGAAGAGGTAAGTTTGACAGCCGTCTGTAAGAGGAGTAAAAATAAGTAAATTTCACCTTTCTAAAATGACCGCTTATGATCAATGAATCGAGTGTTGTTATAAACGCAGGGAAAAATGGAAAAATCACCCACATACCTTCTGTTTTTGAGCCTTGGAATGCCGAGAAGCTATTTCCAGCACACATTTTTAGTCTCAGTGAAGACTTTGCAAGTTTTGTAGACAAACGCACACCGTTCAAAATAATGGAAACTGAAGACCTGCACGGTACCTTGTATGACGAAAAAGTAATGAGTGACAAAGAGATTTGTGGACAAATAAAAGATTGGAACACGGGCGCTGTGAATTTTGGAACGCATTTTCCGAACTACGAATCAATTATTTGGCGAGCAAGTGTCCTCGGTAGGGCTCAACCAGGAAACGGGAAAGGAGATTTGCTAAGGTATGGATTGCCGAACATAATTGGCTATACATCATTTCATGATGAGTATGTGTCGGTCACCATGCATGCTCGTTTGTTTACGACAAAAAATGATACAGGCGAAAATGTCGATGTTTGGCTCTGGCACTGCGCAATGAATCCTTTTGCCATTTGGCACCACGTAAAAATATTTTTATAAAACAAAAAGCCGTTGCGAATCGCAACGGCTTTTTTTCTATTGTTTTATACTTCTCTTCATTCGCGCTCCTTGAATATAGATTGATACTATGTGCGAGGAGAGAGATTTGTTCCACAAAAGTTTCCTTTAGGAAACTTTTGTGGAATGACACACAGCTTCAGAAGAAGCGCGAGTGAAGAGAGGGGAACTACTTCCCCTCAAATATATTAACCCAACCCTACGAGGCATTTTCTCGCCTGCAATCGTAGTAGGCTTTTAAGTATTGGCTGTACCAATACCTGTAACCTGTATCTTTGGCTACTTTCATAGCCAAAATTTTTGTTCCCTCAAAAAAATAACTTGAGGAAATAATTTCATACGCAGCATTGTAAGCCGCGTTTTTAAGTTGCTTTGTGTTTTTCATATTTTTGAATTTTAGTTCACTTAATATTCCAAACTTGAAAAACTAAGTGAACTAAAATTATAGGTATGAATTCCTATCAGCCAACGAATTGCTTCGCGGACTGAATAAGAGGCCGAACGATATTCTGTTCGGCCGTTTTTTAAACCATAGTAACCCTTAGGGTAAAATAATCCGGGTAATCTCGGATATTATTTTTGTCTCCTTGCAATACCCACTGCTGGGATTGCATGATTTACTCGGTTCCCCGTAGGAAACCGAGAATGAGATCAAGTATATTGATCCCATAAACGAGAAGCACCCATGTTTCTCAGTCACCTTGCTCTCCTCTGTGGCATTTTCTGCCATAAAGGATTTTGAATTTAATGGACTCTCTAGAAAGAGCCCATTTTCAAAAACTATCTGAGCGAATTCAAGTTCGCTCATTGATCTTTCTTTCATTTTTGTTGTTTTAGTTTTCTCAAAGAACCAATTAGGCATTCTGAAAAAACTAAAACAACCAGAAAGTAAGCAATCCCTATCAGCCCACGAAAATTTCGTGGGCTGAATAAGGCCCCGATTGATTACTCAATCGGGGAAATACGATAACCCGTAACCCCTTATTGTGATACCTTCTGTTCCCAAGCTGGTATCATGCTCGGAGTCTCACTCAAATGCCTGACCGATTACTGAGTAATCCGTCCCTGAAGGTGGCGATACACTACTGCAGCAACTTCGCTGTCATACAGCGGGTTGTGTGTCGTGCCAAAATCGCGCACCTCCAATCCATACTTGGCGACGTATTCGTCGACTGAAGTAGGATTCTCACCGGCTTGTTGCAGATTGCCTGCAATGTCGATGAGGGGGAACGGACCGTCCCAATCGCCGATATACCCACGGCTATGAGTATCCTTGAGAAGTGTTGACTCCACAGGCACGCCCATATGCACAATGATATCTGCATCGGCTTTGTTGGATTTGTAAAAATCCGCAAAAGCTTTTAGCAGTTCATCATACGAGCCGTGAGACTCGGCGATGTCCATCATCTTTGGCAAAACATTTTCAGCTACCCAGCTGTTTGTTTCGCCTTCGATTGGACACCGGCCAATGAAGCGGATCGTCTCCGCACCGTTCTCGTCATAGACGATAGCGGCAATCGAAAACGCCCGGCCCCAAAGACCGTTGGTCTCGGCATCAAAACTAAAAATTTTCTTGTTCATCACAATAAATTTTTGAGTTTGTACTTTTCTTACTCACTTCTCGCAATTTCAGAATACGCGCCGGCAGTTAATGTCATTCGGTGACAGATGGTTAGATGTTTGCTGTCAAAAAGCAAACAGCGCCTGAGGCTAGTGCCCCAAATACAAACCAAACCCACCCTCTTACGAGGGTGTCGTTTTTTTCCTCAACTACGTACACCCGGCTGAGGTCGGGTTTCAGGGCTGTCCAATAGGATCTCGGCCCATTTAAATATCCCGCTACACTATGGTGGTAGCGGTGTTCCACCTTATACAGGTGGATTTTTCTGATCAACATTTTATTAAATTTTGGTTCACTTAACTTTCCAAAATTGAAAAACTAAGTGAACCAAAATTCTAGGTATGAATCCCTATCAGCCAACGAATTGCTTCGTGAACTGAATAAGGGCTCCGATTAGAAAATCGGAGCCATTTTTTTTGTAACCCTAAACCCCTACCTCATATTTGCCAACATATAGTATGTTGGCAAAATTTTTAAAACAAACCACGCCGTTGCCAGCGGGTTGTTTCCATCAATTACTTCGGCCGTGCCGAAGTTTTCAATGTATTCCTTTTCCCTCGGCCGAGGGTTAAAGATTTCCATTTGACCGATTGGCTCACCGAGCCTTCGTATCATTGACTCTTCAGTTGCCTGAAGCGTCATATTGATAAAAGGTATTGGAGCCGAATAATACCGCTCCAACAATTGATTGCCTCCTTCGTTGGTCACATGACCGTCGAATTGGGCGTAGATACTCATTGCGGAGCGGCTGCCCCAATTGGAGTTTACCGACTCCAGCTTAACTTCCTTTCGGTAGTCAAAGTCATGGTAACCGTCGGAGGCCTTTTCGACCCCAGTGGTCTCTACTGACAGGAGGAAATTCCTCCTTGTTCCAAGCGTATACTCATACGCTTGGAAGACGATTAAGAATTTTACGAATTGGAGAATGATCTCCAATTCGTCTTGGTCCAAAGGGGAAGAACCCCCTTTGAAAAAACTTTTTGTGTCGAAGGACCACCGTCCTTGTCGGGCGGCATCCTTCGAAACAAAAATCGGGTCGTCGCTCCCGATTTGAATTTTGTAATTAACATATCTCCCAATTTCTTGGGATTTTTTACTAATAACTACTTTTTTTCCGAAAATATTTGATGACTGTGTCATAAATAAAATCACCAGCCGAGCCTGGGTTTGGTTTGACCTCCCGATATGAGAGCCTCGGAATTGTTGCCATGTATTTTTCTTGGACATGGCGCCGCAAAAGCAATATATCGAGTTGCTTTCCATTCGAGTAAGTGTGGTACTGATCTTCGCACACGTATTACTATCCCGCTTTTTTTATGTCGGCGCGGTACACGACAGGCTTGCACATTTTGGCTTTCCTCCCAATCAGCCAACGAAAATTTCGTGAGCTGAATAAGGCCCCGATTGTTTCCAATCGGGGAATATGTTTACCCTTTTTACCCATCGATTTCTTCTCGCAGAAATCAGACCGCCGGCAGTTTGTGTCATCCGGGGACAAATGTTCATTGCTATACTGCTAAATATTAAAGCAAACAATGAACGCCTATATCCCAATAACAAGGGATATTATATTGGCCAGAATTCGGCCAATTTTCGTTTCCCCGTATATTTCGGGGAATGGTGGTGCCTTGCTGGGCACCCTATTACATATTTTGTATAGCCCCATGATTGAGGCTATAGTAAATACTATCCCTATAACTAGAAACAGTATTACGAATATTATTTTTTCCATATTTTTTGTTTTAGTTCTTTCAGAAAACCATGCTGGCGTTCTGAAAGAACTAAAACAACTATGCACTCCGCGAATTTCTTTACGGAACATATCTACACACAACAAAATACGCATGGATTCCGGATGTGTACTCCGGAATGACAGGTTTGTGTTTTGTGCAGAATCTGCCGGAGTAAATAATACGCTTTCGCGAGTATTGTCTCCGGGCATGTTTAGTTTTTAAGGTTCACTTCTTTGCTATAGTGCAGGTCTCTCTCCTTCATCTATACTCTTCGTTTCAAAGTAGTTCTCTCTCCTCTTTGTTACGAAGCTCCTTCGCAAAGACATTTGTGAAAGCAAAAGGGGGTTAGTCTCTTTCTTTCACTGGATGTCCTAACGAATCCTTGGTGGATCTGTTTGGTGTCCGATGTGATGGGGTAACGGCAGAAGTAATATGGGTTTCCAGCCTGTATTCTTGTGCCTCCATCTTGGAAACATGATGCGAGAGAAGCTCTCCTCGTAGCAGTTCTTAGTTATGGCGATTTTTGGCTCCCCTGACCATTCACTGCTCCGCACTTTTCTCGAATCACCTAATCAATGAACTTTCTTGCTTATACTATAGCATTTATATTATGATTTGTCAACATAACATAATTATTTAATCTAAAATCGCTAAAAAAGCTTTATAAATAAGGATAATTAGGTTATCCACTTTGTCATGTTTGTATGACAAAGACGAATATGATACGATATTCATATGCAAAACAGCAACAATCTACTTATAGAAGCTGGACTCTCTGAAGAGCAGGCACTTACGTACGAGGCTCTATTGGACAAGGGGCCACAGAGAGCAAGTGCACTTGCCGACTGGACTGGCATCAAAAGAGGCCTTACGTACAAGGTCTTGGAACAGCTTGAGGCTATCGGTCTAGTAGAGAAGCGGGGTGGAGAGGGAAGCGTGGCTGTGTTCGTGGCCGGACATCCGTCCCTTCTTATGGGCAATATTGAACGTAAGGAAAAAGAATTGGCCCTTGCCAAAGATATGCTCGAGCATTCACTCGGATCGCTTGCTTCGAAATACAATCTGATCGCCGGTAAGCCAAACGTGCAGTTTTATGAAGGAGAAGAAGCCATACTGAAAATAACGGGGGATCTTCCTTCTGTAGACAAGGAAATTCGCCAGATTACAGACATGCAGCTTGCAATGAACCAGTTTCCTGAGGAGACAGTACGACATCTGAAGAAGAGAGTTGCGAATGGAATACAGAAACGCATGATTGTCTCCGATAATGACTTCAATGCTGAGTATGCAAAAAAGGGAACTGAACTCACTTCGTTTCGAACAGCTTCTGGAGTCAAATCATTTCCAACCGCACTTTTGACGTACGATAACAAGACGAGTATGCTTACATTTTCAAAAGAAAAAATTGTGGGTCTTATTATTGAAGACAAAGAAATTGCAGAAACTATGAAAATTATTTTTGACGGATATTGGAAAAATTCTACTCCGGTTGCTGGAGAAGAAAAAAAGTCTAGTTCGCCTGCTTTCGACGAATAATTTTTTTGATTGTTGCACCAGTGTCGTGATAGTTTTCGATGGTGTCGATTATTTCAAAACCGAATTTGCCCGTGTAGTTTTCGAGCATCGGATTGTGCTCATAACAATCTGCAACAAAATCTCCTTGTTTCGTATAGTTGTCGATGACCTCTTTCATGAGTTCGGTGCCGATGCGTGACCCACGAATGTTTGGATTGACGTTGAATGATGCACCATAAAAAGACCCGTCGTTTTGTGGAATCACACGCATGACAACTACGATTTCGCCTTGGTATTTGACACTGATGAATGTTTCGCCCGGAGCAGGATGTTCGAGTGCTTGCTCGGCGGTACCACGCCAATAATCGCGAAGTTTTTCAGGATACTGTTTTGTGTTCTCGTGTGACATTGCACTGATTGCCGCTTTGTCTTTTTCTTGCAAGCCATGCTCGTCGTATGAGATTTCGATATCTTTCAAATCTTGCAGATTGAACTCACCGCGTTCGACGAGTGTTTTGACTGCAGAACCAAGTAATACAACTGATGCTTTTAAATCTTTTAGACGTGTCTCGAGCTCAGTGCCGAGATCAACACACTCTTGTTCGGCGCATGTCTTTGCATGGTCGGCATAGTAGGCGAGCATTTCTTTGCCTTTAATGAGGAGTTGTTCCTTTGTTTGTTCGATGATTTCTGGGGTGGCATTTTTTGCGAGTGATACAGAAAAGTATTCAGCCACATTGTTGACCTCGTCAATGATTTCACCATATTTTTTGAATAACAATTCAGCGTTTTGCCTCGGTAATTTTTCACCAAGCGTAAGGATTTTGTCACTCATTTCTTTGCCACCGTGTTCGAGGGAAAGAAATGTTCTGACTCCATCAAGTTTATAATCTGACGCGAAGGAAACCAGCCTTTTTTTGTTTTTTTCTTCCAAAATCGCATTAGCAATGGAAAGTTGATCTATCCAAGACAGGTTATGGACCCCAATATTTGCGTCCTTAAAAAACTCTCTAAAATTATTTAAAACATAATCCGTATCACTAAGATTAGATAGTCGTGTGGCGTACACTTCACTAGTCTCATCTTTTTTTTGAGGAAATAATTCTGTGATTTTGTATTCTCTGATTCTTTTTTTCATTTCTGCGCCACCGGTCAGGGAATATGCAGAAATCTTTGCTTCTGTGGGTTCGATACTTTTTGATAAAAGATTAGCAGAAGTCTTGCTTCGTAGATTTGCTATTTCTTGCTCATTTAATCCGTCGAATGTGTATAAGAGTCGGCTATTTCTGCCAGGGAGTTTTTCGACAATGCCGAAGGTATTTGGATCTAGTTGTATAACGCTCATAAACTCGTTTGTTTCAGTTTTTGTTCCGACAATTTTGTCTCTACCGAGATAGTATCGTGTAAAACCATATTTACCAGATAGTCCTATGTATGGACTTTTGGGGTCCAATTTCCGTTCGTTTATGGCGTATAATTCGCTGACTGCACTTCCGCCTATAGTTTTAAAATCCTCGTTTTTTAAAATTCCTGATGAAAAAAGATTGGGTAAAACTTTTTCAGAAAAAGCCCTTGATCCAAAGCCTGTTTGGTATTCTTTTTCATTGGGTAGTGTTGTTCGGATACGCAGTTCTTTTCCGCCGAGTTCTTTGATTAACTTTTGAAAAAGATATCCAGAAATCTTTTTTGGTTTGTTGTTGGCTGGATCGATAATTTCCAAATCGCCCATATTGTTTCTGTGTGCACCAAGTTCATTAAGTTTTTGAGCGATAAAAATTTCCGCCAAGGTTGTATTTTTGCCTTCGCTAAGAGGAATGCGTATATCCCATTTTGTATTCTCTTGTATCTCCCAAGGATTTAAATAGCCAGGATTAGCAATGTTTCCCTTCAAGACGTCTTCAATATTTGTGGGTATATTAAGCAGGGGTTTTTCTATAATTAAAGTGGAATCTTCGGTTTTGTTGGATTCTATATCTGCCTTTGATATGCACTTTACTCCAACTAAGGCATTTATAATTTCATCCTGATTCAAAAATTTCTGCTTTATTTGTATTCTGGATTTTACTATATTTTTAAATTTGTCGATATCTAGGACGTACGGGTTTTTTGATACAACAATCTCTTTTTTTTCAAGATACGCAAGAAGCTGTTCTTTTTGTTCATTGTACTCGTTTTTTGATTCAGCTATAGGAGTTACCCTTTCTTTTTCTAAAAGGCTTCCATTAATATTCTTTTGTGTTGTATTGCCACTGAGAAGCATTTTTTCCATCTCATTCATACTTCCGATTTTACCCCAATACAAAAACAAACGCCATTGGGCGTTTGTTTTTGTGTGACACGAGAGAACTATTTTCCAGATTTTGATTTGACGATGATTTCGTCGACGATGCCGTATTTTTTTGCTTCATCAGGAGACATCCAATTGTCTCGTTCTGTATCTTTTTCTACTTGAGCGGCGGTCTTGCCGGTATTTTTTGCAAGTATTTGGTTGAGGGTTGCTTTGGTTCGGAGGATATGACGCGCGCCGATTTCAATATCGGTTCCTTGACCTTCGACACCAGAGAGAACTTGGTGAATCATTACCTCGGCATGAGGGAGAATAAAACGCTTGCCTTTAGTTCCTGCTGAAAGTAGAAGTGCGCCACCAGAAGCGGCCATACCTACACACACTGTTGAGACATCGCATTTGATGTGATTCATCGTGTCAACCATGGCGAGTGTGGAACTGACTGATCCTCCTGGAGAGTTGATGTAGAGTTTGATGTCCTTTTTTGGGTCTTCGTTTTCAAGGAAAAGGAGTTGAGCGATGACCAGATTGGCCATATGGTCATCGATAGGGCCACCAAGGAAGATGATGCGTTCGCGAAGAAGGCGTGAGTAGATGTCGTACGCACGCTCGCCGAATTGTGATTTTTCTATAACTGTTGGGATAAGCATGGGAAGCTTTACAGCTTTCAAGCTTTACAGCTTTCAAGCTTTTTAATACGAATAAAGGAATTCAGACCTGGATCCTCGATCAGGTCGAGGATGACCCGGATACTATAGCAGAATTTTGCGCACTGGACAATATTACGTTTCGCTTGTATATTTAAGATCTAAATTATTCTTTATGCATTATCTATTCTTGTTTGGCAGTGAAGGTCGTATTATTGCGTATGGCTTTGATGGTCCCGTAATCGTTCATTCACCATTACAAATGGGGACCGTATTTATTTTAGTAGTTATTAAAGTGATCGCGTGGCTCTACCTAGCAGTTATAGCGTACCGTAAACATCTAAAAAATCTAAAAATACCAACCTGATAATCAGGGAGGTATTTTTTTATTTAATGCAATTCAGTCTGGCTCAGATACAATATTAAAAAAGGAGTATAGACAATTTTGTGGAATCTTGTATACTGAAATTAATAAAAACATTCTTATGAGCACACAACTGTTTTTGACGGCAACAAAAGTCGATGTGATAACAGCCTCGGCGATTGGAATTCTTCTGGTTTCAATAATTTGGGACCTGTTTTTTAAACCCCACACTCCCGGTGTTCCACACCGAAGATAAATAATTGTGTTTTATGAAAAAAATCCCGGCTAGCCGGGATTTTCTTATACCTACTTTTGCGATTCAAGAAACTTAAATATCTCTTCGTTCATGAGCATGTGAGCTACATACTGTGCAGCGCGGAAAGGATCGGCGTCTTGGTAGGTCTGGATGAGACGCTTGGTCTCTGCTTCGACATCCTCATCTTTTGGTTTGATGTTTTCCGCTTCGGCAATCTTGACCATGATGAGCTCCATCTTTGAACGCTTCTCGGCATCAGGACGCAAGTCTTTGGCCATGTCTGCCTCCGTCTTCTTGATGTGCTTGAGATATTCCTCGAACGGTACGCCGGCGTTTGCGATATCAGCTTTCAAGCGAGCAATGAGATTTTGGAGTTCGCTTTCTACAAGAACATCTGGGAGGTCGACTTCTACTTTTTCACCGATTGCTTCGAGGATTGCGACGCGACGCTTTTCTCGATCACGACCATCTTTTTCCATCTTGATGTTTTCGCGGAACTTTTCTTTGAAGTCTTCTACAGTTTCGAATGGCCCAAGCTGTTTCACGTATTCATCGGTGAGGGTCGAATCGAATTCCTGTTTTTCGAATTCTGCATGATCGTGATCTGCTCCACTCTTGTGAATCTCGTCATGAGCGCGAGCTTTCTTCAATTCTTTGATTGCTCCATCGAGTTCGTCGTCATTCACTTCATTGTCGGTTACCGTTTCATTCTCTTTTGCAGCAATCTTTTTGTAGTCTGGAAGTTTGAGCTCTGGGAGGACAGCTACAGTCGCGGTGAATTCGAGATCGTCACCTTTGGTGATCTTGGTGATCTGGATCTTTGGTCGTCCAACGGCATCAATCTTTTCATCGACAAGGATTTTCGGGAAGTGCTCATTAATAGCAAGGTCGGCCATCTCCTCGAGAAGTGCCATAGGGACGAGGTTCTTTTCGATTACTTCAGCAGGAGCTTTACCTTTGCGGAATCCAGGGAATTCCATCTCTGCGCCAGCGCGAGCCACAGCCTTTGCACGATATGATTCAAATACATCTGCAGGGATTGAGACTTCAATAGCCGTCTCGCTTTTAGGTAATTTTTTGATTGTTTTTTTCATTCTAGGGAAAAGGGATTAGTGATAAGGGAGTAGTTATTTCACTTTTGAGGCGTATTCGGTTTGATATTTTTCAGCACATTCTTTAATTACTTTCATTGCTTCTTCCGGTCCATGGAAAGTCTCTACGACTCCCGTGCCTGGCTTCTTGAGAGCTTTGATATTTTCCCAGAAATATTTTGTTTCTGTTTTGAAGTATTCACCAAGCTGATCAACGTGAGTGGTGTGTTCTTGGCGTTTGTCGCTTGCAACAACTGCAATGATTTTGTCGTCTACTTCTCCGCCGTCGATGAATTTCATTACACCGATGACACGTACCTCTACAAGTGATCCAGGGACAAGCGGTTCTGTAATATTTACAATTTCTACATCGAGTGGGTCATTGTCATAATCCCAAGTCATTGGAATCGCACCGTATGAGAATGGATATGCCATTGATGAATATCCAACGCGATCGAGCTTGAGTTGTCCGCTTTCGGTGATAAGTTCGTATTTATTGATTGATCCGGCAGAGACTTCAACAATTGCATTAATTACATTTGTTGATTCGTCTACGAATGGAGGAAGGACATGCAAAAGATTGAGCATGTATTTTGATGGTTCGTGATTGATGTTGGCCATGGGCTAAAAATAATTAGGAATTAATAATTAATAATTAGGAATTAGGAATGAAATTTTGGAACCACCCCGTCTGAGTACCGCCACCCCTCCTTAGTAAATGAGGGGAAATACAAATTACGCTTCGTCTTTTGGTGTTTCTTCGACAGCTTCAACTACTTCTTCTGGAATTTCTACAGAATCACCGTCAGATGAAACTGTTGCACCGCCTACGCCCTTGATGTCGATTCTCCAACCAGTAAGTTTTGCTGCGAGACGAACGTTCTGTCCGCCTTTTCCGATTGCGAGTGAGAGCTGGTCTTCTGCAACTTCAACTGATGCGGTGTGTTGTGTGTCGTCGATGACTACAGAGAGTGCTTTTGCAGGAGAGAGTGCAGCTGAAACGAATTTTGCTGCGTCTTGATTCCATTCGATGATGTCGATCTTTTCATTGCCGAGTTCGCTCATGACTGTAGTTACGCGAATTCCTTTTTGACCCACACATGATCCGACTGGATCAACATGTTCGTCTGCAGAGTAGACTGCGATCTTTGTGCGAGCACCTGCTTCGCGGGCGATTGATTTGATCTCAACCGTACCTGATGCGATTTCCGGAGCTTCTTGTGCAAAGAGCGCTTGGATGAATTTTGGATGTGTGCGAGAAACCTTGAGTGATACTCCGCGTGGAGATTCTTCCACTGCATAGAGATATGCACGGATGCGTTCGCCACGACGATAGAATTCGTTTGGAATCTGCTCTTCTTTTGGAAGGATTGCAGTGACGCGACCGATTTCGATGTACACGATTCCGCGTTCCAATTTCTGAATGATTCCAGAAATAACGTCGCCTTCGTGTCCGCCGAATTCAGTCATGATTGCGCCGTGTTCAGCTTCTCGAATGCGCTGGATGATAACCTGCTTTGCTGTCTGGGCTGCGATACGTCCGTAATCTTCCTTTGATTCAAGAGGGAATGCGATTTCTTCGCCGACTTCGGCGTTTGATTTCATGATGCGAGCATCTTCGAGAAGAATGTGGTGCTCTGGATTGTAGCGAACGCGTTCGTCGCCTTCAGGAAGTTCCGGAGCGTCTTCACCTTCTTCGATGAAGTACACAGTCGATTCATCAGCAACGACTTTGATTTGAGAAAATTCAGTGATACCTGTTTCAAGATTGAAATGGGCGCGAACGATCTGACCACGTTTACCGTAGTCTTTTTTGTACGCAGCAGCGAGCGCTTGCTCGATGGCGTCGATGATCTTTTCACGAGGCACATGCTTCTCAGCTTCGAGCTGATCGAGTGCGATATTGAGGGCTTTGAGGTCTAACATGGGATTAGGGGTTAGGGTGTAGGGGATAGGGTTTAGTCTATACAATACATTCCAAACTATTAAATTTTGATAAAAAAATTGCCGGTCCAAATTGGCCGACATACCTGCAAATACATTAATTGGTAACGAAATTAGTATACTCCGAAGGGGAAAAGGTGTCAAATAATACTAAAAAAGAAAAATTGTTCACTAGTTTTGGTTTTCCACACCCTAAAACACAAATAGATTTTTTGAATAGGTGGTACTATATATAGTATATGGATTCTCAAACACCTATCTCAAGTGTTCCTTCTTCAATTCCAGATGCAAAAAAGCGACGAATGGTAGCGGTTGCGTTTGTTCTCTGTGCGGCAGTTGTCGTTGGGTGGCTTCTGTATCAGAACTTTGGATCGAGTAATTCTTCAATCTACGAAGAGCGTGCGGTAATTATTGATCAGATCGCGAATGAATCGATTCAGTATGGGGAAACCACAAATGTAACAAAACGTCCTATACTCGACCAAATCCAAAAAGAAAGCACTGTTCCTTCTCAAAAAAAGGCAACTCCCGAAAATACCGTTACTTTGGAGGAAAAACAATCAGTTATTGATAGTATTATGTCGTCATCTTCACAATAATTATGAATACATTGCACATTTCATCGACAAAAAAAGCACATCTTCATGTTTTTGGACTTGTTATGGCTGTATTGGTTGGAGCTATTGGCCTCACGGTCGCTTTTTCTCAAAAATCACAAGCGGCGGGGACTCTCGGCGGTGAATTGCATGGATATGCATGGAGTTCGACCATTGGCTGGATTAGTACAAACTGTCTTGAAGGTAACTCAGTCGGAGGAAGTGTTTGTACTGCTTCTCCCTACGCAGTATCGATTGATGCAACAACCGGTGCTTTTTCTGGATATGCATGGAGTTCTAACGTAGGATGGGTTAGTTTTAATGCTTCGCAGGTCACAGCACATTGTGCTTCAGCTCCGACAATCGCGGCAGACGGAACTGTTTCAGGATTCGCTTGGGTAATGTCTGGAACTCCGGCGTCTGGTGCTGACGGATGTATTAGCTTGAAATCAGGTGCCACAGGTTCAACATACGGAGTCACTGCAAATCCAACCACGGGAGCATTCGGAGGATTCGCTTGGGGTTCTACAAACGTAGGCTGGGTGAATTTCACTGGCGTGACTATGACTCCAACTATCGGAACACCAATGGTAGATATCAAAGCTGATGGATCAGATGCTCTCACAATGAGCTCGGCTGGTGGAACCGCAAATCTTACTTGGGTTTCATCGAGTCTTGATACTACAACCACTACACCATGTACAGCCTCTGGTAATTGGACTGGTGCACGGACTGCAACTAGTGCTAGTACGGGCGTTGCCGTCGTTGTGCCAGCAAATACCTCAACAACAACATCGGCAACATACAGCTACACTATTACTTGTACGAGTGCCGTCGGCGCAACTCCCGCGACCGCAACTGACACAGTCATTATCACCGTACAGCCTGCTGCGCCATCTCTTGATTTTAAGGCGAATGGGGTGACTGGAGTTACTCCAGGTGGATCTCTTCCAACTCTTTCTGTTGCACACGGGGCTCCGATCAACTTTGTTTGGACCACTAATCAAATGAGTTCATGTACAGGAACATCAGGATTTGGATACTCATTATGGACAGGTACTTCAAAACCATCATCGAACGGACCGCACAACGAAATCTTTGGAGGTATTAGTGGTAATAGTACTTTTACGATGTCGTGTACTCCGGCAATCGGTGGGGCACCAATTGTGAAGACTCTTCGAGTCCTAGTTGTGCCACCTTCATGTGCAGTTGTTGATTCTGCTAACTACACTAGTGCGACCGATGTGTTTACTCCTGGTGCTTCTCTCCCACCCCTTTCATTATCTACACTCAAAATTTCGTGGACAGGACTGAGTTCTTCTACTATTCCAACCACGATGTATCTGACAATGACTCCAACTGGTGGAACCGCAAACATTACCAATACAATCACGCCGTCAACTATTGGATCGATTTCGGATACATTCAAGGTTGGACTCACTGGCACAATGCCCACATCCCCTGCTTCACAGACTGTCACCATTAATGCGAGATCAGGTACTGGATACACTGGAACACCAATCATTTGTGATCCATTCACTTACAAGATTGCTAAGCCAGGTGCGGGAGGTCCCGGAGGTCGTGTTCGTCCACCGTGGATAGAAATCTAAAACTAGTTAGTAGAAAATAGAAAGTAGGGATACAAATATTATTAATAAATTTTTTATAAAACCATGAAAGCTACAATTACAAACAGTGCAAAAATAGTTCTCTCACTCAGTGTCATTCTCGGAATGGCTGGGGTAGTAGGAGCGGCCGGACCAATCGGTAGTGGTACGACCTCTGGGGGTGCTACGGCAACTACTACATATACTGATCCTTGTGGAGGTGGATCTGGTTCGGGTTCGACATGGACTGCACCAGGAAGTACACCACTCGCACCGGGAGGCAATGTTGCTGCACCAGTGAATGTAAGCGGAACAGCACAATGGAAACCAGGTAAGCTCACACTCGGATCTGTTCCTTGTCCAATGCCAACTTCAGGATGGACTCCAGGTTCAGCACTTACAGTAAACGGAATCACTGATACGACTGGATTTTCAAACTGGGGATCAACTTTCTTGCAAGGTGTAACCTCAATCGGTGCACTATCATCATCAATCTACACTTCGGCATCGGGTACACCAGCACCAATGTTGTATGTTGATGGTCCAGATTCTGAAAGTGTTCCAGCTGGATATCGCTTCAGTCGTGCCGCAGCAGTTTTTGACGGACAGGTTGTGGTGAAGGGTCCATTTGGATCAAATCCAACTACAACAAAGCACTGGCTCTATGTAGGAGGCTATCCTGTTTGTAATCAAAGCGGAGCAGGATGTCCAACAAGTACAGGAACAGGCACAACAACAGGAGCTGGTCCATGGACAGTTTCTGGTGCAAATATTTACAGCAACAATACTGGATCTGTCGGTATCGGAGTCGCTGCACCACTTCATAAGCTTGATGTGGATGGAGTAATTAATGGTCGTGGAAATCTATATGTATCTGGCGTTGGAATCATTTCAACAGGTCTTCGTCTCGGTGCAGGAGGAGCTCCTTCGAACCAACTCTCTGTCACTGGCAATGCAGATATCAGCGGAAACCTCACCGTTGGCGGACAGAGCGTCTGTCGTCAGGACGGTACGAATTGTAAACACCCAGGTGATTATGCGTTTAATACTATGTACATGGTTGTGCCACAAGGTGACGCTCGCAGTGGTACTGCTGGTCAACCGTATCGTGCTTGTGCAGGCCTCTCCAGTTCGACATCTCTCTCAGGCAACTGGCTTTGGGCAGGACCAGGTTCAGGTTGGCGTGATAACTATTATCAAAACGAAGGCACAATCACTCCATACCAGTATTGTCGATCATCTCAAGATGAAGGAAACTATGTTTGGGCTAATCCGCGTGCCGGAAAAATGTTTCCTTATTAACTTCTGTTCGTTAGTAAAAAACCTTACACATTCGTGTAAGGTTTTTTTAATTTTGTTTTCATGTTCTTGTGTTTTGTTGATATACTATATGTATATAGTTATGCAAATTGATGCCACCCAATTAAAAAAGTTTATCGTAGAGTCCGGACTTGTTTCGCCGACTGATATTGCGAATGCTGAACAGTCTCCCGAGGTACAATCAAACAAAGGAAATCTGGGAAGCGCACTCGTCTCTGCTGGAAAGTTGAAGATGAGCGAACTGAAACGAATTGAGGCGTATATCATAGGAATACCTTTTGTAAATTTGGGTACTGAAAAAATCGATTTTGCTACACTTTCGCTCATCCCTGAGCCGATTGCTCGCACAAATAATGTTATTGCATTCAAAAAGACCGACAATACACTTGAAGTGGCAATGCTCGACGTAGATGATTTGCCTACAATCGATTTCGTAAAAAAGAAAACAGGACTCAAGATTATACCTGTACTTACAGATGAGATTTCAATCAAAGGTGCATTGCAGCAATACAAAAAAAGTCTGAAAGCCGACTTCGACACTATCATCTCAAAGGAATCTGTTTCTGTTCAAACTGAAAATGATGATGAAGGATCTGAAAAGAGCGAAAAGGATCTCAAGGAACTTGCTGAAGATTTGCCAATTGTCAAAATCGTGGACACGCTCATTGCTCATGCAGTGAGCCAGGGGACTTCTGATATTCATATTGAGCCGGAAGAGGATGCGATGGTGGTGCGATATCGTATTGATGGTATTTTGCATGATGCGATGACGCTTCCAAAGGATGTGGCACCGGGAATTGTTGCTCGTATCAAAGTACTTTCCAATTTGAAGCTTGATGAAAAACGTTTACCACAAGATGGACGTTTCAAAATCAGTAATGAAGGAGAAAAAGTCTCATTTCGTGTCTCAACACTTCCTACATACTATGGTGAGAAAGTCGTCATGCGTCTACTCCGCGAGAACTCGCACGGGTACTCACTCGAAGGACTTGGTTTTCACGGAGAAGCATTCGAACGCATTCATACTGCAATGAAAAAGAAAACAGGAATGATCCTTGCTGCTGGACCGACCGGGTCAGGTAAGACAACGACACTCTATACTGTCCTTGATTTGCTCAATACCACAGATGTGAATATTTCGACGGTAGAAGATCCAATCGAATATCAGATGCCACGCATCAATCAGACACAGGTGAAGCCCGAGATAGGACTCACATTTGCCAACGGTTTGCGCACGTTACTTCGTCAAGACCCGGACATTATCATGGTCGGGGAAATTCGTGATGGCGAGACGGCAAGTCTTGCGGTTAATGCATCACTCACTGGACATCTTGTGCTTTCGACAATCCATACAAACTCAGCCGCCGGTGCGATTCCCCGTATGATTGATATGGGAGTCGAACCGTTCCTTATTGTCTCGACAGTCAAAACTATCATCGCTCAACGTCTCGTGCGTAAACTTACTTCAATAAAAGAAAAGTATACTCCGACAAAGGCCGAGATTGATTCAATCGGAAAGATTGTGGACCTTGATCGAGTACTCACGTTCCTTAAAGCCGAAAAAGTCGTAGCTGATGATGCTACCTGGGACACAATTCCACTGTATCGAGCGAAGAAAAATGAAGAGTCAGAAGATGGATATAAAGGCCGCGTGGGTATCCATGAGGTGCTTGAAGTTTCAAACACCATCAAAGAGCTTATTTTGAAGGGTTCGTCGCAAGCGCAAATCGAAGAACAGGCAAAGAAGGAGGGAATGATGACTATGATCGAAGATGGATTCTTCTTGGCAGTGCAAGGGCAAACAACAACGGAAGAAGTTCTCCGTGTTATTTCCGAGTAGCGGAAATAACACGGAGAACTTCAAAATTCTAAATCCTAAGTTCTAAATTCTAAAGAATGCAAACCGAGCCTAAACAATATAAACTAGAAGATAGGACAAGAGTATTTGCAAAAACAGTACGTGATTTTTTAAAATTGATTCCGCGCTCTCAAAGTAATCTGGAATATTCTAAACAATTAATTCGATCGTCTGCATCAATCGGAGCCAACTTTATTGAAGCCGCGGAATCGTTGAGTAGAAAAGATTTTTTGATGAGGGTCAAAATTTGTCGAAAGGAAGCCAAAGAGTCCATATTTTGGCTTGATTTAATTGAAGAAGGGAATTTTTTGAATGAAAAAAACATTATAGTACAAGAAAATACCGAATTGATGAAAATTCTTGGTGCGATAGTAACAAAAACAGCCAGTTCTCTTTAGGTTTTAGAATTTAGGACTTAGATTTTATTTATGCAATTTACTTATACTGCGCGTGATGCGCAAGGAAAAACTTTACAAGGCGTGATTGACTCAGTGAGTCGGTTTACTGCAGCCAAAGAATTGCGCGATCGAGGGATCTTGCCTCTTTCGCTGACTGAAATCAAAACAGAAGTGAGTTTTTCGGACAAATTCGCCAAGTTTTTTGGCAAAGTAAAGTTGCATGAAAAAATAATTTTTACACATAATCTTGCCGGAATGCTCAAGGCGGGACTGCCGCTCTTTCGTGCAATTGAGGTACTCAAGAAGCAAAATAAAAATCCTGCTCTCGAGGATGTGTTTGTTGGACTGCTTTCTACAATAGACAAGGGTGGGACTCTTTCGGATGGTTTTGCAAAATTTCCAAAAGTATTCAGTCCGCTAATGGTCTCAATGGTGCGTGCCGGAGAAGAGTCAGGAAATCTATCCAACACACTCGGTGATATCGGTGTCAATTTACAAAAGACATACGACCTCAATCGCAAAATTAAAAGTGCGATGATGTATCCGTCAATTATCGTCGCGGCTATCTTTATTATCGCTACACTTATGCTCATGTTTGTGGTGCCGACACTCACCAAGATTTTTAAAGAATTCGGAACCGCTTTGCCTGCATCAACCAAGTTTGTCATCTTCATTTCGGATTCGGTGGCAAATCACCCATTCATATTTTTGGGTGTCGTCGGCGTGATTGTCGTCGGAGGAATGTATATCTTCCGGTCTGAAAAATTGAAACCAAAAATTGATGCCCTAACACTCAAACTTCCAGCAATAGGTATGCTTATTAAAGAAGTAAATACAGCTCGTACGGCACGAACGCTCTCCACGCTCCTTACTTCTGGTGTGGAGATGACTCGTGCTCTCACAATCACCAAGGAAGTTTTGCAAAATGTGCACTATCGAGAAGTTATTGAAAAAGCTAATCTCGCCGTGCAAAAAGGTTCATCTCTTTCTTCCGTGTTTAAAGACAATCAAGACTTGTACCCTGTAATGATGGGTGAAATGATTGCTGTGGGGGAGGAGACAGGTGCGCTTTCACAGATGCTTTCTGATATTGCGATTTATTATGAAGAGGAAGTCGACGCAAAGACCAAGGATATGTCGACTATTATTGAGCCAGTGCTCATGGTGTTTATCGGTGGAGCTGTAGGGTTCTTCGCTATTTCGATGATTTCACCAATGTATGGCTTGGTAAGTGCGATTGGATAACAATTACATTTCCGTATTGTGTATAATAAAAAGCATATGTACACGAATACAAAACGAATAAACGGATTTACTCTCATTGAAACTCTGATTGGGGTTACGATTATTGTGGTCATTTCTACAATTGTTGCGATGCAAGTAAGTTCATTTGCAAAAAAACAGAAAATCGATAATTCCGTCGACGTATCTATAGCTCTATTGAACGAAGCACGATCTCGAACACTTTCTGCAGATGGTGGAAATCAATACGGGGTTCGAGTGGGAAGTAGTAGTTTGGAATTGTTTACGGGCAGTACGTATTCGAGCGCAAGTACAAACAAGATAGTTGCATTGCCGAGTGGAATCGCCACAGTTGTATCGATTGCAGGAGGTGGAACTGATGTTGTATTTGCACAGATGACTGGTGATACAAATCAATACGGCACGATTGTAATAAAAGACAGTACTACGACCGTCGGCCAAAAGACTATCACGCTATCGAAGACTGGGATCGCAAGCGGTAACTAAGAAGTTTGTAAAGTTTGTAAAGCGGATGCAAAAAAATACAAATACAATTCAAAAAAACAAATCCGGGTTGAAAGGCTTTCAATTCATACATACTTCACGCGAGCGAGGATTCAGTCTTGTGGAGATTTTGGTTGCGAGTTCGATTCTGACAGTCTCGTTACTTTCCGTTATTGTGGTTGCAGGCCAGGCCTTGTCTATCTCACATCGTTCGGTCAACACATATGAGGCAGCAGCTCTTCTAGAAGAAGGGGCTGAGGTTGTTCGAATCCAAAGAGATGGTGCTTGGACAAACATTTCTGGTCTAACTGTCGGTACGACGTATTATCCAAAATACAATACAGGTGCAAATACATGGAGTCTAACGACTACCTCATCTGATGGCGTTGTGGGTAAATATACTCGATCAGTCGTCCTTTCGGCGGTAACACGTGATGGTTCGAGTAATATCGCGAGCTCTGGAACAACTGACTCGGGTACAAAATTGGTGACGGTGACTGTTTCGTGGGTTGAAAACACCGGCGCTACTGTTTCAAAATCACTGCAATTTTATATTTTAAATATCTTTTAGTTATTACAATGATTAAGTCTTCTCTTCCACAATCATCTGGTTTTACGATAATCGAAGTACTCTTGTATTGCGCTTTGTTTATTACAATTTCTGCCATGCTTATAGGATCGCTTTTGGGAATGATGAAGGGCTACAATGGAACGCGAATCAACAACGACCTTCTCGATTCCGGACAAGTAGCAATGGAGCGCATGACTCGTGAAATCCGCGGGGCAGTGAGTGTAAATACCGGATCAAGTACTTTTGCAACTAGTCCTGGAGTATTGCTTCTTAACTCTCTCGATAGTAGCGGTGCTGCAAAGACAGTACGTTTTGGCCTTTCAAGCGGAGTGCTGCAGATAACCGACAGTACGGACGGCACTGTGCGAGATTTGACCGGAAGTAAGGTTTCCGTCACGTCGCTCATTTTCCGGAACGTGGTAACTACAAACGACACTGCTGTGCGAGTTGAAATGACAGTACAATCTACTCGTTCGGGAACAGGGAAGAGTATTACGCTTTATAATACTATTGTGCTTCGAGGGGGGTATTAACCCTGGTTTTTGGTGTAAGGTTTTTGGTCTTAGAAATACATATATATGCAAAACTCAAAAAATAATTTCATAGAAAAAATAAAAATGGTTTTGGATAAGCTATCACCAAACACCAAACACCTAATACCAAACCACGAGCGCGGAGCGGCGATGATGATTTCGCTTATTTTCTTTATTTTGGCATCAGTACTTGTTGTTCTTGGTCTCACTGGTCCGGCAGCTCGCGAGTATAAAATTGCGAATGATGCTCTTACTTCACGACAGAGTTATTTTTTGTCTGAGTCTGGAGCCGAAGATGCATTCTACCGTTTGAAAAATAATTTGACGCTACCTTCGAGTGTTACTCTTGTGCTCGGAAGTTCTTCGACGGTCACGACAATCACCAATCTCAGCGGAGGACAAAAACAAATTACCAGTATTGGTGATGTCTCTGATTTCAATCGAGCTGTCGATGTCGTCGTTACCACTGGAGCCGGTGTTTCTTTTAACTATGGTATGCAGGTAGGGAATGGAGGACTCTCTATGGCAAATTCTTCTCAGATTATCGGTAATGTATATGCGAATGGTGATATTTCAGGAACGGGGAGTGCTTCAATCACCGGAGCGGCTTTTGCCGCTGATCGTAGCACTCAAGTCGTTGACCAAGTCAACGATACGGGTACACCCTCTCATTCGATTACGTTTGCGAATGCTTCTGCTACACAAGATGCAGCTCAGAGTTTTCAAACAAGTATTTCTGATACTGCCACACAGGTGGAAGTGTATATAAAAAAAGTGGGCAGTCCGAGTAATCTCACTGTGCGAATCACCAGTGATTCCTCTGGAAAGCCCTCATCAAGTTCTCTTACTACGGGGACAATTTCTGCATCGACCGTGACTACATCATATGGTTGGGCAACGGTTGCACTTTCTCCGAACGTGACGCTTACTGCCGGTACGACATACTGGGTCGTGCTCGATGGAAGTGCAAATGCCTCAAACTATTATATTTGGGGCGCAAACAGTGCTGGGTATGCCAGCGGTCTTGGAAAGACGGGAACATATGGAACGACCACTTGGAACAATACGAGCCCATCTGGACTCGATGGATTTTTCAAACTCTCGCTCGGTGGGGTAAACTCTACTATTAGCGGAATGACAATTGGAACCGGTAGTGTAGGTAATGCCTGGGCTCATACAGTCACTGGGTCAACGATTGCAGGAAGCCTCTATTGTCAAACAGGAAGCGGAAACAATAAGAGTTGTAATACATCACTTGCTGATCCAACACCGCTCAATTTTCCGATTTCAACATCACAAATAACTGACTGGAAGGCGGATGCACTTGCTGGTGGAACTCTCACTGGTAGCTATTCGCTCTCTGGTACTTCTGCGGCTACGCTTGGCCCAAAAAAGATTGTTGGTGATTTGTATGTCAGTAACAATGGCGTGCTTACGTTGTCGGGAACGCTTTGGGTGACGGGGAATATTGTTCTCTCAAATAATGCTATCGTGAAGCTCGCGTCCGGATATGGAACGGGAAGTGGAATGATTATCTCTGATGGTACTGTTTCAACATCAAACTCGGCTGCATTCGCTGGGTCAGGTACTACGGGTAGTTATATGATGATGCTCACCACCTCATCGTCATCTTCGGCTATTAATGTTGCAAACAGTGCAGGTACGGTTATTCTTGTAGCACCAAATGGAACAATCACTTTTTCTAACACAGCTGGTGCCAAGGAGGCTGTAGCTTACAGGATTAGCATGTCTAATAGCGCAACTTTGACCTATGATACCGGTCTTGCGAACGTGAACTTTGTACTTGGCCCTTCAGGTTCGTATACTGTGGATTCGTGGAAGGAAACACAATAAAATCAAACTCTAGAACCTAAATACTAAACTCTAAAAAGGATTCGGGTCGGCATTTTTAGGACTTAGAATTTGGTATTTAGAGTTTTTCAGTATGATATACTGGACAGTATGCGAAAGAAAAAACTCATTGTGGGTAACTGGAAGATGAACCCAAAAACAGTCGCCCTTGCTCGTGCACAGTTTACTGCTATTAAAAAAGGCGTTGGTTCGTTCAAGAATGTAGAAGCTGTAGTAGCAGCTCCTTTTGTGTACTTGTCTGAGCTCTCAAAATTGAAATCTACGGGACTCGGACTTGCTTCCCAAAATGTGTCGGCCGAAAAGGAGGGTGCATATACTGGAGAAGTCTCAGCATCAATGCTCTCTGGTTTGAAAGCAACGTATTGTATTGTGGGACATTCAGAACGACGTGAACTTGGTGAATCAAATGAATTTATAAACAAAAAAATCAAGCAATTGCTTGCTGTCGGGATTACACCGATTTTGTGTATCGGTGAACGTGATCGTGATCATGGAATGATATACCTCGGCACGGTAAAAACTCAGCTTGAAGAATGCCTCATTGGAATTTCGAAGAATATGATTTCAAGAATCGTTATTGCATATGAGCCAGTATGGGCTATTTCTACGACGACGAATCGTCGTGATGCAACACCAGAGGACTGCCAAGAGATGCATATGTACATTCGAAAAGTACTCACTGATGCGTACGGCGGTGCGAATGCTGAAGCAGTGACCATCCTCTATGGAGGATCGGTGGACGAGAAGAGTGCATCTGGATTTCTCTCGGCTGGTCATGTTGACGGACTTCTTCCTGGACGCGCGAGCCTTAATCCAAAATCGTTTCTTTCTATTTTAAAAGCTGCTAATGAGCTCTAGTATATGAAATCTGTTAAAGAACTAAAAAATATCAAAGGAAAACGAGTGATTGTACGTACAGACTTCAATGTTCCACTGAATGGAACAAAAGTTCTCGATACTACACGTATTACTGTTGCTCAGAAAACGATTGATTTCCTTCGTAAAAAAGGAGCAAAAGTAATTCTTGTGAGTCATATCGGTCGTGAACCTGAAGAAACATTGAAACCCGTTTTTTTGTTACTAAAAAAGTATTTTCCACTCTGTTACGTTACTGACATTACCGGTATTGAAGCTCAAAAGGCTGTCGGAAATATGAAAAACGGTGATGTTCTTATGCTTGAGAATTTGCGTAGTGTGGCTGGTGAGAAGGATGGAGACAAGCTTTTTGCTCTTGCACTCGCCAAGCTCGGTGATATCTATGTGAATGAGGCATTTCCTGTCTCTCACCGAGAGGATGCTTCAACCGTGCTTTTGCCGAAGCTCCTTCCTTCATATGCTGGATTCCAGTTTGAGCGCGAAGTGAAAGAACTTTCAAAGCTTCTCAAACCGAAGCACCCATTTCTTTTTATCCAAGGCGGAGTAAAAGCAGAAACCAAGATTCCACTTTTAAAAAAATATCTCAAGGAAGCGGACCATGTATTTATTGGCGGAGGTTTGGCGGATGATTTTCTACGTGCAGAAGGAATTGACGTTGGAAAATCAAAAGTAGATTCAGAAGCACCACTTCTCAAAACTCTTTTGAAAAACAAAAAGCTGATAGTTCCAGAGAGCGTTGTGGTTGAAAGAGACGGAAAAAAGCAGACAGTTTCTATACACGATATTCGTCATACTGAATCCATCTTTGATATCGGACTTCCAAGTATTGATGCGCTTGCTGGCCTCATCAAGAAAGCTAAGCTCATCGTTTGGAATGGACCGATGGGCTGGTACGAAGGCGGATATACAAAAGGAACAGAAGAGGTGATCAAACTCCTCGCTTCGGCAAAAGGAGAGACAATTATTGGCGGGGGAGATACGGCAGTGCTTGTTGAAAAAAAGAAAATGGCCGACAAATTTACCTTCGTCTCTACTGCCGGCGGCGCCGCACTAGAATTTATGGCAAAAGGGACTCTTCCCGGAATTAAAGCACTAAAGTAAAATTTCCATAAACAGCGCATTTCATTGTTGCTTCTCTCGTTTGTTCCCGCAATGTACCAGGAGTACATTTTGGTCACAAGTCTCGCTTGCGCCTCGAACTGCATCTGTTTCTGAAAATTTTAAAAACTGGAATTAAGAAAGCCCCGGACATCCGGGGCTTTGGTTTATTAGATATGTATGAATATGTATCCGTTGATGCTTTGTAGCTCATTGTTATATCCAGCACCGATGAGGCCGAAGATTTTGTTGATAGAGAATGCTTTAAACAATCCCCATTCACCGCGAATCATAGTCCAATTGTTGGGGTTGAATCCAACATCAGAATAGACGGCGATACCTTCAGTTTTCGGTATGGTTATCACAGTGAGCATTCCACAATTTTGATTGTGGTTATACATGATCGTGTTTGAAACATACGGATAAGTCACTTGCAGTGCTCCACCATACATTTTTGTTTGGTTCATGTAGTATCCAGCAACTCTGATGTGCGAATTTCCCACAGATAGCTCAGAAGAAGATTCAAATCCTCGTGCAAATATTCCTCCGGTAAGGGAGAAGTCTTTGTTTAAAGAAAACGAAGCCTTTCCACCAAGTGCAGAGCCCGGAATGCGGGCTTTTGTCCAAGGTTCGAATTGGCCAGCCCCTGTAGTTGGGATTGGACGTAGTTCGGTCATAGGAGAAGCTATCTTTCCCACAGTAATCGTAAGCGCCTTGATAGGCCGGACTTTTACTGCGAAAAGCGTGAATGGAGTAATGATCGTACTCGTGTCGATTTGAGCCACTTCACCGGCTCCCAAAGCGAAAATGGATATCCATTTTGCTGGTGCGTAGGTAATAGTCCCACCGACACGGAGTGTGTATATGCCAGAAATTTTGGCATTTTCAAGGAGAACCCTTGGTCCGGCAAGAGTGCCGGCATACACAGTCATTTCGGTATGATGCACAGAATCTTTTAACTCTATCTGTGCAAAGAGTTGTGTTGGCAAAACACAAAGTAATGCTAAAAGTATTATTTTCATTTTGAGTTTTTTAAATTACGAAATCAGTTTCAGTCGAAATTGATTTGCAACTTTTGGAACTCCATCATTGATGGTGGTAAATCCTTTGAGGATTCGACCGATTTCAATGAAGTAAAAATAAAGAATACTTTGTGTAATTTCCGGTTCTGCTCCATTCTTTTGAGGCATGACTGCCTCGTATGAATGATATTCCACTTTGTACAGTGGAACTTTTCCAACATCATGATCTGTTTGAGCTCTTCGTGTAAAAACAGTTGATTCAGTATAGGTTTGAATCGCTATAACCGGAGCTATGATTTGTGGACTGACACTGAGCAGTACTGTAACAGCAAGCGCAATAACAAATGAATGTTTTCGCACTCTGCCGATGCTTTCCAAATAAGCGCGAAATTCACGAAGTGACATTTTTCTTCCTGTCTCCAAAATGATCTGATCCGTTTCAGAAAACAGATAGAGTACCTCGCTTCTCCTTGATGCAAGTTCAGCACGATAGAGCGTCTCTTTTATGCGACTACGAATGTCCAGATAGAGAATCACTGGCCACAAAAGTAACGACACAAGTAATGAGATTGGTGCAAACCCCGAAATCAATTTTGGTTTTGAGACTTTTTCATATTGCCAATCTATCTCCTCGCAATCCTTACGAACTCTTTTTCTCCAAATGAGCAACATGAGAAGCGCAAATGGCAATCCTCGCAAATAAATACGAAGTAGCCAGCCAAAGAGGGGAGAAAAAAAATCTCTCCACCATTGCATTGGGTGTTTCTTTGCTTCAGCATCTTGCTTTGCTTCAAGTGGAAACCAATGATGTCGTGCATTTTCCAAATCAGCTTGATTCCATGCCACACTTTGTTTGCTGTCGCGAAGATTACAGAGTCTGTTGGTTGCTCCCATTAAGGAAACACAGTTCATATAGATGAATCTTCCCATTGTTGAACGATCGAGTGAGTCCTTGTATACAGTTTCAAACATACGTAACTGCTTTAGATCACGGAAATAATCCATCGGGCTATAATAACCCGTCTGTTCAACTTGGCGAGTACGAAGGGCGACTAATGTATCGCAGTACGCAATAGCGTTTGCGGGGTTGATTTCCAAAGTCGCTAATTCTTCGTTGGTAAACGTGTGATAGGCGTCTCTTGGCGCTTTGTCAGAAAAGTCGACTGAACTAAGTAATGAGAAAAATCCTGTTGACCATATGAAGCCAACAGGAATAATGAGATGCCGAAGCACCCATACTGCTATTGATTTCATATAGATGTTTTTAATGAAGAGGAATTTCTTCGGGCAAACTCTAACACTATTTATCTACTATGTCAAAAACAAAAAATACGCTCTATTTGAGCGTATTTTTCATTTTTTCTGCAAGTAATTGTGACTGACCTTCCTCGTACGGTTTTCCATGCCAGAGCTCAAGTCCGTCACCTTCGTGGCGGGGAATAAGATGGAGGTGCGCGTGAAATACGACTTGACCAGCAATCGAACCAGTATTCACTTCGAGGTTGTAATGCTCTGTTCCAAGCGCTGTCGGGAATATCTGTGCAATTTTTTTAGCGGTACTCATCATTGATCCAAGAATCGCATCAGGGGTTTCAGTGATATTCACGTGGTGTTCTTTTGGAATTACGAGTGCATGCCCAGGATTTACTGGTCGAATATCAAGAAATGCAAATGTTTGCTCGTCTTCATATATCTTGTTGCACGGAATTTCGCCCGCAACGATTTTGCAAAAAATACAGTTTGTGTCGTTCATAGGAATAAGTCTAGCATATAAGAGCGCCGTGCTAGAATAGTGCCTATGCAGAAGAATTTTGATCATATTCCTGAAGTCATGGAGGGGGAGCATACGCTTGTTGGGTTTAACCCGCTTCTTGCTCGACTTCTTTTGAACCGGGGAATTCGAACACAAGAAGATGCTGAACGATTTTTGAAACCTAAATACGAAGAACACATGCATGATCCGCTTCTTATGCATGATATGGAAAAGGCGGTTGTGCGAATATTTGAAGCTATCGAAGCGAAACAAAAGATTGTAGTCTATGCCGACTACGACTGTGACGGAATTCCCGGCGCAGTCATCTTGCATGATTTGCTGACGAAGATCGGGTATGAACATTTCTCTGTGTATATTCCTGACCGTCACGAAGAAGGGTATGGGCTCAACAAGGACGCGATTGAGACATTCATTGAACAAGAAGTGCAGCTACTCATTACTATCGACCTTGGTACGACCGACCATGAAGACATTGCTGAGGCACAAGCAAATGGTATTGACGTTATTGTGACTGATCATCACCTCCCACACGAAACACTGCCTTCGGCATTTGCAATTGTGAATCCGAAACTCGGTTCTTACCCAGAACCCATGCTTTGCGGCTCGGGGGTAATGTTTAAGCTCGTCCAAGCGTTTGTAAAAAAGTATGGCGAGTACTACAAAATAAACGAAGGCTGGGAAAAGTGGCTTCTTGATATGGCCGGCCTTGCGACCCTTTCGGATATGGTGCCACTTGTGGGCGAGAATCGCACGATCGCCTCATTTGGCATGCAGGTTTTCCGTAAATCTCCGCGTCCTGGATTGCAACAGCTCCTGCGCAAACTCAACATCGATCAGACGACAATCGTGGAAGACGATATCACGTTTATGGTGACCCCTCGCATTAATGCGGCGAGCCGTATGGATTCTCCAATGCGAGCATTTGAAATGCTCTCAGAGCGTGACCCGGCAAAAGCTGGCGCGCTTGCGGAACATCTCACCAAGATCAATGATGAACGCAAAACACTCGTTGCGGGAATCATGAAAGAGGTGAAGCATGCGCTCGCGGAACGCACTCTCGGTCCAATCATTGTGATTGGCAATCCGAAGTGGCGCGTGGGCATTCTTGGGCTTGTGGCAGGCAAAGTAATGGACGAATTCGATAGACCGGTGTTTGTGTGGGGAAGGGAGGGAACGAATGGCGACACTGTAGTAAAGGGCTCGTGTCGTTCGAATGGAGCGGTGAATGTCGTGCAACTCATGGAGACAGCCAAAGAGCACTTCATTGATTTCGGTGGACACGAACTCGCCGGTGGATTTTCGGTGACACAAGAATCGGTACATTTTCTTGAAGAAAAACTTTGTGTTATTTTTGAAACCATGGAAAAAGGTGTAATCTCCGCAAGTTCAATCGATGCTACGCTCACGCTTTCCGATATCAACGAAAAAACGTCTGCAATGATTACCCAACTTGCACCGTTTGGTTTGGGTAATCCAAAACCGACATTCCTTTTTCAGAATGTGACTGTGAAGCGGATCAAACTCTTCGGTAAAGAAAAAAATCATTTAGAGTTGGCGCTCGCTGACGCGAGCGCCCCAGAAAAAATTGCTATTGCATTCTTTGCTGATGAAAATAGTTTTTCTAAGCCGATACAGATAGGGGATTCAATCAATTTGATCGCTACGCTCGAAAAGTCCTACTTCGCAGGACGAACGACGATACGGTTGCGTATTGTTGACATACAGTAGTTTAGTGATAAGCTTTGAAAAAGCTTATATCATGAACTACAAAGCACTTAATATTTTTGTGTATTTCACGCAAATTTTTGGCGGAGCACTGCTTACTTTCTTTGGGGGTCTTGGTATTGGACTCCTTTCCATTTTAATTAAGGACCGAATTTCACCTGGCGCGGATGATTCAATATTTTTGATAACAGCCCCTGTTGCGATGATAGCGATCTTAATTTTGTATATCAGGTGGGTGAAAAGACTAAATTTATCTTCCTGAACCCAAAAATCATTTTGCCTTAAGACT
>CAYVZI010000002.1:51444-52648 GCA_964456475.1 uncultured Candidatus Saccharibacteria bacterium | reverse complement strand
CCTTGTATATTGGGAACAGTCTTTTCTTTTTGTTACAATACAAATACATGAAAAAAGACACAATTACCGTATTCACTGACGGGTCGTCGCGAGGGAATCCAGGACCAGGAGGCTGGGGGGCGCTCGTTATTTACCCTGTAAATGACGAGAAGCTAAAAGCTAAAAGCTTAAAGCTACAAGCTGTCCAAGAATTCGGAGGAAGAGAGGAACACACGACCAACAATCGCATGGAGATGACTGCTGCACAGGAAGCTCTGGCATATATCGAATCTTATAAGCTTGAAGGTCGCGTTGAAATTCATACTGACTCAGCATATTTGCTCCAGGGGGTGACTGGCTGGATGTATGGCTGGGAGAAGAATGGTTGGAAGACTAAGGATGGTAATGATGTTTCCAACCAAGACCTCTGGAAAGAAATTGGTGCGCTTGTCTTTCGTTTGAAGCAAAAGCACGAGATCGATTGGGTCAAAGTCTCCGGACACAGCGGACTTCGAGGCAATGAACGCGTGGATGAGATTTGTACAAATGAAGCGGATCAGGTGCAACAGGAATTTTTTGAAGGAACGCTTTCGGATTATGAAAAAATGATTGGCGGATCGGTATTCGATGTAGATGAGGAAGTTAAAAGTCGTAAAGTCGAAAGTCGAAAGTCTAGCTCGAAAGCTGCATTTTCGTACGTCTCAATGATTGGTGGACTTATTCAACTACATAAGACTTGGCCAGAATGTGAGACTCGGGTGAAGGGGAAGAAGGGTGCGAAGTACCAAAAAGTATTTTCAAAAGAAGAAGAGGAAGCTTTGATACAAGAATGGACAGACCTAACACTCAAGCGAGCATATTAGATGGATTATTTTTTTCACTAATTCTCGGCTTTGGGTCGGGGATCATTTTGGAAGCATTTGTTTCGATACCACCATATATTCTGATCGGGTTTAGTTTCGGAATTATTCTCGTTGGTAGTTTACTGAAAAAATCCCTGACAATTTTTGCGGGGATTTTTTTATGCGCTGTATTGTTGGGGGGGGGTGGGGTTATCCCGCCGGGGGCGCGGGGCCTCCGGGGCCCGCGCCCGCGCCGCGCCGCAGCGCTTCGTGCAGATCGATGCGGCTGCCGATCGCGGCACGGTCTGGCAGGCCGTGTCGGCCGCGGTTCGGGGGCGGGGTTGGATGGCATGACGGACATCCCCTACGACAACATGGAAGTG
>CAYVZI010000002.1:7701-51434 GCA_964456475.1 uncultured Candidatus Saccharibacteria bacterium | reverse complement strand
AGTTCATTCTAAACTTTATCCCCTTCTTTTAAAGGTTTAGTTTCTCTGAGTAAAAATTTAGGTCCTTTTTGGGGCTTTTTTTTTTGGGGCTTTATTGTTGGGGGGCTTGGGTCTCGACCCAAGCCGCCCTGATGCGACGGTTCTTGCACAATCAGTTGGTCAAAAAATTACTATTTCCGGTATTGCCAGTGAGCCGACGCAGAAAGCTTCGGGTCTACAATTCGTGCTCGACACAGAGAAAAATGTGAACATATCAGTCACGGCACTACCGGGTACGACCCTGGCATATGGTGATGAAGTCGTAGTGACTGGATTACTTGAGAAACCTGAGAACTTCATGACTGACCAGGGGACGGAATTCGATTACATATCGTATCTCTATAAAGACAATATTCTGTATCAGATTCGCCGGGCGAAAGTGGAGGTTGTTTCATCTGGGAATGGCAATTGGGTTGTCGCACGACTTTTGCCACTTAAACGAAAAATCGTGGAGAGTTTTGAAAAAGTATTTCCTGACTCAGATGCGAGTCTGCTTGCGGGAATCAACCTCGGGGAGAAGAGCGCAATCGACGCAGATTTTCGCAATGACTTGGTCACGACTGGAACCATTCATATCATTGCGCTTTCCGGATATAACGTGACGATTGTTGCCAACGCTCTGCGGGATTTGTTTGTCGACATCTTCGGACTCTCTGTGAAGTTTGCCGGAATATCCGGTGGAATATGTATCATGATCTTTGTGATAATGACCGGACTGCAATCGTCGGCAGTGCGTGCGGGCATCATGGCTCTCATCGGCCTCTTTGCTCGCACAAGGGGACATACCTATAATGCATTTCGAGCCTTACTCTTTGCCGGATTTCTCATGTTGTTATGGAATCCAAAATATCTGGTCTACGACGTGGGCTTTCAGCTTTCATTCCTCGCAACTCTCGGCATTATTTTTATCACGCCGATACTGGAGCAGAAATTTCGTCGGATACCCAAAAAAGTATTGTTCATTCTGCCGCTTCGCGAACTCATGTCGGTCACTCTCGGCGCTCAGCTCGGCGTTGTTCCATTTATTTTATACAAGATGGGAACACTTTCCTTCATATCGCTCGTGGCAAATATTGTGATCCTGCCGGCAGTTCCTTTTGCAATGGTGACAGGATTCTTTGCGGGCATTATTGGCTTGTTTTCTCTTGGACTTGCGTATCCATTGGCATGGGTAACGTCAGAATTGCTTCATTACATTACATGGGCAGTATCATTCTTTGCAAAAGTTCCGCATGCATCAATGACCCTTCGGCATGTACCGATACTTCTTTGTCTGTCGCTTTATGGAATTATAGTTATGCTTGTTTATCGATGGTGGAAAAATCACATTGAGGAAAAAGAAAAAGCGCTCTAAGAGCGCTTTTTGTGTGGATTAATTTTTGAACTAGTTTTTTATTTTCATTTGCAATTCTATTTTACCCAATACAAACAGAGCTACAAGGAAACAGATAATGCCCGCGGTAAAAAGGTTTGGGTTCATTTCGGTTTTCAGGTATGCAGGTGTTTGGTCGAAGATGTCGTAGATTCCTTTCACTATCACGCCGAGCGAAAGTAATAAAAGGAGACAAAATCCTGGAGTCACTATCGCTCCACCTATTTTTTTCAACTTCCTAATCAGTTTCTTTTTCATGTACAATCGGTTTTGATGATTTTGTGGTATTATAGCATATTCATATTAAAATGTCAATAATCGTTAAAAACAGGGTTATTTTCTTGTGAATAGTTTTAAGAGGGGTTATAGTGAGAAAAAATATAGTTATGAAAACTCACCTTGGTGCCAATTTTTATGTAGACATGGATTTGGAACTTAAAAAAAGAGACAATACCTTTCAGGTGCTCTCTCTTCCAGAGGCTAAAGAGAATCCGAAACCAATTTCTAATGGAGAAGCTGTTGGCGATAAAAATAAAAAGCAAAATAATAAGAAACTAAACAAAAAATAAATTTACAAATTCGAGAAACACAAAAGCCCCCTCATGAGGGCTTTTTCTTTTTAAAAACTAGGAACCACCCCGCCTCGAGTACGAGTCACCCCTCCTGTTTACAGGAGGGGAAGAATGCGATTAGTTTCCGAATCTTTTTTCTACAACGCTCCAGTTGAGATTTGCGAAAAAGTCTTCGACATACTGTTTTTTGCCAGAAGGTTGATAGTCGGCGACGAATGAGTGTTCCCACATGTCGATAGCGAGAATGTTTTTTGGACCGTTGAGGTGACCGAGATGTTGCTCGTCTACCCATTGGGTGAGGAGATGGCCTGTTTCACTGCAGTAATAGAGCATTGCCCAGCCGACTCCGCGCGTCATGCAGACAGCTTTGAGTCGAGCGAGAAATGCGTCGTATGAACCAAAATCTTTTTTGATTTGTTCCATCAGCCCTCCTTCTCCAAGAGCACTTGCTCCTCCTTCAAATTGAGCGAAGTATGCTTCGTGGTTTTTCATACCGTCGTGCTCGAAAGCGAATCGGCGAGTGAGTTCGGCGATTTCATATGAATTCTTTTCAGCATCTTTTGAAAGCTCGGTAATTTGATTTTGAATATAATTGGCAAATTTTACATAACCAGCGTAGAGCTTGAGATGTTCTTCGATATTTTTTGCGGAGATTCCTTTGAGTTCGGGTATTTGAAATGTTTTTGCGGTGAAGTAGTCCATGGGAAGCTTTTTAGCTTTCAAGCTTATAAGGCTTTTGAGCTTTTTATAATACGAATAATAAAAAGTATACCATGCTTATTTACGCTTTAAGTTGTGGTTTGCGACAAAATAAAAGCCCTCTGTGAGGGCTTTTATTTTGTTGAGTTTGTGTTGAAGCTTAAAAGCTTTGTCAGCTCAGTAAGCTCGAAAGCTTACTTCACGATTCCAGCTTTCTTGAGGGCGGCGAATGCGCCGAGTTTATTGATTGTGCGGAGACCGCGTGTTGAAACAGGAAGAACAAATGTCTTCTTGAGCTCCGCTACGTAGACTCGCTTCTTCTGGATGTTTGGGTATTTGCGGACGATTCCAGTCGGGTTAAATTTGGTAGCACGAGTACGGTTGGAGTATCCTCCAGCCATCATCGAACCTTTTTGTGTAATTGCGCAGACTTTTGCCATATGTTTTGAGAAAGCTTTACAGCTTTTTAGCTTTACGAGCTTTAAAGGTAAGCAAGGCTATGCTAACATAGAGCTACAATCTATGCAAGGCATCAACTCACTATTTTATGTAATCGTACTCATTATGTCAGTCGTGGTACACGAGGTGGCTCACGGCTTTGCAGCTGAGTCGCAAGGGGACCCGACGGCTCGTCTTGCTGGGCGTCTCACTATGAACCCCCTCAAGCATATCGACATGATAGGCTCGGTTGTGCTCCCGCTCATTCTTGTTCTTACGAATGCTGGATTTTTGATCGGATGGGCAAAGCCGGTGCCATACGACGAGCGCAACCTTCACAACAAGAAGTGGGGGACGATTGCTGTGGCAAGCGCGGGTATCCTTGCGAATATTGGACTTGCCGTAATATTTGGCGTTGCAATGCGATTTGCAGGATTTCTCGGTTCTGCCGCGCCGGCATTCATGGCTATTGCTGGCACAATTGTCTTGGTCAACCTCCTCCTTGCTCTCTTTAATCTCATACCAATTCCACCGCTTGATGGATCAAAAATACTTTTTGCCCTTATTCCTGAAACACCCCAGACTCTCGAGTTTCAATCGAAGATGCAATATTTAGCACTTCCACTCCTTCTTGTATTTATCTTCTTTGTCTGGCCACATGTTGTCCCAGCTATTGGATTCTTGTTTACACTGATTACGGGAATACCTTTCGCATTTTCATAGAGGAGTGCCGGCGAAAATGCGAAATTCTAAAATCTAAACCCTAAACTCTAACAAACGCTTTGCTTTAGGGCTTAGAGTTTGAAATTTAGAGTTTACCCGAGCTTGCTTTTTTCGGGGTCTTTATGTATAGTAATGCCCGTCTGGTTTTACTCTAGATCGGAACCCTAAAGTCTATGGGATTCGAGTTGCACTAGTTGAAATCGGCTTTTTAATTTTTAAAATACAAATGCCAACTATAAACCAATTAGCAAAAAAGGGTCGTGTCAAAGTGACACAAAAATCTCGAGCAACAGCGTTGTCTCGTGGTTTCAATGCGCTTAAAAACAAGCCGATCTTCTACCCATCACCATTTAAGCGTGGTGTATGTACAAAAGTAACTACTACTACTCCAAAGAAGCCTAACTCAGCGCTCCGAAAAATCGCCCGTGTACGCCTTTCAAATGGAATGGAAGTTACTGCATATATCCCAGGTGAAGGACACAATCTTCAAGAACACTCAGTTGTCATGCTCCGCGGAGGACGCGTGAAGGACCTTATTGGAGTTCGTTACCACATCGTTCGTGGACGACTCGATACGTCTGGTGTTGAAAAGCGTCGCAAGGCTCGATCACGTTACGGTAACAAGCGTCCAAAGGCGGCCGCAGCCAAAAAATAATTAAGAATTAATAATTAAGAATTAAGAATTGAATACGGGATTACATTCCTAATTCCTAATTCTTAATTCCTCATTCACTCTCATGCGTCGACCAGTAAAAAAACGAAATATTCCAACCCCTGACATCATGTATGGTTCAGAGCGTCTCGAGAAATTTATCAACAACGTTATGTTGGATGGTAAAAAGGAAACAGCACGAAAGTGTGTATACGGAGCACTCGCAATCATCAAGGAAAAGACAGGAAACGAAAACCCTATTGAAGTATTCGATACAGCGATCAAGAACGTCGGACCAGCAATCGAAGTTCGCTCACGCCGAGTCGGTGGAGCAAACTATCAGGTTCCTCGCGAAGTTCGCCCAGAACGAAAACAAGCACTTGCATTCCGATGGATCATCGATGCAGCACGCGCTGGAAAGGGAAAGCCAATGGCAGACAAGCTTGCAACAGAACTCATGAACGCCTTCAACAACGAAGGAGTCGCGATCAAGAAGCGAGACGATACAAAGAAAATGGCAGACTCAAACAAAGCATTTGCACACCTTGCTTGGTAAATATAAAAAAACGGCCCCACAACGGCCGTTTTTTTATATTTACGTCGCGCGTCCGCGGTGAGCGGACAAGTCGACGCAGTCATTCGATCGTTGCCCCACCAACTTACGCCACGAAGGGTTACCTTCCTGGTGTGATTCCATAATATGCTTGTGCACGCAAGCGCGCACAGATAATTGCTGGAATCAGGAGTTTTTTGTTTCTTGATTGACAATACCCTTCTTCTCCATGTATGGTGAAGAAAATAACATATACTATGAAAAATAAAATGAAGTGGCCTGAGTGGATTATGCTCATACGACACGATACCTCCGAATATAATTTGCAAAAAGGATTGAAGGACGGCGATCGATTGTATCAAACGTTTCTCTCTTCGTGGAATAAAAGCCATAATTCAAAAGAGACTCAGAATCTTGCAAGGCAGATTGCAAAAAAATATGCTCTGATTGAGAGTGATTCAAAAACCAAACTGGCTGACTCTGACGGAAAGCAACCACTTTTAACAGGACAGAAACTTTCTGGTTTGTATGAAATACCAGATGTTATTTTTTGTTCTCCGTATGTTCGGACTCAAAAGACACTTGAACACCTTATCTGCGGCTGGCCAGCTCTTTCAGAAGTAAAGGTTTTATACGAAGAACGTATTCGTGAACAGGAGCACGGTCTTGGTACTATCTTCGGTGATTGGCGTGCTTTTCAGTCATTATTTCCTGAACAGAAACTTTTGTATGACAAGGAGGGAAGATATCGCTACCGTCATCCTCAAGGGGAAAATGTACCTGATGTTCGCTTGAGGAATCAATCATGGCTTTCGACAGTGACGAGAGATTTTGCCGGCAAGAGAGTGCTTGTTATAACCCACCATCTCACCATTCTTGCCATGAGAGCAAATTTGGAACGTCTCGACGAAAATCAGTTCATTGCACTTGATGAAAAAGAAAAACCAATTAATTCAGGAGTAACCTTGTATACTGGCAATCCAACTATTGGTACTGAAGGAAGGTTGGAGTTAACGTATTACAACAAGAAGTATTATTGATTATTTTGTAAAAACTCCCGAATGGGAGTTTTTCTTTTTTTTGACAAATTCTGTGAAAGGAATACGATGAAGAAAATGATTTAGCTATGGGAACCAATGTAAATAATATGTTTGGTGGTCGTAGTAACCATCCCGCCTATGACTTGCGAGTGGAACTCGCACCGAACCAATTTCTTGATGGTATAACGTTGTATACAATCAAATCTGTTGCAGAAGGTCACGCAGAATCGTGTGTGACATACGAAGATATTGATGGAGTATCGGGGATATGCGGTGATAACCCAAAGTACCCAATTCCATCCTGGTTAAGGAAGCACATACAAGATTAGTAATTGCACGCTATCCGGCGTGCTTTTTATTTTTTTGATTGAAAGTTATAATATATTTATGAAAACATCTAAATCGGTATCAGGGTTTACACTTCTTGAACTTCTCGTGGTGATTGCCATTATAGGAATCATTGCAACAATTATTATCGCCTCGCTTGGTAGTGCGAGCTCAAAAGCGAATGACTCAAAAGCACTTTCTCAACTCAGTTCCATGCGAACGCAAGCTGAATTATATCGAACAACATATGGAAGTTACGGACCAGTTTCTACAAACTGTGATGAAGCGGGTACATTATTCGGTCCAGGGTCTCCAGAAAGTCTGGATTCATTAATGAGGGAGATGCCAGCAGGGTATGTAGTGGGTTGTTATGTTACCCCAGATACTTGGGGGGTACAAATAAATATCTCAGATGGTGAGACATTGTGTTTGATGAGTGGGTATGAAAATTTTGTTACAGGCGATGATTGTTTTATTGATTAATTTTCGAAGACTTAACTCTCGTCTTGTCAAAAAAGTCCCCATTCGGGGATTTTTTTGTTTTGACAAAATTTGAAAAAGGAATACGCTTAAAGAAACAAACCCTACTTGTCATGGCAAACAAAAAAATGAAGGAGTGTTACGAGAAAATCGTCTCAATCCGTTCACGATTAAAAATCGTGAATATGCACGTTTGTATAGCAGAAATGATCGAATCTTGTTTTGATCTGATGGAAGAGTACTGCAATCTTTCGGAAGAGGAGCGAGCTGATAACATTAATTGGATCTATTGTTGTAGCGCTGCAGGAACGCTCTCATATGTTTCCAGGCCTGGACTGGCAGAACGAATCGCTCAGTTCATCGAGAAGTATCCGTTTCTCAAACGGAATAAGATTGCAGAGGCATTGCAATTGAATATGAGTATTCAAAATATTTGTTATTCATAAAATAGGTGTGCATAGGAGTGCCTTAAACATGCAAGAATATTTTCTTTGCACCCGGGTTCACGAAGTGAATCCGGGTGTTTTGCTATTTGGTTGGGCAGATGATAGTCTGTAAAAAACATTCAGAATATGAACTTGAAAACTATTGTTTCCGACCTTAAAATGCGAGGCTACTTCGCTTTGCCAGTATACAACCAGAGACAAACCAATTATATCCAGGTATTGCTGGGTCTTTGGAAAACTTTTGTCCATCAATCATTAGATAAAAAAATGGTTTATGCATACGATCCTGAAAAAGGACTTGGCTATGAAAACCGTGGAAGAGACAAGCCTGACTACAAAGAGACATTTCATTTGTCGCTTTCGTATATGGAAGCAGCTGATGAGAGTACTGTTGCTGGTTCGATGATTGGGATAAGTAAAGACCTGATTCATTCAATCATTCCACTTGCCGAGATTATCGGATTGGTAATGAGTGAAGCATCTGGCGTGCCGGATTTGGATATTCTTATGACTCGTCATCCAGAGCTATGGACATTACGTTTACTGTACTATCCACCAGACTCACGTGAGATCCGCGCTGAAAGTCATGTAGATAAAGGCATCACAATTCATCTCACGGCTACTGCACCGGGCTTACAAATCTGGTGGGGTAACCAATGGATTGATGTTCCTGAATCTCACAACAGTGCATATGGATATGCTGGGTTACTTGGTCAGTACTATACAAAATGCTCACTTAAAGGCCTGCTTCATCAAGTGGTGAGTTGTAACGAAGCAAAAAAAGAAGGGAGATATTCAATCGTACTCTTTTTTGATTTTGGAGATGTTCGTTATGACAAAGCAGTACATGGACGTACGCAAGAACGTTTTTCTGGGGGAGAGAACTACGATATGACTTTCGATGAATTTCGCAAATTCTTTGCTCCGATTGAACAGGCTAAAATGACATAATATACACTTAAAAAGTGTGTGGAGTATCCTCCACACACTTTTTCTTTTTAAGAATATCACAGAAATTGACAAAGTATTTGAGAGTGGTAGGGTAAAGAAAAACTTATCTGACAATGAAAAATAGCAAAGAACAAATAATGAAGGATCTTCTCGAGAAGGTTCTTCTCATGCCGATTGTAAAATTATGGTTTGCCTTAGCCCAGCTTGATTCCGGAAGGCTTAACCAGATACTGAAAATTCTTACCCCGAAAAGATTTCGAGCTGTTATTGCTTGTGATTTGCGAATGCAAAACTACAAGAAACGCCTCCATACTAGTGATCTCAACTCCCTGTACTTCTCAGAACTCATTGATCGAAAATTGCTTGACGCGCTCTCTGTTCCACTTTTGGTTCATATTGGAGATAAGATGGGATATGGTCACAATTGGGGATATTGGCATGATTTGGATGATAAAAAAATTCCAAGAAATCAATGCAAAAATCTGTGTGATTATTTCTATGGAGCACCAACCAAGCGAATCGCCAGTATCTTAGAGTTCTTGATCGATAGTACGGTGGGAGTTACCGCACCAGCCTCGGAAAAGGAATACAATATCTTTAAATATAAAGAAGGTGAGCAATTTCCTTTTGAGATGATTTGGATGCTTTCTTGCGTTCATCCGAAATTCCTTTTTCCTGCGCTAAATAGTATCCCTTTGCCGAAAATCAAACAAATGCTTCGCCTTTGTGAAAAAGGACATGACGGAGCATATTTAGAGTCAGATTTTTTGCATGAATACAAAAAAGATCATTCAAGCAGACGTTATGCAGATAAAATGGAACCATTCGCCAAGCATGCACACTTGCTTAACGATGAGATATTGTTTGCTTTTTTGAAGCTTTTTCATGAAGATGTTCAGCTCGCTATAACAAAAAATTTAGGAGAGGAGCGTGTCCGCTTGATGTATAAGAAGAAGCTGTTTAGTAATACAATTTCTTTTCCAGATGATTTTACTCTATTTGTGGACAAGAATTCAAACGAGGGAATTCTTAAAAAGATACAGACCGGTAAGGTCGCTGTTAAATCAATCAATCCAAAGAAAACAGTAGAGTTGCTCGGAGAGTTGTTGTTAAGTGAAACTTTCGCATAGTTTTAAAGCCCTGCTTTTGTAGCAGGGTTTTTTCATTTGACAAACAAGTTCAAGGCTGTAAAGTACAATCAAAATCATCATTATGTATAATCATGTATTTTCACAATGGAAGAACGACTTGAAACAAGAATTAGAATTGGTTGAAAAGGAATGGGTTCGGAAGAATCGACTAGCTAAGGAGTCCTCTGATTCAGACGTTCAATTGTATAAAAAGAAAAGAGAAGAGGAACGCGATCTTGTTTTGAAGCAAAACGAGTCGGACGCAAGGCAAAAGGAGCTTGATTGCCTCAATAAGCATTTTCTACCAATGGTCAAAAAAGTAGAGGAATATCTTGTAAAAGCAAATCCTTCGAAAGAAGACCATGAGGAAATAATTGACTTGTTAAATGCACAGCATGATATTCCGGTAAATATTGAATTTTCTGGAGCGGAAAACGCAAAGAAGTTTGCTCACTTGTTGACACTCGCATATCAAACAAAGATTCAAATTTGGCAAAGCTTGTTTGGTGATGATGTGCATGTTGAAAAAACTACAGCGGTTTTCTTTGGTAATATTCAGAATTATTCCGCGTTGGTATTACCGACATAAAACCTTGCTGTCAGAGCAAGGTTTTTTTCTTGCAAAAAAGTCCACAAAACAAGGGTTATTTTTAATACTTGACAGTGATACATATGTTATGCTATAATATATTTAAATTAAAAATCCTTAACAACATGCAGAAGAATATAAAAAAGTTTTGCAAGGAACTTCAAGTTCCTCGGCATGTGGCAATTATTGCTGCTCGGCTCGGGATAACATTCCAGCCAAATTCAGGAAGTTCAATGTACAAATTGCCTCCTGAAAGAGAAATTATTTCAGGGCAAGAATACTGGAATTCACCATTTGGTACACTTAGATTGAGTGATCATTGGGGTTTTGCAAAGGACGATGGAGATTCTGTTGTATTTAAAACTGATATCCCTGTTCCAGAAAAAACTTGGATATTGGCAGTAAATGCGAATGGGTGGAAGGTTTTACATATTTTTCAACTACACAAAGGCAATATTGTGCGCTCTCTCGATTTGAATAAAATCAAACACGAGATAGAACAAGCACTTTGTTGTTAGGGCGAGGCTGTCATCAGATTCCGCATGTTGTGAGCAATTGTTAATTCGTCAGAGGAATTAGACTCATAATGTATGTAGCCGTAGGTTGCAAACAAAAATCAACAGAAACAATTAACCACCGAAACGGTATTGGTTGGATCCATTCATGGACTGAATGGCCCCGAGGATTGTTCCACTCTTGGTGGCGTTATGCAAACAAGATGACAAAAGCGATAGTGAGCACGTCGCATGGAGTGCTCAAGAACACATATTAAGAAGCTATATAAAGTCAGTGTATACCCATTTTTGAGAGGTAAATCTGATAACATTATTTAGGAGCCCCACAAGGCTCCTTTTTTATTTGCAAAAAGCTGCCCTTTTAGGTATAGTTTCCGCACAAGAAGGACTCGGTGTCCTCTTTTTTAATAATCATTAGCAATACGTAATAACTATATGGATAGAGACTACCCCTTAAATAAAGTTCGAAACTTCGGAATTATTGCCCACATCGATGCGGGTAAGACCACCACGTCTGAGCGTGTGCTTTTTTATACTGGTGTATCACACAAAATCGGAGAAGTGCACGAAGGTGAAGCTGTGATGGACTGGATGGAGCAGGAACGTGAGCGTGGTATCACGATCACTTCTGCTGCGACTACATGTTTTTGGACACCGACCTACGTTGAGGACAAGAAAGACGCGAACAAAAAGTTCCGCTTCAACCTCATCGACACTCCTGGGCACATCGACTTTACTGTGGAGGTGAAGCGCTCGCTTCGTGTGCTCGACGGTGCTGTTGTCGTATTCGACGGCGTTGCTGGAGTAGAACCGCAATCAGAAACCAACTGGCGTTATGCTGACGAGGCCAATGTTCCTCGCGTGTGTTTCATCAACAAGCTTGACCGAACAGGTGCAAACTTCGAAAAGTCATACGCATCTATCCTTGACCGTCTTTCAAAGAAAGCAGTTCGTCTTCAGCTTCCAATCGGACTCGAAGACAAGTTTGAAGGAGTCATCGATCTTCTTGCGAACAAGGCTGTTCGATTTGAAGGGGACAAAGGTGAGAAAGTTATCGTTTCAGACAACATTCCTGAAGATATGAAAGCTGATGTTGCAAAATACCGTGGCGAACTCATCGAAGCTATCGTTTCAAATGACGACGCAATGATGTCTGCATATCTTGAAGGTGTAGAACCATCAATAGCTGATCTTAAGATTGTCCTTCGTAAGGCTGTGATTGCAAACGCAATCTTCCCAGTGCTTGCTGGAACAGCGCTTAAGAACAAGGGTGTTCAGCTCGTGCTCGACGCTGTTGTGGACTACCTCCCATCTCCATCTGACATGCCACCAATGCACGCAATCAATCCTGATACAGATGAGGATGTGGTGATTACTGCAAATGACAATGAACCTCTTTCAGCACTTGCTTTCAAAGTGGCATCTGACCCATTCGTCGGACAGCTCATCTTCTTCCGTGTGTACTCTGGAACTCTTACTGCCGGAAGTTATGTCTACAACCCACGTACTCGCAACAAAGAACGCGTAGGACGTATCGTTCGAATGCACGCAAACGAACGTGAAGAAGTGAAGAAGGTATTTGCTGGAGAAATCGCGGCTGCGGTAGGTCTCAAAGAAGCAATCACCTCTGACACGCTCTGTGAACCAGAACACCCAATCGCACTCGACCGTATCGTCTTCCCAGAACCGGTGATCTCTATGCGTATCGAACCAAAGACAAAGGCCGACCAGGAAAAAATGGGTATGGCACTCAATCGTCTTGGACAAGAAGATCCAACTTTCCGTGTTTCAACCGATCAGGAAACTGGCGAAACAATCATCGCGGGAATGGGAGAACTCCACCTTGAAATCATCGTTGACCGTCTCAAGCGTGAATTCACTGTGGAAGTGAACGTTGGTAAGCCACAGGTTGCATACCGCGAAACTATCTCGAACGAATCAGAAGCTGAAGGTAAGTACATTAAGCAGACTGGAGGTCGTGGAAACTACGGACACGTCAAGATTAAGATGAAGCCAATGGTCCCAATGACCAAGGAAGAAATCGAAGACTTGCCACGAAACACCAAGCGCGAAGCGCACTTCGAATTCATCAACACAATCAAAGGAGGAGCTATTCCACTTGAATACATCCCAGCTTGTGAAAAAGGATTCAAAGAAGGTCTCGACCGTGGAGTTGTTGCCGGATTTAAGATGGAAGATATTTCCGTTGAACTCTGGGACGGAAGTTACCACGATGTTGACTCAAACGAAATGGCCTTCAAAATTGCTGCATCTATGGCAGTACAAGAAGCCGCGAAGCGTGCAAACCCAGTGCTCCTTGAGCCGATGATGAGTGTGGAAGTTGTCACACCTGACAAATTCATGGGAGATGTCACCGGATCACTTTCTGCAAAACGCGGAATCATCGAAGGAATGGAACAGCGCGGACTCAACCAAGCTGTTAAGGCAGTGGTGCCACTTTCAGAAATGTTCGGTTACATGACAGTGCTTCGTTCGATGACAGAAGGTCGTGCAGGATTCACTATGGAATTCCTTCGCTACGATGTCGTTCCTCGAAACGTTGCAGACGAAATCGTGAAGACACGAACATCTACTCCAGCTGCGTAATAGGAGGGTCTAGGGACTAGGGTTTAGGGTCTAGAAAATTCGAATACATAAAAGCCCCGCTCTCCTTCGGAAAGCGGGGCTTTTGACTATTCTATGCTTTCAATATAGAGTGTCAAAAAAGACTTACTATGCAGCCATTTAACAATTTGCCGATATACGTTACAACAGAAAATGAAACAGGATCGATGATGCGAAACCTTGCATGCAACGAATTTCCAAACTCGGTCATTGTAGAAATTCCCATCTATTACCTTGGCCGGAGACGCTTGGCCTATAGTAGTGAGGCAGTGTTTGGCATGCTCAGTCCTTTCATGTCTCGCGTGCAGGATACTTTTATAAGAGAATCCAAAAAGGATCATCAGCATGCATGGAGCTTTGATATGTTTGTTATGCACCTCGTCATACAGAAGTGTGAAAAAGAAGGATTCTCTCGGCGAGGAATAGATACTCCAATTCCTCAAAAAGAATGGGATATTCTTGAAGCCTACATTCGTTCAACGTTTCTTCCTCCGCTTGAATCGTTTCGCCAGTATGTCACAGCGTTTGAAAGCTATGCAGAACTTTTTATAGCTCGCGCGCTCTACACTGTAGCACTCGATCATTCGTATGTGATAGAAACAGATGAAGATCCAAAGAATGAGTTGTACAATACGCCGGCTTCGATGAAAAGTTTCATTGGCTTTCCAGGTCACTTGCTCAGTCGTCATTTTATTCAAAGACAAGAAAGAAATCGAAAGCTCGCTATTGAACTAGAAGAATCGCTGTTAAAATAAAAAAACAAGAACAAATATCTAGAAGCCCCGCTGGCATTCGCCGGCGGGGCTTTTTTCTTGATAAATAAGGCTAAAAATCCTTTACAAAAAATTTTATTAATAGTGCAATGCTTTTTTAAAGTATTGTGATGTAATGCTTAAAAAGTATCGCCGGAAAACGGTATAAAAAATGAGTTATCCACCGTTGCTGGGGAGTAAACGGGGGAGGTATACTTCACAAAACGTTTAGAAATAAGTGTTTTGTGAAAAAAGAAAACACCCCGTTATGGGGGACATACAAGCAAAAAAGCTCCACTATCAAATCCAGGCCTGGTTTTAATAGGCGGGGGAAGTAACGATTCCCAAGAATTCACCGCTTTGCGCAAAAACATCTATGCTTTGTATGCCCCCATATTGGGGTGTTTTTTAATTTAAAGAGCTACATATATAAGATATCCTATATGTGTAGATAAGTGAAGGGGAAAAACCAAACGGTTAGGTTTGACTTCCTGTCGATATCTGCTATATTTAATCCGATAGCTCTCCCCAGGGCTTTTTTCGTGCCTGTTTGAGAAATCTCGTATAGGTAGAAGAGGGAATTGAGGGGAAAAATCACCTATCTAAATAGCCTTTAGATAAATATCCGCCGAAACTTGCTTGCAAGTTTTTGCGGATAAAGATTAGTGGCCGTGGCAGAGGCGAGCATCGCACAGCGATGTAATTAAAAATTACGAATGAAGAATTAGGAATTGAAATGCGGATTGCATTCACTCTTAATTCCTAATTATTAATTCTTAATTGAGCTACTTACGTAGCTCATGCTTGGTGCCTCCGCTTTGGTTATTAATCAGCAACCATTATTAGTTCATAATTCAGAAAATAGTCAGTAGAAAATAGAAAGTAGAAAATGCGTATGCATTCCACTACTTTCTACTAACTACTATCTACTTTCTAGTCACACATATGGCAACAGAAGAATTTAACCGTTCGAAGCCTCACGTTAACGTTGGAACAATTGGCCACGTTGACCACGGTAAAACTACATTGACAGCAGCTATCCTTACCGTCCTTGGACGCGCAGGAGGCGGCTACAGTTCAAAGCTTAAGGCAGTCGGAGAAATCGACAAGGCTCCTGAAGAAAAGGCTCGTGGAATCACGATCTCTCTTTCTCACAACGAGTACGAAACTCCTACTCGTCACTATGCTCACATTGATGCTCCAGGTCACGCTGACTACATCAAGAACATGATCACTGGTGCTGCGCAGATGGACGGAGCAATCCTCGTGGTTGCTGCTACTGACGGTGCAATGCCACAGACTCGTGAACACGTGCTCCTTGCTTCTCAGGTTGGTGTTAAACACCTCATCGTGTTCCTCAACAAGTGTGACATGGTTGACGACAAAGACATGATCGACCTCGTTGAAGAAGAAATCCGTGAACTCCTTACCAAGCAAGGATTTGATGGTGCAAACGCTCCATTTATCCGCGGTTCTGGACTCAAAGCTCTTGAATCTGCAGACAACAACGACGAATGGGCACAGAAAGTTATGGAGCTTGCAAACGCTCTCGACACATACATCCCACTTCCTGAACGTGATCTTGCAAAGCCATTCCTTATGCCAGTAGAAGACATCTTCTCTATCGAAGGACGCGGAACTGTGGTTACAGGCCGTATCGAACGTGGAGTTGTAAAGGTTGGTGAAGAAGTTGAAATCGTCGGTATCAAGGATACACAGAAGACTACTGTTACTGGTATTGAAATGTTCAACAAGAACCTCAAAGAAGGTATGGCTGGAGACAACGCCGGAATTCTTGTTCGCGGACTTAAGAAAGAAGACATTACTCGCGGACAGGTTCTTTCAAAGGTTGGAGCTGTGAAGCCTCACGCAGAATTCGAATGTGAAGTATACATCTTGAAGAAAGAAGAAGGTGGTCGTCACACTCCATTCTTCGCTGGGTACAAGCCTCAATTCTACGTTCGTACAACAGACGTTACTGGTGATGTAACTCTTCCAGAAGGAAAGGAAATGGTTATGCCAGGAGACACTGTTAAACTCGTTGTTAAGCTCGTTACTCCAGTTGCTCTCGAAGACCAGACTCGCTTCGCTATCCGCGAAGGTGGTAAGACTGTCGGCGCAGGAGTCGTAACTAAAATTATTGCTTAACAATAATTTTTAGTCTGAAAGTCATCAAGTCTGAAAGTCGAAAGTCATACGAATCCGTACTGACTTTCCGACTTTCGACTTTGAGACTTTGGACTCTATCCCTTATATGGCAGATACAAATACAACAACTAAAAAGCCACGAGCTACAAAAGCAAAGGCAGCCGGAGCTGAAAAGTCTGGTGAAGTTCGTCTCCGTATCCGCGTACGAGCATACGAGAACAAAATTCTCGACAACTCTGTAAAGCAGATCATGGATACAGCACTTCGTCATGATGCAGTCATCTCAGGACCAACTCCTTTGCCGACTGAAATCAAGAAGTACACAGTCAACCGTTCACCGTTTATTTACAAGAATACTCGTGAACAGTTTGAAATTCGCGTGCACAAGCGCGTGATCGATATCCTCAATCCAGGTGCAAAAACAATCGAAGCTCTCACAAATCTTTCTCTTCCTTCTGGAGTAGAAATCGATGTGAAGATGATGTAAGAGCAGGGAGTAGGCAGAAGGGAACAGGGATCAGTGGAATGCAAATTCTACTCTCTACTCCCCAAACCCTTATCCCTAATTTATTAATTCAAGAACGAAATGCAGTAGCAAGGTCGCATTTCGGTCCGCTGAAATCGGAGAAAATGGTATTTGAATTTACTATTCCCTTACCCCTTCTCCCTTATCCCTAAAATGAAATTCATACTCGGAACAAAAGTAGAAATGACTGAATTCTTTGCTGAAGATGGCAAAGTATTTCCAGCTACGATCGTTACTGCAGGACCAATCGTGGTCACGCAAGTAAAGACAAAAGAAAAAGACGGTTACACTGCAGTGCAGGTTGGATACGGAACCCGAAAGGCTTCTCGTGTCTCAGCGGCACTCAAAGGTCACTTCGGTGACAAGGGGCTCTTTTCAGAAGTTCGTGAATTCCGTATGACAGATGCCGAAATGGCAAATGTGAACAACGGCGATACAATCACATCCGAAGCATTTGCTGTTGGAGATGTTGTAGAAGTTTCAGGAACATCAAAAGGAAAAGGCTTCCAGGGTGTTATCAAGCGCCACAACTTCAAAGGTGGTCCTCGTTCACACGGTCAGAAACACTCTGAGCGTGCACCGGGATCAATCGGAGGAGGTCCAGGTCGTGCCGGAGGTAAAGTTGCCAAAGGTATGCGCATGGGAGGCCGAATGGGTTCTGACCGAATCACAGTCCGCAATTTGAAAGTTCTTGCCGTAGATCCGGAGACAAATACTCTCCTTATCTCAGGTGCAGTTCCAGGTCGACGCGGTACTATGCTCGAAATAACTACAAAGTAATTGTATGAAAACAACAACCTATAACTCAAAAGGAAAGAGTGCAGGAGAAGTTACACTTCCAGAAGCTGTGTTCGCACAGAGTTGGAATGGTGACCTCGTGCACCAAGTGGTACATGCAATCACTGCGAATACTCGTGCAGGTACAGCTGATTCCAAAGGACGTGCAGAAGTAAGTGGAGGAGGAAAGAAGCCATGGAAACAAAAGGGAACAGGTCGTGCTCGTCACGGATCATCTCGTTCTCCAATCTGGAAAGGTGGAGGAGTTACTCATGGACCTCTTGCTGAAAAGAACTACAAACAGAAAGTAAACAAGAAGATGAGTGCGAAAGCTCTCGCGACTGTTCTCTCTGCGAAGCTCAAAGACGGAGAAATCCTCTTTGTTGATTCACTCGGTTTCGATAAGACTCCAAAGACATCTGCTGCAGCTGAAATGGTACAGGCGTTTGCGACAATCAAAGGATTTGAAAAGCTCGCAAAGGCACGCAAGCCAAAAGCTATGATGATTGTTCCAACAATCGACAAGGTAGCTTCACAATCTTTCCGCAACATCCCACAGATTACTATGGGACTTGTGAAAGACGTGAACACATTCGATTTGCTCAATCACCAGTATCTTATTGTGGTCGATCCAGAAATGAGTATTACCAACCTTGTAAAACGCTGCGCCTTCGGGAAAGCAGTGAAGAAGTAATATATGAAACATTCAGGATCAATCCTTAAGAACCCACGCATCACTGAAAAGGCGGCAATACTATCAGGAGTGAATGCTTACACATTTGATGTTGCACTTGATGCGACAAAAAGTGAGATCATTAAGGCAGTGAAGACACTTTACAAAGTGACTCCAACAGCTGTCCGAACACTCAAAGTCCCATCAGCTCCAAAGGCTCCTCGTGGACGCCGTGGTAAGCCAGGCGCAACAAGCGCTGGAAAAAAGGCTTACGTTTATTTGAAAAAGGGCGATAAGATCGAAGTCCTCTAGTAAGTCGAAAGTTTATAAAGTCTATCAAGTTTATAAAGTCGATGCGAAATGCATTTGCTTTACAAACTTTAAGAACTTTACGAACTTGATGAACTTATTACAAAATCTTTAATGATATGAAAAAATACGCACCAACAACACCATCACGACGAAACATGACTACGGTCACGTATCGTGGCGTGATCACACACACTGAGCCTCACAAAGCTCTTACGGCTGGCCGTAAGCGTGATGTAGGACGCAACAACTTGGGTCGCGTCACTGTTCGCCACAAGGGAGCAGGAAACAAGAAATTGTATCGCGATGTTGACTTCAAGTTCGACAAGAAAAATATTCCAGCGAAAGTTGTTTCTGTGGAATACGATCCAAACCGAACATCATTCATCTCTCTTGTAGTCTACAAGGATGGTGAGAAGCGTTACATGCTTACACCAAAATCTGTTCGTCCAGGCGCGACATTCGTCGTATCTGAAACTGCAGACCTCGTAACTCCAAACCGTCTCCCTCTTACAAAGATCCCAGTTGGTACATTCGTATACAACGTGGAACTCAAGCCAGAAGGAGGTGCAAAGCTTGTCCGCTCAGCGGGTAACTTCGCACAGGTAGTGGCGAATGACGGTGGATATACACTCTTGAAACTTCCATCAGGTGAAGTTCGCAAGGTTTCTGAAAAGTGCTGGGCAACACTCGGTGAAGTTTCAAATGATGAACATCACCTTGTGAATATCGGAAAGGCGGGACGTTCTCGCCATAAGGGTATTCGTCCAACAGTTCGTGGTACTGCCATGAACGCTGTAGACCACCCATACGGAGGTGGAGAAGGCCGTCAGGGACGTGGAACAAAGCGACCAAAGACATTGTGGGGTAAGGTTACCGGAGGACGCAAAACACGCGGACCGAAGAAATACTCGAACCATCTTATCATTTCTCGCCGACCGGTTGGAAAGAAGCGCAAGTAGTATTTCCAAAATTGGCACATTCCATTGTTGCTGCACTCACTTTGTTCCCGCAATGTACGTCCAGTACATTTTGGTCACAAAGCTCGCTTGCGCCTCGGACTGTATCCAATTTTGAAAACACTCAATACAAAAAGCACTCCAGTGGAGTGCTTTTTGTATTAAAGACAGCTTGTACAAAAATGTGACAGTGCTACACTGAGAAGTATATATGGCAAACGATTCATTACTTCAATATATCAAAGCAGCGCAAGCTCAAGGTTTTTCTCGAGATTCAATACATGATGTTCTTATTAAAAATGGTTGGCAAATAGGAGATATTGATTTGGCTTTTGATGCGATTGCAGGGGTCGTAAATACTCCTGTAGTTTCGAGACAAAAGGACCAGGCAACTGTACCGCCCATTAAAGCTGAACCAGAATACAATTCCCCTTATAGTATTGGACTTGCGGCTGTTGTTTGTATTGGATTATTTATCTTGTCGAACAAATTCATTGTCGATATGATTTCAAGCAATCGTAATATAAATGAAGTCTTGATTCTCGATGCACTTATTATTTTACCCTCATTACTCATAGCAATTTTACTCCATACTGTTTTTAGTAAGGGCCAAAAGCAGTTTTTGATTTTGTCGAAGCCTTATTTTATTGCAAGTGGTTATCTACTCGTTCGGCTTTTGTGGGATACAAGTCGTTATATTCTGAATGCGAATGTTACGTATGGTATCTATATTGTTCTAGCCCTTATTATTTTGGTTTTGACCGCGATTATTATTTTTGTGCGTAATTACATTAGTCAATAATCTCATGCAAACAAAAAACCAAAACGAAAGTGTTTTTAATACAAAATTATCTTCAGGTGGATGGTTTTTGGTCGTCGTGCTTGGCCTCGCAATTCTTTCATTGTTTGAACGTGTGCTGTATGACGCCGGCCGATTTTTTGCTCCGGCACCGATAGATTATTTTCAAAATTTCAATGTTATTGCGATACATGCAGTTATTATTCTGTTTTTTTTGGTGATTGCGCTCATTGCCAATCTTTCGCTTGGCGAACGCAAGCAAAAGTACGCGGTTGCGCTTATTCCATATTATGTAGTTAGTATTGTTCTTGCCATTCAGCTATGTCTTCAAGTGTCAGTATATTTTTACCATAACCACACGAATACAGAATTTTATGTAGTCATGATTGCAATTTGTGCTGTTGCAACATGGGGAATGTATGTTGTTCAGAAACATCGCGTCGTAACAGAAAAGTAGCTCTATGAAACTAGAATCACACACACCACTCCCTCCTGTGCCAAAACCGAACATGGCTGTATTGCCTACACCTCCAGTTCCACCATCTTCTGCTGCTGTTCCGTTCACGACATTTAAAAAGTCTACAATTATTCTGTTTTTTGCGTATGTGTTCCTTCTCACAAGAATCCTTTCCCTTGTTGGTTTGGGTACGTCATGGTTCTCGTATGGTTTCGGCCTCCTTTCTATTATTTCCGTCTTAATTTTTTCACTTCCGTCGCTCGGTGTTATTTTTTCGAAAACTCCCGGATTATATAAAATCTGCAGCATTCTGCTTTTTATTGAAATTATCGGAACCATATTGTTTATTGTTATTATAGGTTCGGCTTTTGGGAATTCATTTTTCTCTCAAATTTCGCGATATTTTACATCAGCACAACGTACAAATTATACTGAACTATCATTTAGTCCGAGTGAGTATCAAAGCAATCTTGACGAAACAGCCAAATTTAAACCGTTACCTGGTAAATATGTTTTTTCAATCGATGGCCGTGTATCTGAAGGACTTGTCGGATATTGGTCTTTGGTCAATGAATCTGACCTTAAAGATGGATCGGTTATTACAAACGCATTTTTTTCAGAAGTGAAAGATTCGAATGGTGTGTTGCAATCAAACGGCTTTCTCAATTTTAATGGGTGGGACAGTCGTGTCGAAATTCCATCTTCATCAAAATTGTCTTTTAAAAATGGATCGAATATTACGCTCGGTGCTTGGGTGCGTCCTCATGCTCTCAATCCTTACAATGAAATCATAGTCAAAGATCGCACGACGGGAGAATTGGTTGCCAATTATGCCTTACGTGCTGGTGCTGGTCCGGGGATGGAAAGACGGTTAGAATTTTATTATTCTCGCGATAATAGTGTTTGGGAAGAGTATGTTTCAGAAAACGACGTATTCACTGAAGACTCTTGGACTAATGTTGCTGCAACGTATACGTTTGGAAGAGGGGATAGTATAAAGTTGTATGTAAATGGCAATCTTATTCCGGGAAGCTGGAGATCTAATAATTCCGGCAACCCTTCGCCGAAATCAATAAACGCTCCACTTTGGATAGGTTCATTAAAAGATTCTCATTCAGGCTATGGATTTAATGGAATCATCAGTGATGTAAGTATTTATAATCGTATATTGAATCAGTCAGAAATTAAACAAAATATGCGAGCGGTACTTCCAGACGGAACATATTAAAAGTTGGAAAGAAGAGAAAGTAAATTACACTCAAAAACAAAAAGCACCCGAATTGGTGCTTTTTGTGTTGCCCTTTACATGAGAGTAATTTTCCAGTATAAATATGAGGAATTTCGTATTTTTTAACATTCTCAAAAAACAATTATGAAGACAAAAAATCTTAGTTTTCAGCACAAAATGATGCTGGCATTTCAGGCAGGTAAATTTGTTTGTGTCGGGCTCGATCCGGATCCTAAAAAGATACCAGAGCATATAAAAGCAGACAGTATAACCGAGACCATTTTTAACTTCAACAAAGCAATCATTGATGCTACTGCAGACATTGTTTGCGCATACAAGCCAAACAGCGCTTTTTATGAAGCGCATGGATTGGCCGGCATTATGGCTTTGAAGCAGACGGTGGACTACATCAGTGCTCACTATCCCAGTGTGGTTATTATTCTTGACGCCAAGCGTGGCGATATAGGTAACACGAACGACGGGTATGTAAAAAGTGCATTTGATTTCAATAAGGTTGATGCTATTACAATAAACCCATACATGGGCAGTGAGGCCAATCAACCCTTTCTGTCATGTGCGGATAAAGGAGTCTTTGTATTATGCAAGACTTCAAACCCTGGGTCGGGCGAATTCCAGAATCTTATGGTCAACAGTGTTACACCCCTTTATGTTCGCGTGGCGGAAGCCTTGGCGACACACTGGAATGGCCGTGAAAATGTATGCCTTGTTGTTGGAGCTACTTATCCAAGTGAACTCGCCATTATCCGTGCAGCTGCGCCGAGGAATATTATTCTGATACCTGGCATTGGCGCACAAGGAGGCGATCTTGAAGCTGCGGTTCGTGCAGGAAAAGATATGCACGGTGCAGGATTTGTAATTAATCTCTCACGTTCGGTGCTCTATGCATCAAACGGTGAAGACTTTGCTGATGCAGCCCGCATTGCTACAGAGGAAACTCATAATGCTATTAACATAGCTCGCGCTCTTGAGCCGATATTGCCGCCAACGGTAGAAGAGATTACTTCGCGGATACTCGAGGAGGCGCATGCTGTGTTGTCTGGCCACTTTGTATATACAAGCGGCGATCATGGATCGGCATATATCAATAAGGATATGATCTATGTGTCTCCGGAAAGGATAGAGCTCCTGTGTTATTTCTTAGCACTGCATTTTTCGCAATATGAGGACATTGATACGGTTGTTGGCCCTGCTACCGGTGGGATTATTATCTCCCAGTATGTAACAAAACACCTGTCACTTATTCTTGGTAAGCCCGTTGCTGCCGTATATGCGGAAAAAGCTCCCGAAGGTGGATTTGTCATTAAGAGGGGCTACGATGTATTTGTTGCTGGCAAAAATATCCTTCTGGTGGAGGACATTCTAAACAGCGGTGGCAGTGCTGAAAAGCTTGCTCGTTGTGTGGAAGGTATTGGCGGATCAATCGTTGGGCTTGGTGCTCTCTGCAATCGCGGAGGTGTTACCAAAGAGCTTTTGGGTGTTCCGGTGCTCTATCAGCTTCTTTCAGTTTCGATGGAAAAATATCCGGCTACAACCTGCCCCTTGTGTGCAAACAAGGTGACGGTAAACACTCAAGTTGGTAAAGGTAAGGAATTCATAGAAAAGCTGAAGGAGACTGTTGGGTAATTGAAATTTCAGAATGTATTATCGATTACTATTAATTTTAAAGCCCTCGCAAGGGGGCTTTTTCTTATGTTACAATTTACGTGTATGGATAAAAAAGAGAAAAAGGGATTTAGTTTGATTGCTCGGGTGGGAAGTTTTAAGCATGCGTTTCGGGGGGTCGGGGTATTTATTACCTCAACGCACAATGCGTGGGTGGAATTATTCTTTTCGGCAATTGTCGTATATCTTGGATTCTATTTTTCAATATCTCAAACAGAATGGTTTGTCCTCATTCTTTCAATCGGAATTCTTCTCATGGCGGAAGCGTTCAATACGGCGATTGAGGTAGATATCAATCTCACGAGTCCGGATTTTCATCCGTACGCCAAGGATACTAAGGATATTGCTGCAGGCGCAGTACTTATTGCAGTTTTCCTCACACTCATAATTTGCGGAATGATTTTTGTTCCTAAGATACTTTTGCTTGCGTAGAAAATAAAAAAACCAGACATTACTGTCCGGCTTTTTGAAGTATGTTTTATATAGTTAATTAGGAACCCAAGAGCGATGAGACAGACAATTGGGAGAATGATTGAGTAAAAGATTTTTGAGATAAAACTCTCGCGGGGAAAAACTGGATTCTTTTTCATATTGTTTTTTATTTTTATAATACTATATTAGAATATTTTGTCAAATAGGGGACGTGGATCCCGGATTGGAGACTGGGATGACACCGTTGAAATATAAGAATTTGACATTCTCGGGGTTTTTGCTAGTATGTCTTGGCATGGCTCACGAGGAGCTATTTTAATTAGATGCGTAACCGCAGGCGTTTCCAAATGCTTGCCTCTAACGAATAAATGACCCGATCACTCAAAAAAGGCCCATACGTCGACGAACGCGTAGCGAAAAAAATCGTTGGCAAAAACCCTCAGACAACTGGGGTTATTAAGACATGGAGTCGCGCATGCCAAATTGCTCCAGAATTCGTAGGATTCACTTTTGGCGTTCATAACGGCAATAAACACATCGAAGTCATCGTTACTGAAGACATGGTAGGTCACCGCTTGGGTGAATTTTCGCCTACACGTACATTCCGCAAGCACGGAGGTAAGATGCAGAAAGAGCTTGAAACCAAGCAAAAGGAGTCTGATATCGCTTCAGCTAAGGCTGCAAAGGCATCTGCGGACGCTAAGAAATAATATTCAACTATATGAAAGCTTCACTCAAAAACTACAGACAAGCCCCTCGTAAAGTTCGCCTCATCGCGAATCTCATTAAAGGAAAGGGTGTTGCTCATGCAGAACTCGAACTCAAACACCTTGCAAAGCGTGGCGCTCTTCCACTTGAAAAACTCCTTGCTTCAGCTGTTGCAAACGCAAAGATGGCTGGTGCAGATGTAGAAAACCTCATCGTAAAGGACTGTCGCGTAGACAAAGGACTTGTAATGAAGCGTATGATGCCTCGAGCCTTTGGTCGCGGAGCACCGATTCACAAGCACACGAGTCACGTTCTCCTTACACTTTCTGAAAAGAATGCAAAGGCACCGAAAGCTGTAAAGGAAGAAAAAACAGTAAAGGCGAAAGTCGAAAAGAAGCCAGCCGCTAAAAAGGCTCCAGCAAAGAAAGCTAAAGCAGTAACAAAATAATTTTATGTCAAAAGTTGTCCATCCATACGCACATCGCCTAGTTATCCTCCGAGATTGGAAATCTCGCTGGTTTGCTGCACCTAAGAAATACAAGGAATACCTCAAAGGTGATGTTCTTGTTCGTGACTATCTCGAAAAGAAGATGCGTGGACAATATGTTTCATCAATCGAAATGGAACGTTCTCCTAAATCGACCCGTTTTATAATCCGCACTAGCCGTCCAGGTATGGTGATCGGTCGCTCAGGCGAAGGTTCTACAAAGCTCAAAGCTGAAATCGTTACTTTCATGAAAAAGAAGGGTCTTCCAGTACCGGAAGAACTCAAGCTCGACATCATTGAAGTCACAAATCCTGATGCAGATGCACACGTTGTGGCATATTCTGTAGCTGAAGCTCTTGAAAAGCGTCTTCCATTCCGCCGTGTTATGAAGCAGGCTGTTGAGCGCGTAATTGCGACTCGCGGTGTTGAAGGAGTGAAGATCGTTCTCTCAGGACGTCTCGGTGGTGCAGAAATCGCACGTATCGAAGAGCAGAAGCGTGGATCAATTCCACTTCAGACTTTCCGTGCAGACGTGGACTACACTCGCGAAAAAGCTCACATGACCTACGGCGATGTCGGTATCAAGGTATGGATCTACCGTGGAGAAATTTTCCAGGAGAAAAAGGAAGAAGTAAAGAAATAATTAATTTTCAAATATATGTTATTCCCGAAAAAAATTAAACACCGAAAGTGGCAGACAGCCCGAAAGGACATGTCTCTTGCAAAGCCTGATACTCGAGGTATCACTCTTGCTTATGGTTCATATGGAATCAAGGTAACAGCAGCTGGACGCATCAAGTCAAACCAGCTCGAAGCTGCACGTAAGGCAATGTCACGTCACCTCACCAAAACTGGTAAGGCTTGGACTCGCATCTTTCCAGACCGACCATATACTCAGAAAGCTGCTCAGGTGGGTATGGGAAAGGGTAAGGGAGATCCGCAGGGATTCTGTATGGAAGTTCGCCCAGGACGCGTAATCTTTGAAGTTGACGGAATGGATGAAGCTACTGCAAAGGAAGCACTCCGCAAGGCTGGAACAAAGTTGCCGCTCAAGACCCGAATCGTGTCTCGCGTATAAGTATTTTTATGAAAAAAGATCAGAAAGAAATCAAAACAATAGTCGAAGTTGAAAAGAGTCTTGCAGATTTGCGAGAGAAGCTTCGTGCTATTCATTTCGGAACGACTGGAAGTAAAGTAAAGAACGTCAAGGAACAGAAGAATCTCCGCCGCGAAGTCGCGCGAATGGAAACAATGAAAACAGCGCTCAACAAATAATATGGCTACTACAAAGAAAACAACTAAAAAAGCAGCAGCTTCGACTGAGACAAAGGCAGTTCTTCACACAACACTCGATGGAGTAGTCATGAAGGCAGCAATGCAAAAGACTGTCGTAGTCAAAGTTACTCGATTTGAGAAACACCCAAAGTACCAGAAGTACATGACTATCTCAAAGAAGTACAAAGTTCACGATGAAGCAGGAACTGCAAAGGTAGGGGACAAAGTCACTATCGTTGAGACAAAGCCGATTTCAAAAGATAAACATTTCACACTATTAACCCAGTAAATAGAAAATAGAAAGTAGAAAATAGAGATTCAAATGCGAACGCATTCACTACTATCTACTTTCTACCATCTACTAACTAATCCCATGATTCAACCACAATCAATCGTAAAAATTGCAGACAATGGAGGAGGTACAGTTGGCCGTGTCTTCAAGGTGCTTGGCTCTTCAAAAAAGCGCTATGCTCAGATCGGCGAATTGGTTGTGATCTCTGTCCAGGTTGCACAGCCACGCAAGGGAATCAAGAAGAAGGGCGTACACCGAGCGGTTGTCGTTCGTCAGCGTGAAGCTTTCCGCCGAAAGGACGGCTCATACATCAGTTTTGATGACAATGCAGTCGTACTCGTAGGAACAGGCAAACAGCGCCTCGAACCAATCGCAGGACGTATCTTCGGACCAATCCCACGTGAGCTTGCAGAAAAGGGTTACCAGAAAATCATCTCATTAGCACCAGAAGTAATCTAGGCAGAAAGTAGAAAATAGAAAGTAGAAAATAGCGACCCAAATACGAACGCATTCACTACTATCTACTTTCTATTTTCTACTAACTAATCATATGAATATCAAGAAAGGAGACAACGTAATAGTTTTGAAAGGCAAGGATGCTGGCAAAAAAGCCAAGGTTCTTAAAGTTTTTCCTAAGCTTGATGCAGTACTTGTTGAAGGGCTCAACATGAAGAAGTGTCACAAGAAGCCTACTCGAACAACAAAGGGTTCTACTATTGAACTTGCTCACCCGATCACTCGCTCAAACGTTGCACTTCTTGACCCTAAGTCAGGGAAAGCTACACGTCTTGGAAAGAAAGAGGTGAATGGAAAGAAAATCCGCGTTGCTCGAAAGAGTGGACAGGAGGTTTAGTTTATAAAGTCAAAAGTTCATAAAGTTCATAAAGTTTAGGAATACAAGTTTCCAGTTCGTAAACTTTCAGACTTTATAAACTTTACGAACTTTCAACTTATTTATGACTATTAAAGAAAAAGCACAAAAATCATACGAAGTCTTGAAGCCAAAATTTGGCTATAAGAACACGATGGCTGCTCCAAAGCTCAAGAAGATCGTTGTATCTTCTGGAACAGGTTCTGCGATGAAGCGCAACAAGAATCACAACGAGCTCGTTGCTGACCGTCTCACAAAGATCACAGGGCAGAAAACAGCACTCAAGGGTGCAAAGCAGTCAATCGCAACATTCAAAATCCGTCAGGGTGACCCAGTCGGTGTTTCTGTAACACTCCGTGGTCCACGCATGTACGGCTTTGCTGAAAAATTCTTCAACATTGCAGTACCTCGTACAAAGGACTTCCGTGGATTCAATCGCAGTGCGGTGGATGCAATCGGAAACCTTACTCTCGGAATCAAAGAACACACTATCTTCCCAGAAACTGCCGATGAAGATATCAAAGATGTGTTTGGACTTTCAGTTACTCTTGTTTCATCTGCAAAGACAAAAGAAGAGGGAATGGCATTCTTCGAACTCCTCGGTGTTCCATTCAAGAAAGAAGAAGACACTAAGAAGAAATAATATAGAGAATTAACCCAGAAAACCCAGCCCAAAGGCTGGGTTTTCTGCTATTGACAATTTACATATTAATATAGTATAATTTAATTGAACTAAATCATTTTATAACATGAATAATGGCTATAATTCTGGTATCGACGCCTTAGAAGGTGCTTACCTAGCAGAAAACAAAAGCATTACTTCGCTTCTTAGTGAAGACACAATGATGATCCCTACTTCTATTGCAGGGATTGATTGCCCAGATCCTCACCAGAAGGAGCGAGTCCTTCAGGCGATTAGTAATGAGAGTGAGGAGCACGCTCGAGTTTTGAACCTTCTGAATCAGAAAGGTTTAGAGCGTCGTGGTGTAGTTCCTACTGATATTTTTAAGCAGCTGGTTGCTCAAAAAAAAATGTACACGTTCAAGACCATTGATTCCGAAGGCCGGGTGAAGGCCGACCTAAAAAGTTTTGTTTTTAAACTCAATGAATTCAGTATTTCTTTAGCAAATGGTCTTAATGTCTTGGGTTGTGTTTGTATGATTCTTGCTGGAAACCATTTTTTTTGGCATTCGACCGGGGGTAACTTTGTAGACCTTTTGATTGGTGGAACATTCGTTCTTTATTTAGTTCGGATGTTTGGAGGTTTGTTGTTTGTCAATGCTCCAAAATTTTTGAGCTGGGGTATGTATTTACTTTTTCCTGAGATTTGCTTATGGGAAACGATTTCCAATAAACTCACATACAAGAATGCGAAAGCGATTCTATGGCCAAAATACCAGGACGTTGATCTTCCCGAGCAAGAATTTTCTCGCGGGAAAGACGATGATGAGGAATTAAATAAAACGCTTAAAGGAACTAAGGTGAAAATCAAATTACACCCGGCTCCAAAAAGTGTACAAGATCGTCTTGTTGCCTGGACTCAAGCGGGATACCAGCCGTATCTTGTGGTTGATGCGAAAGCTTTTGATGTTGTTTTTGATGGAAAACTCAAAGCTATCATTCGTAAATCACGCGAGATTCTGGACCCTATGCCATGTGTTGATATCAACGGTTTTACGGTGATAATCGACCAATACGGACCGTTCCTTTCTGAGCAAGAAGTGGTTGCTTATGTACAGAATCACTTTTCGCTCCTTAAAAACAAATACGGAATGGTACAAAATTCTAATTAACCATATACATGTGTATCTAAAACCTGAGCGTAAGCTCAGGTTTTTTTATTTCTTTACTCGTGCTATTCTCCACATATGCAAAAGCGGGACATTATCACAATTTGCGGAGTGTTGGGGAGTGGCAAATCTACTGCGGCAAAGCGCGTGGCAACAAAGCTCGGCTATCCGCACTTTTCCGGAGGCGACTTCATGCGCGACATGGCTCGTGAGCGGGGAATCACACTTGTAGGTTTGTGCGAACTAGCAGAAACTGACCCAGAAATCGACAAGGAAATTGATCGTCGTCAGAAAGACTATATGCAGACGCACGATAAGTTTGTGATTGATTCGCGTCTTGGATGGTTTTGGTCACCTGAATCATTCAAGGTGTTCCTAACTCTCGATCTTAATGCAGCATCAGAGCGAGTGTACAGCGACTTGCAGGCAAAGATGAGAAGTGACGAGATGCAGGCAGTAGAAACACTCGAGGCGGTTCGTGCTCGTCTTGCTGAGCGATTTGAAAGTGAACAAAAACGATATCAAGAATATTATGGTATTGAAAATCACTTTGACCCGAAACACTTTGATTTGGTAATTGATACCAAAGCCAATGATGCAGATGCAGTAGAGAAGCTTATCCTAGACGGCTACAAAAAATGGCAGAGCGAGAAATAAAAAACAAATATGTTATTTGGAAGAATCTCGGTGAAACTCCGCTTGAAGCACTTGAACGGCTGGCTCTAGAAGAATCTATTCCAAAAGAAATTCCGCTTACGTATGCAGGACGTCTTGATCCGGCGGCGGAGGGGCTTTTGATCGTGCTTGCTGGCGAAGAATGCAAAAAGAAAGAAGAGTATACGAAGCTTTCAAAGACGTATATGGCTGAGATTCTTGTTGGAGTTTCGACCGGTAGTCACGACTTGTTGGGTATCCCTTCTGTCATTCCGGACTTGATCCGGAATCCACGAAAAATACAAATGGATCCCGGATCGGAGTCCGGGATGACAATGCGAAAAATCCAGGAATATCTTGATGCACATATTGGAAAGTTTGAGCAGAAATATCCGCATTATTCTTCAAAAAATATTGATACTGGAAAAGTATCTCCTCCGCACGAAGTAGAACTTATCTCATACGAAGACTTGTCACTCGAAGAAGTGGAACGGGATGACTTGCTTGTGCGAGTGGGGGAGATTGTGGCGAGCGTGACGGGCGATTTCCGCCAGGCGGAAATCGCACAAGCTTGGGCCGAGCTCGAAACCCCGGAAAAACTCCAGCTCGTCGAAGTCACGCTCACTGTCGGCTCGGGATTCTATGTTCGCCAGCTCGCCGAAGATATCGGTAGGGAACTTGGCACTGGTGCGTGTCTCTACTCACTCGTGCGAACGGAAATAGGGGAATATAAAACAGCGGAGTATTAAAAAAGGCATTGCGTGAAGCAGTGCCTTTTGTTCCATTTTCTTATTATATATTTTTGAGCTCCTCCACTATTATTTTTAGAGTGTCTCTCACTTCTATATATTTTTCTACGCTTTTGAAGCAAGGATCATAGCCTACACCCATAACTTGCTCACTGATTCTTTTGCCCTCATCATCAAATGTTAAATCCGTCATGGAAATATCTCCGTCGAAATCTTTATTATTGAATTTGAACTTAATGCAAATATCAAATAAATACTGAGGTCCGTCATCGCCGGTATTGTAGAGGTCCTCCTTGTAGTAGAAATAAATTTCTCTCAAAAAAAGTCCGGTGCTTGGCTGTGAAAGACTGGAAAATAAATTGTCGAGTTGTTCTTTTCTAAAGGAAACCAACGTTTCGGTGAGTGGTATTGAATACAAGATAACTTCCTTGTATTTAGTTTTCTCCTCCAGCACTTTTTTATCCAATGATTGCATTTCTTTAGTGAGTTCACCTCTCTTTATGAGTCTTTCCTGCAAAAAGGATTTAATATCCACCATTTTCTTCTCCGGCGTGAGTGTCAAAGTTTCCATATTTTTTTGTTTTAAGAACCATGCTGGTTCGGTGAGTTTTTTCTTTAGATTACAAGAAGAGGGGAAAATGTCAAGAAGTCATGGATTCCGGATGAGTACTCCGGAATGACATGGGATAAGAATTTGACAATGGATTCAAATCTGCTAGTATAGACCCCGAGGCAGATTAAGGTCGTTTTGGTCCACTTTTCTCCTTTTGATCCTTATTTTTTAAGGACTGAAAGAACAAAAGTGCGATACCACTCGGCAGGCCTCGTATTTTAATCTATGGCAAAAACATCAACAGCATATCGCGCAACGCGAACCCCAAAGTTTAGTACACGAGCAAAGAATCGTTGTTTTAAGTGTGGTCGTGGTCGAGGATTTATGCGAGATTTCGGTCTCTGCCGTATTTGCTTCCGTGAACTCGCCAACGAGGGTATGATCCCAGGCGTCAGGAAGTCATCTTGGTAAAGATGACTTAAACTCTAAAAACTAAATCCTAAAGAATTCGTATTATTTAGAGTTTAGAAATTAGAACTTAGAATTTATCTCAAAATTATGGACCACGTATCAAACATGCTCATCGGAATCAAGAATGCAAATCGCGCCCTTCGCGATAGTGTTGTATTTCCGCACTCAAATTTCACATACTCAATCGCAGACAAGCTTTCAAAAGAAGGTTTCGTCGGTGCAATCTCAAAAAAGACACGCCTTGGACGCCCAGTATTCGAAGTAGAACTCCTCTCAACTGACCGTGAACCAAAGGTCACAGAAATCAAGCGTATTTCAAAATCTTCACGCCGAATGTATACCGGAGTTGCTGAGATCAAGTCAGTGAAGAATGGCCGTGGAACGATGTTCCTCTCAACACCAAAAGGAATTTTGACCGATAAGGAAGCCCGCAAAGAACACGTCGGCGGCGAGACCCTCTTTATCATTTGGTAATACTTATATGTCACGAATCGCAAAACTTCCAATCCCAATACCAGCTGGCACAACGATCACATTCGCTGACGGTATTTTCACTGTGAAAGGTCCAAAAGGAACACTCTCACGTCCATTCAAGCAAGACGTAGTTGTTCTTCTTGATGCAGAATCAGTTACTCTCAAGCCTAAGAATGACAAAGATATCTTCTCACGTGCACTCTGGGGAACATATGCTTCACACGTAAAGAACATGATTGCTGGAGTAAACACTGGTTATTCACGCAAGCTCATCCTTGAAGGAGTTGGATTCAAAAGTGAGGTAAAGGGTACAGACCTTGTTCTTGCACTTGGATTCTCACACGGAGTAACTGTTCCAGTTCCAGAAGGATTGACTGTTACTGCTGAAAAGAACAACATCACCGTTACTGGAATCGACAAGGAAGCAGTAGGACAATTTGCTGCAAAGGTTCGTGCAATGAAAAAGCCAGAACCATATAAGGGTAAAGGTTTCCGCTATGACGATGAAGTTATCCGTCGCAAGCAAGGAAAGAAGGCAGCTTAGCTAGAAAGTAGAAAATAGTAAGTAGAAAGTAGAGACCCAAAAAAATTATGAAATCAAAAAACATCAAAACTGAAAAGCGATTGCGATTGAAGAAGAAGATTCGCATGCGAATGTCTGGAGACGCGACACGTCCTCGTCTTGCTGTTTTCCGTTCAAACAAATTCATCTATGCTCAGGCTATTGATGATTCTAAGCAGACAACAATCGCAAGTGCATCTGACGCAGGCGCAAAAGGAACAAAGGTTGCTGGAGCTGAACTTGTTGGAAAGACAATCGCGAACACTTTGAAGGAAAAGGGGATCACTACTGTCGTCTTTGACCGTGGAGGTTTCCGTTATGCCGGTCGAGTTAAGATTCTTGCAGATGCTGCACGCGCAGCTGGGCTTAATTTCTAATATATATGGCAACAAATACACCAACAACTAATAAAGCAGGAGGTTCATCACGCGGACCGGCACGTGGTCCAAGTACAGGTGGTTCTTCACGCGGTGGCGCAGGTGCAGGAGGTGGAGCACGCAGTGGCGGTTCACGCCGTCCATTCGTAGAACGCGCAAAGCCTGAATACGACCAGAAGATCCTTGCTATCCGTCGCGTTACTCGCGTGGTTTCAGGAGGACGCCGTATGACATTTTCAGTTGCGCTTGCAATTGGAGACCGAAAGGGAATGGTAGGACTTGGAACTGGAAAGGCTATCGACACTTCAATGGCAATCTCAAAGGCTCAGAAGTCTGCAAAGAAGAACATGCTCAAACTCCGTCTTACAAAGACATCTTCACTTCCTCATGATATCGAAGCAAAGTTTTCAAGTGCTTCTCTTATGATGATGCCAAACCGTGGACGAGGACTCATTTCAGGATCAGCTGTACGCGACCTTCTCTTGCTTGCAGGAGTAAAGGATGTGACATCAAAGATTTCATCTGGCTCAAAGAACAAACTCAACATCGCTCGAGCAACAATGAAGGCTTTTGAAATGGTTGGTAAGAAGGTGATTCATCACAAGATTGCAACAGAAAAAGCAGATGCTGCAGCAGATTTGGCAGCAGCGAAAGCGCTTGCGGAAGAAGCAGGACTTCCTGTTACTGAATAATTTTTAATCATATGCAAATACATCACGTAAAACGTAATACAAAGGAGAAAAAGCACACCCAATTGGGTCGTGGTGGTCGTCATGGAAAGACTTCAGGCCGTGGAGGCAAAGGTCAGACTGCTCGCGCGGGTAACAAGCGTCGCCCACAGATGCGTGATGAGATCAAGAAGATCCCAAAACTTCGTGGATATAAGTTCAACACAATCCAGAACGATTTTTATCCTATCAACCTTGATGCTCTTGAAAACGCATTCAACGCCGGTGAAGTAGTTTCTCTCGAAACACTCACTGCAAAGAAGGTAGTTCGCATCAAAGGCGGAAAAAATCCTCGTATCAAGATTCTTGCTCGTGGAACCCTCTCAAAGAAACTCACCGTAAAAGGGTGTACAATGTCTGTAACTGCTAAAGCGGCTATTGAAAAAGCAGGAGGCAGCGTAGAACAGTAAATAGAAAATAGAAAGTAGAAAATAGAAACTCAAAATACCTATGCATTCACTACTTTCTACTTTCTACTAACTACTTACTAAACAATGAATACTTTTTTCTCAAAAATTAAAATAATTTGGAAGGATCGATCGCTCCGCAATCGAATCCTTATCGTGCTCGCGTTGCTTCTCGCATTTCGTCTTTTGTCTGCTATCCCAGTTCCAGGTGTGGATGTTGCTCGTCTCAATTCGTTTCTTGCCAACAACCAGTTTTTTGGAATCTTGAATCTTTTCTCAGGAGGAGGACTTTCGACACTCTCAATCCTTATGCTTGGTGTTGGACCGTACATCACGGCTTCTATCATAATGCAGCTTTTGACAATGATGATTCCTCGCCTCAAAGCACTCAACCAAGAAGAAGGGGAAGCAGGACGCCGAAAATTTGCTCAATACTCACGCATTATTGCCGTACCTCTTGCAGCACTCCAGGGTTTCAGTTTGATTCTTCTCTTGCAAAAGCAAGGCATTTTTGGAGTACTTAATCCGGTGCAACTTCTGACTAGTATCGTTGTAGTGGTTGCTGGATCAATGGCTCTTATGTGGATCGGTGAAATGATGACAGAATACGGAATTAGTAACGGTATCTCAATCATTATCTTTGCTGGTATCGTGGCTGCACTTCCAACAAGTATCAGCCAGGCGCTCTTCACATTCGATTACTCACAGATTCCAATGTTCATCATGTTTATCGTTCTCGGAGCTCTCCTTATCATTGGTGTGGTGATTATCACCGAGGCGGAACGTCCGATTCCTGTGACTTACGCACGACAGATTCGAGGTGGTGCTTCAAGTGGAGGTGACTCTACATACATCCCGCTTCGCGTGAATCAAGCTGGAGTTATTCCAATCATCTTCGCTCTCTCACTTCTTCTCGTTCCTCAGCTTTTGGGAAATTTGATTAATGCGGTCGCGACCAATGCTCAATTGCTTGCTGTCGGTAAGGCGCTTGCAAACTTTTCACAGACAGGCTTGCTTTACGGTATCTTGTACTTCATCCTTGTGTTTGTTTTCACTTATTTCTACACTGCAGTGACATTCGATCCGCACCAGATGGCAGAGAATCTTCAGAAGGGTGGGGCATTCATCCCAGGTATTCGTCCAGGACTTTCAACTGAAGAATATGTTGCAAAGGTAGTATCTCGAATCACTCTTGTCGGAGCACTCTTCCTTGGAGTCATTGCGATCTTGCCTCTCGTCGTCCGTGCTATCACTGGAATCACCTCTATCGCACTTGGCGGTACGGCGCTCCTCATCGTCGTCTCAGTCATTCTTGATATCATCAAGAAAGTGAATGCTCAGATTCAGATGCATGAGTACTAGAGCCCAGGGGTTAGGGTCTAGGTTCTAGGGTCTAGGAAATACAAAATTCAAATACATTCAAAAAGCAGGGCCACCTTTCGGTGTCCCTGCTTTTGTGTTAGGATGGATTCCGTATGACACCTAAAACATTCATATTCGCAGGCCGGTCTGGTGCCGGGAAAGGGACCCAAGTTGAGCTTTTTAAGAAGAGAATTGAGGCATCTGGGGCTTCGGTCAAATCGCTTGTTATGGGCGATATTTTTCGGACTTTTTTCAAGGAAGAAGGATACATGCAGGATGTGGCACGAGATTTGAGTATGAACCAAGGAAAGTTTCAGCCAGATTTCCTTACAAATGCATTATTTATTTCAGGCGCAGTAAAAATGGTGGATGGTGAATCTCACTTACTTCTTGATGGATATCCGCGTTCAGTAAATCAATTGGCGCTTACAAAAGAACTTCTTGAGTATGTAAAACGTACTGGCGCAATCGTGATAAATATTGAAGTTTCTCGTGAAGAGGTAAAAAAACGTATGCTGTTACGTGGACGGGGGGACGACAGTGAGAATGCGATTGATAGTCGCCTTGGTGAATATGATCGTACCGTTGTGCCAATGCTTGAGGCTGTAAAAAATGATCCATTTTTTACGTATATTGAAATTAACGGCGAGCAATCTATAGAGGCTGTGGCCGAAGAGATGAAACAAAAAGTCGTTTAATAATTTTATGGAAACTACTTCAGCAAAATGGATTGTCATATCGCTCGGGGGATCACTTATTTACCCCAAAGAGCAAGATGTGGAATATGTACAGCGTTTTGTTGATTTGATAAAAAGTAAATTTGATACCGGTGAATTCAAATTCGCGGTGATTACGGGTGGAGGTTGTCTTGCTCGTAAAATGCAAGAAGAGTTGAAAAGTGCTCATACTGATGTGACACTCAAAGAACTCGACAATGTGGGTATCGCAGCAACGCGTGCGAATGCTGTATACGTGCGAAATGTATTCGGTGATGTTGCTGAACCTGATATTTTTCTCGATCCAACAAAACTAGCACTCTCTGGTAAAGCTGTACTCGTAGGTGGGGGATGGAAGCCTGGGCATTCTAGCGACGGTTCTGCTGTAGGTCTCGCGCAAACGCTCGGAGCTAAGTGTGTCATCAACCTTTCGAATATTGACTATGTCTACACTGCCGACCCTCGTACGAATCCTGACGCAGTAAAGATTGAGAAATCTAATTGGACAGATTTCCGTAAGCTTCTTCCAGAAGAATGGCATCCTGGCAGTAATGTGCCATTTGATCCTGTTGCAGCCGAAATGGCGGAAGAGCTCGGTCTGGAAGTGGTAGTAATGAACGGGAAAAATCTTGAAAATTTGGAGAATTATATTGATGGGAAGGAATTTCTTGGAACAGTGATATCGTAAATGTTATGAAAAATAATGATTATCATAATCTTCTTTTGAAGTCACTACCAGAGTCGTATCGGGTTTGGTTTGAAGCCGAAAAAGTATATCTAAAAGATCATATTAAACCAGGTAGTTTTGTTTTAGAAGTTGGATCTGGCGAAGGAAGAAGCATTCTTGATTTGCTTCCGATAACAAAAAACATAGTTGCAGTTGATCACGATGGCGAAGCAGTTACTCGTACGCGACACCTATTCGCAAATTTTCCATCTATCAAAATTATCGAAGCTGACGGAGAACATCTTCCATTTGCAGATGAAAGTTTTGATTATGTGATTTGTATGGGTACCTTCATGAATTTAGCTAATAAAAAATACCCTATTCTAGCTGAAATGAAGCGAGTTCTAAAAAATGATGGCAAAGTGATCATTAGTAGTTTTTCTGAAAAGGCACTGTCTGAACGTTTAAATATATACAAAAAAGTAGGGGGTCCAATAAAAGAGGTTATCGGAGGAACGGTTGTTTTTGATGAATCCTTAGGTGCTAATATTTCTGAACAATTTAGTCCGCAAGAACTAACTGATATTTTCGCTAAAGTAGGGTTTGTAATTGAAGACATGTCTGAAATCAGCATTGCTTATCTTTGTATTTTGTCTAAAAAATAATTCTTATGAAAGAAATTATTGATGTCGCAACAAAAGAGGTTATTCTCTTCGGAATAAAAAATCTACCAGCTCTCGTTCATGGGGTGGAGGGAAGTGGTGCTTCGTTCTTTTCAATCAGTCTTGCCGTACAACTTTATTTGAAGAAGCAGAAGCTTATTATGTTTACTGCCTATCCAATGGCGAAGGAAGAATTCTTTGCTCAGATTGGTGATGATAAGGACACTGTGTTTTGTCTTGATTCAATCGCTGATATTCCAAAGGTGGAAGGATTTCAAACTATTATCGTGAAAAGTGGAGATGAAGATTTACTCACCGCTTTTATGGAGGAATTTCCAAGTCTGCTTGATTACACACTTTTTATAAAAAACGTTGAGAACATTAAAAGTCACGATGTCGTGGAATATGCAGTGTCACATCTCTCGATCATTTCTGGCGATGTATCAAAAAGCCCTTTCGCAGAAATTTTAGTGGATGGCGAATATAAGACAAAAGTATTGCTTTCAACGCTTGGGTCGGACGACTGTTCAGGATTGGAGAAGTATCAGGCTAAGTTGATAACCGGAAGTAAAGAGTGTATTGTGTCCTTACAATAAACCTATGGCTATCATCATTAAAACACCAGAAGAAATAGAGAAACTCCGCGTTGGAGGCCAGCACCTTGCACAAATTTTGGGTGAGGTTAGAGAGCGTGCAGTTGTTGGCGTTTCGGCGATGGAGCTTGAACAGTTTGCTCAGGCTCGCATTAAAGAGATGGGGGACACTCCAGCCTTTTTGGGATATAAGCCAGCAGGTCATCGCACAGCGTATCCCGCTGCGCTTATTGTTTCGGTTAACAATGTAGTGGTTCACGGTATTCCTACTGCCAAGATTATTCTTAAGGAAGGTGATGTAGTTTCACTTGATCTTGGTATTAAACACGAAGGACTCTTCACCGATCATGCAGTGACTGTGTGTATTGGAAAGTGTACTAAAGAACGCGTGAAGCTTGTGAATGACACTCGCGAAGCCCTTGCGGTAGCCCTCGAAGCTATCGTGCCCGGGGCTCGCACCGGCGATATTGGCCATGCCGTGGAATCATTTGCCAAGAAGGCTGGCGGGTACGGCGTCGTTAAAGCTCTGGCTGGGCATGGCGTGGGGCGTGCGATCCATGAAGATCCCTATATTCCAAACTATGGCCGAAAAGGCACAGGGGAACTTCTTGTGCCGGGCATGGTGGTGGCAATAGAGCCAATGCTCACATTGGGCTCTGATGAAGTTGTTGAGGGTTCTGACGGTTATACGATGAAAACCGAAGACGGTTCATGTGCAGCCCATTTTGAGCATACCATTCTTATTACAGAAACTGGGTACGAGATTTTGACACTTGTGTAAATAAAAATGCTCACGGTTGTGAGCATTTTGTTTTTTTCTATAAAGCTTTTAGTGCTTTAATTAAATACGTTTTCGCCATTTCCCAATTGACAGGATCGAGAGCATTTTTGCTAGGACGAAGTTGTCCTTGAGCATCGATACTTAAATCTTTAAATATTTTTGTGAGCGGCTCTAATAAATGCATGCTTGTTGGGCCAAGTCCTCCGGCAACAACGACACCAAGAGAAGGCAAGTATTTTTTTATCGCACTAACGAATGGAATAAGAGCAGTTGCATCCATTCCAAGACCTTTCCCCATGCTTTTGTCGAGAAGAATATAGTTTACATTATTACCATAACTAATAATTCTCCGGACCATTTCTTCTGGGTCGTTATTTATTTGTTCGAGTGCGTTCTTGCCGACCTGTAAAATAATCTCGATTTTTTTACTTGTTGAACAGCGAGCTTTGTAAATGTCTTCCGGATTTGGCCATACCATATCAAGTTGCAAGGCATGTAAGTTGAGACCTCCATAACGTATAGCAGACTTCAAATTTTCAGCGACATCGATGTTGTCATAATCTGCGTAGTGAAGGCAGTTCATTGTTTCATGTAAAGAAAAAATCTCAGTGATCGATTCTTTTGGTGGAAATGCCGTTGACCACTTTGTTTCTATCCCATTGAGTGTTTTATAGCTCATCATTACTCCTATATGAAGCTTGTATTTGGGTAGGTGTGAATTATATAGTTTGAACACCGAGAGCATTTTAATGACTTGTTCAAAAGACGTAAAATCTGTAATACCGATATATGGTTTCATTTTTTCTTTCTTTAGTGACTAAAAAAGGTGATTCCTACTTTAGTCACTAAAGAATAACAATGTCAAAAAAGCATCATTTATGCTCATCCTACAATACGCAGGATTATAGTCAAATTATTCATTTGCTTAAATGAGATGCTTTTGATAGTCTTGTTTCTAAGAAGCGACTTGTACAATGATAGCGAGGAGGTTGGCTTGGTAGCAGCCATTCCTATAATCAGTGCGTAACAGCTGGCTTGCTGTAGTGCAAAACTTCTTAGGTCCCGCAGATGGCGGGACTTTTTTTATTGTGTCATCCCGGACTTGATCCGGGATCCACAAAGAATTCGCATGGATGCCGGATCAGGGTCCGGCATGACAATACAGAAAGCAAAAAACCCCGCTTATGAGCGGGATTTTTTTGTGGCTACTTTCTTCTTGCCCGCCTGAAACTTCTTAGGAAGTTTTGGCGGGTGAACTTTCTTCTTTGTGACTTTCTTTACTGGAGATTTTTTAGCTTCCTTTTTTGGATTGGTGAGCGTACGGATTTTTTTGAGTTCTTTGATGTCGTGCTTTTGTTTGGTGATCTGCATTGCGAACACTTGAGCAGGAGTAAGCTTACCGACAAAGACCGTAGTGTTTTGATTTTTACCCGTACCGCGTGATTCCAATACCACGTCGGTTTCTTTACCTGTCTTACGGTCGATCAAGGCGACAGCTTCAAGAATAACAGAAACCTTTTTGTGTTTGTTGGCTTTGCGATATTTTTCGGCGAGCTTGAAGAGATATTCAAGTGCGGCAAGGACGGGCACGTCTTTCATGACGCTTGCAACTTTTTTTGGATTCTCCATTTCGACATGGATGAGCGCTCCATGTCGGGCATTCTTTTCGACTAGTTGATTGTATTTTGCGTCAGAGATTTTTGGCATACGAATAGTATACAGTATTTGGTATACGGTATACAGTATTGTACCCAAAATTCCACGATGGGTGTGGTTTCATACTGCATACCGTATACTGTATACTATATACACCCATGGAGACATTTGAACCCAGGTCATTACCGCAATTTACATCTGCTGACGAGGAGATTGCTTTTTTGCGTGCGCAGGTGACGGAAAAGGAAAATGCACTTCGCGCTGCTGGTCAAGAAAAATCTCGCGAACAGATTGCCGACGAGACTATTCGAGCCTACAAACAAGTGTCGACCGAAGACGTTCTCCATCCAAAAGTGCAAATGTCTTCGAATGATTCTGAGGCGCTTGTGCTTCGTCTTAAGCCAGAGACTCACGATGCAATCATGGAGGAGCTTCTCGGTATCTTGCTCGATAAAGGAGTGAAGAATGCGCTCGATATTGTGCTCGGAATGCAAAACCCTCACGTAGATGATGACTTTCACCGTTTCCTCGTACAATACTTACAATCGACTGGGGAGATTCCCGGTTTGAAAGAGGCGACAACTCTCTATAAGGCACTCGACAGTCGACTCTTTGAAATCACTTTGCCTGAGGTTGAGGATGGCAAGCAGAAGGGAATGAAAGAACTCCTTTCTTCAATGGAGCAATTCTATGCCGGAATGCATTCTGTCGGTATCGGTCGTGAAAATAAAGACAAAAGTCATTTTACTATCGAAATTGCACTTTCCAACAACGGCGAACAGTTTACCATCTACGCCTCAGTGCCAAGTCAGAAGGTGGACCTTTTTGAAAAGCAGTTACTCGCTGTTCAACCTGACGCAAAACTCACTGAAGTGACTGACGATTACAATATTTTCACCGAAGGACGAGATACGGCGATGGGTTCGTATGCAACGCTCGCTCAGCAAGATGTATTTCCAATCAAAACATACGATTCGTTCGATCATGATCCGATGAATGTAATTTTGAGTACGTTCTCAAAAATGAAAGCAATGGGTGAGGGGGCAGCGATTCAATTCGTGCTTTGCCCACAAGATGACGCATTGATGCGTAAATTTCAAATGATACTTGATGATGTAAAGCATGGGTATTCTGTTAAAACTGCTCGCAGTATTACTCGTCAGCTCGGCAAGGAATTTCTGAAGGTGGGCAAAGAACTCGTGTTTGGAATAAAACCTAAAGAAGATGAAAAAAAGATAGATGAACGTGCAGTGGAATTCATTACTGAAAAGCTTAAGTCGACTCTAATGTCGGTGAATGTTCGTATCGTGGCTTCAGCCGAGACGCGAGAACGATCCTCTGAAATACTTTCGGAAATCGAGTCGTCATTCAATCAGTTTACCGAGGCTGGACGCAATAGCTTCGATTGGAGTCATGTGCATGGCTCGGATTTGCGTCATTTCATGCATGAATTTTCGTATCGATTGTGGAATAGCGACCAGGCATTACCGTTTAATCTGAAGGAGCTTTCAACCATTTTTCATTTCCCATATGGAATCAGTAAGATGCCAGGACTCAAACAGGCAAAAGCTGCGCAAGCACCAGCACCAGTTGAGATTCCAAGTATTATGCCAGAACGTGGAATTATGCTTGGATACAATGAATATCGCGGTGGTTCGAAGCCTGTCTATATGTCTCGTGAGGACCGTATGCGCCACTTCTACGTGATTGGTCAGACCGGTACCGGTAAGACGGTGTTTTTGAAGAACATGATTATTCAAGATATCCAGAATGGGGATGGGGTATGTTATATCGACCCGCACGGCACAGACATCCAAGAAATCATTGCCAATATTCCAAAGGAGCGTATTGACGATGTAATTTACTTCGACCCGGCATATATGGCACGTCCGATGGGGCTCAATATGCTTGAATATGATGAGCGTTTTCCGGAACAAAAAACATTCGTGGTCAACGAACTCCTCGCAATCTTCAACAAGCTCTTCGATATGAAGACTGCTGGAGGACCGGCGTTTGACCAATACATCCGCAACTCGGCATTGCTCGTGATGGAGGATCCAGCATCAGGTTCGACACTTCTTGAGATTGGGCGTGTTCTTGCTGACAAGTCGTTTCGTGATATGAAGCTTTCTCGTTGTAAAAATCCAATCATCAAGCAATTCTGGGAGAATGCCGAAAAGACGACAGGGGAGCAGTCGCTCGCAAACTTCGTGCCGTACGTCACAAACAAGTTCGACGTCTTTGTGAGTAATGACATTATGCGTCCGGTTATCGCTCAGCAGGAATCAGTCTTGAACTTCCGTAAAATTATGGATGAGAAAAAGATTCTCTTGGTCAATCTTGCAAAGGGTCGTCTTGGTGAAATCAACTCAAATCTTATCGGACTTATACTCGTCGGAAAAATTCAGATGGCGGCACTTTCTCGCGTGGATATGTTTGGTCAGCCAATGAACGACTTCTATCTTTATATCGACGAGTTTCAAAATATCACGACGAATTCAATCGAGTCGATTCTTTCTGAGGCGCGTAAATATCGACTATCGCTCACTGTGGCCCATCAGTATATTGAACAGCTTGATGAAGGGATTCGCAACGCAGTGTTTGGAAACGTGGGCTCAATGGCGATTCACCGTGTCTCTACTGAGAATGCTGAAGTCTTTGCCAAGCAACTTGAACCAACGTTCGGATCTGCAGATATAATCAAACTCGAAAATCTTAATTGTTATATAAAAATGCTTGTAAATGGTATGCCAGTAAAACCATTCAATAGTCATACACCGTTTCCTTCGAGAGGAAATGCTGCAGTGGTGGATAAGATCAAAGAACTTTCGTACCTCAAATTTGGACGTGACCGAGCTGAGGTGGAAGAGGAGATTATGGAGCGATATCGTGCGGGGCAAAAGCAGTAGTGCTAGTCGCTAGTGCTTAGTCTTTAGTAAAATACGAATTAGAAAAACATGTGGGGGGGGGGGCGTTTGTCGCCGACCCAAATTTTAAATAAGGA
>CAYVZI010000002.1:0-7691 GCA_964456475.1 uncultured Candidatus Saccharibacteria bacterium | reverse complement strand
TTTTTCTTTTTCTCGTTTTCCTTTTGAACTTAACAAAAAAAAAAAACTTGGGGGGCGGCGAGCTTCCCCCCCCTCCCCATATTGTCATTCCGGAATTTGATCCGGAATCCATGGTATTGCATTTATTTAAATATATGGTAATATAAAGAAAAATCATTTTTCATTTCTAAAATATATATTATGATATTCAATCCAAATATTGAAGAAAACTACAAGCAATTATATTTGAATGAAATTGAATTAGTTAGAAAAGCTATAGATGGATTATCATCTGAAGAAAGGAGTCTAATTATGCAAGCAGAGTTTATGATAGATAATAATTTACGTACCTTGATAGAGGAAAAAGAAACAGAGAAAGGTGTTCGAAGACTTAATATTTTTCATTTAAGAAAAGATATTCCTGGTGATGTTATGAAGTATCTTATTATGCTTTATCAAGCAGGAGGATACTACGTTTCATCTCATGGCGATTTCTTCTCACCCTCTGAGCGTAGTTCCACTGAAAGCTGGAATTGTTACCCAAATCAGTTGTCGGTCTTATTTTATAAAAGAAAGTAGAATGCGTAAGATAAATTTATTAAGAATCACGGTCATCAGATCGTGATTTTTTCATTTGTAAAAGCGAGCATTTTCTGCTAGTATTTGGGCACTATTAATCAATAACGCACAGATACTACCTATGAAAATGGAACGCACACTTATCATCTTCAAACCCGACGCAATGCAACGAGGAATCGTGGGAGAAATCTTTTCTCGTTTCGAACGAGTTGGCTTAAAGCTCGTTGGGGCAAAGCTCATTAAGCCGAGTTATGATCAATTTCATCATCACTACGAGACAATCGGTAAGGTTGTATCACGTCGCGGACAGGAAGTTTTTGATATGACTCTTTCTATGATGGAAAATGGCCCAGTACTTGCTATGGTGCTCGAAGGAGTAGAAGCTGCGACACTTGTTCGCAAAATGGTGGGTGCTACAGAACCAAAATCTGCTCTTCCTGGAACGATTCGTGGAGATTACTCTCATATGAGTTATGCTCATGCTGATACAAACAAAGTTGGAATTCCAAACCTTATCCATGCATCAGGCGATGCTGCAGAAGCAGAGCTTGAAATCGCTCATTGGTTTAACGAGACAGAATTGTTTGATTACGAAGCTGCACACGAAAAATTTACACAACCGAAGAGTAAGTAGTTTAAGCAAAAAATTCCGCTTTGAGCGGAATTTTTTGTTGCTAGTATTAGAATGGTGACTTTTTTGTTGTCACTATTGCATTGTGAAAGCCTTTGTACATCATTCCAAAATGGAAATTGTGTGTTTTATTGGAAATCCACAGTTGCACTTGATGTATGTGTGGGTATAATCGAAGTAGGATTATTTGCACTGTTACCTAGAACACTTTGTGTAAGGGAATCCGCAGTTGTGATTCGCCTTGGCGTCTCGCACACGATACCCACCTGGCCTCTGGCTAGGGTAACACAAAGCAAATAGTCCTAAAGAGATACTCTTACTTCGGTAAGGGTTTTTCTTTTGCAATTTTTGTGTATACTGTGATTAAATTGTCGTTTATGGAAAACTCAAATAATCAAGAACCTCTTATGCTGGTAGAAACTGACGATCTCTATGCAATTCCTGGCTACTATAAACGTCTGAAAGAAATGGAAGAAAGACTTGAAATTAAGCAAAGAGAAATCAATCTCGAAGAGGCTCAGGCATGGGAATTTGCCAGAAATTTTAGACTGAGATAATAAGTTTTTTAAAAGTAAAATGCAGTGAATACTGCATTTTTTAATGCGTCGGGATCGTCCTGAAGCAAGTTCAGGACGATCCGACAACTTGCTTTGTATTCACTAGACCCTAGAACCTAGACCCTAGAACCTGTATACTGAGCCTATGATTCGCAAACAGCTTCTTAATAAACTTGCTTGGAGCGTAGTGTCGCTCGCTGTTATTAATGCTCTGGCCGTACATTTTTACTGGTATAGCCTGCTTTGGTGGTTTGATATGGCTATGCATTTTTTGGGAGGATTGACCGTGATGTATTTTGCTGCGATTATCTGGCTTCCAGCCCGTAAGTGGGTCTCAAACGGACGATTTCTTTTTGAAGCTGTAATTACAACTGTACTCATTGGAGTGCTCTGGGAGGCACTAGAATTATATTTGTACCTCACATATGGTTCGCCTGGGTTTATTACACTCGATTCAATTTCCGATGTATTTTTTGATCTTGCCGGCGCACTCTTTGCTGCATATTGCATCATTCCACTTTTAACAGGTGAAAGCTCAAAGCCTAAAGTTGAAGGTGAATCCAATGTCTAAGTATTTGCTTTGAGCTTTAGGCTTTAAGCTTTATACTTCTTATATGTCAAAGACTCAATATAAACTTACTTTTTGTTCTGGAGCGGAAACGGTAACCGGTTCAGATTTTTTGTTTGAAGGACCGCTTGATGCATCCGGTCGTCCGCTTGTACGTATTCTTGTCGACTGCGGGCTTGTGCAAGGGGAGAAGATTGCCACGCTCGCCAATTGGGAGCCATTTACATTCGACCCAAAAGAAATTGATTACCTTTTCATTACTCATGCACATATCGATCACATCGGTCGCATTCCAAAACTTGTGCACGATGGATTTGCTGGCAAAATCTTTGCGACGCCGTCGACCTGTGCTCTTGCGCGTCCAATGCTTGAAGATACGGCAGGAATCCTTTCTCATAATACCGACGAACATTTAGACAAAATATACACGCCAGAAATCCTTGCAAAATCGCTTGCTGGATGGACAGGAATCGAATATGAGAAGCCGTATGACCTTGTGCCTGGCGTACAGGTGACGATGCATAATTCCGGACATATTCTCGGCGCGGCATTTATAGAATTTAAAATTGGCGAAAAGAAAATTGTCTTTTCTGGAGACCTTGGAAATTCACCGTCACCAATCTTGCAGGACACGACCCCACTTCAAGATGCAGATTATCTGCTCGTGGAAAGTGTCTATGGAGACAGACTTCACGAAGACCGTGATGTTCGTCGTGATATGCTCAAGGATGTGATTCTCGACAATTACAAGAGAGAAGGAACTCTCGTGATACCGACGTTTTCACTTGAGCGTTCGCAAGAGGTATTGTTTGAAATCAACAACATGATCGAAGAACGTCAGATACCAAAAATGCCGGTGTATCTTGATTCACCGCTCGCGATTGCTGTTACGAAGATTTATCATGATTTTTCTCATGAACTTAACGCTGAAATTCAAGCGCATGTCAAAAAGAATGATGACCCGTTTTCTTTTCCAGGACTTGTAGAGACGCTCGAAGCTGATCAATCAAAACATATTCTCAAAATGCCGAACCCGAAGGTAATCATCGCCGGATCTGGTATGAGTGCTGGTGGACGAGTGATTCATCATGAACGCAATTATCTCTCTGATCCGAACAATACACTGCTTCTCGTGGGATATCAGGCAGTGGGTACATTTGGGCGCCAGCTTGAAGATGGTGCGAAGTCGATATTCATTGATCGAACTACCGTTCCTGTAAGAGCTCAGATCAAAAAGATTAGCGGATACTCGGGGCATCGAGATAGCGATGGATTGATCGACTTTGTGGCTGGCTCAAAGGATACGCTCAGGAAAGTATTTACCGTGATGGGCGAACCAAAGTCTACAATCTATCTTGCACAGCGCATCAAGAATGAGCTCGGAGTGGATGTGGTGTCGCCTAAAAGCGGGGAGAGTGTGATACTCGATTTTTAGGAGTTATATACAGTAGGCGAGGTGGTCATCCTGAAACTAGTTCAGGATGACCCAGGGAGTCTAAAATGATAGAATAATCTTATATGCAAAATTCTCCACATATTCTTGTCGCTATCTTTGATGCCACACCAGAACATCTGGTACTTTCTGATCAAACACACGCAATCCGAGCGCGCTCATTTGGTACGGCTCTCGGCAAATCCGGGATGAGCATTGTGGCTCGTCTTGGCTCTCCGCTCGTCACATCGTCATTTGTGGGACTTTCAGACAGTGGGGTCGTTGGCGTTGCACTTTCACCGGCAACCTCGCATCATGAACATGAGTTTGCGTATCGCTTGCCTCATCTTTCGATTCCGACGATATTTACGGGGAAGGGAGCATACGGAACTGACACAATGGCACTTTCCTCTGCTCAGGCGCTTGCCGTTCTCGGGTCGCATATCGAGGTTCTTGAAAACATTTTGGAACATACCAAGGACCACTCGATGCCGATACTTGTTTTGACTGATGATGAACCAGGAAGTGTTCACGAGCGTGTGCGTGCCTTGCATCCAACAATGGCATCACGGCTCATCGTGTCCCATGACCCAGAGATTCTCGCTGGAAATCTCGTGACCCTTATGAGACGAAAACGATTTGAATCCTAACAAAAGAAAAACCCTCGGTACCGAGGGTTTTTCTTTTGTTAGGATTGATTACGCTACTTGTTTCATTACGCGAGCCATTGTTTCAGGCTTGTGTTCTGCAAGGTGGGCGAGAATCTTACGGTCGATGATGATGCCTTTCTTGGTCATTTCACCCATCAATTTTGAGAATGATGTACCGTTTGCCTTGGCAACTGCAGAGATCTTGGTCTGCCAGAGTCCACGATTTGTTCGCTTCTTGAGCTTGCGGTGAGCGAATGCGTAACTTCCAGCGTGTACGAGAGCTTCCTTAGCAAGGATTTTCTTTGTACTGCGTCCGAAGCGCATACCTTTGGTCTGCTTCAATATATTTCGGCGAGACTTTGTTTTAATTGTTCCTCTTTTTACTCGAGACATATGTTTACCGGTTAACTAATATTAATTGAATGGAAGCAAGTAACTCTTGGCTTTGTTGCTCATTTTGAAGTCTTTTTCGACTTTGCCACTCAATTGTGTTGAGCGAGACTGCTTTGCATTGAAATGGTTGAAACCCGGCTTGCGAGCCTTGATCTTACCGTTTTTGGTGAGCTTCAAACGCTTTGTATATGATTTGTTTGTTTTCATAAAATTATACTTTTTTTGCTGTGTCTCGTTCGATCACTAGGGCAAGTCCTTTTGGACCCTTCTTTGGCTCCTCGGCAATCTTGAACGGTTCGGTTATAAATCGAAGGACTCGATCGAGGCGTTCCTTGAGAAACTTCTCGTCTTGATACTTCGTGCGTCCTGAAAGATAGAGTTCTACTTTGATACGGTGACCTTCGGCAAGCCATTTCGAAGCCTGTTTTGCCTTTAGTTCCAAATCGTGTTCGCCAGTGGCAACTTTGATCTGGATAGCTTTGGTCTCTGTTCGCTTTGCACCAGCTTTCATTTTCTTCTCTTTCTTGGATTCAAGATAGAGAAACTTGCCGTATTCCATAATCTTTGCGATCGGTGGAACAGCATTCGGGCCTGTCTCAATGAGATCAAGACCTCGTGCTTGTGCAAGTGCGAGAGCTTCCTTTAGGGGAAGTATACCGAGATTCTGTCCCTCTTCATCTTGGACTCGAAGTTCGGCTGCGCGTATATATGAATTGGTTCGTACTCGTATTTTCAAGATAAATTTGAGCGACCAATAGAGTTAGGCCGTACGGGGCTATATTAGACTAAATTTGACATTTAGTCAAACCCTAAATCTTAATGACTAAGCTCTAAAAATACGAGGAACCACCTCGTCCGGAGTACCGTCCACCCCTCCTGTGTACAGGAGGGGAAAATACTGGATCCATTACATGGACTGTACACCTTTCACATTTTGATTACAAAACGTTCAAGGTCTTGCGGAACGGGCCACAAATCTTTTTCTGCTGAAAAAGTTCGCGACCCCGCCTCGCACCGTCGTGCTCCGGCCGTTCATTTAGGCCCCTATCCCAAATGAACCCCAACCCATTTCTCACTGAAATAAATTCAGGATGACCCGATATTTGCTTTGTATTTTACTAGACCCTAGAACCTAGACCCTAGAACCTGTATACTGTCCCCATGGAATCGTATCTGGACAATCCAAAGGCCCATTTTGACTATGAAATGCTTGAGCGCTTTGACGCCGGCATTGAGCTTTTGGGCTTCGAGGTCAAATCGGTGCGGGCTGGCAAGGGTTCCATTACTGGTTCGCATATTATCGTACGAGGAGGGGAAGTGTTCATCATTGGGATGCGGATTGATCCGTATCAGGTAGGTAATACGCCACAAGGGTATGAAGCAGACCGCACCAGGAAGCTGTTGGTGACCAAAAAGGAGATTCACGCACTCGAGGAATCTGAAGCCAAGAAGGGTTTGACACTAATCCCATTGTCGTTGTATAATAGAAATGGCAAAATCAAGATCAATTTCGCTATCGCTCGCGGTAAGAAGCAATTCGATAAACGTGAGAGTATTAAGAAGCGAGAGACTGATCGAGAATTGTCGCGCTTAACAAAGCGCAGTAAGTAGATAGTAGAAAATAGAAAGTAGAGGACGCGAATGCATTCCTACTTTCTACTAACTATTTTCTACTTTCTAATTCGGGGATGAAATGAATAGACAATGAGTTTCATTCTGTGCACGCATGCCGAGTATGAGAACAATCTCGTAAACCTTTTCTCAAACATACAAATGCAAACGCATCTGTAGCAAAGCTCACTTCTCCGTATTTTGCGGCGAAGGACTTTGATTTCGCGTTCGCCTAAACAGGCCAACCGAATGTCTTCGCTGATGATTTCTAATAATCGGATGAGGGCATAATAATTTTTAGAATAGGGGACAGCCGTGATTTGAGTTGAACCCGAAACTGAAGAATCTCGGAAGAGAAAGTATTTTGTTTGTTTTTATAGCTTTCTCTCTTAAAACAAAAAAACTAAACTACGCATGTAGAAGTTCATGGAATACCGCATTGCACGGGGGTTCGTTGCCCCCCGTCTCCACATCAAGGGGATTTGTAACAACAAATTCCTCAAATAACCTTATAGCACTTGGTATATCAGTGGTTCGATAACCTTCCATTTTGCTATATGGTAATTTTTCATCAAAAATGAAGAAAAATAACTTGTGTTGTTCAAACACGTCTAATTGAGTCCATATTTTATATGGGCTTTTTAGTAATATGGTCGCTTTATTTAGAGCGGTTCGATAAGGAATATCAAAATCAACAGAACCAATTCCTTGGTTATCAATCTTGTTCTTTTCCTCTAATAATTCTTCTATCTGTTTTTCATATACTTCTGCTAAAGCTTCTGATTTAGCACTAACTGCTCTGTCTGAAAGCTGTCTTATTTTTTCATCGATAATCGAGACTTCTTTTGTTTGTTGTTCAATACTCGTCTCATAATTTTTAATCTCTTCTGTCCAAGCTCGTTCAAAAACCAGCTCTTTTGTCTACCTTTGGAATTTCCAGCAGTTAAATGACCGTTACAATGAGAACACTTCAAAAGACCTCTCAGTGGGAATTCTGGAGAAATGTCTACCCTAATCCTTTTACCAGTATCTTCTTTCTTTGTACGCTTCCGATTAAGCTCTAATACCTCTGCTGATATTATTCCTTTATGTTTTCCAATACGTCTTTCAACCTCCCAAGGAAGATATTCTATAAACCCTGCAAAGAATGAGTCTTGGAGCATTTCTGTAAACTTGTATATGTATTTATAAGGAGTTTGTTTTGTCCAGAAACCTTTTTCAACCAAAAATCTGCAAGCATAAATCTTTCTTACAAATAATTCACCGACTTCTGCTTTACGTTCGTTTTTCT
>CAYVZI010000001.1:97306-105363 GCA_964456475.1 uncultured Candidatus Saccharibacteria bacterium | reverse complement strand
TTCCGGTGTCGCTGGTTCTGGCGAAGGACCAACGAGTTCTTCGGCTTTTTTGCATTTTGCCAATACAAATACAAAAAACATAAAAATAACGAGCGGGAGACCGCGAATCCTTTGTTTTTCCATTCCGAATATGTTTTGTATATAGATTAGTCCTTTTCTGCAGAAAGTCAAAAAAAATGGCTGGGGTTACCAGCCACGATGAAATGATTTCTTGAATACGGATTAGGTTTGGAGCGGGATTGATGCATCTGCACAATCAACAACAAAAAAGTTAAAAAAGCACAAACATAAAGAACGGCGCGTATCTGAGGCCATGAGCCAATACCAGTTTCTCTTTCCATATCGCTGTTTTTTGTGAGTATAGCGGAATTATGGGGAAAAAGTCAAAGGATAATACTAGGAACCATACCCAAAGGGCACGCCGGTATGATTACATTCTCGTTGCCCCGTCTGGAGTACCAGCCACCCCTCCTGATTACAGGCGGGGAATGATACAATCAATATATGAACGAGCGTTCACTTACCAATGATAATTTATTTTTGCACGCTGATGGGGACAGCTTCTTTGTGGCGTGTGAGTTGACGCGACAGCCGGAACTTCGCGGGAAGCCGGTGATCGTAGGAGGAGACGCTGGCATTGCTGTGGCTATGAGTTATGAAGCCAAGAAGCTTGGCGTGACGCGTGGAATGCCGGTGTTTCAAATAAAAAAACTCTATCCAGAAGTAATTATTCTCAATCATCATTTTGAACTGTATCGAAGGATTTCAAAAGGTGTACTGCAAATATTGCTTTCGTACGTGGAAGCGGTGGAAGAATATAGTATTGATGAATGCTTTGCCTTCGTGAAGCCCTCGGACATCCGGTTTTATGGCAGTGCGGAAAAACTTGTGCATGCTATCAAGAACGAAATTCAAACGAAGCTTGGCGTAACGTATTCATTCGGAGTGGCTCGCACCAAGGTGCTTGCCAAGACTGCTTCAAAGCTCAAGAAGCCTAATGGGACGGTTGTGTTACTCACTGAAGCTGATGAACGGGAGGCTTTGAAAAAAACGAGTATCGATGAAGTCTGGGGTATTGGAAGACGTACAGTTCCACGATTGACGGCGATGGGGATCAAGACTGCGTATGATTTTGTGCGGTTTGATGGAGAGCGAATTGCCAGGCAATTCGCGGAGCCAGTCGTGGTTTTGCAAAAGGAGCTTGGAGGGCAGTCGATTATGGAAGTACATTATGAGAGCGACCCACGTGACCAAAAATCGATTCAATCAACATCCACATTTCGACCCTCGTCGGATGACCCAAAAGTTGTATGGGCAGAGATTGCGACAAATGCTGAGCATGCTTGCGAACATGCTCGCAAGCTTCAGCTCATGACCAATTCCATATCGTTTTTTGTGAAGAGTTCGGAGTTTGCATACCATTTTGGCGACGCAAAATTGTCGGTATACACCTGTGATCCCGGAACGGTACTTGATGCACTAGAAAGTATTTACCTCAAAGCATTGAAACCAGGAGAAAAGATCCGCTCGACCGGAGTGATACTACACAACTTGCGACGCGAAGAGGATGTGCCGAAAGATCTTTTTGGAATACAGGCAAAGGCGAATGCCAAGAATGCGATTGAAATTGTGGGGGATTTGATGCGGGCGAAATTTGGGCCGCGCGCGCTCCGACGCGCGGCCTCGATAGGGACAAAGAATGATCCGAGGGATAATTCGTTGCCCCATAAAGGGACGCCGGTATGATTACATTCTCGTTGCCGAAATAGGCAGTTTGACATTTTGAATGACAGGCGTAGGATTAAAACAAATCTCCTTATTATGAACAGAACAATTATTACGATCGGCCTGTCGCTCGCCTTCGATTTTAGTATCGCACGAGCCACAATTAGCGAAATTGTTGATAAAATTGCTCCGCTTAGCAAAAGTAAAAACATTGTAATTCTTTCTGATGAACGACAAGATTCCAAGATTTTTGCCGGGCTGTTGAAAGAAGGTCTGGTTGTTGATGAAGAAGTTGTTTTGTTTGAGTATCCCGAAGGACACACGAATCCCTGCGATCATTATGAGGTGTGCGAAGTGGCTGCCGATCAGATGCACGATCATGAAGTGATTGTAATGGTCGCCAAGCATAATATTCAATACAACCTGCCAAGGCAGATACAGTATCTACAAGCAGATTTTGATTTACAGGCCAGGGAAATGGTTTTTGATGAATTTTTACATGAAGTAGCTATTTGATAAAAAGTCGAACCTAATGGTTCGACTTTTTTATGTTCCTGTGATTTTTGTTTTTATGATATATTGTTTTCCATGAGTTATCACAAGCGCTACGAGGATTCTTATCTCGACGAAGACGACGAGGATTTTGACGGAACGACCGATGAGGAGCGTCTGGAAAATTTGTTGAAGAAAAATCCAAGGACACAAAAAGACAAAGATAATCTTAAGAAGGTTGCGAATCGGTTGATTGATAAGGCAACGGCGAATGGTGATAAAAGTTTGTATTATAAGGCGCTGGATGCGCTCAGCGAAATCTAAAATTCATGGATCCTGAAACAAGTTCAGGATGACCCAATACATTAATAAAAAGCCCGCGCTAATGCGCGGGCTTTTGAGTTTCTATTAACTATTTACTAAACCGACTTTACTTTGAGATTTGATTTTTTGTTTTTGTCGATCTTTGGGAGGCGGATAGTGAGGAGTCCATGACGCTCTATTGCCTCAGCTTCATCCGGTTCGATTTCTTGTGGAAGGGAAACAGTACGAGAAAACATGCCCCAATAGAGTTCTTGGCTAAAGAAATCACTCGTGTGTACTTTGTGATTTTCTTGGCGCTTGCCTCGGATGGTAATCATATCGCGAGTGATATTGATCTCAAGATCTTCTGGCTTCACACCTGCAACAAAAGTCTGCACGATAATATCAGAAGCGGTTTGGTATACATCAAGTGCAAGTTCACCCTCCATCGGTTCTTCGTACACTTCGCCCTCGTCCTTACTTTTTACTGATAGTTTCTTTTGCTCGGCTTCTTCGAAGTCTTCATCACCAACACGCACGCCGCCGGTGAGTCGATCAAAGAATGAACGCTTCGGAGCAACTTCTTTTTTTGATGAAAATAGTCCCATATGTAAATAGTATACTCTATTAAAATTCTAAATACAAAATTCTAAAACCTAAAAATACATTTATGCGGGATATGTTTGTACGTATGAACCCATACGGCGGAGTTTTTCAAACAAAAGCATGATGATAATAGTTACCACCCAAAGAAATCCGAACACTTGCATGAAGTTTTCACCATTTTTCATCATGATAAAGAAGTTGAACACGCTATGAAGTGCAATCGCAGAGAGAAGGCCAATGATTCCAAAGAAAAATCGTGCACCGCCCGATTTGAAGAAGGCGAGACCGATAGATATTCCCACAAGACCACTAGTGACTGAGTGAAGGAGTGTGGATCCGAGGAATCGCATGTTGCCAGTAAGTGCTCCAACGATTGCGTTGTTGACTGAAAACGGCTGAATGAGATACATAGCATTTTCGAGCGCGGCAAATCCAAGTCCGGCGGTGAGCATATAAATTGCATAATCCATCGGTTCGTCGAGATGTGAACTGCGGGCCATGATTACATAGAACGCAAGGAATTTGATTGCTTCTTCAGCTATTGCCCATAGGGTGATCGTTGTTGTTTGATCAAAGCCGAGTGCTTGAATAAATCGTTGAATTGGCAACACAAAAATCACAGAGAGCATTCCTGCGATAAAAGTGATAACGATAAGGGGTGTTGGTTCTTTGCGTACGCCAATTTCCTCGCGAAGCCAAAACATGAGCCAGAGAATTGCAGGTACAGTGCCCACAAGAAGGGCAAGGATAAATACGGCTGGGTTTTGCGAGAAAGTTACTGTTTGCATGGCCATTTTTCTACCATAAGTAGTTTACCATTATTTTCTGGTAGAAGTCCCCAGATTTCTTCGGTAATAAATGGCATGAATGGATGGAGTGCGCGCAAGATTGTGGTAAGGAGATAGTGATTGGTAGCCAACGCAGATGCTTTTTCGGCGTCAGTTCCTTCGGCAATTTTTTTCTTTGTTTCCTCGATGATTCGGCTTGCAAATGTATCCCATGCGTAGTGATACAGTTTGTCGGCTACGAGATAAAACTTATACTCGTCCATTTCTTTCGTAATTTCCTTGATCAGTGCATCAAGTTCGTCGATATTTTTTTGATCTTCGGGGAGAATAGTGTGTTTTTGTGCAAAATCAAACCCAGCAGAATTCTCAAAAACAAATCGTGTGATGTTCCAAAGCTTGTTGGCAAATTTGGAGTAAGCCTTTATTTTTTCTTCACCAAGGTTGCTGTCATTTCCAGGTCCAACACCCACAATCATTGCCATACGAAGGGCGTCGGTGCCATGCTTGTCGATGAGAGTGAGCGGGTCGACAATATTACCGAGAGACTTACTCATCTTGCGGCCTTTTTCATCTCGAACAAGTCCGTGGAAATAAACGGTTTTGAATGGAATTTCTCCGAGATGGTACGTTGACATGAGTATCATTCGCGCGACCCAAAACGGCAAGATATCATATCCTGTCTCGAGGACACTTGTTGGATGATACGTTTTAAAATCTTCTGTAATTTCTGGCCAGCCAAGTGTTGAGAATGTCCAAAGTCCTGATGAGAACCAAGTATCGAGCGAGTCCTCGTCTTGTGTCCAGCCATCACCTGCTGGAGCTTCAACACCACAATATATCTCTTCATCTTTGTACCAAACCGGGATACGGTGGCCGTACCAAATCTGTCGCGATATACACCAGTCGCGAAGATTTTCGATCCAGTGTGTGTAGACTTTTTCGAATCGATCGGGAAGAATGGTGATTTTTTCATCGTGGACTGGTTCGAGCATGAGCTCTTTCAATGTCTTGTTGCTGCGAGAAGGAATCGGTTTTTTTACGTTTATGAACCACTGTAGCTTAGGCAATGGTTCGATGATTCCTCCTGTACGTTCGGCAGTTGAAATGTTTTGTGTTATATCCTCCTCTTTTTCCATGAGACCCTCGTCTCGAAGCCACTGTGCGATAACCTCACGAGCCTCGGTCGTCTTTTTACCCATGAGATTTTCTCCACCAATCATCATTTTGGCGAATTCATTGATCACTTGTACTGTCGACAAGTTGTGACGTTGTGCAATCTCGGCATCGATCTGACTATGTGCTGGAGTCACTCCAAGAGCTCCTGTTCCGAATTCTTTTTCTACGGATTCGTCAGCAACAATTTTGATATGAATTGGAACACCACAAAAAACAGCATCATACTCTTTGCCTATAAATTCGGCATATCGTTCATCGTCTGGACTTACTGCAACTGCCGTGTCGCCAACTTTTGTTTCTGGTCGAGTTGTTGAGATAGAGATAGGGAAGTCCTTGGAATATTTAAACGTATAGAGTTTTGCTTTGCGTTCCTCGTGGACGATTTCGTCATCGGAGATCACAGTCTGGCCTTTTGGGTCCCAGTTTACAATGCGATGTCCACGATAGATCAAGCCGTCATCGTACATTTTTTTGAAAGCAGTACGCACGGCAAAATTACGTTTGTCGTCGAGCGTGAATGCTTCGCGACTCCAGTCGAGCGATGCACCCATTCGTCGTGCTTGACCTACGATTGTGTCGTGAGATTCTTGCGCAAATGCGTCTACACGTTTCAGAAATTCTTCGCGACCGAGATCACTCTTTCGCTTACCCTCTTCTTTTTCAAGAATTTTTTCTACTTTGGATTGTGTGGCGATTGCTGCATGGTCGGTACCAGGAAGCCAGAGCGTGCGCTTGCCTTGCATGCGTGCGTAGCGAGTCATTATGTCTTCGATTACGAGCATGAGCGCGTGGCCAGTGTGGAGGGTTCCGGTAACATTGGGAGGAGGGAGAACGATAGAAAATGGCTCGGCATCTGGAGCGGTGACACCTTTTTCAATACAGACGTCTGGATTAAAAAAACCGCTCGATTCCCAGGTGGAATACATGCGCTTTTCGGTCTCGTTTGGAGCGTAGGGTTTGAGAAGTTTTTCGGGGATATTGTTGGGGTTTTCCATCATTAGAATATAGCATTTTGGGGCTTATATTCAAATGAGAATATTTGATGTATACTTTTGGCAAAGGAGGAACTTATCATGACATTATTCGGTTTATACGCTAGGAAAGAACGCAAATGGGAGCGTAATAATAAAATTCATGAAATGCCTAAGAGTAAAAAAGCCAAAAGATGGATAAAAACACTTTGGCAGAAAATCATCCTGGAAGAACCACCCCAGATATATATTCTTCCTGAAGATCAACAAAATTAGTAACCCGCAATAAAGGAGCCTCCGGCTCCTTTTACTTTTTACAATTGCATATTGCCTTGGGCAGTCAGTTTTTTTGACGAAAGGGGAACTGATTTCTCAAAATATCCGGCGATGCCGATCATGATTGCGTTGTCTGTAGTGAGTGCTCGTGTTGGGAATATCACTTCAATATCCTGAACTTTTGCTTCTTCAATGAGGCGTTTGGAAAGTTCTTTGTTTGCAGAAACGCCGCCACCGACAAAGATATGTTTTGTTTTATATTTTTTTGCGGCACTCAAAGTTTTTTTAATGAGCACATCACATACGGCATCTTCGAATTCGCGAGCGATCTCGGCCCTTGTGTCTTCAGAGATTTTTTCAATTCCACCCATGTCACGAATCATATAGAGTACGGCAGTTTTGAGGCCAGAAAATGAAAAGTCAAAATCACCCGAATGAATCATCGGACGAGGCAGTTTTATTTCCCCCGTAACCGGGTTACGGGAACGAGAGGTTGAGGCGAGGCGAGAGATTTCGGGTCCGCCGGGGTATGGGAGCTCGAGCATACGAGCGACCTTGTCGAAGGCTTCGCCAGCTGCGTCGTCGCGGGTTTGACCGATGAGAGAATATTTTTGAAAATCTTTTATGAGAACGATTTCTGTATGGCCGCCAGAAACAAGCAAAGAGATCATAGGAAATGTCATCTTTCCGATCGTAAATTCTTTTTTCTTTTCTTGTGGAAATACCGAAAGAATATGTCCTTCCATATGGTTGACCGGAGTAATTGGAATATCCCAAATCATAGCGAGCGCTTTGGCAAAGTTGATCCCGACCCAAAGAGCGGGTTCGAGTCCAGGACCGACTGTGACTGTGATGCGGTCAATCTTTGGTTTTTTTATTTTGGAAACCATTTCCATGAGTGGTTCAATGATGTCATGTTCGCGGGTTAATAAAGCTTTCAAGCTTTCAAGCTTTTTAGCTGTTAAGGCAGGAGTTTTAGAAGAAAGAGGTTTGAGAAGGTTAGCTTCTTTGAGTGTCTCGATAAAAAGCGGGGTGATATTCTTGGCATGCTCACGCTTGGCCATCGCAGGAAAAACCCCACCATATTGTTGATGGAGAGCAATTTGCGAAGCCACTTGATGTGCTTCCGTGTTGAACTTTTTACCAGTCACTTTGAGTATTGCAATTGCAGTCTCATCGCAAGAGGTTTCGATGGCTAGAATTCTCATTGTATTGTATTTACTATACCCTAAACCCTTGTTTCTAAACCCTGGGCTTTCTACATACCCTTGACCACTTTAATCTTTGCGCCGATTGAATTCAAGCGTTCGGCGATTTCCTCATACCCGCGAGTGATTGAATATACATTACGAAGCATTGATGTGCCTTCAGCTGCGAGCATGGCGATGAGGATGACCGCACTTGGGCGAAGTGCTGGCGGGCAGACTATCTGAGCTCCTTTGAGCTTGGTTGGACCATCAATGAATGCACGGTGCGGATCAACGAGACGAATATTGGCGCCGAGCTTGTTGAGTTCGGTAAAATAAATTGCGCGATTTTCCCATGTCCAGTCATGAATGAGTGTCGTCCCTTTCGCCATTGTTGCGATTGGAACAAAGAAGGGAAGATTGTCATTCTGCATTCCTGGAAACGGTTGTGCATGGAGTTTGTCGTGCGGAGCGACGAGTTTGGTAGCAGGGAATACGGTTATATCACGAAGTAATGTTCGTCCATTATTTGA
>CAYVZI010000001.1:78363-97206 GCA_964456475.1 uncultured Candidatus Saccharibacteria bacterium | reverse complement strand
ACTTGGTAGTTTGGTGGTGCAAAACGAATCACGCTCGTGCCAGGAATTCCTGCGGCTGCAATGAGCATACAAATTGCACCAGTATCACTCGATTCATACAATACGAATTCTGCTGGTTTGAGTTTGGTATTTCCGATTTCGTAATGATTTTCGAGTGTTTTAATTTTTACACCAAGTTTGCCGAGTCCGTAGCGGTGTGCGGCAATAGTTCGTTCACCCATTTTGCATCCACCAGAATGGGGGAATGAGAATTTCTTTGACCAGTGAATGAGCGCGCCCACAAAAGTAAACGAGCGGGTCTTGCGCGCAGATTCGAGATTCATTTTTTCAAAATCGAGTGCTTTCGGTGGAACAATTTCGAGTGTGTCGTGGTCGAGCCAGCGTACAGAAACACCAAGACTCTCCATGATTTCAATATAGCGAGAAACTTCTTCGATGTGGGGGATACCATGAAGAATCGTTTTACCACGGTTTATGAGTGAGGCGCAGAGCATGTTGACGGCACCGTTTTTGGAATAATTGGTGCGAATCGAACCGGAGAGAGGGCGTCCGCCAGTGATTTCGAAATCAATTGTTTTTGAAAGAGAAAGAATTTGATGTCCGAGAATCTCGCTTATTTTGGCTAGCTGAGAAATGGTGAGATTTTGATCTCCGGCTTCCATACGAGCGACTGCACTTTGGGCAGAGCCCAGTGCTTCGGCGAATTCTGATTGAGTAAGTCCGCGTTCCGCGCGGAGGTTCTTGATGAATTCACCAATCTTTTCTTGGTCTTTTTTTGTTGTATTTTTTGCCATAGCTATATTTGATATTATCTCATATATGATATAAAATCAAATCATGGCAATTACTCGGAAATACAACGTCCCACTCTCCACGATATCCACTTTTCAAATCGGTGGCACAGTCTCTGAGCTTGCAATCGTAGAGACAGAGCATGATTTGCAAGAAGTGTTTGAAACCATGATGGCTGACAAAAAATGGTTCGTTCTTGGTGGTGGCTCAAACGTTGTTTTTCCCGACGGTGATAGTGACATTCTTCTTATACAATTTGCACCGCAGAATATTCGATTCGAAAAAATTGATGATGATACAGTGCACCTTATCGCTCCCGCTGGTGCAAATTGGGATACGGTTGTCGAACAAGCAGTCGCGCACGGTCTCTCCGGAATGGAAGCACTTTCAGCGATTCCAGGAAGTGTGGGTGCGACCCCAATTCAGAACGTGGGTGCGTATGGAACAGAAATCAAAGATATACTTCATAGCGTTCGCGCGTTTGATATACAAGACCGAAAATTTGTCACACTTTCGAATATTGAGTGCGAATTCGGTTATCGGGACAGTATGTTTAAACATAAGGGTCGTGGCCGATATATTATTATAGAAGTGACCTATGTTCTCTCTACTGATGAACCGAATGTCCCTCAGTATCTCGGTGTCTCAGAATATTTTGCTTCAAAAGGAATCGTGCGAGCCACGTTGCAAGAAATTCGTGATGCAATCATTTATATTCGAAGTACAAAACTTCCTGATCCAAAAGAGATTGCATCCGTAGGCTCATTTTTTAAAAATCCATTCGTACCAAAAGATCAGGCGGAAAAATTGAAAGCCGAATATCCCACACTGGCGGTGTTTCCGATAAACGAAAACATCAGCAAGGTAGGTGCTGGGTCGCTTATTGATACAGCTGGACTCAAGGGAAAGTGTTTTGGAAATATTTCAATATACAAAGGTAATGCACTCGTATTGGTAAATGAAGGTGGAGCAACCCGTGAGGAGTTGAAAAAAGTGGTCGCCACAATCATTGAAGAAGTTGAGAAAAAATTTGGCATTACGCTCGATACAGAGCCAGAGTTGTTGGAATTTTAGATTTGTATTTTGACAAAAAGTGTTTGTTTCAGTAAAGCAATGTTTTCTATCAATTTTTCTCAAAAAAAGTGATAGAATCTTAATCATGGTAAAGAACTGTCTTTCAAATATAAAAAAATATTCTCAGTCATTTTTGCTCCCAATCGTACTATTAGCGATTGTTTTTATCTCGACTACTGTATTTGCTGCAACTTGGACAGATCAAACTGCGTCCGGAGCACGTTCATGGACAGGTGTTGCAATGTCTTCGGACGGAACAAAAATTATTGCTGCTGACAATACTGACACTTCTGCATATCTCTACCGTTCTACAGACAGTGGAGTTACCTGGAATGCTGTGACGAATGGTGGTTCTTCTTTTGCAAAACGTTGGAAGAGAGTTGCTTCTTCGAGTGACGGATCTGTTCTTCTTGCGAGTGAGCACTCAGGTTATTTGTGGTATTCGACTGATAGTGGATCCAACTGGACACAGGCCACAGCCGCCGGCAGTACAACCTGGACTGGGGTAGCGCTATCTTCTGATGGTTCGGTCATGGCGGCTGTAGCAAATCCGAGTGATTTTTGGGTCTCAATAAATTCTGGTTCAACATGGAACAATCCAACTGGACTTGATTCTGCTGCACCTGTTGATATCGCAATTTCGTCTGATGGTACAAAAATGGCTGCTGTTGTTTTTGCTAGGGGTGCAGGAATATATACTTCTTCAAATACAGGAACAACCTGGAATGAGAGAACGACTGGACTGGGGACTGGTACTTACCCTGGATATTGGTCTTCGATCGCAATGTCTTCGGATGGTACCAAACTTGTTGCAAGTAGAGTGTACGGTGACCCAATGTTTACTTCGACTGATAGTGGACTAAACTGGACTGAACGAGCATCGCCACCTGCTGGAGCTTGGGCGGGGGTTGCGTCTTCAAGTGACGGATCACGACTTATCGCAGCGGTAAACGGTGGTAAGGCTCATATATCCACAGACTCTGGTGCAACGTGGACTATTCAAAATGATCCAGGTTCAACAAGTTGGTTTGAATCAGCATCATCATCGGATGGACGATTTTTTGCGATTGGTGGCGTTTCGCATATTTGGACATATGCTGACCCTATCATTGTCGCTCCAACTGTAACGACTCAAGTTGCATCTTCTTTTACTATTACGACTGCGACTTTGAATGGAAATATTACTGCAACTGGTAATGCGAGTGCAACTACTCGTGGATTTCATCTTGCGACCGATACCTATTACGACGCAAACGGGAGTACTTATGACTCAGGCCTAACAATTTCTGCGAGTGGTACTTTTAGTACTGGTGCATATACGGGAAGCGCGACTAGTCTCACTTGTAATACTGAGTACCATTATCGTGCATTTGCAACAAACTCCGCAGGTACAGGGACTGGCTCGGATACTACTTTCACTACAAGTGCATGTCCTGTTGCGCCGACGGTCATAACAAATACTCCTCCCGCGAGTATTACTTCTGGTACAGCGATTCCTCAAGGAAATATTACTGATACCGGTGGAGCGAATGCTACCTCACGATATATTGAGTATGGCCTTACGGCAAGTTATGGTTCGCAGAGCGCAGCTGATACAGGTTCATTCTCGACGGGTACATTTGATGAGCGTATTTTTGGACTTACGCAAGGTACGACATATCATTATCGTGCATGTGCTACAAACTCTGCGGGGACTGGGTGTGGATCTGATCAAACTTTTGTAACACTCGCTGCCCCAGGTATGCCAACTGGTCTTATCGGAACTGCTGGCTATACACAAGTTTCGCTCTCGTGGGATACTCCCGTTTCGGCTGGTGATTATGCCATCACGGACTATCTCATTGAATATAAAACAACTGCGGGTTCAATTTGGTCGGCATTTGCTCACACGGCATCAACATCCACTTCTGCAATAGTAACTGGACTCACCTACGGCGTAAGTTATGATTTTCGGGTCTCAGCTGTGAACTATGCAGGACCTGGAACAGTATCGAGCACCGTAGACTCTACACCATCTGCAACCTCGACTGCTCCAAATGCACCAACGAGTCTTGCTGGAACCGCTTCGAGTGCTCAAGTTGTACTTACTTGGGTTGCACCTGCAAATAATGGAGGAGCTTCAATCACAGACTATCTCGTTGAATACAAAACTATTGCTTCAGGAACATGGTCTACATTTGCTGATGGTACTTCCGTTGCTACCGGAGCTACGGTGACTGGTCTCACAAACGGAACCGCCTACAACTTCCGTGTTTCTGCAACAAACTCGGTCGGAACTGGTACAGTCTCAAGTTCAATAACCGTTGGGGTAGGTTCAACTACCTATTTGCATATTATGAGTACAGGTCAGAGTCATTCAGAAGGAGTCGCTTCAACACCGGCACTTTCAACGACTCAACCATACAACAACAAAAGTCTTTCATCTGGTCCGATTGCAGGGCTCTCGGCACCTCTTATTCCTCTTGTGGAAGGAGTCGTTTCTCGTGAATCACCAGTATCTGGAATGGCAAACAGTTTGCGTGCTTCCGATTCTGTTTTACAACGTCCAATCATTGCTGGTACGCAAGGTGGCGGTGGACTTGCGTATTCTGTAATTAAAAAAGGCGGATCGGGAGACAACTACGAAAACGGGCAGACACAAGCTTCTGTTGCAAAAACCCAGACAGAATCAGCAGGGGCATACTATCAGCCATATGCAGTAACTATTGTTCACGGAGAAACTGATACCTCAAACGGAGTCACGAGATCACAATATGCTAGTTATATGGCACAAATGCAGGCAGATTTTGAGAATGATTGGAATACTCTGACTGGACGTTCGGATTCTATCCCTCTTTTCTTAAGTCAGGTTGGTCAATCTTCCATAGGAACTATTGCCGCAGGACAATTAGATGCGCATCGAGATAATCCAGGAGACGTTATTCTCGTAGGTCCGAGATATCAATTAGAATATGGAGCTGACAATTTGCACTTAACAAATACAGGGTCAAAGTACATGGGAGAGCTTTACGCCAAGGTTATGAAAAAAGTGCTTATTGACGGAACAACATGGAACCCATTGATGCCAATTGAGGTCACCAACGTCGGCAATATTGTTACTATTGGTTACAATATTCCAACTGGAACTCTTGCTATTGATACCACAAATGTTGTAGCTCATACAGATTACGGATTTGAATTTATTCAGACTGGTGGAAGTTCGATAACTATTAGCTCTGTTGAACTTATAAACTCGAACACTCAAGTAAAAATCACACTTTCTGGAACTCCAGATGGTACCGACCCAAGAATTCGATATGCATGGAATTGTGAAAACCACCTAGATGATGCGGCATATCTTACTTGTGGTGATCCTTCTGACTCTGGAATGAGAGGTGGAAATATTCGTGATACCGATACAAGTGTTTCTCCATCTTCAGATGGAACAGGGCTCGCGCTTTATGATTGGAGCGTAACATTTGATGAGCCACTTGTAGATGCAAGTGTTCCGGCTGTACCAACTTCACTTGCAAGTACTGCTGGAAATGCGCAAGTTGCACTTTCATGGACCGCTCCAACATTAAATGGCGGAGCTGCACTTACCGATTATGTTGTGGAATATAAGACGAGGTCAGCTTCGACATGGTCTACTTTTGCAGATGGAACTTCTACAACTGCATCTGCAACGGTGACGGGTCTCACAAACGGTACAAATTATATGTTTCGAGTTTCCTCGAAGAATTCACTCGGTCAAGGAACTGTTTCAAGTTTGGCTCTTTCTACACCTGTTACTACTGCGGGAGCACCAACTAGTCTTAATGCAACGGGCGGGTCAGGAGAGGTTGTTCTCACTTGGACAGCACCTGTTTCTGATGGCGGATCAGACATTACTGATTATGTAGTTGAATATAAACTTTCTGCTGATGGTAGCTGGACTACTTTTTCTGACGGCACATCATCAACAACAGGAGCAACCGTTACCGGTCTTTCAAACGGAGAAACATACAATTTCCGTGTATATACGGTAACCGCAGTTGGAACGAGTTCTGCTTCGAGTACTGCAAACGCAACGACTGATTCAACTTCGGCTCCAGATGCACCAACGGGTCTCGGAGTGACTGTTGGGAGTACTCAGATAGCACTCGCATGGACAGCACCGGCTTCTGATGGAGGATCTGCACTCACTGATTATCTCGTGGAATACAATGATGGTGGTGGATGGAGTACTTTTGCCGATGGAACTTCGACAACCGCTTCGGCAACAGTCACTGGACTCACGAATGGAACGAGTTATGATTTTCGCGTGTCTGCTACGAATGCGATCGGTACAAGTACTCCTTCAAGCACAGCGACTGCAACTCCGGCAACAACTCCGGGTATACCAACATCTCTTGCTTCAACCCATACAACTACACAAGCTGCTCTCACTTGGACTGCGCCTGCTTCGACTGGTGGCTCTGCTATCACTGACTATGTTGTCGAGTATAAACTTGCTTCAGATTCAAGTTGGACAACATTTGCAGATGGAACATCAGCTACTGCCTCTGCAACCGTTACTGGTCTTACTGATGGCGTGAGTTATGATTTTCGTGTGTCGGCAACAAATGCAATCGGGACGGGAAGTGTTTCGAGCACAGCGACATCGATATTTGCCGTCGTGCCGGGTGTACCTACTTCACTCGCAGGTACAGCAGGCAATGCTCAAGTAGCACTCACGTGGACTGCACCTGTTTCAACTGGAGGATCTGCGTTGACAGACTACCTCGTTGAATACAACGATGGCACAGGATGGTCTACATTTGCAGATGGTACGTCCACTACTGCTTCAGCGACTGTAACTGGACTTACAAATGGTACAACCTACACATTCAGAGTTTCGGCTACAAATGCTGCGGGCACGGGCTCGCCTTCAGATACGACTTCAACAACGCCTGCTGTTCCAGTGAGTAGTGGCGGTGGTGGCAATGCTGGTGCGGTTTTGATGTATTTGGGAAATAAAAAACAAAATGTGTTGCCAACTTATATTTCTCCAATCGATCAGTCTATACAAAACTGCCCAGCATTTACCAAGAATGTTGCTCGGTACTCAAAACAAAATTCTTCAGATGAAGTAAAATTGTGGCAAGCATTTCTCAATAAGGAATTGAATCTAAAAATCCCTGTGATTGGCGTGTATGGTCCTATGACTACTGGTGCTGTAAATATTTTCCAGAAAAAATATAGTGCACAGATTTTATCCCCAATTGGCTTAAAGAATCCGACAGGCAGTGTCTACGGACTCACTCGTGCACAGGCAAATAAGTTGCTCGGCTGTACACCATAATGGAACAGAATTCTAATAATCCGTTACAAGGAAAAACACTAGAAGCAATTCTGGTGTTTTTGGTGGAGACATATGGCTTTCCAGAACTAGGGGAGAGGATTCGAATCAATTGTTTTGTTGTTGATCCATCAATCAAATCAAGTCTGACATTCTTGCGACGAACTCCTTGGGCGAGAAAGAAGGTGGAGAGGTTGTATTTGGATACGGTGGGGGATAAATAAAAAAAGACTAATTCTTAACGAATTAGTCTCGGCAATATTACTATAAACAATCTAATGTTTCCTGTTTTTTCCTAAACCATACAGTCCAGCAGATATTGTATATACTGAACGTGGTGCTGGCTTTTTTGAATCGTCTCTCTTCCTTCTTTGACGTGTTGAGTTGATCGCTTTATTTGTTTTTTCTAAACAGTTGATTACATCAACATTTTTGCATTTTGCGCCAAGTATTTTATGTAGTTGGCTTGGTTTTGAAAGTTCCTTGATTTCCATTTTTGTAAAACGTAATTCCCCAATGTTATTGAATTTATGCTTAAGTACTCGAGGGAATGGAGCGACTGTAATAACATTTTTACGCTTATCACTATCTACATCTACAAAAACATAAGGAATGAAGGAATTTTTCATCGGCCAAAGAAAAACTAAAACCTTAATACCAGATTCCCCGTTGTATCCCCAGAGTATGGGAAAGACAGATTCGGTACTGAAGGTTTCCTTGTTCAATATTTTATATCCGATTTGTGGCATGCCGCAGTTTGTATTCCAAATGCATTCAAAGTTTTCGAGAATAAATTTTTGAATATTCATTGATTATGATTTTTAATGGTTGCCACAATAGGGGTGGCCTACTGAGGTAACCATTAAAAAATGTCAAAAAAACTATTAAAAATATAATAGCATAAATATGCTATTTAGTCAATACTTGTGCACGATAGGGTTCGGCTAAGAACATTTTCATCGCCGTCGCTTAATCAATGCGCGATACAGGATTCGGTCAGGAATAATTTCTAATTTATGCGCAATACAGGATTCGGTCAGGAATAATTTTGTTTTCGCCAAAACAAAATTTTCACGACCCTGCCTCGGCAACAGTCTCTGCTGAGACTGGCTTCGCGCCTCCGGCTTTCGACTCGCTGTATTGCACATAAAAATATAGGGTCTGGATAAATTATCCAGACCCTATATTTTACGTGTGCGCGATACAGGAGTCGAACCTGTGACATCGTCAACGTCAATGACGCGCTCTACCAACTGAGCTAACCGCGCAAAATAAGCTATTACTGTTATAGAGTAGCAGAATATGGCAAAAATTCAACTGGTATTGTAATTTTGTAATATTGTTGTATTGTTATGTTAAACACAAAGACAACTTAAACTAACAGATATGATTCATTCACAACAGAAACACCCGACACTTCTTGTCTTGGAGGCAGGAAACCCAGAAGCGGAGAGTTTGTATGCTGCGCTTGGGTATATTACATATGAGTTGATTGACAAAGGGTATCTTGTCGCCAGGATTCCTGGTCGGGCACTTGTGCCATTGGTAAAAATTCACCCACTGTTTTATACAAAACCAACCCCTTGTTCGGTGAGAAAATTTGCATGTTCAATCATAAGCGATACTGATGAAGCCAACGAGACTATTGTAGTTTTGGAAAGTCATATTTTTGATGAGATTTTTCATTCAGAAAATCTAAAATCTGAATTCCAAAAAAGACTTGAACATCATTTTGATGTTTGCTACGTGCCTTTTGTGAATGACTGGACAGCCCGCATGGGAACAGTTGTCGCATTCGACATTACTGACAAGAAGAAATTTTTTCTTCAAAAAGTTAGTGGTCGATTTTTCATCATATAATTATAAAAAGCCCAACCGGGCTTTTTATTTTTGCGGAGACGGGGAGATTCGGCTATTACTTAGCCGGGTACTTTTCTCGTTTTGTAAACAAAACATAGAAAAGTCTTTCGAATCTCCCAAACACGTGAAGTAGTTCACGTGCTCGTCTCCGCAGTTTTTCAACTGCGTTTCAAAACTGCGGAGAAGGGGAGATTCGAACTCCCGGTCCGATTTCTCGGACGCTTGTTTTCGAAACAAGTACTTTAAACCACTCAGCCACTTCTCCAATATTTCATTTGTTTCGCGGCTTCGCGCCCTCCAGGCACCGCCTATGGCAAACTTGCAAGCAAGTATATGTCATTTTCACAAAAAGCGAAATCGGATAAAATCTAAAGCAATTTAGATTTTATAGCCACTTCTCCGTGATTTAGGATAGTATCATACTGTATACCGCATACAAAATACGATATACTGTGTGTATGAGTATTCAATCAATTGATTTTAAGCTTATAGGATTCTTTCAGAGGAATTTTGTTCCTGTGGCACGGTTTGGATTGTTTCTTGTGTTTTTTTGGTTTGGAATACTGAAGGTGATGGGACATTCACCGGCTGGCCCACTCGTTGAGGCTCTTTTTCATCAGACGATCACGTTCATGAGTTTTGGGACGTTCTACCTCTTGTTTGGATTTTTTGAAATGCTTATCGGTATCCTATTCCTTATTAAAGGCGCAGAGAGAGTCGTTATGCCACTCCTATTGTTCCATATGGTAACAACTGTTATGCCACTCTTTTTGCTTCCAGAATCAAGCTGGCAGAGTTTTATGGTGCCAACTCTCGTTGGGCAATACATCATCAAAAACATAGTAATCATCGCATGCGCCATGGGTATAGCCTCACATTTGCATCCATTCAAAAGACTTTCCTAGATCAAGAAGCAAAATAAATACTAAATCCAAAACTTGCAACAATATATAATAAATGGTATAATATATAAAAATATAACTTGTATATGAAAACAATTGCAGTGTTCTTTTTGGCTCTCATAATAAGTGCGTCAATCCTTGGCTGTTCAAGCCAAGGCAGAGTAAAAAGTAAAGTGTTGGGGGGTATATTTCCCGGCAAAAAATGCCATCTTAGGACATACGGTTTCTTATCCTTATGATAAATACGGCCACCCTGTTTTTTATTTTAAAACAGAAGGATTAAGCGCAACCGCATATTTGTACGAGTATAATCGTGCAAGTGATTTGGCAAAAAAAGTTACGGTGATATTATACCGAGATATAAAGAAAAAGAATCAATATAATCTTCATTATATCGAAATTACATATTCTGATTACAATGATGAAGGGATTTTTCTCCGAAATCGTGTATATCGGATAGTAAACAAATCCGATTTAAAGGACTACGTGAAAAAAATAGAAGAATTACTACTAAAAGCGGCTCAATGAGCCGTTTTTTATGTGTCCATTGATCTCACGGTGTTAGAAATAAAAAACCAAACACAGATACTATCTATGCTTGGTTGATTCTTTCCCACTCAAAAGCCTCGAAATTTAAAATGGGACTTATGTACTTATGGTTAATTCTAGCACAGGAATAGTTATATTGCCTTTTGCCAATAAAATAATTTTGTGCTATATTACCTGTGACGCAATGTGCGTCTTTTGCGTTGTCTAGTTTGTAGTCTAACGGTTAGTTGATAACACATGGGATGTGTTATCAAAGCCTTTTCAACCTTGAAAAGATTCTGTTAGGTAGAGCCAAAAACCATATATACTATTTTATATGGCTCCATCGTCTAACGGTTAGGACACGGCCTTTTCAAGGCTGTAATCGGAGTTCGATTCTCCGTGGAGTCACATCGACCAAAAAAGCGCATCTACTGCGCTTTTTTGCGTACGATGTGAAGCCGCAGTGATATTTTTTCAGCAGAAAAAATCACGAGGCGGGGTCGAAGAATTTTTGAGCGACGGCGAAAAAATATTTGTGACACAAGTGACTTCAACTTATTCCTGCCCGATAAGCGTACTCGCGGTCTCCGTGTACTCTTTTTCATAACAATAAAAAAAGCCCACAAAATTATTCAATTTCTAGGGCTTTCGATCGTTGCTATTTTTTTGGTAATATTCCAAATAGTGTGCAAATCCAAAATCTGGGAGATAGATTGAAGCGTCACATTTTTGGCAGGGGATTTCTCGAGGGTTATTAATTTTGTGTGGCCTTTTCGATTTTGTAACCTTATAGCTTAGCTGCTTCATAATCTACAAGTTTGTTTATTGAGATGATGCCTGATTTGGACATGTCTGTCAAATAAAAAAAAGGAACACAAAATGTGTTCCAAATTTACATTAGTTACGCGTTTATTTCTTTTTACGCTTTTCCACTCTGACTCCGTCGTCATTCAGCGATGATTTGATTGCCCGGCGCTCAACCTCGCCAAAAACTTTAGTAGGTCTGTTGGCAAGTTTGGTTATTTCAACCGTGTTTTGATGTTTCCTTTCGCATTCTTTGCAACGGCTTGCGTTCTTATCCATAAAATGAGTTAGTTTATTTAAATATATTATATACCACTATTATAAAAAGTCAAATGCCCGACTTTCCATTGGAAAGTCGGGCATTTGATTGAGTTTAGTGACTATTTTTATGAAGCCAGATGTAGATATCTTCGAGTGCTCGTACGGCGTCGCCTGCAGCGATGTTGTTCTGGTGGTAGAGCACGTCTGTGACGTCTCCAGCGGCCCAAATGCCGGGTGTAGACGTTGATTGGGTACGAGGATCAATCTTAATGCTTCCAACTTCGTTCTGATCGACAAAATCCTTTACATAGCCAGAGTTTGGGATTTGACCTACTTCGACGAATACTGCCTTTGCAGAAATTTTTTCCTCTTCACCCGAAGTCTTGTGTTTGATGGTCATGCCTTCAACAAAATCCCCGCCATATACGTCTATCATTTCGATTTCGGTAATAGCTTTAAACTTAGGGTTCTTCATTGTCTGGGAAACTGTGATTTCGTCTGCACGGAATGAAGCTGAGCGATTGAGTAGTGTCACACTCTTGCAGTAGGCGAGCAGTTGAGCGGCTGTTTCAAAGGCCGCGTTGCCTCCACCGATGACAATAACATCTTCTCCAGTAAAGAGTGGTCCATCACATGATGCACAATAGGTGAGCCCTTTGTTTTCGAATTCCATTGCGCCAGGGATCTCAATCTTACGACGATTAGAACCCGAGGCGATAAGTACAGACCGAGTCTGAATAATTTCATTTTTTGATGTAGTAACAGAAAAATTGCCCGCAGAGCCTGCGATTGCGGTCACGAGAGAGCCTTCTTTGACGGTGAGAATGTCACCTGCGTATTCCATGACGTGAGCTTTCAAACTTTTTGCCAAATCAGCACCAGAAATATGCGGAGTACCGATCCAGTTCTGTATATCATCAGATACGACAGATTGTCCGCCGAATTCTCCTGCAATTATTACTGTCTTAAGTTGTTTGCGTGCTGCATACACTGCTGCAGCTGAGGCTGCTGGACCACCACCGATGATTACTAAATCGTGCATAGAAAGTAGAAAATAGTTAGTAGAAAGTAATAATGCAACCCAAATACGAGTTGCATTATATACTATTTTCTATTTTCTACTAACTACTTTCTGACTCTACTTTTTTGGTCGGCGGAGAAATGCCGGAACAGCACTCCAGTCTTCGGTATCGTCACCAAAAGTTGGAATGTCGTCAGAAGCCACTTCGACGCGTTTTACGAAGTCTGAACCCATAGATGTTGTCGGCTGAACGACAGGGTTTTCCTTTTTTGCGATGATTGGTTCAGATTTTTCGACTGGTGCTGTAGTGTTTGCAAATGATGGCTGAAATAGTGAACGTTTTGGAGCTTCGGTGGGGAAACCAGTGGCGATAACAGTAACCTTGACCTCGCCCTTCTTGAGGCGCTCGTCTTTGATTGTACCGAAGATGACGCGAGCTTCTTTGTCGATAGATTCAGTAATAACCTTGGCAGCGTCCTGGATTTCGTGGATTGTAAGATCGTCGCCTCCTGAGATAGCAAAGAGTACTCCGCGTGCACCGTTGATTGAGAGTTCAAGAAGAGGAGAGTTGATAGCTTCAGTCGCAGCTTTTACGGCACGACCTTCACCAGAACCTACTCCGATACCCATGAGCGCACTGCCTGTGTCGAGCATGATTGACTTGATGTCGGCGAAGTCGACGTTGATGACTCCAGGTGTAGTGATGAGGTCAGAAATTCCTTCGACAGCTTGCTGGAGTACTCCGTCACAAAGAGCAAACGCTTCGCGGAAGCCCATGTCCTTTCCGGCAATCTGCATGAGTTTGTCGTTCGGGATGACGATAATTGCGTCCACTTCTTTTGAAAGTTCGGCGAGCGCTTCTTCTGCAATGCGCCCCCGCTGAAGACCTTCGAAGAAGAATGGCTTGGTGACAACGGCAACAGTGAGGATACCTTGCTCTTTTGCAGCGCGAGCGATGATTGGAGCTGCACCTGATCCTGTTCCACCTCCCATACCACACGCGATGAATACCATGTCGGAACCTTTGATGACATCCTGAATTTCCGCTTTTGTTTCTTCAGCTGCTTGTTTACCGACTTCTGGATTCATTCCTGCGCCAAGACCTCGAGTGAGATTTTTTCCGATGTGGATTTTCTTGTCGGCAAGGGAATTGTGCAAATCCTGAGTATCAGTGTTCATTACGATGAATTCAACGCCGCGAACTTTGGCGTTGATCATGTGGTTGATTGCGTTCTTTCCAGAACCTCCAACTCCAATGACTTTGATGCGAGCGAATGTTTCGATTTCAGGATTTACTTTTGCCATATAATATAGGGGTTTTCGAGCAAACGGCCCGGATACCAGAAAATGAGTAATAATTTCGAGTGAACTAAACGCATTCTATCAGATTCTAGAAAAAAGCAAATGCGGAAGTTGGGTATTGACAATATGAAATATTAGTTCATAATCAATACAAAATTTATTGTACACCTCAAAAAAAAATCTCATGACCACGTTGTCGACATTTCCGATTTTTAAAGAACAATTGCTTTCTCTTATTGGAGAACTTAAGGTTGCATCGAGAAAAAAGCAGCATTCACTTGCAAAGTTTCTTTGTTTATTGCTTACGCGTGCATTGGCTGCGCCTGAGGCAAAACGTTTTACTTATGCACTGAGTCTGGAAAAAAATACGAAGGCTGTGCTTCTTGATCAATTTTCTCCCAATACAGATCTTGATCATCCAATTCATCAAATAAAGTCGCATATCGAATTTTATTTTGACCACGGCGGTAGTTTTACCATATGGGAAAAAGCAAGTCTTGCTACATGCGAGTTCCTTGTAAGCTATTATGAGAAAAAAATACTTCACACAACTATGGTAAAAACACTTTTTAATACCATGACAGCAAAAGCAAAGAATGAAACACGAGCGGAAAAACACATGCAGGCGAAGAAAAAATAATAAATGAATAAAACAAAATGCACCAGACTATCGGGTGCATTTTTTTTGTACTATCAATCATTTGATTTTACGGCAAAAACTGTCGTAAGAATTCCTTGAAGAGTCCCTTTGTGCCACCATCTTTGTTTGAAGTGATGGCGTCATTGCCTGTATCTTTGCCGTATATTGCGAGTCCGTATGCCACAAACCATGATGAGTCACGAATTGGACCCTTCATCTGAGAAAGTAATTCTTCGGCACCGACGCGAGAAGGAAGACGCAATACGTCTCTCGCGAGACCTTCGACGAGTGTGTGACCTGACCCACCTCCAGTTATGACAACGCCGGCTGGAAGCAGGGCACTACGGCGGATTTTTTTCAAATAGCCATCAATGAGTTCAAAAATATCTGAAAGGCGCGCGGTAACGATTTCGTCTACTTTACGTTTTGGAAATGTATTGGAAATGATGTTGCCCGTCTTGAGACTCTCGGCTTCTTCGAGTGAAATGCGGAATCCGAGTGCAATATCGTTGGTGATGTTGGTAGAACCAATCGGAAATACTGTAAGTCCGATGACTGCGTTGTTTTCAAATACGGCAATTGAGACTGTCTCAGCACCGATGTTTACGAGCATTACACCTACAGCTTTTTGTCGACCAGAAAGAGTGATACTACTTGCGGCAATGGATGAGGGAACGACATCAACGACTTCGATACCAGCTTCGGCTGAGGCGCTGAGCAAATCTTCGAGGTGTTGTGACAAACATGTTACAAAAAATACTTTTGCTTCGAGTTTGACCCCATGCATACCGTCTGGTTTTCCGGGAATATCTTTGCCGTCGAGTTTCCAAGATACAGGAATAGTGTAGATTACACGACGGTTTTTGAGATCGATGGCCTCTTCGGCTGCTAGTAGAGCCTTTTTGATATCGAGTGCGGTGACTTCACCATCAGACTTTGTGATGATAGAACTTCCAGATGCGTTCTCGGCAAGCAGGCTTGTGCCACCCATAGAAAAGAGCGCCTTCTTGATTGTGATTCCGGATTCCTTTTGGGCGAGTGCTACTACGCGAGTGATGGTGTCAGTAACATCAGGAAGATTGACAATATATCCATGACGAACACCTTTTGTGGGGACTGCGACTGCGATAAGTGTTTCTGGCGACGAAGAATTCGACTGCCACGAAAGAACTACACAGCGAGTTGTGGTAGTTCCGATGTCTATACCGACTGTAATTCGATTTTTTGCCATGGATTAGAAAGTAGAAAACAGAAAGTAGAAAATAGTAAAATACTAATCCACTCATGCGCTACGAAAAAATTTTGAGAAATTTTTTCTCCGCTTTCTCCATTGTACTCCCATGTTCCATTCCTTTCAAATGAAGCATTCCGTGGATAACCAAGAAAAGCAAAAATTTGTTTGGAGTCATATCAAAATTTTTTGCATCAGCAGTCGAAGTTTTGATATCGAGAATCAATTCGCCAGAATTTTTTGAAAGAGGGAACGATAATACGTTTGTTGCATTGTCTTTCTCTCGGTAGGTAAGATTGAGTCGATGAGATTCGCGTGGTGTTACCAAAGCAATCGAAAGTTCGTATTTGTTACCAAGTATTTCTTCTTTCAAACGAACAAAAGGCAAGCGTGGAAGCTTGCCTTTTGTCTTGTTTACGATTGAGATAGTGTCTTGCATTTTGTATTTTCTAGACCCTAACCCCTATCTTCGGTGTCCTTTGGTTTGTTCAACCCATTTTCCGAGTTTCTTCAAGCGTTCGATTTCTTTTCCTCGCTTAAGACGGTTGAGAGCTGAGGTTTTGCGATCGAGCTTACTTGCCTCACGTTCATTGTAACGCTGACCTTTTACGGTACGGACGATTCCAGCTTCTTGTACACGGCGTCCAAAACGGCGAATGAGAGTCATGTTGCTCTCGTTTGCGGCTTTCTTTACTTCGATTGTTGATTTGCTATTCATTATAGAATTATCTTACTAATAAGGTGTTGTGTTTGTAATTTCTTTTCCGAAAGACAGATTAGCCTCGTAATCTGCTTGGGTGTTATGTGGGAACAGACTACCACAGAAAATAGGGTATTGCAACCGTCTGTAAAGTGCAAATGCATATAATTGCCTACATCTATTGACATATAATCTAATAAGGTGTATAATGTAAAAAACGCAAAAATATGTCAAAAAAATTCAAAAAGGTACCAGACGGGACACAGCTTTCAATACTGAAGGCAATTGCGGTTAAACGCGTGATGCAGGAACCGATTGTTCTTGCAGAAATAGGTTCAAGTATAAAGAGCCTGGCTGTCGAGCTCGATATTGAACCAAAAATATTGGCCAGTGTGCTTGTGCCGATTTACAAAAAAGCAGTAGCTCTGGCGCTTACACCAGGCGCATTAAAAAAATCGGCCAAACGTGGTCATCATCGCCATTGTCATTAAAAAACTGACAAAATAAATTACCTGGGAAACTGGGTAATTTTTTATTGCAGTTTTAAACCACGTATGGTATACAGTAGTCAAATTTTTGTTCACTAAATCTGATAGTAAATGGAGCAATTAATGAAAACTGGTTCGGCTTGTTTTATTCTTTACAAGAATGAGACAATCCTTATTCATCGAGACACCAACGAGAGAACCATAAATCCAGACACTAACGGTTTGCCTGGTGGAGGATTTGATAGAAAAAAGGATCGCAATGAATTGGATACTATAGTCAGAGAGTTGTTTGAAGAGCTTCGACTAGATATTCGTGAAAACAGATTTAAAAAAGTAGGCACTGAATGGCTTACCGAATTACATTTGAAGAATCATTTTTTCAAACTCAATCTAACTGAGCATGAAGTGGCAAAAATACGGCTCAAAGAAGGAAAAACATATGATTTTTTTTCTTTCTCAAAAATTCAGGACCTTTATGCGCTTGGTCCAATACCTGGAGGGCTTGGTGGAGCAATTTGGCGGTTTATGTGTAATGAACCCGAAATTATTGAAGATATATTGCTTGGCAAAAAAAATACTTTTGTTTTAGATCGAAAATAAGAGCTCGACAACCTTGTGTTGTCGAGCATTTTTTTATACTCTAGAATGTATTATGCAAGCAGTTATTTTGGCAGCGGGACGAGGTACTCGCATGGGTGATATGACAGCGGATATTCCAAAGCCGTTATTTCGTATTGGCGATCGGACTCGGCTTGAACATACACTTTCTTCATTACCGGATTCAGTTGATGAAATCATTTTGGTAGTGAATTATCACGCAGACAAAATTCGCGAAGCGATTGGCGATTCATACGATGGAATTCCTGTTCGCTATATACATCAAACTGAACGATTGGGCACTGGGCATGCTGTTTTTGCCACACGTGAATTCGTGAAGGGTAATTTTTTAGTTCTGATGGCCGATGATCACTATTCGAAGGAGAGTATAGAGCGAGCAAGTGAGTATCCGTGGTCTATTACCGTATCTCGCGAGCCGGTAGGGCGAAGCGATGTTGACCTCTCTCCAGATGAGAATGGTTTCTTGAATCCAGGTTCTCAGTCTGTTGCGCAATCTGATGACGGTACGATTTTGATGAATACGGGACTCTATAGTCTGACAGACGCAATATTTGAGCACCCACTTGCTCCGTACAAAGACACAAATGAATTCAGTCTTCCACACACAGTGTTGTCGCTTGCTGAAAAATACCCGATCAAAATTCTCGAGACAAAAGATTGGTTGCAGATGAACACGCCAGAACAGTTTGAAACACTAAAGAAGGTTATCGGGATTGATCGATAGCGTACAGCCCTCGGGGAGTTTGGCTAATGTTTCGCGGAGGGTCTCCGAAAGACCTTTGCCTTCGAGTAATGCATACAGTGACCATTCGTCACGGCGCGGGCGAATGAGTGCGTTGACTACGATTTCTCTTTTGCCTTTGATGACAATAGAACTTTCAAAAATATCAATTGAAAATGATCCAAGAATTTCTTGTAGATAATCTTTGACAGCCTCTTTTTCAGAAGTTTTACCTCGCCACGTGATTTTGATAATCGTAGAAGATGGAGGGTAATTGTACTCGATGCGTTCGGCAAGTTCTTGGCGATACCATGCAGAATAATTGTTGGATTGAATGAGTTCGATGATTGGCTCATGCGGATTTTTGGTTTGCACGTAGAGCTTGTTCTTTGTGCGCTCAGCAATCGCTAGGAACAATTCGATGATTCGTTCGTTTGTGCGGTAGCTTGGAATATTGAAGAGTGTGTCGAAAGATACAATTATTGAATCGGTGACTGTTTCGGTCAGGTAAAAGAGTGCCATTTCTGTACCGACAAGTACGCCTCCGGTTGCGGGGGGGCATGGCGCCGCCACCATTAGGTGGTGAGTGGGGGTGGGGG
>CAYVZI010000001.1:8983-78353 GCA_964456475.1 uncultured Candidatus Saccharibacteria bacterium | reverse complement strand
GGCCATTTCTTCACCCCAATCTACCCCCCCGGGTGGCGGGGCCAATCCCCCCCGCAACCTTTCGTGCTTCAGTGCGTGTGGGAGTCGCCTCACGGTCGATTCGAAATACAGGGACGTTTGGAAATAGTTTTCGAATTTCTTCTTCGACGAATGCCGTACCAGTACCGATTGCTCCAAGATTCCAACTACTGCATTTCGCACACTTCTGTTCAGAGGGTTTGTGGCGTTTACATTTGTTACAGATAAATACGCGAATATCTCCAGCCCCGGAATAGAGTACGAGTGGAGCTTCGCAGTGTTCACACAGAAATACGGTTCCACAATCGCGACAGCGAGTGATCGTGGCAAGTCCAGTGCGGAGTGTAAACGCAAAGATGTGAGACTTGTTTGATTGTACATTCCCGATAAGCGTTCGCATGTGGTCTGACAATGCGGGAAATTGGTCACTGCGCGCACGTGGTGCAATCTGATCGGGGACTCCATGTGGAATAACCGTAGTTTCTATCGGAGAAAGCGCTCGAAACGTGATCGGTGCAACCATACCGAATTCCTTGTTTTCTTGTCGACCGAGTGTCTCAACACGAAGGAGACTGTCTCCAAAAATAAGTTTTTTCTTTGCAGAACGAGCTAGGATTTCGATTATGGTACGAAAATCGTAGGAAGGGTTTGAAGGAGTTGCATATGCGTTTGAACTTTCGTGTTCAACAATAATCGTTCCTGTATCAGAGCGCATCAGTGAAGCAAACGATGGTGTGGTAATGACCACAAATGGATGCTCGTCCGTAGCGACTCTTTTGAGATTGGCGGTAAGTTTTTTTGCAGTAATTTCACCGTGAATAGTAATGACAAAGTCAGATACACCCTTGGAAAGTATTTCGGTAAACAATTCGCAATCAGAAATTGTCGGACAAACGAAGGTTACCGATTCTTTTTTTGAGAAGGATTCTCGAATGTAGGTACGATAGTAGGCTTGTCGATCTTCGAACGGGGATTGAAAGAGCAATCGTTCTGGGACAGTTTCTAAGTTTCCAACACCTGATGTCGGAAGCTTTTCTTCGTAAGGGAGGATGCCGTAGTACGCATAATCGGGAATGATCAGATTTAAAATAGTGCCACGTGGTGCACGGTAATATTGTGCAGCGAGTCGTGCAGTTTCAAAAATATATGTGGGTACAAGTGAACCCGGTTTGATTTTGATTACTTTTTTTAGGCTAAAGTCGCTCGATTTGAGAGAAGCTTTTTCGTCGCGGGCATCACGACAAGATACGGAAATAGCATCTACGGCTTTGGACCGAATTGGTACTGAAACGACCGTACCATCGGGAACTGGTTCTGCCGAAAAGTAGGTGAGTGTCTCCTTGGGGAGGCCACGTTTGATTGGAACAACTTCGAGGATCCACATAGCTACAGCTTAAGGCCAAAAGCCAAAAGCTCAAAGTCCAAATAATAATTTTGTTGTCTTTGCTTAAAAATGTACGTACGAGTATAATCCGCGTATGTTTGGAAAGAAAATCGGAATCGACCTCGGCACGGCCAATACACTCGTCTATATTCCTGGACGCGGTATTGTGCTAAATGAACCATCGGTAGTAGCTGTATCTCTTCAAGACAACACAATCTTGGCTATTGGGTCTGAGGCCAAGGACATGCTTGGAAAGACACCAGAATCAATCATAGCGTATCGTCCAATGAAGGACGGGGTTATTGCCGACTATCGAGTGACCGAGGCGATGCTCCGCTACTTTATGCAAAAGGCGCTCGGCAAATGGAATATTTTCAAGCCCGAAGCAATGATTTCTGTGCCAGCTGGAATTACTTCGACAGAACGACGTGCTGTAGTAGAAGCTGCGCTCCGTGCTGGCGCAAAGAACGCGTATGTAGTCAAAGAGCCAATTCTCGCCGCAATTGGTGCAGGAATTCCCATTCATGAATCTATGGGACATATGATTGTCGATATCGGTGGGGGCACGACAGACGTGGCGGTGATTTCACTCGGTGGAATTGTGGCATCAACTTCGGTTAAATGTGCTGGTAATAAAATTGACCATGCGATCTCGGATTATGTACGTAAGACTTTCAATCTTGCGATCGGCGATAAGACTGCTGAAAACATCAAAATCCATGTAGGTGCTGCGGTGCCAATGGAGGAGGAATTGACTGTCATGATTAAAGGGCGCGACTTCGTACAAGGTTTGCCTCGCACGGCGCAAATTTCGACCAATGAAATTGTGCGCGCAATTGATCCTGAACTCCGCCAGATTGTGAAGGCAATCAAGGAAGTCCTTCAAGAAACTCCACCGGAACTTGCTGCGGATATCATAGATCAAGGAATTATTATGACAGGAGGCACTTCACAGCTCCGTGGGTTTCCTGAACTCATCTATCGAAAGACAGGAGTCAAGGCTGTGCTTGCAAATGAAGCATTGTATTGTGTGGTAAACGGTACAGGAATCGCACTCGAGCATTTGGGAACATACAAGCGATCGATAATGAGCAAACGCGGGTAAAGCCCGCGGAGTATACAGTATTTAGTATTCTGTATACAGTATGAAAATGCATTTTGAATTTATACCGTATACCAAATACTGTATACTAAATACTATTTATGGAAACTTTATTTCATAGTTATGTTGTTGGGGGAGCGCGCGCTGATGCGCGCGCTCATATTGAAGCACTCCTGAAAGACCAATCAATTGTCGTGCAAGGCAATCCGGATTTTTTTGTACAAGAATTTGTAGCTTTTTCGGTGGATGATGCACGTGCGATTCGTGGCTGGCAAGAACTCATGCCGGTGGGGGAACGAAAAGTTTCTGTTATCTATACCGACTTCATCAATAATGAAGCGCAAAATGCACTTCTCAAAACATTCGAAGAACCAATTGCGAATACCCATATATTTTTGGCAGTGCCAAAACCGGAACTACTTTTGCCGACGCTTCTTTCTCGTGTGCGGGTGCTCATGCCGATATCGCAAAACGAAACAAGCATTGATGCCTCTGAATTTCTCAAAATGAAAATCTCTGAAAGAATGCAATTCATTGCGAAGCTTGCCGAAAAGTCTGAAGATGATGATGCCTCGGCTCAAGTCCGCGAGAAGGCCGTCTCGTTCCTCGACGGCCTCGAGCAAATCCTCGCCAAGGACCCTCAAAAAAACCAAAAATCTCTCGAGCAAATCCTCAAATTCAAGAAGTATCTCTATATGTCTGGCTCATCGGTAAGATGATTTTGGAAACCATTGCACTCACTTTGTAAAATAGAAAAGCCCCAATGATTCGGGGCTTTTTAGATAATTTTGTGAGGGACGTGATTAATACCCATCGTTATTTAGATCTCTTTTTTGCAGTTTTAATTTGAACCATACCTGAGAGATAGGGCGGAATTTTTGATTTTCCACAGACCGAGTTTGGGTCTGTAACATAGACAATAACTTTGCCGTTTTCGAATCCGATTCCGCTGTAGCCATTGATTGGGCCAAATGTTCGTTTGGCCTCATTCTTAATTTGTGCTGTTGTCATACAAATGAGATTTGAAAAGTATCATACTCTACTAAATCGCAAGGTCAATAGGTGTTCAAGATTATTGCCCGATTTACTATTTTTTAAAATACTAATATACTAGCTCTATATGGCATTCAATTACACAACTTTAGACAATGGATTAAAAGAATCAGTCGAATGGCTCGCACGCGAGTATTCGCGCTTGCATACCGGTCGTGTATCGCCGGCGTACCTTGATGGCGTAATGGTGGAAGCCTATGGATCGTTTCAGCCAATCAAGAACGTGGGCTCGGTCAATATTGAAGACGCAAAAACGCTTCGCGTTATGTGTTGGGATAAGAGCGTGATCAAGGATGTTGAGCGTGCAATTGCCGCTGCTAACCTCGGTGTGTCACTTGCTGTAGACGGTGATGGCATGCGTGTGATTTTCCCAACACTCACCACAGAAAATCGTTCAAGACTTGTAAAAGTACTCAAGGAAAAGCTCGAAGATGCTCGTGTGAGTGTTCGTAAAGAACGCGAGACTGCAATGAGTGAATTGAAATCAGAGGAACTTCCAGAAGATGATGACCGTCGTACGAAAGATGAAATTCAAAAACGCGTAACTGACGCGAACGCAAAACTCGAAAGTGTATTTGAAACAAAGGAACAAGAAGTAATGAACTAGGTGCTAGTTTCTAGGGTCTAGGTTCTAGAGAATACAAAATGTCACTTAATTCGTATAAAGATCTGACAGTTTGGAAAAAGGCTTATGATCTTACTAAGCTTGTCTATCAAATTCAACTTCCTCAAATGGAAATATATGCTCTTCAGTCTCAGATGAGGAGAGCCAGTGTTTCAATCATCTCGAATATTGCAGAAGGTTCAAGTCGTAAGACTCGAAAAGATTACGCACATTTTTTGTGCTTATCATATGGCTCCGCTTCAGAGCTTGAGACTCAATTATTTCTTTGTCGAGATTTGTATTCATTAAGTATTCAGTCACACCTTGAATTACTCGAAGAAGTAAGCAAAATGTTGCGAGTTATGATTATTAAACTAGAACCTAGAAGCTAGATCCTAGAACCTTCTTATGCAAACCATCCTCATTTTCCTTATCGTAATAGTAGTGCTCGTTGTCGGGCATGAGCTCGGGCATTTTTTTGTTGCCAAAGCTTTTGGTATCCGTGTAGACGAATTTGGAATAGGGTATCCGCCACGTGCAAAAAAACTCTTCACCTGGAAGGGAACACTTTTTTCGCTCAACTGGCTTCCATTCGGTGGTTTTGTAAAGATTTACGGAGAAGAACTGACCGAAGTAGGGCAGTCAGACACCTCGACTCTTTTTTCGTATCAGAAATTGTGGAAACGTATCGCCGTTGTGCTTGCTGGAGTTGTCGCCAATCTTGTGATTGCAGTCGTTTTATATATTGGCTCATTTTCAATTGGATTTCTCGCGCAGTCTGGCGAATTTCCAGATGCGGTTACTATTGGGGGAGATACAACTATCATCTCATCGGTTGCAAAGAACAGCCCGGCAGAGATTGCTGGACTGCGTACCGGTGATTCTGTTGTAGCGCTCGCTAGTGCAAAAGATACATCGACACCAAAAACTGTTTCCGATGTCGTTCATTTTATCAAAGCACATTCGACTGGCTCGATTGTTTTTACTGTAGATAGAAGCGGGAACAGTGAGTCATTTGTTGTTGTTCCAAAAGCAGAAAAAGTAGGTGATACGCCAACAGTGGGTATTAGTCTCGCCGAAGTTACTCACGTCCGCCTTCCATTCTGGCAATCAATGAAAGTTGCAATTACTTACACTGGAAATCAGTTTGTGCACATTATTGAATCACTCGGTCTCCTTATTTCAAGTTCGTTTGGTGGTGGGGATAGTATGGTCGGACAGGTGTCTGGTCCTATCGGGATCGCTCAAATTGCAGGTCAGGCATATTCACTTGGATTTGGATCATTCCTTTCGTTTGTTGCACTTATCTCGATCAATTTGGCTGTCATCAATTTGTTGCCAATCCCGGCTCTTGATGGAGGGCGTTGTATTATGGAATTTTTTGCAAAAAACGGACGTTCTCGCATTCCAACCAAAGTAATTGTCGGTCTGAATAAGGTTAGTTTTCTTTTGCTTATTCTACTGATGCTCTACGTGACATTCCATGACATCGTTCGACTTGTCAGCTAAAAATGGCTATTTTGAGCCGAATTTGACTAAATTGGTACATATGTGCTATAGTACTCAAATCGAAATTAAAAGGGGAGTGAAGATTCCAGAGCGATTGTTTGACTTTTCAGGCAATAATGATAGAATCGAATTGTAATAATCTAACAAAATTTATTTATGTCAAAGAAAATATCATTTAAGCCAAAGGCTGTCACAAAAAAAATACTTTCCCCGCTTCAGGACCGTTCTCTTGATATTATCAAGAGCCGTTTTGGACTTGGAACCCTTGCTGAACGACAGACATTGGAGGCAATCGGAGACAAATACGGCATTACCCGTGAGCGTGTTCGTCAGATTGAACAGGCTGCACTCGCCCTCATCAAAAAATCAGACGACTACAAGAGTGAAAAGTCTACTTGGAGTGAACTTAAATCACTCATTACTGAACTCGGCGGGCTCGTAGCAGAAGACGACCTTCTCTCAAGTATTGCAAAGGATGAGGAAACTCAGAATCACATCCACTTCTACCTTGTTCTTGGAGATGAATTCATCAAACACCGCGAAGACGACAATTTTGTATCTCGCTGGAGTATTGATACAGACCTTTCTGACAAAGTACACACTACACTTCAGTCATTGTACGAAAAGCTTGATGATGACGAACTCATTACTGAAAGTGAAATGGTAAATCGTTTCCTTGATGAATTGAAAAAGATTAACGTTGCTACTGTTGATGAAGAAATTGCAAAGCGATGGCTCTGTCTCTCAAAAGGAATCTGTAAGAATCCACTCGGCGAAATGGGACGCGCTACAGCAAGCGGTGTGAAGGCTCGTGGTATCAAGGATTTTGCATATCTTATGATGCGTAAGCACGGATCACCGATGCACTTCCGTGAAGTTGCAGAAGCGATCTCCGATACATTTGTGAAGAAGTGTCACACAGCTACTTGCCACAACGAACTCATCAAAGACAAACGCTTCGTACTTGTTGGACGCGGAATGTATGCTCTTCAAGAATGGGGATACAAGCCGGGAGTCGTCCGTGACGTCATCAAGGAAATCTTGAAACGTGAAGGACCGCTCACCAAGGAAGAAGTGGTAGACAAAGTTCTCAAGGAACGCTACCTCAAAAAGAACACAATCCTTGTGAATCTTCAGAACCCAAAGTATTTCAAGAAAAACAAAGACAAGAAATACTCACCTATCTAACCACAAGAAAACACAAAAGCATTAAAACAAGTCAAATCCCCCAAGAGCTTAGCTCGCGGGGGATTTGACTATATACAATTTAAGTGATATAATACATGTAAACTTTAAAAACTTAAAAATATGAAAAGAATAGTATTGTTCTGCGTTGTTGCATTGATAACCGCAACATCTCTTTTTGCTCAACGGCAATTGCAGAAGTCTTCAGACGGAAACTATCGCATCGCACCTGATACTCTGGTGACATATGAAAACACTGGTATTTTTGTCGCAAAGGATGCGGAGCAATATAATGCGTTCTTTCAGCAAGCTATCGACCATCCTGGTGATACAATTGCTGTTGGAGAGCGGAAAATCCGCTCTAGTAAAATGAAAAACTTGGTTGAGATATATGTTTGCGAAGAATATACGCAAGGCATTTTACTTACTGGTAGCACTATTGTTGCTGTGGGTAATAACGGAAGCTCTGCCTCAGTACTCTTCGCGTGGCATTTGTTTTTGGCGGCACTATCTATTCTTTGTATGATATTATGCAATTTTTCGTCGAGAATATTTTGTATAATGTATGCATTATTTGCTACAGCTATTGCATTAGTGACATTTTTTAGTAGTATCGGCTTTATCGCTGATTTTCCGTTATTGAGTATAGGTGCTGGTGTTATGAGTTTTATGATTTTTGCCTTTACTACTGATAACAAAAATCTCACCGCTATTTTGAGTGTTATATCTTTACTTCTAATGTTGTCTTTTATTATCTTGCAGTATCTGTAACTATCTATTTTGCTTTTTATTAAGGCCTTCTGTAAAACAGGGGGCTTTTTTCTCGTGATTTTATGATTTATTGCTATAATGTTTTAATGATACACGAACGTGGCGAGGGCGGAGTAAACTTTATTGCAGTTATTGCAATACTTATTTTTTTGGCATTCATTTTCTCTGGGTTCTTCAAGGATGAAAGAGTTCTTTGGGATTCATTCAACATAAAGTCATTACTTCGTTTGCCGTGTGGTCTCACTGTGCAAAAACCTGATTCGAATACGAAAATAGTTTTTCCCGTGAAAGTGTCGGGATATATCAATCAGTGTGGTTGGATGTACGGAGGTACTCCAGGTGGATATGCTATTGCTGGAACAGCACAAGTATTCGATGACATGGGAATGCCGATAACAAAACCATCTGACCTTGTTGTACCGAATACCACAGATGGATATCCAATGTATTTCGGAAATGATCTCATGCTATTGACTCCACCTTCAACTGATATGGGAAAAATCGTGTTTGTGAGTACAACAGGGCTCGTCTATGCAGTGCCAGTCCAATTTTAGTATTTAGAGTTTTGGATTTAGAGTTTTACTAGAGTATACTTGTATATATGGAAGTACTTGGCATTCTTGGTGCAATTTTTTCATTCATATTTTTTATTATTGGAAAACTTGCATTCATATGGGCTCCGATACTACTGATGTATATCGGATTTGAATTGTGGCACCATTTTGTCACAGAGCGATATATCATTGGCATGAAATGGTCTCTTCTTGAAATTGAGATTCCTCGTGAAATTGAAAAGAGTCCAATGGCCATGGAACTTATTTTCAGTAATGCACTCTATCATGCTGGTACAAAAGGGTTGTGGGATATCTGGTTTGAAGGATCACCCCATTTTTGGTTTTCGCTCGAAATCGTTGGAATTGAGGGCTTTGTAAAATTCTATATCCGTACACCTTCGCGTGTTCGCGATCTTATCGAAACGCAAGTGTACGCACAGTATCCTCAAGCAAAAGTTCGCGATGCGAAGGATTATTCAATGAAGATACCATTTGATGCTCCGAATGATGACTGGCATGTTTGGGGAGCAGAATTCAAGCTCGTGGAACACGATTCCAAGCCGATTCGAACCTATGTTGATTATGGTCTCGACAAACCGAGCGACAAGGAAAATCTCAAGATTGACCCACTTACACCGACAATAGAATTGCTTGGCTCGCTCAAGCGTGGTGAACAGATTTGGATTCAACACGTCGTGCGCCCATCATGCAAGGCATATCATTCACACAAGACAGGAAAACATATCGGCTGGATAGATGAAGCAAATGAGGAAGTCGATCGTATTCTTGCTCCTTATACACAAGAATTTTTTACAAAAGCTGGAGCAATTGCAGGAGATGTCGGCGTGCAAGTACGTCCGCCAGATATGGTGGCAAGTCGGGTCAAAAAAATTCAAGAGAAAATTCAAAAACTTGGGTTTGATATTGGAATTCGAGTCGTTGTTGTTGCAGAAAAAAAGTATGTCTCGTTTGATCAATTCAATAAAATAACCATGGCGAGCGGACTTCTCTTTCGACAGTACGCGAATCCTGATGGGAATAGTTTTGTAAAATTGAATTCGACTGGAGTAGATGGCCCATACGCTGATCCAACAGGACTTCTTTTGCATAAGATTACGAATCGCATGCTCAACTGGTATCGACATCGTATTTTCTATCATCCGCCGTTTTGGTACTCGATTGATTATCCAAGTCTAGTCAACACATTTTTTCCATCAAAACGACCTGTTATTGGTGTAGTGAATGTCGAAGAATTGGCCACACTGTTCCATTTCCCTGGTCAGGTTTCGCAGGCGCCTTCGTTTAAGCGAATTGAGTCTAAAGTTGCGAAGCCACCTTCTAATTTGCCAATTTAGTTGGCAAATTAGTAAGTTAAAAGTTGTGAAGTTTGTAAAGTTTATAAAGTCAGATCAAATGCATGGAGTCAGATAATTCAGTTCTGAATACAGAAGAAAATACAGCTCTCGAGCCGATTCCGCAAAAGCGGAATCGGCTCGGTCGAGTGTTTGGTGTTATTGCGGTAATTGCCGTTTTTGTTTTTGCGTTGTCGGCCCCGTCAGATTTTCCAGAAGGTGAGACAGTCTTTACGATAACACCCGGACAGAGCCTGAAGAGTGTTGGCACAGAATTGTCGAACAAACAGTATATTCGGTCACGTGCACTCTTTTCTACGCTCGTAACTTTTTATGGTAAGGATATGAAGGTTCCTCCGGGCGATTATTTCTTCGACCGACCGATTTCAGTATTTGCAGTCGCACGCCAAATCGCCTTTGGCGTGCACAATTTGAAACCGATAAAGATTACAATTCCGGAAGGTACTTCGGTTTTGGAAATGAGCGAGATTCTTTCCGAAAAAATTTCTGATTTTGCCACCGAAGATTTTTTGCTTTCAGCAAAAGCACATGAAGGATATCTTTTTCCAGAAACTTATTTTATTTATTCAAAAACAAAACCATCTGACATCGTTGATGAAATGAGAGCAATGTTTGATTTAAAGACAAAGAATCTATTTTCAGCTGATTCAATGGGAAATCATACAAAACAAGAAATTGTTATCATGGCTTCAATCATCGAGAAAGAGGCTCGAGGAGTCGGAGACCGAACAATTATCTCGAGTATTTTGTGGAGTCGTCTTGCAAAAGGTATGAGACTGCAGGTAGATGCTACTGTGGCTTATGCAGTGAATAAGCCAAATGGACCACTCAAGAAAGCTGATTTTTCTGTAGTTTCGCCCTTTAATACCTATCTCCACAAGGGGCTTCCACCGGCTCCGATATCCAATCCAGGCCTTGATGCATTGACTGCTGCAGTGAATTACAGCACAACACCGTACCTCTATTATCTTCATGACAAAAATGGTACTATCCATTACGCGAAAACCTACGCCGAACACCTCGCAAATATTAAGAAATACCTAAAATAACAGGGGTTAGGGTCTAGGATTTAGAAATACAATTCGAATTACTAAACCCTAACACCTAAAACCTAAACCCTACTATGAACACATATTATCCAACTCTCGGTCTTGAAATCCACGCCGAACTCAAAACAAACTCAAAGATGTTTTGTGGCTGTAAGAACGACCCGGATGAGAAAAATCCGAATGTGAACATCTGTCCTGTGTGTATGGCACATCCAGGCACTATTCCTGTGCCAAACAAACGCGCCATGGAGCAAGTCATCCGAGTGGGGCTTGCTGTAGGGGGTACAATTGCAAATTTTACCGAATTTGATCGCAAAAGTTATTTCTATCCAGACATTCCAAAGGGGTATCAGATTTCCCAATTCAAATATCCTATCGTTTCAGGTGGAGAGCTTGCTGGAATGAAGATTCATCGCATTCATCTTGAAGAAGATACTGCAACGAGTAAGCATGACCGAGGCGATTACTCACTCGTTGACTTCAACCGTGCTGGTGTACCGCTCATGGAGCTTGTCACTGAGCCACACACATTTGATTCTGTAGATGAAGCAGCGAATGTTGGCGCAAATTTTGCCAAAGAATATCAACTTCTTCTTCAGTACCTTGGTGCAGGAGATGCAAACATGGAAAAAGGAGAATTTCGTGTGGAGGTGAACGTGTCTGTCTCAACAGAGAAAGGCAAGCTCACTACCTATGTCGAAGTAAAGAACATCAACTCATTTAAGAGCGCGGAGAAGGCGATTCGCTATGAAGTCGCTCGTATGATTGAGCTTTACGAAGCTGGACGAGAAGGAGAGATTGTCAAAGAAACGCGAGGTTGGGATGACAGCAAACAGAGTACATTTTCTCAGCGTGCAAAAGAATCTGCCCAGGAATACCGCTATTTCCCTGATCCAGATATTCCGAAATTTATGCTTTCGGAAATGTTTGATACCAATGCCTTACGCAAGGAATTGCCAGAGCTTCCTGTGGCTAAGCGTGCTCGATATGCGAATGAATATGGCATTAAGGCGGAGGATATCGAAACGTATATCAATGATTATGAACTTGCGCTTTGGTTTGAAAAAGTTGCAGGTGTGTTGAAGGATGCTGAAAAAATAAAAGTTGCATCAAACTATATTACATCCGATTATGTGGGTTTGAAAAAGACGAATTCTGACATACGATTGCCGAGCCCAGAAAACTTTGCCGAATTGGTAACCCTTTTTGCTGACAACAAGATTTCTTCACGCGCAGCAAAAGATATTCTTGCGATGATTGTTGTCGAAGATGGTTCGCCAATTGTAATTGCTACCGAAAAAGATTTGCTTCAGAAAAATGACGAAGGTGCACTCAAAGAAATCGCACAGAAGATAATCGATACAAATGCACAGGCGGCAGAGTCATATAAAGGTGGAAAAGAAAATGCACTCATGAGCCTCGTGGGTCAGATGATGAAAGAGACAAAAGGTTCTGCAAACCCAGCTCTCGCTACAAAAATTTTGAAAGAATTATTGGGGTAAATATGTGTGTTTGGGTCATCCTGAATTTATTTCAGGATCCAGTATTTGTATGTACGATAAACATTATTATGTTTATATTTTGGCAAACAAAAAGAACGGCACTTTATACATAGGTGTTACAAATGATTTAATCCGTCGCATATATGAGCACAAACATAGTCTTGCAGGCGGATTTACAAAGCAATATAAAATTAATACTCTGGTTTATTATGAAGAGTCTGAAAATCCAATTTCTGCGATTGAACGCGAAAAACAATTAAAAGCATGGCATAGAAATTGGAAGATTAATTTGATACAAGAGCATAATCCAGAATGGAAAGATTTGTCTATAGCCCTGGATCCTGAAATAAATTCAGGATGACCCAATACGAGTGAGGGGAATCATCCAATTTCTTGTCGCATTTTATTATTCATAGTATTATGCACGGCGTATGGCGAATAAAGACTATTACGAAATTTTAGGCGTTTCAAAAACTTCCTCAAAAGAGGAGATTAAAAAGGCCTTTCATAAGATGGCTCATAAATACCACCCTGACAAGAACAAGGGTGATGATGCGAAATTCAAGGAGGTAAACGAGGCTTATCAGACGCTTTCTGACGACTCTAAACGCGCTCAATACGACCGATTTGGCTCTGCTGGACCACAAGGTGGATTCGGAGGTGGGCAAGGCTTTGACCCATCCAATATGGGTGGTTTTGACTTCTCAGGCTTCCAAAACGGCCAGGGTTTTGACATGGGCGACCTAGGAGATATCTTCTCTGATTTCTTTGGTGGTGGGGCTCGTGGGGGCTCACAAACACGTCGTGGGCGTGATATTTCTACTGAAATTACGATCCCTTTTGCTGATAGTATCTTTGGAACGGTTCGTAAAATTTTGATAACAAAAGTTTCTACCTGTGATACCTGTACTGGTTCAGGCGCAAAAGCCGGAGCAAAACAAATCACCTGTAGTCAATGTAATGGAAAGGGACAAATTCGAGAGACTCGTCGCTCAATGCTTGGATCGTTTGTTACAACGCGTGAATGTGACGCATGTCATGGCTCGGGAACAATTCCATCAGAACTCTGTGGTTCTTGTCACGGAGCAGGTGTAAAACGCAAGGAAGAAGAAATTGAAATTCGTGTTCCGGCTGGAATCGAAGCAGGCGAGATGATCCGTATGACTGGACTCGGTGAAGCAGTGCGAAAAGGAACATCTGGAGATTTGTATATAAAAATAAATGTACAATCGCATCCGATATTCCGCCGTGATCGACAAAATCTCACCATGGATATGGAAGTGAAACTTTCCGAAGCACTTCTCGGTGCCGATCGTAAAATTGAAACATTGGATGGTGCGGTCACGATTGAAATTCCGGAAGGAATCGCATCCGGCACAATCCTTCGCGTGAAAGAAAAAGGAGTACCCAATCCACGCGGAAAAAGAGGAGACTTGATGGTCAAAGTGACAGTCAAAATCCCAAACAAACTTTCAAAGAAAGCCAAAGAGGCGATAGAGACGCTCAAGGCTGAAGGATTGTAAAGTCAATTTTTAATGACTAATATTTAATGTCTAATTAAAAAATGGGTTTGCGACAATTGTCGCAAACCCATTTTGCATGTTACTTGAAAAAATAACCTCTCCATTTAAAAACCCCTTCTAAAACCGGCCTTTTTTTTGGTTTTATATATGGATCAACAGGAATATATTCTCCTGACTTTTTTTCGAGATGAGTTGTGTGCCCATCCTCACAAACAAAGGTTGCAGTTTGACCATTGGTGGTCAAAATACCTGATTTCTCTTTTCCTTTGCACTTGCTATCCTGGCAACCCATAGTTGCACTCTTTGTTACAATTCTACTCATCGTAAAAAATTGTGTGGGTTAACAATGAAATTTGAATATATTAAACCATATTTGAAAAATAATGCAACTATTTTATAATAATGTGTTATTATTCTGTTATGGAGAGGTCTAATCTCAGTCGAATCGCGATAATTGGTGTTTCGGGTGCGGGAAAATCAACCTTGGCAAACAAGATTGGACAGAAACTTGGGCGCAAGGTGGATCATCTTGATATGTATTACTGGACCAATAAATGGAAAGAGCGGTACTCAAAACTGGGATTTTTGCGAGTGGTGACTGATTTACAAGATCAAGAAGAGTGGATTATTGACGGTAATTACCGTAAGACAATTGACGATAGGTTTGAAAAAGCCACAATGATTATTTTTTTGGATTTTCCAAAATGGCTGTGTCTCTGGCGTGCTTTCAAACGAATTTTTAATACAGAGCAACCTTTTGATAAGACTGATGGCACACGAGAAAGAATTAGTTGGAATCTTGTAAAATATATTTTGCAATATCCTACAAAAATGATGCGGGAGAAAGTTTTAAGTCATTCTCATAACAAAAAAGTCTATATCTTTAAAGATAATGAAGAAATAGATGAATTTTTAAAATCACTATGCATCTAAAAACTTATTATGAAAAAGATGTATTACCGAATCGCAACACGCCACTTGATGGTGTTGAGTATATTGACCGACTAACCGGACGTGTAGTTGCCCTTGATCAGGAAGGAAATATTGCGCTTGTTGGCACGAATCGCCATGGATTTTTTCTTTTGCCCGGCGGTGGAATTGAGGAAGGAGAATCGATCGAAGAGGGAATTTTACGCGAGTGCAAGGAAGAGATTGGTTGTGATGTCTCAATTCAAGGATATATTGGAGAGATTGATGATTATCGTCCGGCACGGAATAGGCATGTAATTACTCATTGCTATGTTGTCGATGTCGTAGGAGGAAAGGGTGAGCTACAGCTCACCGCCGATGAAATTGAAGTGGGGCACTTTGTTGTTTGGAAGTCACCGAACGAAACACTTAAAATTCTCAGACAACAAGTTGAGCTTCTTAAAACAACAGACGTAGATTTTTATCAAACAGCGTACAATATTATGAGGGATTATGAATTTATACAAAGAAGTATAAGTATGAATCAAATTACTTCCATAGATTCCATTCGGGACAAACTTGTTTCGTATGCTAATGTCCAAGAACTTGAGACTGACCAAGATGTTTATTTTAAAATATACGATTCGGCTAAAGCCACACTTTATTATCTAGGGGTTCGTCATTCATACGAACCTAACGATCCAGTGTTTACGGAAATTGAATCAAAATTCGACGTTTTTTTGACAAATACCGAAGGAAAAAACAGATGTGTAGTGATAGAAGGAGCTTTACGTGACGTGGCTTCTGACAAACACTCATCAATAATCAATCAGGGAGGTGAAGGAGGATATCTAATGTTTCTCGCTTCAGGAGCAGGGATTCGATCCGTTTGTTACGAACCTGATCAAAAGAAGATAATTGATGATGCATCAGAGAAATATGGACTTAATCTGGTTTTTTATTCGCTTATGTGCGACCGAGCATATCAGTATTCGCAAGAGACTGATAAACCTGACTTTGTATCATACATTCAATATTTTATCGACGAATTCAATGATTTAACAAAAGCGACTTATTCGCTTGAAATATTTTCCGAAATTCATCAAAGAATTTCAGGTCACCAATTGAACCAGGAGGATTCAGATCTTTTTTATCGTTTCTCTGATCCTACTAATGAAGAAAATCCTATTCGCGAAATAGCCTCATTCATCGCTGGGTATCGAGACGCACACATTGCGGGCCAGATTATAAAGAATCATCTGGCCGGGATTTCTCAGTTTGTGCTATACGGTAAAACGCATGCATTGATTCAAGCACCAGCCATTATGCATTTTCTTTTAGACTAATGAGTTCGGTATTATAGATCGTAGTCTGTGGAACCAAAGTGATGAAGAACCGAAACGAGGGATTCTCATTATTGTTTAAAAAATAGGATAAAAAAATGGCTCTCGCTATTGCTAGGAGAACCATTGTGGAAATATGTATTTAACAAATTCAATACCTGCTGACCAAAATCCTGACCAGATAAGACAGCCTGTGGCAGTACTTATTTATTTAAGTCACTGAATATGAGTATTTTCATTGACAACCTTTCCTATTATAGTAAAATATAATTAAGCAAGGTTCCGGAAGGTTTTCAGGAATAAAACTAGGCTTGAAAAGGAGGATATAGACTTGTCAGAATATACTAAATCTGATGCAGCACGAGATACCAATTCCTCAACAAGGGAAGTATCGTCTGCTTGGCATGATGCACGTGATCATGCACAAAAATCTGGTGAATTACCAGAAAGAGCTGCCCACAAGGCATCGTCGAGTAATAATTCATCCAGTAATTCGTCATCATCACATAGCAGTAGTGGTGGCAGTAGTAGCGGAAAATAATCCGTGTCACTACAAAAATAAAAAGTGTGGTATAATATTACTGCACTTTTTACATTTTATTTACATGGCTACAAAAAACATAAATTATAAAAATCCTATTTGTACTATTCTCTGGCGGGATGCTGCATATACTGATGATATACAGGCACTCGAGAATGAAACTCCAAAGATTAATTTGACCTGTGGCTTCATTATAGAGACAAACGAACAATGGACGAATATTGCATGCAGTGTTCACTATGACAAAGAAAAGAAAAGTATGGTTCCCACTAATGGCTTTATCATTCCTGAAAATGCAATTATTGAGTTTAAAAAGATAGATTTTTATGATAAAGAATAATCAGCAAGTAACAATATATTGGAACGATATATTCATGTATTCCTCGAATGAGGAAATTAGCACTCCAAGTCAGATGAAAACTATTGGCACTCTCGTCAAAGAAAGTGCCGATTATATTATAGTAGAAAACGAGGAGACACTAAATATTCATACAAACAAAAAACACCCAGAAGCTCAACCGAAATATTTTTCAATCCCGAAAGGTTTAATTCTCAAAATGGAATATTAAAAAACCACACCAATGCTGGTGCGGTCACAAAAGTTTTTTTGGAATATTCATGGATTCAAAGGCTTCTTTGTACAAGGCGTAAACCAACAGATCCTCGAAATCGTTCAAACCCACTTTTGAGTGATTCTTAAATGTCGCTTCAAGAGGAAGATTAAGTTTGTTGAAGATATTCATTGAAGGAGTATTCCCAGCGTGAACTTCTGAGTAAATCTTTCGACAAGCAAGTTCGTTAAACATATATTTGCAAATGAGTGCGAACATTTCAATCGCATAATAATGACTTTGTCTGTATTGCTCATCAACAAATGTTGTGGTAAATCCTATGCCATTTGTTTTGTGGTATCGATATATCCAGTTCGTACCTACTGGCTTGTCGTCTGATGTCCAAGCAATAAATTGAGCATATTTATCTTGACGATATGAAATGTCAATTTCTCTGTCAAGTTCTTCAATTGTGCAGTCTTTCGAGTAGGAAAGACATGATTTTTGAAAGATTTCCGAATTTCTCCAAAGGAGTAATTGGGGCAGATCATCTTTTGAAATTTCTCTCAAGGTTAGCCTCTTTCCCTTTATTTCAATAAGTCCCATATAAAGATATTTTTATATATTAAACTACAGTAGTATTATTTCTATGTCAAATTAGAAAGACAATTTTCATGTCCAAAAAATTAACTGACGAAGAATATCATAGGCAGTTGCCAAAAAAAACAAGCGGGGACTGCAGTTTTGTTTTTTAATACGCAAAAAAAGGGGGGGTACTTATAATAAAATCAGATTATATCGAAACGAGGGACTCTCATTATTGTTTAAAAATAGGATAAAAAAATGGCTCTCGCTATTGCTAGGAGAACCATTGTGGAAATATGTATTTAACAAATTCAATACCTGCTGACCAAAATCCTGACCAGATAATACACCCAATTAATGTACTAAGCACAAGAATAAAATAATCTCTCCTTCTAAAGCCGTTAAAGCTTTTACTCCTCCTTTTGTATAAAACCGCAAATATTGGGTCGTACCATGAAAGAAAGATAAAGAAGGGAATATCGCCCCATTTCATTATTCTGTACATCATACCTCTGCCGTTACCTGACTCCTTCATTTCCTTAAGTGCCTCAAATCCAAAAAAATCTTTTTTGAACAGATCGTACAAAAGTACAACGAAATAATTCATGATAAGCGCAGCGAGAAATAAAATAATTAAACTTTTTGAGAACCCGAAATAATAGGTAACAATCGGGTAAACAAAATAATCAAACGAGTAGCTGAAACCACTCGTTGCAAGAAAAGCTCCTATCCCTAAGAGAATTCTTCCGAGTCGCGAACCTGTTTTCAATTTTTAATGGATTTAGTGAGATCAATTTCCAGGTGGACTGGACGCTCATCTCACTAAACCGGGATTTACTTGAAATAATAGCATAAATAATATATAATGTCAATATTATCAATAAATTGCCAAAACTAGTGGTTTATTGAAAAAAAAGGAATATACTAGTAAGAGTAGTCTTGTCGTAACATACCTATAATTCAGAAGACAGAATATGAGTGAAGATCAAGATATCCTTGAGGAAATTTACACACCGTTTTCCCAGCTAGAAAAAGAAATAGAGCGAAGGTCGAATGACCACGCTCTGGTTGAACGCGTTAGGTTGTTTTGGAAGGAACATCCGTTCCCTCATTCATTTGAAAGACCAAGAGCAATCTTTAATAGAGAAATTATAACTCCAAATCGTGAAATGCAATATTTTATGGACTTAGTTTCTTCTCTAAATATGGAACCCTTACTCCTTGAATATCCTGCCGGAAAATTTGTAAATAAAAATAAAAATAAATACTTCCTTTGCAAATTGTTATTTTCAAAAGAAAAAGCAACTATGTTTGACGATACCAAAGACACTTGCCGAGTGGTTGATTTCAACATTTGGGAAGGTAAACCTTTATCCGACATAAAAACTATTTGGGGCGATTCCCTTATTGAGACTCATAGAGAGCTTCTTGCATCTGTCTATCCGGGTGCAAGTAAAAATATTGTTGATATTACTGATTGGTTTAATACAACTCGTGATATCACGGAATATTACTATCTCTATTTCATGTCTCTTTTTATTTGTGACGGAGTGCTTTTTGAAAATTTTATGCTCAATGATGAATCTGAGAGAGGATTTTTTTTTGAAAAAATTCTCCCAAGTTTTAGAAAAGCAACCGAAATTTTTGGAGTAAAGCCACTTATTTTTCCACTCTTGCCAATTGAACACGAAAAAGATCCATTTTGGTATAGCCACGATCATAATCAACAGCATGATATTAGAAAAAAGATGATATAATCACATTATGGAAACCACGGAGACAAAGCCAGACATGAAGAATAAAATATTTTTTGCTTTCGTCATTCTTCTCGTATTAGGAGTTGTTTTTTTTACGTACTATCAGATTGTGGTACTGAAAAATTATCTTATTACAGATTACGTAACCTGTGATCCAGCGAATGAAAAATGTTTTGTCTACTCATGTGATCCAGTATCAGATCCAACATGTTCAACTAATCCTGATGAGCAGATAGTTTTTTATAAAGAGATTTCAAAAATGGCGTCCTCGATCGCTTTTTGCCAGGAATCTACAGAGAAGCTAGGATGCTTTCCTGAATTAAGTTGTATTCCAGGTGAGGAAAAGTGTTCATACCGAGATTGTGATTCAGGGACGATTTTAAATAATGAACAGTGTGCTGAATAAATTATATGTTTACTTATAACACAGCTTCCAATTTAGCCCTTTGTAAGGAGATTGTAGATCAGGCATCACAATTGCTTTATTATTCACATATTCCAACGGCGGTGGTAGCCCTATTGATCGGTTTTTTTGTTTTATATGAAAATCGAGGTAGTCTATTGAGTAGAATTTTGTTCATTATTACACTATCTTTTGCTGTCTGGTCAGCGTTGGATCTTGTCGCTTGGATTCGTTATGACAACAGTACTATCGTCATGTTTGCTTGGTCTTTCTTTGGTATTGTTCAAACCTGCATTTATCTATTTTCTTTCTATTTTATCGCCGTTTTTATTAATAATGGTAAGGATATTCACGTAAGAAGAAAAGTGATAGGCCTGTTGGCTGTCTTGCCGATTCTTATCCTGACACCAACAATTTTCAATCTATCAGGTTTTAGTGCCCCTGATTGCGCAGCTCTCGAAAATAATTTATATACAACTTATTATTATTTATTTAGTCTGATTACTGTAGTACTCACTATTATATACGTAGCATTCAAGTACAAATCTATATCTAGCGAGGCAAGGAAACCTCTTGTGTTACTTACGTTGGGGATTGAATTCTTCTTGATAATATTTTTCGTCGCTGTTGTAGGAGTGTCGTATCTTCTAGACAATGGATATATTACAAATGGTAACTATAGCCTTGAGCAATATGGACTGTTTAGTATGCCAATCTTTGTTGCCTTTCTGGCGTACGTGATTGTTAAATTCAAAGCTTTCGATATCAAGCTACTAGCAAGTCAGGCCTTGGTTTGGTCAATAGTCGTATTGGTTGGAGCACAATATTTTTTCATTCGAAATTCTTTTAATTACTTTTTAAATTCAGTTACTTTCATAGGTGCAATTATTGCAGGTGTTTTTCTCATTAAAAGTGTTAAAAAAGAGGTTGAACAAAGACAGCGACTAGAACAGCTCCGACTCAAACTCGAAGAATCAAATCTTAAACTCGAAGTTGCTAACGACAAGCTCAAGGATTTGGATAAACTCAAAACGGAATTCCTTTCTCTGGCAGCTCATCAGCTTCGCAGTCCGCTTACTGCAATTCGTGGATACACTTCAATGCTTCTTGACGGTTCGTATGGAACGTTCGAAGACAAACAAAAAGATGCTATCAATCGTGTGTTTGAGTCAAGTACTCATCTTTCTAAGGTTGTCGAGGATTTGTTGAACGTTTCTAAGATTGAGGCTGGAGGAATGAAATACGAGATGGCACCGTTTGATATGGAAAAAGCTGCAAAAGACCTCGCAACAGATCTCTCCATTACCGCAGAAAAGAAAGGGTTGAAACTTGCATTTACTACAGACAATAAAGCTCCATATACGATACATGGTGACATGGAAAAACTTCGCCAGGTAATGCTCAACATTATCGACAATGCGATCAAGTACACAGAAAAAGGATCAATTACCGTCTCGCTTTCGAAGATTCCTGATACTGGAATGATTCGACTTGCAGTCACTGACACTGGAATGGGAATTTCTGCTGAAGAAAAAGAAAAATTATTCCAAAAGTTTTCTCGTGGAGCAGGAGGGAAGACAAACACCGGAGGTTCTGGTCTTGGACTCTATCTTGCAAAACAAATCGCTGAAGCTCATGGCGGTCATATTATGATCGACTCACCTGGGGTGGGGTTGGGCTCAACTTTCTCTATCGAACTCAAAGCAGTATAGGTGATAGTCTATTAAAAATCGTTTACTACAAATTTGTAGTAAACGATTTTTGCGTAGACTTAAGTGATATACACGTTATTTTTTCACAACTACAGGCCCTTTGTCTGTATCTTTTACATAATAACCCTGAGATTCGATTTCTATACGGAGTTCGTCGGAGCGAGACCAATCTTTTTCTTGACGCGCTTGTTCTCGGGCATTCGCTAATGCACGAATTTCTTCTGGAATATGCTCTTGCTTTACGGTAGATAATCCAAGGCCAAGTATTTGATCAAAATCTAAAAGTGTTTTTCGTTTGTCTACTGATGGAATATCTTCATCCTTTAGCAAGTCCCACATCGTTGCAACTGCAAGCGGTGTATTGAGGTCGTCTTCAATACAGCTAGTGAATTTAGCTTTATATTGGTCGTTTACAATACCACCATGCTCGAATGCGAGAAACTGGCTGTAGAGCCTTTTTAATGCTGTCTCGGCGCCTCCTAGAGCCTCCCAAGTGAAATTGAGCGGGCTTCGATAATGAGTCATGAGCGTGAGTAGACGAAAGGCAAGGGGATTGATGCTTCGCTCAGTGATTGTGCGAAGTGTTGTAAAATTGCCGGCAGATTTGGACATCTTTTTGCCTTCCACCATGACCCATTCGTTATGCATCCAATAGTTCACAAAGTGGGCACCGGTCGCGCATTCTGATTGGGCAATTTCATTCTCGTGATGGGGAAAAATGTTGTCTACTCCTCCGGTATGAATATCGATACTGGCACCAAGCAGATTCGTGCTCATTGCCGAACATTCTAGGTGCCAACCAGGACGTCCTTTGCCAAATGGTGAATCCCAAAATACTTCGCCGTCGGCACTGTCCCAAGCTTTCCAGAGTGCGAAATCCTGCAAGTTATCCTTTTCGTACTCATCTTTTTTGATTCGTCCGCTTGCGTTCTCTTTGAGAGACGATAGATCAATGTGTGAAAGTGTTCCGTAATTTGGGAATGAATCAATTTTGAAATACACACTACCGTCTTCTTCTTTGTATGCATGACCAGTTGCGATAAGCTTCTCTATCATTGCTATCATTTCGGCTACGTACTCTGTTGCACGCGGATATTCTCTGGCTGGAATGATATTGAGCGCGTCGCGGTCTGCAAAAAACGCCTCTGTATAGAATTCAGTGAATTCCTTGAGGGATTTCTTTTCTATTTGAGAATCGCGAATTGTTTTGTCGTCGATATCGGTGATATTCATCACATGGTGCACATCATACCCGCAATACCGAAGGGCGCGTTTTAGCACATCGCCAAAAAGATACGCACGGAAATTGCCGATGTGTGCGTAGTTGTAGACGGTCGGCCCACAGGTATAGAGACTGACACTTGTACTGTCAGGGTTTAGTGGAACAAAGGGTTCAACTTTCTTGGTGAGGGTGTTGTGGAATTGCAATGACATAACTGTAAATTACAGGAATTTGGATTCTGAAACAAGTTCAGGATGACCAGGCTCACTAGAGCCACTTTTTTCGGCGGAAATAGATAATCAAAATGACTGGTATTGCAATCATTATACCAAAAGCGGTTAGAAGCTGATGTGGTTCATCTAGATAGAGGAATCGAGATTGCATAGCAAAAATCCAAGCAATAATACCGATTGGCATAAGTACTACGTTGACAGCCGCAAGCCAGCGAAGGGTATTGTTTGTCTTGACTGAAAGCAAGGAGTCGTTTGTGCGACGAAGATCGTGAATCATATCGCGATTTTCCGAAAGTATCTGTTCGATACGAGCATATTCACCTTCAATCATATTGATATAGTAAGAAAAATCTTGGCCATATATCTTGATGCATGTGTCTGCAAAGGATTTTAGCGTTTCTTTGTGAGCGCGAAGTGCTTGTTTGATATCTATTATTTCTCGATTGGCTTTTGATATTTCCATCACCATCTCGCTTTCTTTACCTGCGAAGATTTGCTTTTCAATCTCGCGAATATCGTGAGTCAATCCTTCAACTAGAAAGAGTGTGTGCTTATATAATTCGCGGATTTGAGTAAAGAATAGGAACCCGGTGTGTTCAGTGAGTTTTGAGCTACTCAAGAAGCTGTCTACTTCAAATAATCGGGCGAAATCGTGAAGTGGGTCAACAAGCTCGTAGTGTGTGGTAATAAGAGTATTTTTGAGAAGCACAAAGTCGATCTCTGTCTCCTGGATATGTCCTGTAGTGCGGTTGCGAATTGGAAAATGCAGAATGAGATATATTGCATTCTCATACAAATCCACTTTTGCGCGTTCAGATGTTTCAAGTAATTCACTCGAAATGATCGGATGCAGTTCAAATTCTTCTGAAAGAACGGAAACCTCATCACGGGTTGGTGATTCGAGGTCGATCCAAGTAAGCCCTTGATGTGCGTAACGTGAAATCATGGATACAGTATACAGTATGTTGTATTTTGTATACAGTATAAAACTGTGAAATACTGTATACCGTATACTAAATACTGTATACTATCTTCATATATGCAGAACGATACTAATAAAGTGTTAGAGCAAAAAAGGGAACAACAGGGTGATATAACGAAAAGTAAGCCTCTCAAAAAAATTGGACGTTTTTTAAAAATTTTTGGTCCGGGAATCGTTACTGGTGCTGCTGATGACGATCCATCAGGAATCGCAACCTATTCCCAAGCAGGCGCACAATTCGGTTTTCAGATGCCATGGACGATGGTTTTTACTCTGCCACTAATGACTGCAGTACAAGAAGCATGTATGCGTATCGGGGCGGTGACCGGCAAAGGCTTGGCGCAGGTTATCCGTGAACAGTACTCAAGAAAGATTTTGTATGCAGTTGTACTTCTTGTTGTATGTGCAAACACGCTCAATATTGGCTCCAATCTTGGGGCTATGTCTGCAAGTACTCAGCTTCTATTTCCAAATATTCCGTTTGAATTACTTGCTATTTTCTATGCAATCATCATTATCGTACTCCAGGTTTTTGTACCGTATCGCAATTATATTCGCATTTTGAAATGGCTTGCCGTTTCGTTGTTTGCTTATATGGCCACAGCTTTTCTTGTGGACGTACCATGGCGTGAGGTTCTTCAAGCCACATTTTCACCACATATTGTCTGGAGTAGAGAATATTTATACATTATCGTTGCAATTTTTGGTACGACGATTTCTCCGTATCTTTTTTTCTGGCAGACGAGTAATGTTGTCGAAGATGAGATTGCCGAGGGGCGACTCGGTGAGAATGGCGGAACTCCAAAAGTTACAAAATCATACTTGCGACGACTTCGCACTGACAATGCACTTGGTATGTTTTTTTCAAACTTTATGGCGTGGTTCATGATTGTGGTTGGAGCTGTGGTATTGAACAGGGCAGGTATTACAAATATCAATTCAGCTGCGGATGCGGCGCATGCTCTCGAACCGCTTGTGCAGACTTTTCCGAATTCTGGGCTTATCGCAAAAATAATTTTTTCAATCGGTATTATTGGCATCGGCTTGCAAAGTATTCCTGTTCTTGCGGGAAGCTCTGGATATGCAGTGGCGGAGACATTCAGTTGGAAGGAAGGTTTGTATAACAAATTCAAGCAGTCAAAGAACTTTTATTTCGTCATTATTTTTGGAACGCTCGTTGGACTCATTTTCAACTTTGTAGGTTTTGATCCAATCAAAGCACTTGTGTTTACTGCTGTATTCAACGGTATTGCTGCCGTACCTCTTATTTTTCTGATTGCGCGTATCTCGAGCCAAGAGGGTGTCTTGGGTGAACACAAGAGTGGTATTGCCTCAAAACTGGGCCTCTGGACAGCTTTTGGGGTTATGGCGGTATTTGCCTTGGCACTTTTGTACTCGTTTATAGGGTAATTATTTGGTAATTGAGATTTGGACATTGGGATTTGACTATACGCCAATTATAGGCTAGTATAGTTCTACATATGACTGAATTCGCAATTATCGCAACAGGGGGCAAACAGTATCCCGTTACCGTTGGTGACGTGATTCGCGTTGAGACTCTTCCAGGTGAACTTACAAAAGGGGACAAGGTCGTGTTTGACCAGGTCTTGCTTGTTGATAACGGCAAAGACACAACTATCGGAACTCCGACAATCAAAGGCGCGACAGTAGAGGCAATATTCCAGACTGCAGGACGCGCAAAGAAGCTCCTCGTCATGAAATACAAGGCTAAGAGTAAATACATCAAGCGGAACGGCCACCGCCAAGGTTACTCAGAAGTCAAAATCTCGGCTATAAAATAAAACATCCCCTTTGGGGATGTTTTATTTTATGCACAAGCCCCGGACTCGATCCAGGATCCAGGGCTATTGACATATATATCAATCTATGATAGTATATATAATGTAAAACTTCATTTAAAACATAAAAAAATAGCCAATGAATACAGGATTATTTGCTATCCTTGCAAATAAGGAAGAGCAAAACAACAACGATATAATAAATGCCGTTAGAAGCATTATGGAGTACGATACTTTGTACTCAAAGAAAAACAACTTGCCTTTGGTTAAATTAGACAATGAGGATAAGGAAGCGATTTTTTACCTTATTACTTTGATTGAACCAGACAAGCTGACTTATGACTACAACAGGCAAAAAGTAAAAAGGTTGGGCAAGCCATTTAGTAAAAGTGGCGACAACGCAACTTACTACCGGGAGATTGAAACTTTTGATGGAAAAATACATGATGACTCGTCATCATTACGAAGCACAACGATTGAAACCCTTGTTGCCCAACTTTTAAGCAGTGATTTTATTAAAGAAATGTTTGCCGTTGATGTAGAAGAGATTACAAAAATGATTTTTGCAAAATGTAATTTTACTAGCCTGCAAGCTAAGAATATTGCAGAAAGGGCAAATGACAAAAACGTATGGCGAACAATTTTTGCAATGTACATGAAATAGTAGTTCAAAGAGGATATCCATTATGGATATCCTCTTTTTAATTTGTATGAGTTCTCGATTTTAGGGCCGAAGATAGTGTTTCTGCATCAGAGTATTCAATTTCTGTTCCGGTTGAGAGTCCTTTGCCGAGCATGGAGAGAGAAATGTTTTTGTCTTTTGCGACGGTTTCAAGTCGAGCGAGGATGAGCGCTTCGGTGCGATCTCCATCGGGCGTTGCAGAAAGAGCGAGGATTACTTCTTTAAGATTCACGGCAGACTCTTTTTCGACAAGTTTTGCGAGTTCGTCGAGGCGAATGTGCTGATTCGCGTCTTTTTCAATTGCAGGTGCAAGTCCACCAAGCACAAAATATGTTCCGGAATATGTGCGAGATTGAATGAAGCGATCTCGGTCAGCGTCTTTTTCAACAATGAGAATCATTGATTTGTCTTTTGCCGGATCGGCACAGACTGGACAGAGCCCTTCAAGTATTTTTTCGGACAAGGCGAAGCATCTCGCGCAACGACGGACGTTTTTACGGAGCGCTAGAATTTCTTCCGTCAGATTGCGTACATAGGCATCGTCGGCAGTCGCCAAGAAATAGGCAAAGCGCATCGCTTGGCGTTCACCAATTCCGGGAAATCGTTTGAATGATTGTTGAAGGCGTTTGAGTAAATCCATAGCTAGGGTATAGGGTATAGCGTTTAGGGTATAGTGAGTGCGAATTGCTAACCCCTAAACCCTAGCACCTAAACCCTGAAATTTAAAAGTCGACGTCGGTCATTCCTCCGCCGCCCGAAGAGGCGGCGGTAAATGCATCCATGTTGCCTTTTTCGATAGAGAGGAAGCTTGTGGTCTTTTCGTCCATGAATAGCTCTACATGACCTGTCGGACCGTTACGGTGTTTTTCAATCAAAATCTTGGCAATATTGGTGCGGTCGGAATCCTTGTTGAATCTATCTTCGCGGTGAATGAACATTACCACGTCGGCATCCTGTTCGATGGATCCAGAGTCACGAAGGTCGGAGAGGCGAGGTTCACCTCCACGCTGTTCAACGGCACGAGAGAGCTGTGAGAGCGCTATAACAGGCACATCGAGCTCACGAGCGAGAGCTTTGAGGGAACGAGAGATTTCGGTGACTTGGTTGACCATGGAATCATAGTTTTTTGATGTTGACATGAGTTGGAGGTAGTCAATCATAATCATGCCGATACCGTGTTCTGCTTTCATGCGACGTGCGACAGAGCGAATGTGGACGATGCTACTTGATGGTTGGTCATCGATGTATATTGGAGCTTTTGAAAGACGATCAAGCGCATCGCGAAGATGCATAAAATCCTGACCGCCGGTCGAAAGTCCACCGGTGCGGAGTTGCCATGCGGAAACGCGAGATTCGGCCGCAAGCATACGGTCGACGAGCTGCTGTGAACTCATTTCGAGCGAGAAGATACCAACGCCGATGTTGTGCTTTGTTGCAGCAAGACGTGCAAAATCAAGTGCAAGTGTAGTTTTACCGACGGATGGACGAGCGGCAAGAATGATGAGGTCGGAATTTTGGAATCCGGAAAGAAGATTGTCGAGCTCTTTGTATCCTGTTGGCACACCGCGAAGTTCACCTTTGTTTTCGTGAAGCCGCTCAAGACGTGTCCAAGCCTCTTCAAGTTGATTGCCGAGTGTCAGATATTTTCCACGCTTAGGGCTGTCTGAAATCGCAAAAATTTCTTTTTCTGCTGTATCGAGTACGTCTTCGAGTGTTGTTTCGCCAGAATCGTAACCAAGATCGGAGAGTTTGTTGGCTGCTTCGATGAGTCGACGATAGATGTACTTTTGTTCGACAATGTCGGCGTAATATTCAGCGTTCGTAGATGAGGGAACGGAATGGGTGAGTTCGGTGAGATATCGTGAGCCACCGATTGCATCAAGGAGTTTCTTTTCTTTCAGTTTGTGCGAAAGGGAAATGAGGTCGATCGGTTCGTTGTGTATCGATAGATCGAGCATGACCTCGTAAATTTTCTTGTGTTTGTCGGCGTAGAACGCGTCGGGAGAAATCTTGTCCGCAAGTTCGATGAGGGATCCGGGTCGGAGCATGATAGAGCCGAGAACGGCTTTTTCGGAGTCGAGACTTTGAGGAGGAACACGAAGTGCTTTTTCTTTGGACATGAGTCGATTCTAACACATGCGATTTTTGAGGAAAGTTAGTTTTATGCAAAGTATGTGTATAGCCTGTGTATTTGGATTTGACGTATAGTTTTGATAAGACTATGCTTAAGAAAAACAGACTTGGCAAATGATTAGTGCATGGTACGCCCACGCACAAAAAAGAGCCCTGCCAGCCAGCCAAACGTAGTCATAACCTGTGGAGTTTTTATGCAAATTTTACTCCATATCATGATCTTAATTTTTAAAATAGATAGTTTTAACAAAAGAGGGGATTTTGATCCCTTCTTTTTAATTTACCGAAATTTGATATACTTCATATTATATGAAAAAAGTCTTACTTTCCGGAATCAAACCGACTGGCGATATACACATCGGCAACTACTTTGGCGCAATCAAGCAGTTTGTTGATATGCAGGATTCGTTTGAATCATACGTCTTTGTAGCAGATCTACACGCACTGACAACTGTCAAAGAAAGTGCGGAATTGCGAAAACAAATTTTTAATATCACGGCAACATATCTGGCTTGCGGACTCGATCCGGAAAAAGTCGTGTTGTTCAAGCAATCAACTATCGGAGGAGAGTTGTGTGAATTGACTTGGATGTTCAATTGTTTGACCACAATGCCGTATTTGGAACGTGCTCATGCATATAAGGATGCAATCGCCAATGGAAAGGAGGCGACTGTTGGCCTCTTCGACTATCCAATACTTATGGCCGCTGACATTTTGATGCAGGATCCGGATGTGGTGCCCGTGGGTAATGACCAAAAGCAACATGTGGAAATAGCACGTGATACGGCGCAAAAATTTAACAATCTTTGGGGTGAAAATTTCAAAATGCCAGAATCGCTCATTTTGGATTCAACGGGAATCGTTCCTGGAATCGATGGACGCAAAATGAGTAAGAGTTATGGGAATACTATTCCACTTTTTGCTACCGACGAAGAAATCGACAAGGCGGTGATGAGTATTGTCACCGATTCATCAGGTGATGTACCGACCAATGTGTATGCGATTCACAAGCTTTTCAAAACCGAAGCTGAACTCGTTCCGTTGTATGAAGCAAATAAGGGTAAGTACAAAATTCTCAAGGAGGCACTTGCTGAAGACGTGAAAGTGTTCATCCGACCTCTTCGTGAAAAGTACAATGAAATACAGTCTCATCCCGAAATAGTCGAGGAGGTACTTCGTCGTGGTGGTGAGATTGTGATCGCTCGTGCAAAAGCAAAAATGTCTGCGGTAAAAAATGCAGTTGGACTTCTGTAATTTGATTTTGGTTGAGTTTACTTCTTCCTTATCATTGCCCCCCTTATCTCTAAAATGAAAACAATTATTTTTGCAATCAAAATAGTAATCATCTCGATACTTTCTCTCTTTTATTACCCACTCAACACTCTTTTTGTTTGGTTTCAGTCACGATACAGAGATTGGAGACGAAATGATATTGTTTCTTTTTATCTTGCAACACCGCTCTATTATTTACTTTTTCTAATCACGGCCGGACTTTCAATTCCATTTGAAAAGCTTGGGGAAGGAATGCATCCACCTTTGGATAAATTTAAATAAATTATCCAAAGGTGGAAATTCTAAATCTTAAACTCTAAATCCTAAAAAATTCCACAAATTCTCGAGTTGTGGTAAATTAAACAAATGATAAACCGAACATACACAAAGGACATTTCAGGGCATATTGGCGAAACCGTCACTATGGCAGGCTGGGTTGACGTGCGTCGAGACCAAGGGAAAATGGTCTTTTTTGACTTACGCGACATGGCGGGAAAGGTCCAGTGTATTGTCCTCCCAAATCACACAGAGGCCATTGAGGCAGCAAAAGAGATCCGTCCTGAGTGGGTACTCAAACTCACTGGAATCGTCAACAAGCGTCCGGAAAAGAATATCAATCCAAACGTTGTTGCGGGAGATGTAGAGCTCGAAGTCACAGCGATTGAGGTATTAAACAAGGCCGAAACTCCACCATTTGAAATCAATACAGACACAATGCCTGTAGGTGAGGAGGTTCGCTTGAAGTATCGTTACCTCGACCTTCGAAGTGAGCGTGTCCACAAAAACATTTTAATGCGCGATAAAATCGTATCATTTTTCCGTGAATACATGCACAAGAGTGATTTCATCGAAATCGAAACACCTATTTTGATGAAGGGTACACCAGAAGGTTCTCGTGAATATGTCGTTCCAAGTCGTCTCGAACCTGGCAATTTTTATGTACTTCCACAATCACCACAGCAGTTCAAACAACTTGCGATGGTTGCTGGCTTTGAAAAATACTTTCAGATCGCACGTTGTATGCGTGATGAAGACACACGCGGTGATCGTCAACCAGAATTTACTCAACTCGATTATGAGATGTCTTTTGTTGAGCAAGAGGATGTGATTTCGTATACCGAAGCAATGTTTATCGAAATGGTGCAAACTTTATATCCCGAAAAACGTATTCAACAGATTCCATTTCCACGTCTTACATACGCTGAGTCAATGGAAAAGTATGGTAACGACAAGCCCGACCTTCGCGAAGACAAAAATGATCCAAATCTTCTCGCTTTTTGTTGGGTGGTGGATTTCCCAATGTTTGAAAAAGATTCTGAAGGGGGAGTACAAGCCGTACATCATCCATTTACCTCTGTAAAAACCGAGGACGCTCATCTTCTCGATTCTGAACCGCTCAAAGCCCGTGCAAATGCATACGACATAGTACTTAATGGCTATGAACTCGGTGGAGGATCAATTCGTATTCATAGTCGCGAGATGCAAAACAAAATTTTTACTCTCCTTGGTCTCTCTCAAGAAACAATCGAAGCGCGCTTTGGGCACATGCTTACTGCGTTTGAATATGGTGCGCCACCACACGGAGGATGTGCGCAAGGTATTGATCGTATTGTGATGCTTTTGCAAAATGAACCAAACATCCGCGAGGTGATTGCATTTCCAAAAACGGGTGAAGGTAAGGATCTTATGATGGGTGCCCCAAGTACAATTTCTGACAAGCAACTCAAGGAGCTTGGAATTCAGCTTAAGAAGTAATCAAAAAGTTAGGATATCAAGAATAAGTATGTTACTGTATGGGCCTTACTAGTTAAACGAAAATTACATCATGGATGAGAACAACACACCAGTAGTTGACGAAGAAGTTGTAGAAGCTACTCCAGCTGAAGAAACAACAACTCCTGAAACTACTGAAGAAACAGCTGCGTAATACTACGCTCTAACAAAAAATCCGCCGTAACCTGGTTACGGCGGATTTTTGTTTTCCACACGGCTATTGACAATATTGTTGGCCAGGTTTACTATCTAAATATGTTCAAAAAGAGTGTCGCAAATTTTGTTTGGTTTACACATTTTACCCCAGCGAGCGGGCATCTTTTTGTTGTACAAGATTAGGACTATATACATAATCAACAAACAAAAGAAAAGCCCTCTCAGGGGCTTTTCTTTTGTTTGTTGTGAAGAATTTCGCGTCAGTGTCCTCGGGGTGTCATGAACCCCTGAGGATGGTGGCTCGAAAAGTCACCATATTGTTCATTTAAAACTTCATATCGTATGTATGCGAACGAAACACTGCCTTGGACATTGGCACACAAGGCATTAAAAGCAATTCCCGAGTCTTGGAACAACGCCTTTGGAAAGAGTCACATCATAGGACATCAATTTCGAAAGGAAGGATTTGATCCTAATTGCACTACCGTGGTCGGAGGAATCTGCTCCTTGTTCACGGGCGAGTCAGAGTCAATACGCAAACGCGAAATAACATTTGGGTCTTGCGAGGATTTTAGAACCTGGATATATTCTTGGTATCCAAGAATTGATCAAATCTTTAACACGGTTGGCGTTCCTCCAAAAGCAGTTCGAAAGATCACATATGTCGTAGAAGACTCTATCTTCGCAAGAAGGGTTTCAAAGTGGACATCATTGCCCGCGGAGGAACTCAAATGTATTTTTCACGAAGTACATAAAGAAAAAGGTGTAGAACTGGTTAAAAAACACCTACAGTCGTTCGGTTGGAAGGGAGAAGTCACTCCCATCTACACTTCAGAAATTGAAAAAGAACATAGTGTTGCTTTAAAAATTTGGGAAAGAATGATGGGTAAGAAATGCCAACCAAACGATCGCGACATTGCACTTATTGCCCTTATGTATACAGGTCTATGGGCAGATGTATTGGGTCTGAGCAATCAATCAGTGATTTATGAACCTGAAGATCACATGTCTTTTACTGAAAACGTTCCTGGGTATATTCAGGCGTGGTTTCAGAAAAATACCTATGGCGAAGAGGGGATTAATAAGAATGTTGGCATCATAGGTTATCGCGGGTATGCCAAAAATGGTGAACCGACCCGAAGGTTGCGTTATGACGAATTATAATTTTACAATATGGGTACATTGCACAAGTAATGTACCCATTTCATTTATACAAACATGAAAATAAAAATACAAAAATATGAAAAGGAATTGTTGCTCGGCAGTACTTTTTTTGGTACTGGTGGAGGAGGAAGTCCACAATTGGCAAAGAAATTTTATAGGAAGATGGAAGCATTTGATTTGCTCAAATTAACCGACTTAGACAAGAATGATCTATGCATCACTATATTCGGTGTTGGACCGTCGGATGCTGGAAAGAAAAACCCTCTTCCATATGCAAAAAAAGCCGTTCAAATGCTTTCAGCGTTACTTAGTACTAAAATCTCTGGCATCATCCCGGTGGAAATTGGACCTGCAGCGCTTGCATGTTCTGCATATTTTTCCTCAATTCTGGAAATACCATTAATTGACGCTGATTTCGTTGGGGGGAGGTCTGCTCCTGAGGTTTATCTTGAAACAATCACATTATTCAATTTGAGGAGGACACCGCTCGTGGCTGTGTCTGAAAAAAATAATACTTTAATTCTTAAAAGAAGAATGTCATTTAATACAATTGAGTCAGAATTGCGCAAATTTAGTGATCAAGAACAATGTGCAGTATATGTAGCAGGTTACCCATTGCAAGTAAAAGAACTAATTGGAAAAATTGAAAAAAATACTGTGTCGGAAACAATACAAACAGGAAAAATTATTACAAATGGAAAATTGCCAAAGGGTACACAAGAAATATTTATAGGGAAAGTTGTTCGTGTACACAAAGAAACAAAAAATGGCTTTTCAATCAAGGAAATTACAATCAAAAACAATAAACTTGGTATTGCTAAGCTGGTAGTAAAAAACGAATATCTTGGTTTGTACGTAAACAATGCTCTCGTTGTATCTTGCCCCGATTTACTTATTTGTTTTAATACTAAAGGCCGACCTTTATACAATACTGAAATCAGTAAAGGGGTAAATCTCATTATCTATGCAAGAAAAGCCGGTGCTTTATGGAGGTCAGCAGAAGGAGTTAAACTTTTTGGACCTTCGGTTTTTGGTGAAAAAAAGCCCGCAGCTCTCTTGTTCTAATAGGTATCTTTAGGTACCAAGGTTTTTCCCCAGAAGTATTGACAAGGTTCCTGAAGGTGCTACACTCAAATTACAACTCTATGAATCCAGCCGCGAACACAAATACCTGTCAATGGTCAAAGATTTACTCAGTCACCCGTCTACCACACGATCGGGGGCTTATCTTTGCGTTGAATTCCATTCAGAAATAATTGACAGAACTGGAAAATAATATAATCAACTCAAAAATAAACCCCGGATCAGAATCCGGGGTTTATTTTTTAATACAAAACATGATTCGTGCTAGTGCGGTTAGGATGTCTAGAACTCCTAACCGCGGTGGTACGAAAAATATCGAGAGGAATAGGCCACCATATTCCCCTTACATTCATGTACTTTAAAAACTTCATACTATGTTACAGAACGACGTTACTAATCCAAACGAGCAAAACAATGCTTTATTTGTTGACCACTGTTCCAACCTTTCTTTTTCAGAAATGCCTGAAAAAGACCAGTACTCAATTTTTGGTGGTTACCATGCCAAGCAAGAACATGATGTGCAAGAATACAAAAACAAACAATTGCAAAAAGAAGAGGATGACAAAATAAAATTATTTACTCACCGTAGTGCAAAACATGTCGACAAAGATAAAAAAATTGTTTGGGGAGGACCTGGAGACTGTCATAATTCAATGCATCAAATTTAATGCATTGAAGTTGTAGTTAATAACACAAAAGCCTTGCGGCTACGCAAGGCTTTCTTTTTTGCTTGTTCTACTTCGAGAAAAATAGTTCGCTGAATTTGAGTCCTTTTTTTACCAAGTCAACGGTAAAATTCTCGTCGATTCCGTGCATATTGCAGTCGTCGTTTCCGAGCGAGATGAGTAGTGTATCTTTGCCTAGTGTATTTTTGTAATCTGAGACAATTGGGATTCCTCCGCCAACATAGTGAACGATTGGCTCTTTGCCGTATGCTTTTTTGAGTAGACTTCGAACTTCCTTTGCGCTTTTTGAATCAACGTCAACAACGACGGGATCACTGCAGTCTGTTCGAGTTATCGTAGTTTTTACATACGCCGGCAGCTGTTTTTTGATATGCGCAGCGATCATAGTAAATACCTTCTCAGGATTTTGCTTGCCGACACAACGCACATTAATGCGTGCTTCAGCGTTAGCTGGTACGATATTTGCGTAGCCTTCACCGATGTATCCTGTTTTGATTCCCGTTACTTGAAGTGTTGGTCGAAGGCCTGTTTGTGTGAAGTGATCAAGACCCTTTTCCGGAGTAAGTGCTTTTACACCTGCCAGTTTCATTATTTCTTTATCGGTTTTTATTGAACGAAGAACTTTTTTTGTAGCAGGGGAAATAGCGGGAACACCTTCGTAGAATCCAGGAACCGTGACTTTATTATTTTTATCAAACAACCCGGCAAGGACTTTTGAAAGCTCGTTTGCTGAGTTTGGAATTGTTCCTCCAAAAATTCCTGAGTGTAAATTTGAAGGCGCGGTTTGAACAGTAACGGTCATATTAAATCCTCCACGAAGTGAAGCTTCGATCGTAGGAGTGTTGCCGATAATCTCTCCGTCAGAAATGATAATGTGGTCGGTTTTGAGTTTGGCCTTTTTCTGCAGCACAAGCTTGGTCATTTCTGGATTTGAAGTCTCTTCGTTGCCCTCGATCATGAAGATGACATTGTATTTGAGCTTGCCTTGTTTGATAAGTTCACCAACAGTCACAATGTGAATGAGATTTTGTCCCTTGTTGTCGACAACTCCGCGTGCAAAAAGCTTGCCCTTTCGAACAGAAAGATCAAATGGTTCATCTGTCCAACCATCAGCTTTTTCTGCTGGTTGTACGTCGTAGTGGCCATACACAAGTACTGTTTCAGTTTTTGGGTCAACAATATATTTTGCGTATACAACAGGATTGGCAAGTTTGGTTTCCCAAATTTCAATAGTGAATCCGTATTGCTTTAAAACAAAGGTGAGCCAGTCAACAGTCTTTTGCATATCTCCCTTAAAAGCCAAGTCAGTCGAAATACTTTTAAACGAAACGTATTCTTTGAGTAATTTTATATATGTATCAAACATATAGACACTGTATCAGATTCTAACCTTGTGTAAATGGTCGATTAGGATAGAATGTTGGATATGGACGAAGTTGAAGTGAAGAGCTTATATACTGTCAAAACGACCTCATTTGAAGGGCCGCTGGAGCTGTTGCTTAATCTTGTGGAGAGCCGAAAGCTCTTTATCAATGAGATTTCTTTGGCTTCGGTTACGGACGACTTTTTGGCGTATGCGCGTAATTTGCCGAAAAACGACCTTTCAGAACTCACATCATTTCTCTCGATTGCGGCAACCCTTATTCTCGTAAAATCTCGCTCACTCTTGCCGGGATTTATTGTGACCAAAGAAGAAGAGAAAGATATCGTCGATCTTGAAACACGCCTTGCACTCTACAGTATGATTCGTGGAATCAGTGAAGAACTTGGTGAGCGTTACGGTAAAGTCATTATTCATTTGCCGCCAGAGCGAGAATTGTTCACCAGTGTTTTTGCGCCAGACCCGAAACTCACACAGCAAGTGCTATTGCAGGCTGTAACTGATACTTTGAATCGCGTTCCGAAAGTTGAGGTATTGCCTCAAGTAAAGATTCGAAAGATTATCACCATTGATGAGATGCTTACGAGTCTCTCGGAGCGTATTGCGACAGCGGTCAGCGTGTCTTTTCGAGAATGGCAGAAGACCGTCTCTGTCGGCGATGATGAGGAAGCGACACGCAAGAATTACATTGTATCGTTCCTCGCCATGCTTGAACTCGTTCGTTCTGGTATGATGGATGCATTCCAAGGAATGGAATTTTCTGATATTGAACTTTCTGGTATCAGCGATGAAGTAAGAAAAAATCATGTCGAAAATGGAAACGTTACCGAAGAAACAACTGAGGCTTCCTAGTACCTAATCAACTAATTATCTAACTATATGCAATTACAATCACTTATTGAAGCACTTCTTTTTTCTCGCGCTGAGCCATGGACACTCGAAGAATTGCGTAAGGCACTCGGAACATCATCTGAGGAAATGCACACGGGATTATCTGAGCTCGAGCTAACGCTTGAAAATCGCGGTATTCACTTACTTAAGACAGGAGACACTGTGACGCTCGGAACTCATCCGGAGGCTCATGCTGTGTTGGAAAAAATATTCAAAGAGGAATTAAGTAAGGGGCTCTCAAAGGCATCGGTCGAAACACTCTCGATCATAATGTACGGCAGGGATGTCACTCGTGGAAAAATCGACTATATTCGCGGTGTGAATTCCGGATTTATCCTTCGTTCACTCCTTGTGCGAGGTCTGATTGAGCGCAAGCAGTATCCGCATGACCGCAAGCGATTTATGTACACTCCGACCATCGAACTTCTCGCGACCCTTGGTGCAGAAAATGTGCAACAGTTACCGGATTACGAACGGATTCATGCCGAACTCGAAAAAGCTGGGCAGGGTGCAGAAGCAGAAGAGTCTATTCCTAATGTAACCGCAGAATAATTACTAAAACAAATAAGCTTGTCTATTAAAATTCCCAAATTTCGGCTGCAAATTGCCCATCTCTCGTCGACATATAGGTATATGCCTCCTCGAACTGTACAATTTTCGCTCGAAATTTGAGAATTTTACTTAGCCATTACATTATGAACAGACTCTTAGAAGAAACACCAAATGGAGAAAATCAAGAAAACACAGCTGTATAGTCTTCTCATTATTTTCTTGATACTCGTACCTGTCGCTGGGATAAATCTCTACGTCCATGTGCAACAAGAAAAATTGAAAGAGCAACAACGCGTATGTACCAGCATGCGAGATCTTTTGGTGCAAAATACGCTCACTCCTGCCCTGCAGAAGGTACAAGCAAAAGCTTTTTATGCCTATGATTTTACAAAAGGAGTGAAGATTGCAGGAAAGAATGATGATTTGCCATCACCCTTGGCGTCACTCACAAAAATCATGACCATTCGTACCGCGCTCAAAAATGCAGTACCACACGAATTTTATACGGTACAAAAACAGGATCTTCTTTCCGATGGTTTTTTTGGATTCGTACCTGGTGATAGTTATAGAATTTCTGAACTTGCAACCGCTGCACTTGTAGGATCTGTAAATCACGCAGCGGTGATGTTGTCACGCAGTACCGGTGTAAGTGAAAGCTCGTTTGTTGAAAAAATGAATTCCGAAGCGCAGGAACTTGGACTGAAAACTCTTCGTTTTGGCAATCCAACAGGTCTTGATATCGATGATACTGTTGCTACCGCATTTGGGTCTGCACATGATGTTCTTTTTTTACTACACAATAATTATCTTGATTTTCCTGAGTATAGTGCCGTGAGTACAAAAACTGATATCACGATAAAATCGTCCTCTGGTCGTGCTATTTTGCTTAAAAATACGAACCCAATAGTTGATACTTTGCCACTATTATTGGCCTCAAAAACAGGCTATACTGACACTGCGGGAGGGAATTTGGCCGTATTATGGCGTGAGCCTGGGAATAATATTCTCGGTGCAGTGGTACTTGGGTCTTCCGAGCTTGGCCGATTTGACGATGTGAAGGCGATTCATGATAGTGCGAGCACCTATGTCAGCGCCGCACGTTCATTACCATCTTATTGCAATTTTAAATAATGAAAGAAAAAATTAAGAAAGTTATTCCAGAGTTTGCATTGAACGCGTACCACAAAGTGCGCGGTTTTCATGCTGCGTTCAAACATTCCTTTCCAGCTCACAAAATGATCGTAATCGGCGTGACTGGTACAAAAGGCAAAACTTCGACAGCAAATTATATATGGAGTGTTTTAAACGCGGGAGGATATCATGCTGGACTCATTACAAGTGCGAATTTTCGTATTGGAGAAAAAGAAGAACCAAACACATACCACATGACAATGCCGTCTGCATCTTTTATTCAGAAAAAACTGAGCGAGATGCTTGCCGAAAATGTAGGAATCGTAGTAGTAGAAATGACATCTGAAGGTATGAAGCAGTATCGCCATCTTGGCATTCCAGTAGATATTGCAGTGTTCACCAATTTGACGCCTGAACACCTTGGAAGTCACAAGAATGATTTTGAAGTATACAAGAAGGCAAAAGGACCGATGTTTGCAGCGTTACAAAAAACAAAGAGATCTTTTTATGGCAAAGTATTACCGAAAGTAATAATTGCGAATGCCGACAGTGAGCACTCGGAATACTATTTGTCATTTCCTGCTGATCAAAAGATAACCTTCGGGTTAGAACAAGGTATGGTCCAAGCTCTCGGACTTGCACAGGAAAATAACGGCACCACATTCACTGCTGGCGGAGTTCGCTATGCACTTTCGATTCCTGGAACGTTCAATGTTTACAATGCGCTTCCAGCTATAGTTATTGGAAATCTTCTCGATATTCCATCACCAGAAATTGCACGAGGGCTTGAGTCACTCAAGGTGATTCCTGGCAGAATGGAATCCATTGATGAAGGACAAAATTTTTCTGTCTACGTTGATTATGCGCATGAACCAGCGAGTCTCACTGCGCTTCTTACAACAGCCAGAAATTTAATAGAAAAGGAAAACAAAGTAATTCTTCTTATGGGCGTTATTGGCGGCGGGCGTGCTCCTCGCGGAACTATGGCAGAAATCGGCGCCAAAATGTCAGATTATCTCATTATTACCAATGAAGATCCGTACGATTCTAATCCTGTAAAAATGATTGCAGACCTTGGTGCTGTTGCAATTGAGGCAGGGAAAGTTGAGCAAGAAGATTTGTTTCTTGTACTCGATAGACGTGAAGCGATCACCAAAGCCCTCTCGCTTGCGATGGAGGGTGATATCGTTCTTATTTCTGGAAAAGGAGCCGAATCTACTATGATGACAAAAGAAGGAGCGATTCCTTGGAACGAACGAGAGATTGTTAGAGATTTGGTAAAATCTCTAACAAGTTTATAAGGTTCATAAAGCGAACTCAAATGTATTTACTTTATAAACTTTAAAAACTTTTAGCTTTATAAACTTATTATGGACTACACAATCAACCCTCAAACCTATTCAACAATACATGACGCGGTAAAAATATTTGTACCGGCGATTGCTACTTTTGTTATTGGAATGGGAATCACTCCACTCATTACTCATTACTTGTACAAATGGGAACTTTGGAAGAAGGTGAGTGTTCAAAAGACAACCGATGGGCGAGAAGCGACGATTACTAGCAAGCTTCATGGTGATGAAGTGCGAAAAACGCCCCGTATGGGCGGAGTGATTGTTTGGGGTAGTGTTCTTCTTACGACTATTTTGGTAACACTCGTTTCGCTTCTTATGCCAGGGAACGTATCAGAAAAACTTTCGTTTCTTTCTCGAAATCAGACTTGGCTTCCACTCTTTACGCTCATTTCCGCATCCCTCGTTGGTTTGATTGACGATGCTTTTGTGGTCAAAGGCAAGGGAACCTTCGTGGGCGGAGGACTCTCACTCCGTAAACGACTTGCTGTTGTTTTTCTACTTGCACTTATTGGAGGACTTTGGTTTTATTTCAAACTTGGAACGACCGGCATACATATTCCATTCGATGGAACACTTGTGCTCGGATACTTCTTTATTCCATTCTTTATTCTGGTCATGCTCGCAGTATATTCGGGAGGAATTATTGACGGAGTGGACGGACTCGCAGGTGGGGTATTTATGATTATGTTTTCTGCGTACGGCGTTATCGCTTACGCTCAAAATCAGGTCGACCTCGCGACATTCTGTATGGTAATCGTGGGAAGTCTGCTCGTATTTTTGTGGTTCAATATTCCGCCTGCACGATTCTTCCTTTCAGAGACTGGTACAATGGGTCTTACGACTACACTTACAGTGGTTGCATTTCTCACTGGACAGGTTTTACTCCTTCTCATCATCGCGCTTCCGCTCGTACTTACTACAGCCTCTGTCATTATTCAGCTTATTTCAAAAAAATTCCGAGATGGAAAAAAGGTGTTCCTTGTTTCGCCATTACACAATCATTTCATCGCACTCGGCTGGCCAACATACAAAGTCACCATGCGGTACTGGGTGTTTTCAGTAATCTGCGCCGTGACTGGAATCGTATTAGCCCTTATTTCATAAATGAAATTTTTATATAAAATTGCTGCACAGATTCTCTTTCTCGTCCATTGTGTTTTATTCGCATTTGCCTTAACAGGATATTTATTCCCGTCGCTTTGGTATTGGTATATTGCGTCGCTTAGTTTAGCTCTGATTTCTGATTTGATTTTTGGCTATTGTTTACTGACGAAATGGGAATTTGATCTAAGAAAAAAGTGGAATCGTGATGTAAATTATAATTATAGCTTTGCAAGTTACTATACTTACAAACTCACAAACGGGCGAATTAGAGATAGTTTCTACCGATGGGCTGCGGTGTTGTTCCTGACCCTCTCTATTCTCATCAGTTTTTATTTTAAATATTGTACTTGAAATTCATTTGACTCACTTTCAATGGCTTAAACACTGACATTTTGTTACACTCTAGTAACGAATGGCAGCGGAAAAAAAATCGATTGACTATATTTTCCTCACAATCACCATTATTCTTGTGGTGGCGGGGATTTTTGCGTTCTTTTCCGCTTCGCTCGGTGTACTCGCTCGTGATCAGGCAAAATTTTATCAAATTATTATTTCTCAGCTTGCGCTGGGGCTCGTTGGCGGAACGATTGCACTCTATTTTTGTTCACGAATTCCATATCGTTTCTGGCGTAATTATTCTGGTCTTATTCTCATCGGCGGTATCGGACTCACACTTCTTGTTTTTGTACCCCATCTTGGTTTTTCTCATGGCGGAGCACGTAGATGGGTCTCAGTGTTTGGAGTGTCGTTTCAGCCAGTAGAGTTTCTCAAAATAGCATTCGTCATGTATCTGGCCACCTGGCTTTCGTGGATCAAAAAGAAATCAAACAATCCATTATTTGGCATCCTTCCATTTATAATTCTCTTGTGTATCGTTGCAAGTATTTTGCTCTTCCAACCTGATACAAAAAGTCTGATTTTGATGTGCGCGACCGGAATCGGGTTGCTCTTCCTTTCTGGTTTTCCCGCCAAGTATCTCCTTATTTTTGGAGGAGGAGCAATTGTGGTATTTCTCGTTTTGGCTTTCAATACTCCATATTTGCGTTCACGTATTGATACATTTCTGAATCCAAGTAGCGACCCGACGGGCTCTTCGTATCAAATTCAGCAATCACTTATTGCTATTGGGTCTGGGCAAGTAAATGGTCGCGGTTTTGGACAAAGTATCCAGAAGTTTAGCTATCTTCCAGAACCACAAGGGGATTCTATCTTTGCCGTTATTGGAGAAGAGTTCGGCTTTATTGGATCAACTACAATCGTACTTCTTTATGTTTTGTTTGCAATGCGTGGACTTTGGATCGCCCGCCGTGCACCGGACTCATTTAGTGGACTGCTTGCCTCGGGACTTGTTATACTTATTTCGTTACAAGTGTTTATGAATATTGCATCAATCACCGGATTGTTTCCACTTACGGGAGTTCCGCTCGTATTTATGAGTCAGGGAGGAACATCACTTTTGATATCGATGGCAGTTGTAGGTATTATTTTATCAATATCAAAAGAAAGGAAAGCGAATTAATTATTTTTTATTGCGGATTTGTGGCACTACTCCCTTATCCCTAATCACTAATTCCTAGAATGAAAATTGTATTTACTGGTGGAGGAACTGGAGGACATTTTTATCCGATAATCGCCGTGGCGGAATCGGTTCATAAGATTGTCGATCACGAAAAAATCCTTGATTTGAAGCTCTACTATTATTCAGATTCTCCGTACGACAAGCAATCACTTTTTGAGAATGGAATCATTTTCAAAGATATCCCGGCCGGAAAGAAGCGTCTATATTTTTCGATTCAAAATTACTTCGATATGGTGAAGACTGGTATGGGCTTCTTGAACGCACTTTTTTCACTCTATTTTCTCTATCCAGATGTCATATTTGCAAAAGGCGGATATGCAAGCTTTCCAACACTACTTGCTGCACGATTTCTCGGCATTCCGGTGGTGATTCACGAATCAGACTGCGCACCAGGTCGCGTCAATGTCTGGGCAGGGAAGTTTGCGAAACACATTGCAGTATCTTACGACGAGGCGAGTAAATATTTTCCAAAAGACAAAGTCGCTCTCACGGGACAGCCAATTCGCGAAGAACTCAAAGAAAAAAAGACCGACGGTGCATACGAATACTTGAAGCTTGATCCGACAATTCCAACAATTCTCATTCTTGGAGGCTCTCTTGGTGCTGAAGCGATAAACAACATCATCATAGATTCGCTCCCGCAACTGCTTCCGTATTATCAAATTATTCACCAGACTGGAGTCAATAATTTTAAGGAGATTGAAACGCAAACAAATTTTTTGCTCAAGAAAAATGAATTTGCTGCTCGATATCGACCATTTCCATATCTCAATCCGCTTGCACAAAAAATGTCTGCCGGTGTAGCAAATCTTGTCATCACGCGAGCAGGCTCTGCTCTTTTTGAAATTGCTTCTTGGGGAATCCCTGCGATTGTGATTCCAATCGAAGAATCGAATGGAGACCATCAACGCAAGAATGCGTTCAATTACGCAAGACACGGCTGTGCGCGAGTGATTCAAGAGGGAAATCTTTCACCGACTATTTTGGTAAACGAAGTCAAACGTATCATTTCAAATCCAGTCGAACACAAGAATATGGAACTTTCTGCAAAGGCTTTTTCTACACCAGATGCGGCACACAAAATTGCACGACTACTTGTCGATATGGCACTGTCTCATGAAAAATAAGACCTCCCAGTAAGGAGGTCTTGTGTATTTTATATTAAATCTTTTCTAGCTTTGTAGTACATGAACGCACCAGTGATAATCATCAATAAGCCGATACAAATTCCTATAATAGTTACTGTATTGTAATTGCGTGGGGGATTCTGAACTGCAATAATGAGTAAACCAAACATTGTAATCATGAACGCGAGGAGTTGTCTAAAATTCATATTGTGAAATTTTCATCAGTATAGAATGCTAAGTAGTTTATGTCAATTCATGTAAAACTTTGCTCGCCAAAAAGCCCTTAATTTGGTAGTATTTTGGGATGAATACAGCAGGGTTAGTCATCACTCGAATCGCACCGTCTCCGACAGGATATTTTCATATGGGCACGCTTCGTACGGCGCTCTTTTGTTATCTTTTTGCTCGTCAAAACGATGGCAAGTATCTTTTGCGTATCGAGGATACTGACAAAATTCGCTCAAAGAAAGAGTACGAGGATGATATTCTTGCAATGCTTGAATGGCTCGGTATTACCTACGATGCATTTTTTCGTCAGAGCGAGCATCTCGACAATCACAAGGTGTTTCTTCAGCAACTTATTGATGACGGCAAGGCGTACATATCCAGTGAAGAATCCAAAGAAGAAGCAGGTGTCATGCGTAATCTGATTCGTTACAAGAACACCAATGAGACAGTTACTTTTCATGATTTGATTCTTGGAGACATTACCGTTGACACGTCTGACCTTGGTGACTTTGTAATTGCAAAAGACTTTGATACTCCACTCTACAACTTTGCAGTGGTTGTTGATGATTGTGAGGCAGGTATCACTCATGTGATTCGTGGACAAGATCATGTTTCAAACACTCCGCGACAGATATTGCTGTACCGAGCACTCGGCAAACCTGAGCCAAAATTCGCACACATTCCTCTCATTCTTGCTCCTGACAAACAGAAACTTTCCAAGCGAAAGCATGGTGAGAGTGTTTCTGTGCGTCATTATCGCGAGCAGGGCTATCTCCCAGAAGCACTCATCAATTTCATGGCTCTCATCGGTTGGAATCCTGGAACAGAACAAGAAATATTCTCACTCGACGAACTCGTTCGTACGTTCAGTATTGAGCGTGTACAAAAGAGTCCTGGAGTATTCAATGTAGAAAAGCTCAACTGGCTCAACAAAGAATATATTCGCAAACTTTCTCCAGAACTGCAGAAGGAATGGATTGTAAAATACCTTCCAGATTCATTCAAAAAATCACCAGGTTTTGACGTCGACAAGTTGGATATGCTCATACCTGTAATCATCGATCGTATTGAAAAATTTAATGATGTGACAACTATGGCTGAGACAGGAGAACTTGATTTCTTCTTCGTCGCTCCAAGAATCGAAAAAGAGAAAATTATTTTCAAGGGTTCGAATACTGAGGAAATGGTGGTTTTGCTTACAAAAGCAAAGGAAATTCTTGAATCGGTTTCAGTTTGGAACATCGAGCAAATTAAGGCTGACCTTATGCAGTATGCAGACACGCTCCCAAAACGCGGACCATTCTTACATCCGTTGCGTTATTCACTCTCTGGTCTAGAAAAATCACCTGATCCATTTACAATCGCGAGTATTATAGGGAAAGAAGAAGCTCTCAAGCGTATTGGGGCTGCTCTCAAAATGCTTTAGTTTTTGTGTCATTCCGTGTTTTCTTCCAAGAAGTGATTCTGCTGAGTCAGAGCCGGAATCCATGAAGAATTAATTTATGTGGATCCCGGATCAAGTCCGGGATGACAAAATTCATAGTATAATAGGAGTATGCGAAGAAACATATTTCTCACTCTTTTTTGTTTGTCTCTCTTGATCGCCATTCCATCAGTACTTCGTGCTGATACTGCTTCCGAACTCCAGACGAAGATCGACAATCAAAACAAAGCACTTGAAGCACTGAATGCCGAAATTGCTCAGTATCAAAATCAGTTGACTGTTATTGGCAACGACAAGAACACACTTTCAAATGCGATTAAGCGTCTTACTGTTGAAGCACAAAAACTCAGCACAAGCATCAAAGCTTCTGAGGCAAAGATTTCTGCAACAAGTGCCAAAATCGACCTGCTTGGAAATACGATTGCCAATACAAACGAGTCGATTGATGATCTCAAAACAGCACTTGGCAAAAGCATTCGCGAGATGAACGCCCAGGATCATTCAGACGTAGGAGCTCTTGCATCAATGCGAAATTTTTCTGATGCGTGGCGGTATGCAAGTGAACTCGAATCATTTCGAGAAGGAGTTCGCGAGAGGACAAATCAACTCATAACAACTGGCCAGGTGCTCAAAACAAAAAAGGCGGAAGTAGAAACAACAAAGAAAACATTAATTTCTCTCAATTCAGAACTCAAAGACCAGCGTGCGATTACCGTGCAGACACAAGCTCAAAAAAATTCACTCCTTGCTTCAACAAAAAGCAGCGAGAAAGCATACCAGAAACTTCTTGCCAATAAGATTGCACTCAAGAATCAAATGGAAGGGGATTTGCGCGATTATGAATCCAAACTTAGGTACGTGCTTGATCCAAAATCACTCCCTCCGGCTGGTTCCAGTCCACTCATTTGGCCTGTTAATAATGTAAAAATTACGCAACATTTTGGACGCACTGTTGACGCAAAACGCCTCTATTCGAGTGGAACACACAATGGAATCGATTTTGGTATTTCTATTGGTACACCACTCAAAGCCATGGCTTCTGGTGTGGTCGTAGGTTCAGGAAACACAGACCTCACATGTCCGAAGGCCTCATATGGAAAATGGATCTATATAAAATACGACAATGGTCTCTCGAGCCTTTATGGTCACATGTCGTTGATAAAAGTCGGCGATGGAACACGCGTTTCCACTGGTGATCTTGTGGGATATTCAGGTTCTACCGGGTACGCTACTGGCCCGCATTTGCATCTCACAATCATCGCAGCTGACGCGGGAAGTATTCAGAGTTTCCCAAGTAAAGCTTGTAATGGAAAAATGTATACAGCACCTGTGGCAGCGCTGAACGCTTATCTTGATCCGATGTTGTATTTGCCGAAGAACTAGGCGTTAGGCTCTAGGCTTTAGGCGCTAGTAAAATACAAAACGAATATCTTCCCCTCCTTTACCAAGGAGGGGATTGAGGGGTGGTGCATTTTGAGTAAATAAAAAAGGAACAGATAGGTATGTTCCTTTCTGTTCCTTACTATTCCGATAGGTGTGTTGGAATGCAATCAAAAACAAAAGAGCATTCATCCTCACTCATGGGTAATATTAATTCTTTTGTAGTTTCAATTCGATTATCATCCAATGAGATGTTCCCGATTCCAATGCATTTATTGCTAAAAACGCATTTATATTCAATACCAGATTTATTTGCAAAATTCTCACTTCTGCTGGCTATCCCGAAAACTATTTGAAGAGTTGCAAATATTTGGTCATGTAAACCATCCCATTCTACCGTGCCAGGAATAGTCGAGAACGGCAGATGTACAGCATGTCCACTTATTGATGGTGTATTGGTGTCAATAACCAGTTTGAAGCGACCACCTGCTTTCGTTTTTGTAAATCGTAAAACTAAAACATCATTTTTCATAAAAAGAATTTATTTGCTGTTTGTCCATCAGTCAGCTCATCTGATTTAATTAAATTATACACCAATTTATTAAATAAGTCAATAGTTTAACTTGAAAACCCTTGTAAATTCTCATTTTTATGTTAATCTAGCAGTATGTCAAAAGCAGAAACACTGCTTCGTTTCGAAGAGGTGTCATTTGAATATGGTCACAATAAGCCCATTCTTGATACGGTGAGCTTTGGTATTCGTCGTGGGGCAAAGATCGCTCTCATGGGCCAAAATGGCGCTGGAAAGAGCACTATCTTTGGTCTTATCAACGGACTCCATACTCCAGAAAATGGCATCATCAATATCGGCACCGATGTCACAATTGCTACTTCTCGCCAGGTCATTCCACGTGACCAAATGGGTCTTACTGTACGCGACTTTTTCCAAAAGAGCTTCAACAAGAAAGTGTACGATATTGATCCAAAAATTGACGAAGTTCTTGAAGTCGTGAATCTCAAGGGTCACGAAAAAGTCCACGACCGTATCATCAATACATTTTCTGGTGGGCAACAAGCTCGTTTGCTTCTTGCATCAGCACTCATCACAGATCCCGATCTGCTTCTTCTTGATGAGCCAACCAACAACCTCGACAAGGCCGGTATCGAACACCTTACACAATTCCTTATTGATTACAAAAAGACAGTAGTCGTCATTTCCCACGATGCGCCATTCTTGAATGCCTTTACCGACGGCGTCTTGTATCTCGATATTTACACACGCAAAATCGAATTCTACCAAGGCAACTACAACAACGTGCTCAAAGACATCACTGCTCGCGTGGAAAAGGAAAACATGAAGAACGCTCAGCTTGCCAAGCAGATCCAGGCTAAGAAAGACAAATCAAACGAATTTGCACACAAAGGTGGACGCTTGCGTCTTGTGGCAAAGCGCATGAAAGAGCTTGCCGAAGATCTCGAAGAGGAAATGGTGGACGTGCGCAAAGAAGACAAGACAATACGTCCATTTACGATTCCGACTCAACCCGACATTATCGGCGAAGTGATTGCCATCAACTCGCTTACAATGATGAAAAACCACAAAGTTGTGGAACGTAATTTCAAGGTGTCTCTCAAAAAGAACATGCATCTTCTTCTCAAAGGTCCGAATGGGATAGGGAAGACGACACTCCTCGAAGGACTCGCTCGTGGCACCGCAAAAGGTGTTACGATTCAAAAAGGAATTCGTATTGGATATTATCGGCAAGATTTTTCAACACTTGATTTTGATTCGACCGTGTTCAACGCACTCAAGGCAGTAGTTATGAAGGTAACTGGACGATTTGAAGAGGAACGCATGCGTGCGGTGGCATCAGGATTTCTTATCACTGGCGAGATTATGAATACAAAAATAGGAGCACTTTCTGAAGGTCAAAAGGGACTTGTAGCATTCGCGAGTCTCGTGCTCGAACAGCCAGGCCTCCTCATTCTCGATGAACCGACAAACCACATCAACTTTCGCCATCTCCCAGTCATCGCAAAAGCCCTTGAACAATATCAAGGCACGATGATTCTTGTTTCTCACGTACCAGAATTTGTGGAGCAGATACGTATTGACGAAACATTAGATCTCGATAAGTAATCTTTGTTGAATAAGCAATATGCGACATATAAAGAAAATTATTTCCTGGTACTCTCGATTTGAGAAACCAATATCTTCCATTTCCCTTATTGTTGGATTTTTTGTGGGGTCACTGACGCTCACTCGTGTCGACAAGATCTTTGAGAATATACTCATCGGTATCCAGCTCGTCGCAGTTGCAATTTGTATCGTTATTTTGCATAGACAACAAGCCAAACATGAGATTTCAGAAAAATCAGACGAGGGTTTGGCGCGATTGCACTTTTGGGCGACCACAATTCTCCAATTTCTCTTTGGAGGCATACTTTCAACATATCTCATTTTCTATTTTCGAGGTGCAGTTTTCGGCGTTGCGTGGCCATTTCTTCTCGTTCTTGTAATTGCACTCCTTGCAAGTGAAGCATTGAAAAAGAATTATGTCCGCATGGGATTTCAGATGGGTATTTTCTTTCTTTCGCTCCTCACCTTCAGCATCTTTTTTGTACCAGTCATTACACACAGAATCGGACCATGGATTTTTGTGCTAAGTTGGGCCATTAGTTGTGTCGTGTTATTCCTCTTTCTTTTTATTCTTTGGCTTGCAAACAAAACTCGCTTGAAAAAGAGCCGAAAAATTATTGCCGGTGTTACGATCGGAATCTCATGTGTGGTGGGTCTTTTGTATTTTACCAATAGTATTCCTCCACTACCGCTTCTCGTCCTTGATTCGGGCATTTATCATGCAGTTTCCCGAAATTCTTCAGGTGGCTATGTGGTTAGGCAGGAAAATCAGGATATCAATTCAAGCATGTCACTTTTCAAAAAGAAAGAGGTGGTTCATGTTGTTCCCAGTAGTCCAATCTACGCATATAGTGCAATTTTTTCACCAATATCATTCAACACCAAAATTATTCATGAATGGCAGTGGTATGATACACGTGCAAATAAATGGACTACGCAGGAAAAAATCGCTCTTGGTGTTTCTGGCGGTAGAATCAATGGATATCGTACATATTCAATGATCACCAGACTTAATTCGGGACAATGGCGAGTAACAGTGCGAACTCAAAATGGGCAAGTTGTTGGCCGTATTCGATTTGAAGTGATAGTGCAAGACACGGTACCAACGCTTTACACTGCTATAAAATAATCGTTGAATTAGAATTTTTTTGCAAAAAAATTCTTCACAGGTATACTCCGATTACATGAATTCAGCTTGGAAATCTCTTTTTAAAATTATTGTATCTCTATTTGCACTTGTCGGCGTTGTATTTACTGCTGTCTATTTCGGCATGCAACTTGGCGTATTTAATGTAAAAGGATCAATATCTTCACGCAACTCATTTTTCCAAAAACCAGCAAAAAATACCGCTACGATTGCCACACCACCTTGTACTGATAATGAGAAAATCTGTGAGTGGAACAGAACACCCGAATGGCAAGTGGTCAAAGGTGGACTTGAAAAAGACGCGGGGATTATTCAGCGAGTTTCAGTAGAGACAGGTGTTTCGGCTCGCATGATTGCGTCAGTCGTCGTCCCGGAACAGATTCGATTCTTCACTGCAAATAGGGAAGTATTTAAACGATACTTTGAACCACTTAAAATTCTTGGTTCGCTATCACAATTTTCATTGGGCGTTTCAGGTATCAAGCAAGAAACTGCCGAAAAAATCGAGAAGTACGCAAGTGATCCAACCTCTCCTTTTTATCCAGGTGACGGGATGAATACTCTTATCATATACGCACCGGGCGTGAATCATAGTACAGAATTGTATAATCGTCTTACCGATGACAAAAATCACTACTACCAATACCTCTACACGGCTCTGTATATAAAGGAAATCGAAACACAGTGGGCAAACACTGGGTTTGATATCAGCACAAATCCTGGAGTGATTGTAACGCTGTTTAATCTCGGATTTCAATCTTCAAAACCCAAAGCAAACCCGCTGGTTGGTGGATCTCTCATTACAACAGGCGGACAAAATATCACATATGGAGAGCTCGGTGCCAAATTTTATGAATCAGATGAGCTTCGGGTGTTCTTCCCATAGGTATTGACAGATTTTAGGATAAGCGTACACTCAAGAAAAACGTCCATACTATGAAAAAGTCAAGATTATTTTCGAAAATCGTTTATATTGCATTCGGTGTTATGTTTATTGCTGCCGGATTTCTTTTTTACACAAATTTCGGCCAGATTAGGGCAGCTTATCCTAAGTTGCAACAGTCAATGGCTGTTATTCCTATTTTTGTTGGGATAGTGATGATCGTCATGCCGTTTGTTAGGTTGATGAAAGCTGCCGGAGAAGCAAAAAACAGAGACACACTCTCAGGAGCCCATCCTGAAACAATTTAAAAAATATGTTTGTATACAACGCCCCATCTATTCTTTTAGATTAGTGGGGTGTTTTTTTATATTCAAAATGTTAGGATAGTCTTTATGAATTACGGAAAAGCATCGCTCGCATTACACAAAAAACACAAAGGTAAGATTGCCCTTAAAGGCACGGTTTCAGTTCGCAATAAACAAGATCTCGCCATCGCATATACTCCGGGAGTGGCAGCAGTTTCTTCTTACATTCACGAGAACCCAAAAGCAGCTTACACTCATACAATCAAAGCCAATACCATTGCTGTCGTTACTGATGGCTCTGCAGTGCTTGGTCTTGGCAACATCGGCCCCGAGGCTGCACTTCCAGTCATGGAAGGCAAAGCACTTTTATTTAAGCAATTTGCAAATGTTGATGCTTTTCCTATTTGTCTTGCAACGCAAGATGTTGAGGAAATTATTCAAACAATCAAGAATATCGCTCCAGTCTTCGGCGGAATAAATCTCGAAGATATTTCAGCTCCACGTTGTTTTGAAATCGAAGAACGACTCAAACAAGAATTATCTATTCCTGTCTTTCACGATGATCAGCATGGAACTGCAATTGTACTTCTTTCTGCTCTCACCAATGCGCTCAAGGTCGTAAAGAAGACCAAGCATGTATCTATTGTTATAAGCGGTGCAGGAGCAGCAGCCCAAGCAGTATTTCATCTGCTCACTGTCGCTGGTTTTGATCCGAAAAATATCATTCTACTTGATCGAAAGGGGATTATTGGCACACATCGCACCGATCTTGATGCACACAAACTCCTTATCGCTCGTACGACCAACGGCAACAAACGTATAGGCACACTCGCTGACGCAATCGCTGAAGCCGATGTGTTTATTGGCGTATCATCAGGCAATCTACTCACCAAGGAAGATGTGGCAACAATGAATGACAATCCGATTATTTTTGCGATGGCCAATCCAACACCCGAAATTTCGTACGAAGAAGCTATAAAATCAAAAGTTGCCGTATTTGGCACTGGTCGTTCTGACTATCCAAATCAGATCAATAACGTACTCGTGTTTCCTGGATTATTCCGTGGAGTGCTTGATGCACAAGTCTCACAAATCACTGACAAAATGAAAGTTGCAGCTGCACTTGCACTCGCAAATCTTGTCCCAAAAAACAAATTGAGCAAAAAATATATTATTCCCGATGCTTTTGATAAGCGTGTCGTCAAAGCAATCGCAAACGCTGTCAAAAAAGCCAAGTAACTTCAGTGTTGTTTCGATTGATGCTTTTCATTGCAAATATACTGTGTCATTTTACTTATCCACACTTGCTTGTGAACGAACGTTCACATATGATATAGGCACGGTCGGATTATAAGAAATAACAGTTGAACTTTCATAAATAGATACAGTTCGCGGCGCGAGTGAGGCTTCCGACTAAAATATACTGTGACGTACATTGCAGGAGGGAACGAGCGAAGCAACAAAGAAATGTGCTATTTATGCAAGTTCAAAAGAAGTTTTATGAAGCATCAAGAATATCTCAAGTTAATTGAGAAAGAATTGCAGAGAATCAACAAAGTTATCGACTACAAGATTGTGCATGGTTTGGAATATTCAAAGGAGGCTCACGATCACAAACTTCTTTTGAAAAAAATCCGACAAAATACTCCAAGTACATTTTTTAGTAGATTATTGCCACGAGTTTTCTCATTCTAATTATAAATTCCACAATCAACGCACTTCTTTGTTGCCGCATTCGTTTGCTTCTGCAATGTACAGGTAGTACATTTTAGTCACAATCTCAATTGCGCCTCGAATTGCATTTGATTCTGAAATTTATTAAACCAATGCAAAACGATTACAAAAACATACTTCTCAAATTCTATGACCGAGAACGCCGAATGCCCACGTATTCGGAAATGCTCAAACTTTTTGGATTCAAATCCAAGAATGCAGTCGCTCGACTTGTAGATAAGCTCATAGACGCAGGCATGGTCACCAAGGATTCCCTCGGGCGACTTTTGCCTGCTAGTGCATTTAACGAAACCCCAATACTTGGTCTCGTTAAAGCTGGTTTTCCATCACCAGGTGAAGACGTGCTTGAGACAACGATAAACATCGACAATTTTTTGATACAAAAAAAGGACAAGACTTTCATCATGGAGGTGGACGGTGAATCCATGATTGAAGCACACATTGCCGACGGTGACATGGTCATTGCCGAACGTGCCGACAATGCAAAAGATGGCGAAATTGTGATTGCCGAAATCGATGGAGAATTCACTATGAAATATTTTCGAAAGAAAGGGGACAAGGTCTGGCTCGAACCAGCCAACAAACTTTTCAAACCGATGTATCCCGAAAATGATTTGCAAATCCGCGCAATCGTCCGCGGAGTCATTCGTAAGTATTAGTTTTTGTTTATAAAAAATACCGCTGGATGAGCGGTATTACTATTATTTATGTTCAAACTCTCCTTTTTGAATAATTTTTGTGACGAGGAGGAAACACTATATTGGTACTAAACCAATGTCGCCATGATGTATAGTCGTATGTATCAGGCATATTATTTCCTCTCATGCCCAGCATTTCAGTGTAGTGTAAACAAAAGACAGCAATGGACAGCTGAAATCTTTCCGTGTCTTCTAAATTGCTTGGGTCAGGAGTGGTTTCTTCACTTAGGGAAAAATGCTTCTTCATCAAGGAAAAAAATGTTGTTGATCGAATTTCTTTGACCCTTTTTTCATTTTCTTCAAGAATCCTTTTTGTTAAAAGAATCGGTGTCTTATATGGCTTCTTCGTAACCGAACCTTTTAGGAATTGCACTATCTGGTTAAAAGTAATCTCTTCCATAATTTTTATGTTTGAATGTGACTCTATATTTATGAGTCATACTACATTGAAATAGCATTTTGTCAATTTTTCAACTACCTAATTTTTTCTGCTATAATCTAGGCTCAAATTATGAAAATCTTTTACCGCTATCTCAAAAAGTACTGGAAGCTCTGCACTCTCACACTCGTGCTGGCAACCATAAACCAAATATTTTCTTTGCTCGACCCATACATTTTTAGTCGAGTAATTGATGAATATGCTACCAAGTTTGATCTGTACTCACGTGCAGAGTTTTTTCATGGTGTCGTCCTACTTCTTCTTGCGAGTATGGGTGTGGCGCTTGTCTCACGTATCGCCAAGAACTTCCAGGATTATTTCTTAAACGGCGTATCTCAGCGAGTCGGTGCCGACATTTATCGCGACGGCGTAGCGCACTCACTTTCGCTACCATATGAAAATTTTGAAGACGAACGTAGTGGGGAAACGCTAGGTAAGCTTCAGAAAACACGCGCAGATGCCGAAAAATTGATTGCCTCACTCATCAATGTCCTCTTCGTCTCATTGATTGGATTCATATTCGTTGCCGTCTATGCCATTCATATCTATTGGGGAATTGCAGTTGTATTTCTTCTCACTATCCCAACGATCGGTGGACTTTCGCTTCTTCTTTCAACGAAGATCAAAAACATTCAGAAGATTATCGTTGCCGAAACGACCGCACTCGCTGGGTCGACTACCGAATCACTCCGCAACATCGAGCTTGTAAAAAGTCTTGGACTTGCTGACCAGGAAATCAATCGTCTCAATACAACGACCGACAAGATTCTGAAGCTCGAACTCAAAAAGCTCCGCTATCTTCGCAGTCTTTCATTCATCCAGGGTACGGTCATCAATGCGATCCGTGTGGGCATCTTATTCTTCCTCTTGTATCTCATCTACGCTCGCACGATCACGTTTGGCCAATTCTTCTCTCTCTATATTTATTCGTTCTATATCTTCAACCCGTTGCAAGAAATGGGCAATGTGATTTCAATCTACCGCGAAGCAGAAGCATCCCTCGTCAATTTCGAAACGCTGATGAATATGCCAAAAGAGCCAGTCGCAAAGAACCCTACAGCTCTCGGTGCCGTGCAAAATCTTGCATTCAAGGATGTTTGCTTCCAATACAAAACAGCCAACTATCTCGCACTTGATTCGATTTCGTACACAGTCGCACGCGGACAAACCGTGGTCTTCGTTGGCCCATCAGGCTCGGGCAAAACATCGCTTGTAAAACTGCTTGTGGGGCTCTACACGCCGAGTTCGGGTGTGGTTGCATACAATGGCATCCCTCATGACAAAATCACCAAGGACGAGCTCAGGAAGCAGATAGGATTCGTGACTCAAGATACCCAACTCTTTGCCGGCACCATTCGCGAGAATCTACTCTTCGTAAATCCAAATGCAACAGATGAAGAATGTCTTGATGCACTGGGCAAGGCTCAGTGTCAGGGCTTGCTCGAACGTGGCGGTCGTGGACTCGATACGGTAATAGGCGAAGGCGGGGTCAAAGTTTCAGGAGGAGAAAAACAGCGCCTCTCGATCGCACGCGCGCTCCTTCGTGAGCCGAACATTCTTGTCTTCGACGAAGCCACGTCCGCACTCGATTCGCTCACTGAAGAGGAGATAGGGAAGACGATCAAAGATATTTCAAAAGTACGCGCTCATATCACCATCCTTATCGCTCATCGACTCTCTACAATCATGCACGCCGATGTGATTCATGTACTTGAAAAAGGTAAAATAGTTGAGTCTGGATCGCATGACGACTTACTCGCACAAAAAGGTCTTTACTCCGCAATGTGGCGCCAACAAATTGGCGAACGTGTGTAATAACTATTGAAAAACGGCCGGTCAAAAATGACCGGCCGTACTGCTTCTTACTTATTTTATTTTCAGAGTGCTAATATTTGCTCCGCTGATAATTGTAATGGGTATTTCTAATACATACCCTTTATTATTCGACGGCGTTGTCTTTACGATGTAGCACGAATCATCATACGTTTCTGCGTCACTCGTGGAGTATTCAAGAAGAGTCACCGTGCATTTTGATTGAGGCTTACGTACACTATCAATCCTCGAAACAAAACAAAACTTTTTATCAGCATCAAGAAGAAAATACTCATACTCATTAGGATACTTTTGTTTAAAATACGCATGAGCATTTTCAGTAAATTCCAGATATACAGCCAACTTTTGCTCGCGACAAAGATCAAGAATCATAAGTCGTGTACTTAGGCTTCCATTTTTAAATACGTTACTTTTCATATGGTGCAGTTTTTTTTCATACTACACCACTATCGTATTTTGTCCAGAATTCAAAAACCAACCGAATGGTTGGTTTTTGAATAATCTAAATTATTTCAACCCAAGTTTTTTGAGGAGTTTTTGGAGTTCTTCTTTTGAGAGGTTGCGATAGGTACCTTCCGCAAGATTGTCGAGTTTGATGTGTTCAATGCGGAGACGCATGAGATCCATGACTTGGTCACCCGCAGCTTCCACCATTTTGCGAATCTGACGATTGCGTCCTTCCTTCAAAATAATGCGAAATACTTTGTTGCCTTCGCGAGTGATTTGAGTGCTCTTAGTACGGACTTTGTCCACGATCATACCGTGTTCGAGTTTGTCGATGAATGACTGAGTCACACCCTTGGCGAGCGTCACGCGATATTCTTTTTCGTGTTCAAACTTGGGATCAAGCAAGCGGTGTGTAATGCGACGGTCGTTGGTCATCAAGATGAGGCCGTGCGAATCCTTGTCGAGTCGTCCGACAGGGAACACAGGTACCTTGAAATTGGTATCGGAGAGAATATCTTCTTCGTCACCTTGAGCTCCAGTGGTAACGATACCCTGAGGTTTATTGTAGGCATAATACACGTACGATTGCGGACGGTTGCCGAGCAGTTTGACCTTGTCTACACTTGGATCAATTTGCATGCCTGTAGTGGCCTTAACGCCGTTTACAAGGACTTTGCCAGAGGCAATAAGCTCATCGGCTTCACGACGAGAAGAAAGGCCAATATCAGCCATATGTTTGTTGATTCGAACAGTCGTCTTAGATAGGGAATTCGAACGGGAAGTAGCCCCCCGTAACCCGGTTACGGGGAAAGAATTAACACGAGTTTTTGAGAATTTTGAATCCTTTTTTGGAACGCGTTTAAACATGCCTATATTAGAACATATTTTTCTCAAAAAATCAAATTCTTTTGTAGTATTTGACATAAATTATAAATAATGTTATTTTATAATCAAAATATAACTCGTATGAAATTAAATAGTTTTAAAGAGATAATGACTCTCTCCGAGGAATATACTTATAATTCACCGAGTCGGAAAATAAGATATATATGGACATTTATTTTTGGATTGGTATCCGGAGATCTTAATCCTGTTCATATTAATTTTCTTACTTCTGGTGCCTATAAATCAAAATTTAAGGGTCATGTCCGTCACGGAATTAGTTCCGTTGCTCAAGCAGAGTCGTATATATTTAAAGCACTTGAATTTGAAGAACCAACGGAGGTTCTTTCAAAAGGATATAATCGCATTGAATACAAAAATCCTGTTCGTATAGGCGAAATAATTCACTATACTTTCAAACTTTCTTCAAAAAAGATCGTAGGAGAGAATAAGTTTGCCGAATGCGTTTGGCTTGTTGAGGGATGGGGTAAAAAAGAGCTATTGTTTTCAGCGGAATGGATTATTTTGTATTTTCCGGTTGAATTAAGAACGATGACTTGGGTTCCACCAATACCAGGTGCTATCCCAATAGAAATTACAAGAAGTATCAAAGATTATATAAATATATTTCTATCATATCTGTTTACAGGGATTACAATATATTTATTTTATTATTACTGGAATAGATACTAAAAATAGTTATAAATTATAAAAGGCACCAATTGGTGTCTTTTTATTTTAATATTTGCTGCACTTTATACCTGATACCTAATACGTTATACTGAGCTTATGAATTACTGGCTTATAAAATCTGAAGGAACATGCTATTCAATCGATGATTTGAAACGCGACAAGAAGACTGCTTGGACCGGTATTCGCAATTATCAAGCACGCAATTTTATGCGTGACAATATGCGCGTTGGTGATCTCATTCTTTTCTATCATTCACTTGGCACAACTGAATCACCATCTGGAATTTACGGCATTGCCAAAGTCGCAAGCAAACCTCATCCCGACGCAACTCAATTTGATCCAAAGGATATGCATTTTGAACCCAAAGCCAAAGAGGGTCTGCCGATCTGGGCCTGTGTCGACGTGGCCTTCGTAAAAAAGTTCAAAACTCCAGTCAATCTCGGCGACCTCAAACGTAGTCGAGAATTGCATGGAATGGAGGTGACTAAGACAGGTTCAAGACTCTCTGTAATGCCGGTATCAGAAAAGCACTTCAAATACATTGTCGACGTTCTCACAAAATAAAAGCCGCAATTAAAAATTGCGGCTTTACATATTCATATATTCACGACTAATGTACTGAGCTTAAACCAAGTATTAAATCGGCCGTTCTCTTGCTATTATCCTGCTCCGGAAAAAAATGTTCAATGAAGCGGGATCCAAGATAAAACGTAAGGAGTGAACGCCGAAACAATTTGTCTCCTGGCTCAATATATGGCCCGAGTTCTGCGTCTATTATATCGACATACTGCAGGCTCTCAGTAAAAAGCTTTAATGTATCACCATTATTCTTATGGTGACTTTTCATATAATGGAAACATTTTTCTACGCTGACTTTAAACTGTTCTCCGCCTATTGCATCGAGAATATCGCAATCGAGATTGTACGCAGCATACTGAGCCGAAGTCTGCGCAATATCTGTATTTTGCTTGTTAGTACCAAGCAAATACATATTGAAAGCGGAATGAATAAATCGAATACCACTCCAAACAGCACTCAGGCTGTCTTCTTCGTAAAATGCAACACTGTGCATGTTGGAGATGATGAACGTTGTACCCATTTTTTCAATCAATCGAGCCAGCTCAGGGCTCGTAGCAGTATCCTTCTTAAGGATTACAGTTAGCAGAACCGGATTTATGTTGAGTGGGTCTCCCGGTTCGCGCAATAGTACTTTTTTACCATTGCTTACTAACGGTACTGCGAGCACCTTCTTTATTTTGATGTACGTTAGTACATCTTCGACGAAGGGGATACCAGCAGCCCTCGATACCGAGTCTGCCTCAGCAATGAGCCTGTTTACAATCCGATGCCTTTCACTTTGTGCTTGAGCACGACAAGACATCATTACAATACCGACCATCAGTATGGTCATTGCGAATATTTTCTTCATATTTTTTGTTTTAAAAGTTCATTTGCAAATTACCATAATATATAAATTTAGTCAAATCATGGTATCCTAAATGATCTTTATGAAAACAGTATTTGAATATCAAATCCGAGTGTCTAAACGCGCAAAAAACATGCGTCTTTCAGTGCAATCTGATGGAACAATTATTGTTTCAAAACCAAAACTGGTCCCAAATTCATTTGTTACAAAATTCGTTGAGAGACACACTGATTGGATTGAAAAACGACTTGAATATATCAAAAATCATCCGGCTCCGTTGCTCGGAAAACTCACCGTCAAAGACTATAAAGCTCACAAAGAGCTAGCACGTGCGCTCGGTTACGAGCGCACGCAGTTCTATGCGAGGAAATACGGATTCGCATTCGGCGCCATTCGCATCGGAAATCAGAAGGGAAGATGGGGGAGTTGTTCCAAGCGAGGCAACCTCAATTTCAATTACAAGATCGTATTTCTACCGAAAGAGCTTCAAGACTACATCATCATTCACGAAGTCTGTCACCTCAAAGAGCACAATCACAGCGACCGTTTCTGGTCCTTGGTGGCAAAAGAATGTCCAGACTGGAAGACCCTCAGAAAAGGCCTTACACGCTACTGATGCCTTGGTTTTTAGGGATATTATCCTTTTTCAGCATATATTGACATATGACTCAATATATGCTATATATATTATATTCTTTCACAATTAAAAAACAACGGTTATGGTAACAGATCTTTGCAGAACGAAAGCACACTTCTTTTTGGACGCAGTAAAAAAGGAGATTCGAAAAATAAGTACATCGTTTACTTCACAGACACAGAATGGCAACAGCACGGTTGCTTATCCCATTCTAATAGTCAAAGGTAGTGACAATGGCTTATTTAATAGAATAAAGGATCACATGTTAAAGTACGATAAGTATATGACGTGCGAAGATAAACGTACAAGCGGTACTCTCGTATTTAAATTCAAAGTAAGTGACGAGACAGAAACTTTTTTAACCACTTACGGTGAAGAAAAGTCTGCTGATCATGAAAACGGAAGCGAAACCATTACAATCGATCCTAAAATACGCCTTGATTCACTCAAATCACTATTGAGGAAGGCTGGCCTAAGAAGTGGATTGCATTGTAGTGATGTAAAATTTGCTAACGAAGAGTCTGTGGCCAAGTGTATCGCCACGGTTTACAACTGTAGCAAGCTTCAAGGAGAGCGCACATTGTTCTATTTACTCGAATGCGGTTTTAATGCGTACGTGGGTAGTAAAGCAACAGTGACTCTTGTCGAATTGCCAAATGAGGAAGACTACTCAGTCTATTTCAATGATGTCATAAGTGCAGATTGTTTTCCACCAAAAGCCAAAATTGAGGAGGAACAGAAATCAAAAGGTGGCACTGAGGACAATACGTCCAATGGTAAACCTGGAGATAAAAATACAGCAGAAGAGAAAGTCACTCCCGCACCTGAAAGTTCGACTCCAAAGCCGACAGCAGTGCAACCTGTTGTTGTATCAATCGTATCCGAGCCTGTTGCTACGCCAAATTCACCAGCTATGCAAATGGCTCGGCTTGCTTATGAAAACCTAAGCGGTGCCGAAAAAGTTGCATTTTTGCACGAATACGGCAAGTCTCTTATTCCTGATGAAGAAGAGATTGTTAACCGTCGTAAACCACAGTGGGAAAAGGATTATGCACTTACCTTTGAAAACAACCTGCGTAACACGATGAAAGATGAGATACATGACGACGTTACAGCTGAAGTTACTGAATTGCTTACGCCTAAACTGAAAAATATTGTAAGGCCTGAAGTTTTAGATACAGCCAAGAAATTGGCTTTTAATGAAATGAAGGATTTATTAGTTTTAAAGTTCAAAGGGAAGTATTCAATAGTTCCTTCTGATGGTGTATGGAAAATTTTTACCGGTCACAACGGCAAAATCACCATCGAAACCGTTAGTATCGATGATTTGTTGAAGCAAGTGAAATCGTAGGATAAAAACCTATCAAACATAAAACGCCCCGAAAGTATGGGGCGTTTTTTATTTTTTAAAAAGGGAAGTCGACTTCCTAACAGGAACTGTACACCGTTCGCTTTCTGATTACAGAATACTCAAGGTCTTGCATTGACGGTACCTACCATCAACTCACCCTAATTAGTAAAAAATGCTTTAACACTAGAAAATTACTGGATTATCGGATCAAGTCGATAATGATGCTAAACTCGTATTTTTGATCTCGTATAATGCGTTTTAAGGCCATTTGATATATGAGAGGCATATAAGGAGTCACATAGATGTAACTCAGATACCCATGGATCCCGGATCAGGGTCCGGGATGACACAATTTTTGTAAGAAAATAATTTTGAAAACTTTTTTGAAAAAATTTGTGGCAGGCATCGAGGGGAGAATACATTCATGGATTCCGTATCAAGTCCGGAATGACAGTGTGGGTCTACGGCCCAAAGATTATTTTCCGATGTGTAATCACGTTGGAAAATAATCGCTATCTTTCACGCACATTATATTAGGATATAATGTCGTGAAAGATATATTGTGCGACATTACCATATAGTTTTCCACACAGACAAATAAGGACACTACTTTGTCATCAAGTGGTGCCCCCCCCCTCATCATTTACCTTATTATTGAGCACCAGTTAAGCAAGCATTATATGCAGCAACCTCAGCATTATATTTTGTGCGGAGTGAGTCAGCTTTCTGAAAAGCTTCTTTATAAAGAAGCACTGATGCGTTGTATTTTTCAATTAGGGTATTTAGGTCATCATTGTTCCCGCTCCCCTGGTCGATCGCACCTTTTAGGGTATTGATCGAAATGATAAGTTCATCCAAATACTTTTGTGCAATTGTAAATTGTGATTTTAAATTTGACTCTATGCTCGGACATGACGATCTTGGTCGTCCGAAGTGTTGAACCGCAAAATATACCATATGGCCTTCATAGAGACCTCGAGCGACCCCAATACCAATTTCAGTATACTGACCATCAAGAATATTTGTTCGATGCCCTGGACTATTCATCCATGCAGTGACTACATCAGCGTTGCTCAAAAAATTCCCGAGAGCAAGATTCTCTCCGATTTTGATATAGCTGTAATCTTGTTCACGAACCAGGTCATCAATTGCTGTTCCATCTGGTGCTTCGTGTGCGAAGTATTGTCGTTTGAGTAAATCATCAGCCTTTGCTTGAGCAGAGCTATCAAGTTTTTTGTTCTCAACTAACGTTTGTTTTCCATACTTAACACGATGCAGGTTCGTCTCGGAAATTACACCTGCACGTGTGAGAACATAATCAGCTGGCAGCACTTGTGTATTATTTGCATCAGATTCACTTGTCTTCTTGAGTCCTCCCGGTAGTACAATTGGTGATTCAATCTTTTTAACAGCTACAGGGAGTTGCAATATAGGCACTGTATTCTCTGTGGTCTTCTCGGGTAGAAGAATACTTGGAACTGTGTTCGTTTTCAAAAGAAAAACCATCGTAATTACTACGAACACGAGTGTGACTGTACTGATGATTGATGATCTTTCCATTGTTTTTGTCTCAGACAAAGTATATCACTTCAACACCCCGAGGCTAATGAATAACCCTGCGACTCTGCATCGTCTGCTGTTTCAAAATATACGCGATTAGGCTCCTTAATCCTTTTGGCTCCAATGCATTCCTTTGGGTAGTACTTTGTGCCATTTTGGGAGGCGATAAATGCCCCATCAGTAGCTTGTATGATTGCCTTCGGGTCTGATTGTGTACTACGAGGTTCGAATTGATAGTCATTTGGACTTGTCTCGATTTGAGCAATATATCCAACGTAAAAGGAGGAAAAAGCCGTAAATATAAGGATTCCAACAAGAACAAGGGGTCGTCTCCTCTCCCCTGTCCAGGCCTTGATTTTTTGGGCTAAAGTATGTATACTCATGAAGTTACTTTAATTATATCTAAATCGGTACTGACTGTATATGGCATTGGATGTCCCCGTGCATAGAAATCGTCCCGAATATTTTTAACCCTATATGGCACATCGTAAAGCGGGCGGAACCGCCCATAACCTGCGAGACTCGAATCCTAAATATCTAGGAACCAAGCTCTACGCAGGGGAAAAAACTAAAGCAGGATCAATCATCATTCGTCAGCGCGGAACAGTGATTATGGCAGGACGCAATGTAAAAGTTGCTACAGACCACACACTCTTCGCTCTCAAGGAAGGAACTGTATCATTCGCTAACAAGCGAAAAGTACACTTCGACGGAACTCACTCAACAAAGAAAATCGTTCACGTTGACTAAATCAGTCATAAAACACAAAACCCGCATCTGATGATGCGGGTTTTGTTTATAATCGTTCAATTACTTATCAATAAAATCTTGTATCGTTTTCAAAGCATCCTTTGATTCTGCGTTAGATGGGTACAAAAGGAAATGATCACCTTCAGGATATTCTTGATACTTCACAGTATGACCGCTTGATTCCAAAAGTGTAGTTAATTTTCGAACTTGTTCAACTGGAACACTCTCGTCTTTTACTCCTTGTAAAATAAGTAATGGTACATCATGCGGGATACTCTCATAAAAATAGGTAGCTGATCGTTTTTTCATTTCCTCATCCGAACCACCAAAACATCTGTCAAATGTTTCTTTCATATAAGGGTGGTCCTGTAACTCTGTAAGTCCAGCGATCGATACAACCTTCTTTACCCACGGTTCTTTTGCTGCAAGCAAATAACTCATCATTCCACCTCTACTTGCACCTGCAACAATTGCTTTACCGGGTAGTGTGATAGGAAGCTGGTCTGCAATTCTTTTAATTTGCACAACATCGTTCAGGTCTTTTCCGCCGAATTCATCGTGACCTTCTGAGCCTGTGCTACCTCTGTATTCAGACGCGACAACAAGATGTCCCATTTTTGCTAATTCAGCTGGGGCTAGAAAAGGAGTGCCGGACAATTCACCAATGTTACCGACATGCATTGTTCCACCTCGATTCCACACAACAAGTGGCAACTGCTGGTCTACTTCTTTCGGGGACCATATATAACCAACGATATTAAGTCCATCTGACACATAGTTGAATTTGTATGCGTCAACCGATTCGTAGTTATTTTTTATTGCATCGCGTACTTCAATTTCTTTTCCAAAGTTTGAAAAATACTCCTCATTTAATTCCAACTTTTTGATATCAGAAACCCCTTGAATCTTTTCGAGTGATGTTTGAATATTAAACACCGGTGTTTTTTCGAATCCTTCCATATTACCCTTTTACAATATTCACTGTAATAGATTCTTTCATCCCGAGTGCTTCAACTCCTACCTTGAATTCGCCAGTCTGCTTAATCGGTTCAGGGATTTTTATATATTGCTCAGAGATAATGATTCGCAAATCTTTTTTGAGAGCATCTGCAATATCCTTGGCGTGAACAGCCTTAAAAAGGTGACCTTTGTCATTTGCAGCCACTTTGAGTGTCACTCCAGCACCATTAATTGCCTCGAGGTTGCGCTTAAAAAGGTCAGATTGGATTTCTTTTTCGACACGGATTTCATTCGCTCCGCGCTCGACTTTTTTGATTGCCTCCGCAGTTGCTGGAATCGCATAACCCTTTGGAATAAGGTGATTTCGGGCATAGCCGTCTGGCTGGTCTTTGATATCGTTCTTATGCCCTACCCCTTTGAGATCTTTGATGAATACTACTTTCATGAGCTTTATATTACATCAAAGAGGGGTTAGGGTCTAGGGATTAGGGTTTAGTAGAAAAACAGCACAAGTGTGCTGTTTTTCTTGATGCTCAAATTTAGTTTCCAGAACCTAGACCCTAGAAGCTAGCACCTCCTACTTCCCTGTCTTAAGATACTCTACCGCGCGATCAAGGACTGGATCAACCTTGTTTTTTATATGCTCATCGGTAGTGACCACTTCGATTGTTGGTTCGATTCCTTTTTGGGAAATAGAGACTCCATTTGGAGTGAGCCATTTTGCAACAGTAAGCTTTAGAGATGTTGTATCCGTTACTTCGATGACTTTCTGCACTGACCCTTTTCCATATGTTGTTTCGCCTATGATTGGAGCAACACCATGTTCCAAAAGTGCACCAGCGAGAATTTCAGAAGCAGAAGCTGAACCCTTGTCCACCAAGACCACAACCTTTGTCTTCTTCATATCTATCAATCGATATCCCTTACTGCGATACACACGTGGAGATCCATTTGTTCCAAAGTCTTCGGTTACGACCGTTTCGCCTTCAGCAAGAAAGAAACTTGCCATATCTACAGCGGAATCAAGATAGCCACCTGGATTACCACGGAGATCTATAATGAGCTTTGTTGAACCACTATCATTGAACTGATGCAATGCATCACGCAATAATGAAGCAGATAGTGCACCGAAATTGTACAGTGATATTGTAAAAATTCCGTCGCTTCTCAATTTTGCATCAAGTGTTGGAATAGAAATGTCTGCACGAGTAATTGCGATCTCTTGTGGTTGACCTTCATCACCTCGCAGTATAGTAAGTTTTACAACAGTACCAGGAACACCGCGGATAATATGTACAGCCTTGTCGACAGACATATCGTTTGTCGGAAGTGAATCAATTTTGAGAATCTTATCACCAGACTTTATTCCTGCCTCTTCGGCTGGAGCATCCTTTAGTGGAGCGATTACCGTAATAATCTTATCTTTTATTCCGATTTCCAAACCAATACCACCAAATGTTCCCGAGATAATATCGTTGAAATCTTTTGATTCCTGAGGAGGCATATAAACAGAATATGGATCATTCAACGAATCTACGAGTCCTTTTATTGCACCATAGACACGATCCTCTGACGATACTTTTTCTGCACCAGGGTGCTCTTGGTCTATCATACTCCACACCTGCCAAAACGGTTCAAAATCAGCCTTGATATCAGTAGGTACCTCTTTGTCGACAACGCTCATGATTCTACTAACGTATGGTCGATGCGCATAACCGATAGCTATACCCAAAACCAACACACCGAGCAGTAGTGCAATTGAACCACCGATAAATGCAATTTTTGTTTTTAATTTCATATAATAATTATACAGATTCCTTTTTCAAGAACCTAGTTTTAGACATTAGAAATTAGGATTTAGATATTGAAACTCTACTGGTACTGCACAAATATTGGTCGAGGAGTTAGGCTAAGTAAATCTGTCGTTGTGAGTAGTCGAGTACTCGGTGCCTTTAAATCATTCTTATAGAATAATTTAAATCCGGTAAATTGTACTGGTTCATGAGCGACAATATTTTTGTACGTGCCATTTTTCTTTGCAGGACTGCCCCATCCGTCCATATCCATCACAATCTGTACTTCAGGAAGTGGAGTGATAGTTTTGTATCCTGTTACCATCGGTCGTGTAAAGCGGTGCACAACAAGAACTTTCGGTGGAAGATTATGAACTCGCACCAGATTGGCCAGATAATTCGCCGCCCAATTGATATCAGAAGCACTCACACTACCAATTACAGTGCCAGGTCGTGCTCCATTTTTCATAGCAAACTCCGGATCAAGCGCGAGGTGTACCTGTGGCATCTTGAGATACTTTTCAAGTGCAGGGATTTCTTCTTGAAACGTCGATAGTCCTGGCTGGATTTCAAGAATCACAATTCCATTGATTTTTCCGGCCATTGCAATGGCTTTGTCTATTTGACTATCTGGCATTCGAAGGCGGTACTTCTTTGCGGGTCCTGGACTGAGCTGTGCTGTCACTGCGATGTAATCGATTGCAGGCATGACGGGTGTTGTTGGATCAGCCTCATTCCATTTTTTGGTCTCTTCGGCCAATCTACGAAGTACTTCAGTTTCGGAATATTCTCCAAGAATACCCATTTTTGTCGAATAAAAATTCCCATAATACGCAACGATTCGATTAAACGGGAGCAATGCACCAGCTTTTGGATATGCAGTCTTTACAGGCCAATTATGGACCACTGGGGCTGGCTGTTTAGCTGGAATCACAGTCTTTGTTCCGTCTTTGTTGGTGATTATTTTTTCAGGGGTTGGCGGAAGTGGCGGTGGAAGATTGGCCAGCGCGAGCATTTTTGCATCATATGCCACAGTATCGAGAACCTTCACCTCAGAAGCTTTTTCAGTTTTGGTAATTTTGTTTTTTACAGCTAGTTCTTCTTCTGGTTGAGTTCTATCGTACACAACACTGAACACGTGCGGTGCAGCAAAAAAAACAATACTAGCTACTGCAAGTGTTACTCCTCCGATGATACCCAATTTTTTGTATGTACTTTTCATATATCTTAGTCCTCTTTGACTATCTAAACTACTTCGGTAAATGTTCCTGTTCGTTTTTCTGATTTGTCCAAGGCTTCATTCTGCTTTTTTCTCTTGAGAAGTGCTATACCTATATACATAAGTACAAGACCAGTAATAATCAAAAGTACTGTTTTCCAACTACTCGGAAAGCCTGTGTAAGGTAGAACTACAATCCAAACACCGGAAATGATAACTGCTTTCTCGTTGATATTTTTCATAAACGTATTGTATCAAACTTTATGAACTTTATGAACTTTTGACTTTACAAACTATTGCAGACTATTACAACAAATTCTCCTTTCTGTTTTTCAGGCTTTGATTCAAGAAGAGTTTTTAATTCTGTCGCTGTTCCGGAAATAATTTCCTCAAATTGTTTTGTGAGCTCGCGTGCTATAGTCACGCGTGCCTCGGGGAAAAATTCCTCAAATTCAGCGAGTAATTTCAAAATTCTATGTGACGATTCATAACACACAGTCGCATCATCGCGTTCTCGCATTTCCTTGATTGCAGTTTGACGTCCTTTTTTGTGTGGAACAAATCCGATAAATGTAAATCGTCCAGATGGTACAGGAATGACCGAAAGAGCTGCAGTAAGCGCGCTGGCGCCAGGAATTGGGACTATTTTCAATTCAGTACCAAATCGTTTGTTAAGGAATAAAATGAGTGGATTACCAGGGTCAGAAATGAGCGGAGTTCCAGCGTCAGAAATAAGTGCGAGGTCTTCCCCGCACTCAAGTTTTTTTGCAATTTGTTCCATCTTCGAATCTGCAGATCGCGCATGATAACTCTCCGTCTTGGTTGCAATCCCATGGTGTGAAAGGAGAACACGTGAGTGCCGTGTGTCTTCACACAACACAAGTGAAACTTCCTTAAGTACACGAATAGCCCGAAGCGTAATGTCTTCAAGATTCCCTATTGGAGTAGCAACCACATACAGTGTTCCTAGTTCTGTGCTTTGTTTTGTATTTTGCATTTGTATAACTTTATGAACTTTACAAACTTTATAACTTTCAACTATGTGACTCCTATAATTCCCGAAACCTCGTGTACAAGCTTCTCTGCAACTTCACGAGTTATTCCAAATTGTCGAACCATATCACCCACTTCATACGTAAGCAAATCTTGTGCAAGGATAATGTTTTTTTCGGCAAGAATTGGGAGAAGAAGTTTTGGCAACGACGGCAGGATGGTAACCGGATACAATTTTTTGTCAGCAATAATGTCCTCGAGCGATGAACCTCGTGGATAATTCCAGCCAGTCAAACGAATTCCTCTGCACTTCGCATATGCTATTGTAGTGTCAGTAAATTTTGTGTTTGTCACCACCCACATTCCATATTCGAATTTCTGCTGATTGTTCTTCGATTCATTGCCAACAATATCAATAAGTCGAGCATCCGCATACATCACTACATCCACATGCGTCTTGATTCCCGGCATGTTGTGATACTTTGCTTCTACAAGAAAACGCTTGCTCCCAGTAGAAGCAATGACATCTATTTCATGATTGACGCATTTGCCTTTCAGGATCACATCGCGCTTAGTCTTGAATCCATACGACTGAAGAACAATCTCGAAGTATTGTTCAAAAATGAAACCTGCGGGGGCTGCTATCAACACCCCCCCGCGGGGGGGGGGGAAAGGCCCGCAAATATTGGGTTTGT
>CAYVZI010000001.1:0-8973 GCA_964456475.1 uncultured Candidatus Saccharibacteria bacterium | reverse complement strand
CCATGTATTTCAAAAAAACAACCCGGGCGGGGCCCCGCGCCGCCCGCGCGCGGCGGAGTCCGTATCTCGCAGCAATTTCTGGGTTTTCCTTTACCAAATATTTTAAAGCTTTTCGAAAGATAGTGGTGGTCGAAGCGTTCGGATTGATTTTGTTTCCGATTGTTTTACATACTGTATCAGCGAGATCTCGCGGTGCGCCTGCCTTTCGAAGTGAAAGACAAAACTTTGCGGGACTGTATGCTTCATGTGCACCATCTGTTTTTACGATTTCCATGCTTATATCGTAACATATTTTGATTCGCGTATTGCTACTTGACTTATATATATTAATAGTGTATAATGTGTTTATAACTTCATTAAAAAAGAAAAATTTTCGACATGAAAAGAATCATAATTTTAGGATGCTTCGCGCTCCTCACGGCAGTTGGTTGCAGAAAGACAACCAACGTTTATTATGTTGACCCGAACCAGCCAAACGGTAACCCGGGCAACACATACAGTGGACCTATCAACGACACCATACTGTGTGGTGAGACAACGATAGATTCGTCTCAGTATGAATACGACCCAGCCAAGAAGCGTTTTAAGGCTGGATTCACTCAGGCTGACCGGAACTCATCCGGCTTTGTATGTTACATCATGGATATAGAACTCCACGACGGTATGCACGCCACACCTACAACCGTGGAAGGCGGCGCGATTATTCAGCATTTTAATAACCCGTACGGGTTTGATATAGTGCTTTTTAATTCGGACGGAACCATCCCGTGGATTCCGCAATACGTAAGTATAAAAGTGTATGTAGTAATCAAGCATGAATAGCCGGCCCCTCGCTACAAAAAGTAGCAAAACCTTAAAGCAATTTCCCCCCGCAAATGCGGGGGATTTTTTTATACAGATTCTGAAACAAGCTCAGAATGACACGCATGTAAAAAAAGAAAAAGCCCTTCGCTGATAGGCAACGAGGGCTCTTTCTTTTTTTGTCGACCACTTATACAAGTATTATACTCATACGGTTTTATTTTGCAAAGTAGTTTTCAACACAATTGTGGATTGCTAGAAACTAGGTTCTAGTTTCTAGGTTCATAGTTTCTAGTAATACGAATTCGCATTTTTCTAGAACCTAGAAGCTAGTGCCTAGAACCTTGGATTAAATCCTGTATTTCTTTCCTCTCCACTTATCAGCAATCTTCACGCGAGTAAGTGATCGTGCAAGTTCAGATTCAAAGTGTTCGAAGTCCACAACTTCATTATTCTTTTTCATTCGATCAAGTTCAACTGCGCGAGCTTTTGCTTTTTCGAGTGCTTCGTCGGAAATATCAGAAACATGTTCCGCAAAGTCGGCAAGAATTGCAAGCTCATTATTTTTGAGTTCAAGAAATCCGCCAACAACTGCCATGGGAATATCTTCCCCATTTTTCTTGGCTACAATATCACCGGATGCCAAAGCAGCAACGAGCGAAATGTGGTGCGGAAATACTCCGATTTCACCGAGCGTTGTCGGAATCGTAACCGAATCCACCATCTCTTCAAAGACAGTTCGTTCCGGTGTGATGATTTTAAGTTTGAGTTGTTTTTGCATTTACTTTATAAACTTGATGAACTTTATAAACTTTCAACTTCTTACAACGCTCCTTTCATATAGAATTCCTTTTCTGGCTTGTCATCATGCTTCCCATCGAGAATTTCGCGGAACGAACGGATAGTATCGACAAGCGGAACATATGCTCCTGGTGCACCAGTGAATTGTTCGGCAACGAAGAATGGTTGTGAAAGGAATTTCTGTACTTTACGAGCGCGAGCCACGAGTTGCTTGTCTTCTTCTGAAAGTTCATCCATTCCAAGAATCGCAATGATGTCTTGCAAATCCTTGTAACGCTGAAGTACACGCTGAACTTCACGAGCGACTTCATAGTGATCCTGACCGATAATGTTCGGATCGAGAATTGTTGATGATGAGTCGAGTGGGTCAACGGCTGGATAAATACCAATTTCTGTAAGCGAACGGTTGAGCACCACAGTAGAGTCGAGGTGAGCAAATGTTGTCGCTGGTGCTGGGTCAGTCACGTCGTCGGCTGGCACGTACACAGCTTGCACGGACGTTACCGAACCTTTGTCTGTCGAAGTGATGCGTTCCTGCATCGCTCCCATTTCTGATGCGAGAGTCGGCTGATATCCCACCGCTGATGGAATACGTCCAAGGAGCGCTGATACTTCAGATCCAGCTTGAGTGAAGCGGAAAATGTTGTCGATGAAGAGGAGCACATCTTTGCCTTCTTCGTCACGGAAATATTCCGCCATAGTGAGTCCTGAGAGAGCCACACGAGCACGAGCACCTGGCGGTTCGTTCATTTGTCCGAACACCATGGCAAGCTTGTCGATAACGCCTGATTCTTTCATTTCGTGGTAGAGGTCATTACCTTCACGAGTACGCTCTCCTACTCCAGCAAACACAGAAACACCTCCGTGCGCCTTCGCAATGTTGTTGATGAGCTCTTGAATGACCACAGTCTTTCCCACTCCCGCTCCTCCGAAAAGTCCCACCTTTCCTCCCTTGAGCACTGGACAGATGAGGTCGATGACCTTGATACCAGTTTCGAGGATTTCAACTTTTGTCGCTTGTTCGATGAATTTTGGAGCATCGCGGTGAATCGGAAGACGCTTTGTAGTCTTCACTTGATCCTTTCCGTCGATCACATCTCCAAGAACGTTGAAGATGCGTCCAAGAGTGTCTGTTCCAACTGGTACAGAGATCGCAGTCCCTGTATCAGTCACGGCCATACCGCGAGCAATGCCGTCTGTCGTATCCATCGCAATAGTGCGAACTGTGTTACCACCAAGATGGTATGCAACCTCAAGAACGAGCTTGTTTCCTCCTTCAAGTGCAACTTCGAGTGCGTTGTGGACTGAAGGTACGTTTCCCTCGAATTCAACGTCGACGACCGGTCCGATGATTGTTTTGATTGTTCCTTTCATAATAATTTATAATTTAATTACTAAACTTCTCGATGATTCGTTCTAATTGCTTAACAAAAACTGGTATTTGAGTTTGATCAAAATTCATTTCAAATTCTAACCTTATAAGAGAACTGTAGTCTGCGTTCGTAACAATACACGTCCCACCGAAATGACCAATTCCATCACCCTTAAACCTCATTTCAACATACCCGTCTCTTGTTGTTTCAAAAATTGCTTCACCTGATAAATTCTTATTGAGTCCTTCGAGTTCATTTTTAAATCTTAAAAAATCGTCTTTTCGCATTTCTGCCTGATACTTGACCTGAGAAGCGAATTTTTCAAGTGATGCTTCAACGTCAATTGAAAGCGTTTGTCTATCTTCTTCAATTTCTGCATCGGGGTACAAAAGCTTATGAGGAATAATGCGCAGGATATTACCTCCGTTTATATCACGTATTTCAAATATGATTTCGTTTTCTATCATAAAAATTTAGCTGACACTTGCCATACCTGCTGATATCTCTGAAATTTCCTGTGTAATACTTCCCTGACGTGCCTTATTGAATGCTAGTGTCAGCTCATCAATCATTTCTCCTGCTGCGTCGGTTGCGTTCTTCATGGCAAGCATTCGTGCAGAGTGTTCAGAAGCAGAAGATTCAAGGATCATTTGGAACACTCTCATTCTGGCAATCTTCTCGACAATGATACTCATGAGTGTTTCGTAATCAGGTTCGAAAGTGTATTGGGTAGGGTTTAGGGTTGAGGGATTAGAATTTAGAATACCATCATTCAATTCTTCTTTGAGTTCTTCGCGTTTTACTGGGAGTAGTGTGTTAATGCGAGGGATTTGGGTGAGGCCGGAAACGAAATCAGTGTACGCCACCACCACTTTATCGTATTCTTTTCGCTTGTATACATCGATGGCAAAATTTGCGATTGGCAGTACATCACGGAGTGTTGGCTTGTCTGAAACACCGTTGAATGAAGCAATGATGTTTTGACCAAGTCTGCGTAATGCTCCCTCCCCTTTGCTTCCGACAGAGATGAAATCAATGTGAGTTCCGGCATTCTCTTTCAAAAATGCGATTGTCTTTCGAGTGACTTGAGTATTGTATCCGCCACAAAGCGAACGGTTTGAGGTGACGAGTATAACGAGCGTGTTGGTACCATCACGAGTTTCAAGAAGTGGATTCTTGGTCTCGGTCACAAATTCAGAAAGAGCTTGAAGCACTTCCCACGAATAGCCGGAATATGGACGAGCAGAAAGCGTCGCAGAGATTGCGCGCTTCATTTTAGAAGCCGAGACGAGTTCCATCGCCTTGGTTATCTTCTTAGTGCTTTTGACACTCTTTATTCGTCTTTTGATTTCTTTTGTTCCAGCCATTTGAATTAGGTTATAGGTTTTAGGGTCTAGGTTCTAGGTTTTCATTTACAAACTTACTGCCTATACATTGCTTTGTTTGATAATTCCAATATCCGCCAAGATCGATACACTTATCAACTTTCCAAAAATCAGTAAACTTAACGCTCCAAAATATTACAGCTGTAATCACCAAAACCATACCGATTAAAATTTTGAGTGCTAGCTTCATAAAATGATTAGATAAAAACTGTCTTAAAGCTCTCAATCGCTGATTTCAATTCTGTCTCACCGTCGTCTTCCCACATTTTCTTTTCGCGAACCTGCTTCATGAATGTCTTTGCGTTTGTTTCAACATACTCAACAAGTTCTTTTTCGAAGCGTCCGATATCTGCAACTTTTACATCGTCGAGATATCCTTTTCCGAGAGCGTAGAGGGAAATGATTTGATGTTCAACGAGAATCGGAGAATATTGTGGTTGTTTGAGAAGTTCCACTGATCGGCGTCCACGTTCAAGCTGTTTCTTTGTAGCTTCGTCGAGGTCTGAACCGAACTGCGAGAAGGCTTCGAGTTCACGGAATTGAGCAAGGTCGAGCTTGAGTGTTCCAGAAACTTTTTTCATACCCTTGATCTGAGCCGATCCTCCCACACGAGAAACCGAGAGTCCAACGTTGATCGCTGGGCGGATACCCTTATAAAAGAGATCCGTTTCCAAGAAAATTTGTCCATCAGTGATAGAAATCACGTTTGTTGGAATGTATGCAGACACGTCTCCAGCCTGTGTTTCGATGATTGGGAGCGCTGTGATAGATCCACCACCGTATTCTTTGTTCTTGCGACATGCACGTTCAAGAAGTCGTGAGTGGAGGTAGAACACGTCTCCAGGATATGCTTCACGGCCTGGTGGACGACGGAGCAAGAGTGAGATTTCGCGGTATGCAACTGCATGTTTTGAAAGATCATCGTACACGATCAATACATCTTCACCTTTGTCCATAAAATATTCTGCAATAGAAACTCCAGCGTATGGAGCAATGTATGCGAGTGCAGCAGGATCTGACGCTCCAGCCGAAACGATGACGGTGTAATCCATTGCGCCTCCTTCACGAAGACGAGTTTCGAGTTTACGAAGTTTTGAATCTTTCTGACCGATTGAAACGTACACACATTTCATGTTCTGGCCTTTTTGGTTGAGGATTGTGTCGATTGCGATCGCAGTCTTTCCTGTCTGGCGGTCACCGATGATGAGCTCACGTTGTCCGCGTCCGATTGGCACAAGTGCGTCAATAGCTTTGATACCAGTCTGCATTGCCTGATCCACTCCCTGACGAGTGATAACGCCTGAAGCCACGCGTTCGATAGGATAATTCTTTGAAGTAGCAAGGTTGCCTTGTCCATCAATAGGCATTCCAAGAGGGTTGACCACTCGGCCAATGATTGCATCCCCTACTCCGATTTCAAGAATTTTTCCTGTAGCCTTCACCTCATCACCTTCTTTGATTTTTGCGTAATCACCAAGCACAATGATACCAACAGTACCTTCGTCAAGGTTCAGCGCCACACCCTGTTCACCACCTGGGAAAGTCACCATTTCTGATGCTTTAAGTGCTGAGAGTCCAGTCGCACGCACAATACCATCGAAGACCTCTACAACTACACCCACATGTTCTGTCTTCGTACTTTTTTCAAAGTTCGAAATTTCATTCTTCAAATTTTCGATTATAAGGTTTTTTGTAGTCATATTGTTATTTGAGTAATTGTGTTTCTAATTGTCGTAATGTGTTTCGAATCGAGCTATCGTACACCGTATCGCCCACTTGAATCTTTATTCCTCCGATTAATCTCTGGTCTATTTTCTCGGTGAGATGTACCGTGTCGGCTTTGTATTTTTCTTTCAATGCGTGACGGATTTCAGTTTGTTTGTGTTCGGAAAGGCGTTCGGTGACTGTAACTGTGGCTTCGATGTTGTTGTGTTTTTTGTTGTAAAGCATCTCAAACTCTCTGATGATCTCGTCAACACATCCGAGCATTTTATTTTTTGCAAGGAATGTAACAAAATCCTTCATCGAAAGATCGGGTGTCTCAAGGAGAACTTCTGCCAAGTTTTTTGTGCTAACTAATTTCATTATAGTTGTTTGATAGACTCTTCAACGATTTTTGCGTCAATTTTTTCCGTAACCACTCCGCCAAGTACTTTTTCGGTAGCAGAAACAACAAGTGCTGTAAGTTCTTTCTTCGCTTCCTGCATCATTGTTGCCTTTTCTGCTTCGAGCTGGATTTTACCAGCTGCAATTGTAGCTACCACATCGGCCTGGGCCTTTTCCATCATTTGCGCAGTTTTTGCCTCAGCATCGTTCTTGGCTTCCTTCATTTTTGCTACAGCATCGGCATTCGCCTTTGCAATCATTGCCTCATACTCTGCTTGTGCATTTTTAAGTAACTCTTCCTGCTTCTTTGCATTATTGAGTCCACCTTCAATCGTTGCTCCACGCTCATCCATCAATTTCTTGAGTGGCTTGAGGGCGAAGAAATAGAGAACAAGAATAACAATCAAAAAATTGATTGCTTGAGCGACCATGAGTTTCCAGTCGAGATGAAATGTTGAGATGAGTGAATCCATAGTTTAGTTAGTAGAAAATAGTAAGTAGAAAGTAGAAACCCGAACTGCAAGTATGCAGTAGTGAAGATTTAAGCGCAGCTTAAATCTTCTAACTGCTTACTTGATTGAAAGAGCGACCACAAGTGTGTAGATCGCAATAGCCTCAGCAAACGCTGACGCGATAAGCATCGGAACGAAAATTTTTCCCGCTGCTTCAGGGTTACGACCAATAGCTTCCATAGCTTTTGATCCAATCCAACCGATAGCAAGACCTGGTCCCATAGCTCCAAAGCCAATAGCGATTGCCTTTGCGATTTCCGGGATATGTGAAGTTGTTTCCATGTGTACTTATACTCAATTAACTAATAATAATCATTTGACCTTTGACTTTTGGCATCCTGGAACAGAATACCATAAGACACAGTTAAACTAAATTCATAAATAAATGCACTTATGAATTTAGTTTCAGAGAACCACTCGGTTCTCTGCGCTCGCCCTGCTCACTGCTCTCCTCCACGGGGCAAACTAAAGTTTTCCCCGACCCCCTTTCTTCTGTCGCCCGTATGTCCAGGAGTAAACTCTGGGACATACGGGCGACAGAAGCTAAATGTGTGCCTTTGTCGGAATATCTCCTTCAGGAACCTCATCGAGCACGTTTGCGCCGTGCTCCTCTGGATGAGTGTGTTCTTCTTCATGATCATGATCTTGAGCAGCTATTGTGAAATAGACCGTTGTGAGAACGGCAAAAATGAATGCCTGGATTATTCCCACACCAACCTCAAGAAGCAAGAACGGAATCGGTACAAAATACGCAACCATCGCTCCCATTGAAGCAAGAAGTACCTCGCCAGCAAAGACGTTTCCAAAAAGACGAAGTGAAAGAGATGCAATTTTGGCCATCTCGCCCACAATCTCTATAAGACCGACAGCGAATGTGATAGGTGCGACAAGAATAGTCACTGGGTCTTTTCGAATCTTGGTAAAAATAGTTCCAAGTATTTTTAGGTTGATGTACTTGTTGAACATTTTCCATCCACCAATCATAAACACGCCAAAGATGTTTGCTCCAATAACGGAAATAACTGCGATAGCAATCGTCGTGTTAAGGTCGGCTGTCCCTGAGCGCAAGAAAGGTATGAATGTATCTCCATGCTCCACAAGACCTAGGGCCATGAACGGAAGAATACCGAGCCAGTTGTTGATGAGCACAAAAAAGAAAACACAGGCTGCAATCGGAAAGACCTTTTCAGTAATTCTGCGATCGTTTGTAACCTGATCTCCGACAGAAAATGCTCCTTCGGTAAATATTTCAAAAATATGTTGGAGTTTTCCTGGAATTTTTCTTAATGACAATCGAAGTGCAATTGCTAAAATAACAATCACCAACACAGCAACCCAACTTGTGATAAGCGCATTCGTCACAGGAAAACTGCCAATGTGAAAAACGGGTTCAGCATAGAGGGTTTGCTCATGCTTAAGTTCATGACCACCTGTAGCTTCATGAGCGACTGGCAAATCATGCGTTTCGGATTCAGTGACAGGGTGTTCAATTGTGTCTGTTGTATGTTCCATTATTGTATTCAATTATTTTCCGTTATGTTCTTTTGATCAATCGCTGAGTTAGCTAGAGAAATTGAGATTTCCTTTTCTTTTGCCTCCGCGATACGAATATATCTTTTTGTTTCTTTCATAATTCCAAAGATTGAAACAAAAAAACCAAGACCGATAATTGCTATAAACAAATAAGGCTCGGTACCATAGATACCGTCGAGCCATTTACCCAAAAAGAGAGCCAAAATAACCGGACCAGCAACCCAGCCTGACATTCGCCCGAAAGCTATTAATGCATCTCTAAAATATGGCTTTGCTTCTTTCATAGGAACAACGAGCAAAGGAATTTGTGGTAGGAATCTCGCCCTACGGTCGCGGGTACTTTTCGACCTCGCAGGCTCGGTAACGAAAAGTCTTTCGATTCCTACCCGCGAGACAAGCAGTTGTCTCGCTCGCACGCACAAGTTCGCACAGCTCACTGTGCGTGCGGTAGGAATCGAACCT